>NZ_JACADJ010000025.1 GCF_013389365.1 Desulfobacter latus
TTCTGGAGTTTGAATTAACCGATTATCTTCATCCAGTACCTTCAGGTAGGCTTGAACTTCTTCTACAGTTTCACAGTCTTCGGCTTTCTTCATTTCCATTATATTTGCTCCTCAGATAGTATTGTTTTGAGAGTTCATATCATGCTTTTTTCATAAAAAGATAGGCTTTTTTAAAACCGGGAAAATGGGAATGCGCCCATAAGCAATCTGGTCAAATCACGGGTAAACTAGGCTACCCACCTAAGCCGGGACAAAGCTAACATATCAATGGGTTACCGAATGCTCTCTCGGGCAGGGCAGTTCTCCGACCCTTTCAACAATCCATTCGAATAAGTCAGGAAATTTTTGCCCAAACAATCGTTGGGCTGCTGTTGTACCATCCTGCCTTTTTATTCCGAAATTATGGATGACAGTGAGCACTTTCAGCCTTGTTAATGGAATTGATCTTTGATTATGGTTCATTCGAGACAAGGCTCCATTCCTTCCTTCTACGGCAGAAGAAGTTCTTTGGAATTTTGTTGCAATCCAATGTGCCCAGCTTTGCCATTGTTTTATTTCTTCACTAGGAACATGGGCAGTCAGAGGATGATCATTCAGAACACTTTGAACTCGTTCGTAAGCCTGTTCATATGAATTTGAAAGGGATTCTGATGAAGTTCGTTTCAATTGAATCTCCCAATAAATAACCGGTAAGTAAGTATAAAGGAGCCAATCTGTTTTGTCAGCATCCAGATTATAATGTGCAATAGTTTCTTTGACCCAGATCCACCATATATCAATCAATGCTGCTATCTCACGAATCTGCTTTTCAACCTTATCAAGAGCATTTTTATTGTCTTTAATTTCGTACTCTACAGCCAAAGTTTTCAGCGCATACAGAGTCACCAGAAGTTTCTCAACAACATCTTCCGAGGTTAGAGGACCATTCTCATCAGTTGAAAACGGATGTACTGCTTTGGAAAAATTGTGCAGAAGATCATAATATCGTGTCTGACCTTCCATAATAACCTCATGCTCCGTTTTTAATGCTTCGATCTGTTTCTGTTTTCTGGTGACTTTTTCAGGACTTTTACCTGATTCCATAAGCAGTTCCAGAGCAGCAAGTTCTTTCGAAATTTTTCCATGAATCCGGGCTGCCTTATTTGCAAAACGCGTTCCCATAACTTTGACTATCTCATTCATTGCATGAAACAAGTCGGGAATTCTGCTGCACTGGATTCCTGAAGATGCAAGCTTTACAAGAGCTTTTGCGTTATCGCTGACCATATATGCAGCCTTTAATCCTAACCTTTCCAAAGCATGAACCGCTTTTTCTTTCCAGGTTTCACAGGTTCGGTTTTCAGCCGGTTCTTCGATAAGAATATAACCGGTACTCAACTCAATCATTACCAGTATCATCTTATCAAAAAAAGTTTCATCGGCTCCCACAATAACTTTGGCAGTTCCACCGCTATTTTTTTCAAAAGTCTCTTTGTATTTCAAAATAAGGCCTTCAATCTCAGCAACCTTCCTGTGAAGGCTGGTGGCAGAGATTCCGATATGCTTTTCAAGGCGAAGGATCTTGAAAAATTCGGAAATCGTTTCCATACCCACACCACAACGAATTCCAAAGACATAAAGCGTTGCACATACCAGAATTGTAAACCAGACCTGACCGGCTTCTGTTTCCCATGAGAGAGATTCCGGATATCGATTTCGATTCCTGATTGCCTGTTTATGTCTATGAACACTGCTTTTGGATATCCCAGTTGCAGCGGCAGCTTTTCTGATTGTATCAGATTTATTTTTTTGAAAAAATGAAAACACTTGAGTACATCTTGTTCGAATGCTCATATTATCATCTTTCATTTTTCATTTGTGTTTAAATATCAGTACCGGATGAAAAATTATTCTCCAATCTTTGTTGTAATCATCAATGAAACAAATGCAAGGATGAGCATGTTTTTTTCAAATTAGCAGGACATTTTGTCCCGCTTTAGGTAGGTAGCCGTAAACTAAACCCGTGCATTTAGACACCCCATACTTGAGCGAGTATATGGAATGGTAGATTGATGTTGGGTTTCGCTGCACTCTACCCAACCTACAAATGACCACGAATCAACACGAATGAATGATGGTTAATGGTATGTATTATCGCCGGGCCCGAATAACGGGAGGAACTTATTTTTTTACGGTGGTTACATGCAACCGCTTGGAAATATTAACGCAACCTGAAAATGTTAATCTCCTGCGGAGGGCGTTTAAATATGTGATGGAAAATCATCCATTTACAATTGATGCGATGGTGGTGTTGCCGGAACATCTGCATTGCATGTGGACCTTGCCCCGTGGGGACGATGATTTCCCGACCCGGTGGCGATTGATTAAAAGCTATTTTACCCGCAACGTGAACGCAAAATATCGACATGTAGCTTTTGAATCCCGAACGAGAAAACAGGAACAGGCGATCTGGCAAAGACGTTATTGGGAACATTTGATACGTGATGAGGAAGATTTCATCCGCCATGTCGAATATATTCATTACAATCCCGTGAAACATGGATTGGTTGACGTGCCGGGGAATTGGACGTATTCAAGCCTTCACCGGTATGTTCGACAGGGAAAATATCCCATTGATTGGGGTGCTGGCGAGAGATTTTTGTTTGATGAGACGATTGGAAAAGAGTGACATGTTGGCAATCGATGTTGGGTTGAGGAACGAAACCCAACAACTGGTAGAAAGAAAAAATTATCCGCCGTTAACCGGCAAATTCTTCCGGGTATTTAATTCTTCATCGCCCTGAAAATAGACCCTTCAGATAGTTTGTAATAAATATGATTGGCTGTTTAAGGGCGAAATATAGGCTTAAAGCCTTTATCTATGTATGTTGTACGTGCTGTATCTCCTTATGTTCAAGTCTTTCCGGCACGCTTCTTGTATATATCCATGTCCAGGATAGATGGCTTCGGCGCTATCATTAAAGAATTAAGTAGTAACAGCCACAGGAGACAGACATGTCTGATAATTCATCCATTCTTTCATCATTGGTTAACGGCTATGAGGCGTATGATACTGAGAAGACCTCAAAGAAAAGTGACGCCGGCTCGGGAACGTCATTGGGCAGCGAAGAATTTTTAACGCTTTTAGTGGCCCAGCTTGAAAATCAGAATCCCCTAGATCCGGCGGATACGGAACAGTTCACCGACCAGCTGGCCCAGTTCAGCCAGGTTGAGCAGCTGATCAATGTCAATGATAAGATTGATGAGATGATGGCGGATGCTGAGGGGTCTGACGGTAATATTGATGTCAACTCATTTGCAGGAATGACCGTTACGGCAACCGTGAACTCAATGACCATTGATGACGGCGCTGTTACTTCCGGGTTTTATGAGGTTGATGACTCTGCTGAGGTGATTGTGTATGTGTATGATGCCGATGGCACCCAGGTGGCGACCCTGCCCCAGGGCGAAGTTGAGGCCGGAGCTTATCTGGTCTCCTGGGATGGCACGGATGATGCGGGTAACACTCTGGATGACGGTGAATATTCCTATGTGGTGATGGCCAATTCCGGGAAGGGCTACAAAGAGGTGACATCCTATCTGTCCGGAACTGTGGAGGCGATATCTTACCAGAATGGAAAAGGATACCTGGTGGTCAACGGCGTGTTGGTGAACCCGGACGATGTGACAACGGTAAGCGCGTCTTCCCCTTCCGCCGCCTCTTCCAGTGACTCGCCGTCCGTTATTGAATATCTTGGCACCACGGTATCTTCAAGTCACCCCATCGTCCAGGTGGCAGCGGGCGAGGTCCAGGGGGATGCACTGGGCTTTAACCTGACTGCTGCGTCCGATGTCACGGTGACAATATATAACACCAATGATGAACAAGTTGATACGATTGACATATCAGCCCAAGAGACAACCACCGGAGAAAATGAGGTCGTCTGGGACGGGATGACAAGCAGCGATGAGCTGAGCGCTGACGGACTTTATTATTATACGGTTACAGCCGATACCGGAACAGCCGACATGGACATTTCCGGAGAGGTCAGTGCCATCACCGCCGTGGACGGTGTCCAGTACCTTGAAATTGGAGATACCGGGCGTCTGGTATCTGTATCAACCATAACTGCTGTTGAATAACAGCCATGTCCTGACGGATACAATATACAGAATGAAACTAAAGACAGCAACAATGCAGGCTAAAATGAGCGCCCCAGGCGCTTCGACCTCTTGTTTCTTGTATCTTGTCTCTAGTTTCTTATAAAAATCTTACCCATGCGAAGGAGAAACCCATGTCATTAACCAGTTCCCTTTATGCCGGCACCAGCGGCCTGGGCAACACCGGCAATGCACTCCAAGTCACAAGTAATAATATTTCAAACATCAATACCCTTGGGTTTAAAAAAGGGAACGCCACCTTTTCGGATACCCTTTACCAGACTATCGGCACCAATGCCGGTACTTCCCAGGTGGGGCTTGGTATGAACGTTGACAATGTTGCCCAGGTGTTCACCGACGGCTCCCTTGAAACCACAAGCAATGCCACAGACCTTGCCATTGGCGGGGATGGTTTCTTTGTTGTTTCCGAATTAAACTCTAACGAAAATTATTATACAAGGGCCGGTAATTTTTCATTCGATGAAAGCGGCGCGCTCGTCACGTCCGAAGGGTATGTTTTACAAGGATGGGAGGTTGAAGGCGATACCGGAGAAGAATACGGGGCCGTTACCGACCTGATATTGAGCGGTTTTACAAGCCCACCGGATGATACAAATGAAATTACCGTAATCACCAACCTGGATTCCGATGCCAAGTCCGAATCCATCGTTTTGTCCAACAATTTTAAATATGATGCGGACGACGGTACCACGATGAACTCGGATGGTTATGAATACCAGACCGTGGTTACGGCCTATGATTCCCTGGGCGCTTCCCATGAAGTCACTGTCTACTACGATAAGAAATCCGATACCGAATGGGAATACGTCATTGCCTGTGGTCCGGATGAAGACGCGCGCACCCTTGCGGCAAATACGGATTCTGCAGGGCTTTTGGCAAGGGGGACGATTTCCTTTTCCGAAAGTTCCGGTGACATCGTTTCCATGACCATGGAAGAATTTACAGGTGTGATTGGCAACGTGGATGTATCTGAAGGATATAATAGCATAGCAGATGTTCATTTTGAAATTGAAAACTCCGCCGCCATTCAAGAGGATGGTTACGGCTTTAAAATGTCATATGCCGAGGCCGATGGCTGGACCCTTGATGCGGTTCCCAATAATTACGACGTTGCAGCTATTCTCCCTGAGTCTAGTGCGAAAAAAATTTATATCGATCTTAATAACGACGGCGAAGCGGATTTAAAAATGTCTCTGGATGAAGAACCCATAGAGGATATCATTTCCTTTGATATTAACGATCCCATGGAACTCCACGTTCAGGATATTCGAAATGTGGTTTACGATGGTGGTGTGACGGCCGACAACACAACATTAGCCATTAACGATCCCAGTGTCATAACAACATCAGTTGAAGATATGTCCATTAGCTGGGATGCGACTGAGGAAATCTGGAGCTTTGGTAGAGATGCAGTCAATAACCTGAACTCAGATCACTCAACTCCCGAGGTCAGTTCCCTGACCACAAGCGACACAACCCAAGTGAGTACGGATGCCTCTTTGATTACCATTAATAACGAAGAGGCTATAACCACTGCCGCCACGGTCAGCTTGGTATATGACTTTGCTAACACTAAATGGGGTTTCAATGATGGTTCAGGTGCGCCTACGGGTACGGGGCCTACCACCCAATATCCCAGTGTCGCAATTGTCGCTGGTACCAATGACAGTGTTGATATTGACTTTGACGGAGATGGTACGGCTGATGTCACAATAGATGTAACAAACGGAGGTTCCAACACAGCGTTAACAGACGGAACAACCTTTTCCTTTAACGTGGATCCACCCCAAGTGAGTACGGATGCCTCTTTGATTACCATTAACAACGAAGAGGCGATAACCGATGCCGCCACTGTCAGCTTGAAATATGATGGTACTAACAGTAAATGGGTTTTCGATAGTACGGCGCCCAGCGAATATTCCAGTATGACTATTACCACTGGTGCCAGTGACCTTGTTGAGATTGACTTTGACGGAACAGGTGGTGCGGATGTCACAATCGATGTAAGAAATAGTGGTGCTAACGCAGCTTTAACAGACGGAACAACCTTTTCCTTTGACGTGACGCCGCCGAATGCCTTACCGGATGAATACAGCAACGCAACCCTTTCAGGCGATGCCACATATTGTTCCATTGACCTGGACGGGTCCGGCAATGATGACGATGAGGACGATATTGTCTTCACGTTTGGCGAAGAACTTATAGAGGATAGTTCGATCACTTTTGATATTGAAGGCTCGACAGCATGGCGCACGGTGACAACCGATGAGGTGGAAGAGACAGGGTATTACCAGTTTACGGCTGATTTCCTCGGCGGGGAATTCGGTACCACGGAAACCGACATCTCATTTAATATCGGGTCAAAATTTAACGGCAGCAACTGGATTAATGATTCGTTATCCTCTACCCAGTACGCCAGATCTTCTTCCACGACATACCAGGATTCAGACGGGTATGCATCCGGGGATCTCACCGGGATTGGGGTGGAATCCAATGGCCTGATTAGCGGTTCCTATTCAAATGGCCAGAATATTGCCTTGTTCAAGATTGCGCTGGCGGACTTTAACAATCCAAACGGCCTTGAAAATGTGGGCGGCAATCTTTATCAAGCCACAACAGACAGCGGGGCAGCCATCACCAATAAACCCGGGGAAAACGGACTGGGCACCCTGTCATCCTATGCCCTTGAGATGTCCAATGTGGATATCTCCGAGGAATTTGTTGACATGATCGGCCTGCAGACGGCCTATGAGGCCAATGCTAAGATCATCAGCACCGTGGATGAACTGATGAACACGGTTATAGGTATGAAACGATAGCAAATAGGGTGGAATCATGAGCGGTCTTAATGCCATACTAAATACTGCGTCCAATGCCGTTACGGCCTATCAGGCCGCCATCAGCGTGACGGGCCAGAATATTGCCAACGCGGACAATGAGGATTACAGCATCCAGTCTGCGCAGTTGTCCACCACACCCACCGTGACATCGGGGGGCAATATTTATGGTACAGGGGTTACGGTTGCCTCTGTTTCACGTTTCGTAAACCAGCTCATTGAAAATACGTTGACTTCTGAACTGTCCAGTCAGGCGGCTCTGGAAGAGGCACAGGTCTATATGTCTTCTATTGAAGACCTGTTTTCCGAAGACAGTGATGACAGCGTGAATACCCTTTTGGATGCCTACTGGTCCGCCTGGGAGGATTTGAGCAACAACCCGTCCGGTGAAACCGAACAAAATGCCGTATATGATGCCGGTCTTGCCCTTACCAAACGCATCAATGCCATTGAAGAGGCCCTGTCTGATCTGACCGATGACCTGGACAGCGAAATCTCTTCGGCCGTTACCGAAGTGAACAGCCTTTCCGAGCAAATCGCGGGGTTAAATCTGGCCATGATCAATGCCGAAAGTATCGGCGGGAATGCCAATGACCTTGCGGATAAACGAAACGCCCTGGTGGACGATCTTGGAAAACGCATTGACGTGGATGTTATCGCGAAAGATGATGGTTCCTACCTGATCACCAGCTGCGGCCTGCCGCTGGTGGAGGACGGCATTTCATACGATATAAGCCTGGACCAGGGCAGTGTGTACTGGACCGGCAAATCCGGCAACACCTATGATATTACCAATGATATACCCGGTGGTGCCATTGCCGGATGGCTTGAGGTCAGGGATGTGATGATTCCCGAAACCCAGGCTGAATTTGATGAACTTGCCACCAATCTGATCTGGACCTTGAACGCTCAGCATTCCCAGGGGGCAGGGCAGACCTATTTTTCCGGCGCCCTGGCGGGCACCTACGAGGCCGGGGAGAGCGGGACGTTTGATAGTCTGTATTACGGGGATGAAATTGACTACACCAGGGATTTTTCCATGGTGATCCAGGATGCTACGGACACCACCTCGGAATACCAGACCGTAAATGTGGATATGGGGATATCCACAGCCGGCATCTCTAATATTACCGGACCCGGAAAGGCTGACGCCATTTATGAACTCACGGTGATTGATGAGGGGACCCTGGGAGATAAGACCGTGGTGCAGTCCAGTGGAACGCTTTTGGGCGATGTGTCATATCACCCAGGCGGTATTGCCAATGCCATGGATGCGGCTTTGGCGGAACAAACCCTTACCATTACCCATGGGTCTGATACACAGACTCTGGATATTTCCGACACGGGTTCCGGTGCCGGTCGGTCCGCTGCTCAGATTGCCGAAAAACTGTCCGGCATTGACGGCATTGATGCCTATGCTTCTTCGACCTCAGCCTATTTTGATGTTTCCAATATTTTATCGGCTGCCGACGGTGATATTGTGACGTTTACTTTGGATGTTGACGGGGTACAAGAAGATGTCAAGTTTACTGTGGATACGTCACTTTCTCTTTCAGAACAGTTTGAGGATGCGCTTAAAGCCGGGGCCCAATCCATTAATGAAATCAACCGGAACACGGATCTGGCTGTGGGCGACATGTCCATTGAAAGTACGTCAGGTGCCACCCTCGGGATTTATGATTTTAATGTCGTGAACAATGCGGGCATCACCCTTTCCAACTTTCAAAATTTTGATACGGATGATGCTTCTGTTTCATTGACCTTGTCCACCACCGGGACAACAAACCAGGACATCGATATTGCCGTGGATCTGACGGATGTGGATACCACCGACTCTGCTGAAGTGGCCCAGGCGTTTTACGATGCCATCTCAAACACATTGACAGATAACGAAACCCTTGCGGTTGAGCTTGATGAGGGCACAGACGAGTTGACCATTTTGACCACCGACGGCTCCAATGTGTCCCTGTCCAAGGCTTCCGAGAGTACAGGAAATGATGCCGTCATTGATGTTGTCGCAGTCGGTAGTTCGGTTCTAACAGATACCGGACAACTCCTTTTTGACGGATCAGACGAGGAAGGTGCCCAGGCCACTTTTTCAGATGGAGATGTACTCGGGGTTACCATGGATGCCGGCGGTTCCGAACCCCGATCTTTGGATGAAACCGACTCCGGGGCAACCGATGCCCTAGCCATCGTCGGTTCCGTGAGTATTGTCATGGATCCGGGTATGCAAATCAGTTCTGACGAAACTTCCGCTGCCGGACTGTTCGGCGCCGGCGGAACGCCTGTGACCGGCACCAGCATGATTACCCTGGGTGGCGCCGGTGGATATGACGGGTTTGATGACGGGGAAAACATTACATTTGAACTGGATGGCCAGCCTGTCTCTTATGCCGTGGCAGCCCCGGCAGGCACCACGGATGCCGAGCAGGCCCAGCAGTTAGAAGGTGCCCTTTCAGCGGCCCTGGATCTGGCAAGCTATGAGATTATCAGAAACGGATCATCCGTATCCATCGTAAAAATGGATGCAACTGATACAGATGCCATTGTGATTTCAGATTTCAGCGACACGGGGAGTGATGCGGTGTTGCGCGTCTCTACCGGCACTGGCTCCGGCAGTGAATCGCCGGAAAATGAGACCCTGGTGTCCGGCTCAGCTACAAAAAATTCGACCACCGCCGCCACATTTGGTGACCCTGCCACTATTTACTGGGAAATTTTTGACAATAAGGGCAATGCCTCCGGCCAGTCCGGATATGTTGAGATTGATGAATCCGGTGCGGTTGAGATTGACAGCACAGGGACACCCGTAAGTTTTGACATTTCCCAAGGCAGTCTTGTGGCCGGAAACACCCTGCGGATCAATACCGATGCCGCCGGAAACGCCGACATTCTTCAAGGTTCGGTTACAGGAAAGGCCGCAAGTGTCGATGATATGTATGCGTTTACGGTTACTTCCGGCGGCACCCTGCCGGATGATAAAGATGATATTGTGATCCAATGGACGTCTGAAACCGGTTCAGGCACCATTGAGCTTAAGGATGATAAGGATGAAAATCGCCGGATTACCGCGGACGTGGACGGCATGACCATCGCCTTTGACAGCGGCACCCTGGTGAACGGGGAGGTCTTTTATATCGCCACGGATGAGAATGGGAAAGCCGTGGGAGATACCATACAGACCCTTTCGGAATGGCACTGGACCCTTGACGCCTTTGCCGGCGAGTTTAACCGCAGCGCAGGTGGTGTGAATGTGTCGGTCACCCGGGACAATCGCATTGTGTTTGATACCCATGATGACTATTGCGCCATTGAAAACGTCACCTGTTCAGGCGGTAATAACATTGACCAAGAAAATTTGGAAATCAAGGTGTTGAACTATAGCGCCCTGGAATTTGAGGCTGAGGGCCTTGAATTTGTACGCACGACGGACCCGGGCGACGGGAGCGTCACCTGGGACGTTGAAAACGACCCCACGGGCACCATGAAAATTATTCCGGACGGTGGTGATGATAACGGGTTTCAGATTGATCTGACCGGTAACGCTATCGGGGATATTGAAATCACCTTTGGCCAGCCGGTTTCAGGTGACGGGTATATCCGCATGGATCTGAAATCCAGGGACGCAGATGATCTCTCCTATGCCTTTGCAGGGAATGAAGACGGGGACAGCGGGGTTGCGGCCGCCCTTGGGGTGAATACCTTTTTTACCGGTACAAAGGCATCAGACATCCGTGTGAATGACGTGTTGTCCGACACCGATCTGCTGGCGTCAGGCATTTTGGATACTGAAACCTTTGCGCTTGCCGCCGGCGATAATACCAATGCCATGGCCATGGCCGACACCCGTTACGACAGTGTTGACATGAAAGCGTATACATATACCAGGGGAAAGGGGGTTAGGGTTTCGGTCACCACCACCTCCCTGGATGATTATCAGGCATCCCTGGTCTCTACCATCGGGTCCACGACGGCCGGTATTAATTCCGCGTTGGAGTATTCCGAAAGCCTGATGTTCCAGCTTACGGCCCAGCGGGATTCAATCTCCGCCGTGTCCCTGGATGAAGAAATGATTAACCTGACAGCCCAGCAGCAGGCCTATCTTGCCGCGGCCAAGTTGCTGACAACTGTGCAGGAAATGTTCGACGCCCTGCTTGCAACGCGTTGATAAACCCATTTTATAGGAAGTCTGCCATGAGAGTCGCAACCATCAGCATATACAAACAGGCCACATATCAGCTTGGACGACTCACCTCTGATTTAAACGAGGCCAATGAAGTCGTCTCCAGCAATATTAAAATCAGTTCCGCATCTGATGATCCATCGGGTATGAAGCAGGTGCTGACCATCAATTCCGACCTGGCCGCCTTGGACCAGTATCAGGTGAATGTAGACCAGGCCCAGAACGTGCTGACCACGGCTGAAACCGCCCTTGACACCATGGCGGATCAGTTGTCCGAAATGAAGCTCTTATGCTCGGCGTTGACCAATGCGTCCGCGTCTTACCAGGAGCGATCCAACGCTGCCGAGAGCATGCCGGGGTATCTTGCTAGCCTTCTGGACCTTGCCAATACCGACGCCTATGGCGGATATGTGTTTGGTGGTGACAATAACCGGACAACCCCGTTTACCTGTGATGATGATCATCATCCCACCAGCGTAACCTACAACGGGAGCAGTGACCTGGTCAATATCAGCACCTCCAGGAACACCACCATATCCCTGGATTGCTGTGGCCGTGACCTGTTTTATGAAGATCATATCACCGTTAATCCCACCAACAACAAGATTGTTTTCATCGAAGACCCCGGCACAGGTGACGATGATATCATCACCCATGAGGCAACCATTACCAGCGGCACCTACAGTAAAGAAGAACTTGCCGCTGCTGTTGAAGACAGCCTGAACGACGTCAGCGAGGAACAGGGATATGGTATTATCTACGCGGTGGCATATGATGACGACACCAATACATTTTCCATTGGCACTGACGGCAGTCTTGACACCCCCATGCGTGTGACCTTTGAAGCGATCCAGACGGAAACCGCCAGGACCTCGAATCTTAAAACGGATGGTGCAAATTTTGAAGATGTAAAAATCAATATCGTTAATGAAACGCCTGTGACCGAATACACGCCGGTTCCCGAGGGGACAAAGCCATTAACGTTCACCTACACCGAAGACAACACCTGGAAAGTGTCCAACGATCCGGGGTATGGGCTGCCTGCCGAGATTGAAGTTGATCCAGGCGATGAATCCATAGAAATCGACGTAAATGATAACGGGAAAGCAGACATTGTTGTAAATCTGGGTGGGACGCCTGAAGCGGGAGATACGGTCTCTTTTGATATTGTGGAAGGCTATGAAAATGCAAGTATTTTGCCTGATTTGGGGTTTGAAAGTGACAGCGTAATCCTTGAGACGGTTACCAGTGATGTTCCAGTGGAAAACAGTTCGTTTCCGGTGACGGTGGATGACACTAATGATACCATTGATTTCACCGAAACCCTTTTAGATGGGGGCGGCACCTCGGTTCAACTGACTGCCGAGATAGCGGCCGACACATATTCAGATCCTGAATCCTATGCTGAAGCGGTTGAAAAGGCCCTTGAAACCGCCTCGGCGGAAAACGGCAACCGGGTCAATTATTCAGTGTCAGTGGCATATGACGAAGATAACAACGCTTCCTTTACCATCAGCGAGGATACGGACACCGGCCGGCAGCTTGAGTCCTTTGACCTGCTGTTCTCCTCGGGTACCCATGCCGACTCAAGTGCTGCCGGCGATCTTGGCTTCAATGCCGAGGATGTCTCTTCAAAACCCCTGGAGGGCGAAGAAGCCACCTGGAGTGTATGGGATACTGTTTTTAATCTTAAAAACGCCCTGGAAAATAATGATGTGGACGGCATTCAGCGGGCAATGAACTGGCTGGACAATCATTATGAAAGTCTTACATCAAGCATGTCAACGGTGGGCCGGATTTACAGCAGCACAACCACCACCGAAGCCACTATTCTGGATACGGATTTAACATTGACCACCCAGCGCTCTACGGTCCGGGATGCAGATACCGTGGAGGCCATTATGAATCTTAAATCCGCCCAGACCGTTTATCAGGCGGCGTTAAGTTCGACATCCTCTGTGATGGGGATGAGCCTGGTGGATTATATGGGATGATTTTTTTTTGAACCACGGAAGACACGGAAGGGCACGGAAATGAGGGGCTTGATTGATAATTGGAGTCAACCGTTTTATACAAGTTGGGAAAGAAGGGTTTTTGCAGGTACCTTCACCGGTCTTTTGACAGAGAAACAATCTTCATCAACATAATCTGCATTTAACTCAATTTGGAATGTGTGGTCCGTTTTTAGAATATGACTGAAATATTCAAGATGGGGAGAGATTCTCTTCGACGAAGATGACTTAACTTCAACAAGAATCCAAGGGGTATTGTCCCTGGTTATAAGAAAATCAACTTCTCTTTTCATTTTATCTCTCAGATAAAAAAGTCCGTAGTCTCCAAAGCCGGCATCTGACCAGTAATGGACGGCTTTCAGCAAGTGTGACGCCACAATGTTTTCATGTCGTGCGCCTTTGTCCGGTATGAGCGACCAATCCCACAAAAAGTATTTAGGTTGCTTTCTCAACGACTTAGGGATATTCACGAAATAGGGCCGGATCGAATAACAATAATAAAGTCTTTCGAGAATCACCAGCCATCTTTTTACCGTATCAACTGAAATGTTAAGATCTTGTGCAAGTGAGCTGTAGTTGGTGAGCTGGCCGGTTTGATGTTTTAGAATTTCCGCTAAAGTTTCTATTAAAGAGATTTCCTGTACATTGGTCAGATCTCTTACATCTTCATAAAAAAACTGTTCCGTGCGCAGCCTGCGCCATCTATTATAAAATCGTTTGTCCGCTTTTAAAAAAGGTTCCGGAAAACCACCGTATTCCAGCAGATCTTTCATGGTCTGGTCTGGAAAATTTTGTGGTTCTCTTATCTCTTTTTCAATTAAATCTGAATGAATTGTTTCAGCAACGGATAGCGGGTGAAGGCGATAGTTAAAATATCTGCCCATAAGGCTGTCACCGGACTTTTTATAAATATTGAGCCGGGCACTGCCCGTCACCAGAATTTTGAAATCGGTGCCGTAACTGTCAAAAAAACCTTTTAAAAATTGTTTCCATTTGCCGTATTTATGGATTTCGTCCAGAATAATTAAACTGTCTTTTTTACCCAGGGCGTCAAGGTTGTAAACCCGGACCAGGTTATCTGGCCCTTTGGTTATATTCAGCCGATCCCCCTGGTTATCCCAGTTAATATACAATGCATTTTCATCAATCATTTGTGCAGATGTCGTCTTTCCCACCTGTCTTGGTCCACTGACAAATGCCATTTGCCTGTTTTGAACAAGGTGTTCCCTGATCAGGTCATTGTAAATTCTTTGCATGAAGAGACTCCTGCTAAACAGCTATACAATTAAAGGCCTTGGTCATATTTTAGGCCATACGGATTTCCGGTAGGTTGGGTTGAGGAACGAAACCCAACGCCAATAAGTTGTTGGGTTTCACTTCGTTCAACCCAACCTACGCTGTGGCCGATGTTATGACCAAACCCCAATTAAAGGCAGTGTGTAAAAATTTTGCCCAGGCAATATCCTATTTTTTTATTTGCATTGAAAATAATCTGAATTTTGTTTTCGATCAAGGACTATTTTTAGTGCTGTCGTAAAATGGTACAGACTCTTCTGAGGAACACGCTAAAATGGTACAGAGACTCGTCTTTGTGAACCACGGAAAACACGGAAAGCAATGAAAGTTAGCGCGCAAAGCGCTCAATCTCATTTCCGTGCCTTTCCGTGTCTTCCGTGGTTAATTTTAGAACAGGTATTTCCAGACTTTCCAGCCGATTTTTTCTTCGGGTTGCCATCCGGTCGGCATCTGCATGAGGTTTTCCGGGTTCTGATTTTTTAACGCATTGCGTTTTTTCTGCTTTTCCTGTTCCATCTCTTCCCAGGTGACGGTGGTACGGTTGAATACTTTATGGTTTATGGCAGCGGCAATGCGGTCCACCTTTTTTATCAGGTCGTCACTGTTCTTGGATTGTTCAAAAAAAGCCATATACTTTTTTTCAGCGGTGTCAAATACTTTGGCATCAATGCTGAAGGCACCTGCAAGGCTGGTGATGGTGCCGTGAAGCACATACCTGGATCCGGTTTTTTCGGCCGTTTTATGGACCAGTTTATTACCGGAAAATTCTTTTAACCCAGCCTGAAGGGAGGCCATTTTTCTGGGCGGCACAACAACGACTTTTTCAGGCCAGGTGAGCCTGGAATAGAGCATGGTTGAGATCCCTTTTTTAATGTAGTCCAGATTTTTATCGGCATTGATGTTAAAGGAAAGCACGGCAAGGGTTTCAGGCGTAGCGGCAACAGCCGTACATGAAAAGATCAATCCGCCGAGGATGAAGACGGACAAAATCACTTTAATAACGGTATGTGGTTTATTCATTTATTTTTTCCGTTACAGTTTTGATTTAAGCATGGGCGTGACCACTTTGGGGTCTGCCTTGCCCCGGGTTTTTTTCATGACCTGACCCATGAAAAAGCTGAACAGCTTGGTTTTTCCGTCCCTGTATGCTTGAACTTCGTCTGGGTTTTCCTGGATGATTTCATCCACCATGCCTTCAAGTTCGCCTTGATCCGATACCTGTTCAAGGCCTTTCTCCTTGACGATGGATTCAGGATCTTGGCCGGTTTCAATCATTTGTTCAAAAACGGTTTTGGCGGCATTGGCATTAATTCGGGAGGATTCCAGAAGTCCAAGGAGCTTTGAAAATTCATGAGCAGAAACAGGTGACTCGCTGATTTCAATGGCCTTGGCGTTAAGCATGCCCATGAGGGTGGTCATGATCCAGTTGGCGGCCTGCTTGATGTTTTTCAGCGGCGTAATGGTCTGTTCAAAAAAATTGGCCATGTCCAGGTCCGCGGTTAACACAGCGGCATCATACTCAGACAGATTGTATGCCGTGATAAACCGTTGCTTTTTTTCCTCAGGCAGTTCCGGCATGCCGGCACGAACGTCCTGGATCCAGGCATCGTCCACAATCAGCGGTACAAGGTCGGGATCAGGGAAATATCTGTAATCGTGGGCCTCTTCCTTGCCCCGCATGGATGCGCTGCGGTTTTTGGTCGGATCCCACAGGCGGGTCTCCTGGATAACCTCTCCGCCCTCTTCCAATACATAGGTCTGGCGCTGGATTTCATACAGGATAGCTTTTTCCACATTTTTAAAGGAGTTCAGATTTTTAAGCTCGGTGCGGGTGCCGAATTTTTCCTGCCCCACGGGCCGCAGGGAAACATTGGCGTCACATCTGAATGAGCCTTGTTCCATGTTGCCGTCGCAGACATCAATGTATTTTAAAATGGCGTGCAGTTTTCTCAGGTATGCACCGGCCTGGGATGCCGTGCGAAGGTCGGGTTCACTGACAATTTCGATAAGGGGTACCCCTGTTCTGTTCAGGTCTACCATGCTTTTCCCGCGCAGGGGATCGTGGATCAGCTTTCCGGCATCTTCTTCCATGTGAATGCGGGTGATGCCGATGCGTTTTTCCGTTCCATCTGCTTCAATATCCAGAAAGCCGTGTTCGGCAATGGGCATGGCAAACTGGGAGATCTGGTACCCCTTGGGAAGATCCGGGTAAAAATAATTTTTTCTGTCAAACCGGCTTTCCCGGTTGATGGTGCAGTTGGTGGCAAGACCGGCTTTGATCGCAAAGGTGACGGCTTGTTTATTCAGTACCGGTAAAACCCCCGGCATACCGGTGCATACCGGGCAGGTATTGGCGTTGGGGGACTTGCCGAAGGCGGTTGAGCAGCTGCAGAAAATTTTAGTCTTGGTTTTAAGCTGGGCGTGGACCTCTAGTCCGATAACGGGTTCAAATGCCATGTGATATTTGGTTCCTTTGGGTGCCCGGCGCATGACGGCATCACACCCGGGGGTTGAGTTCTTAACAGCCTTCCTTTATAACCTTGATGTTTTTAATTATCAAGAATATCTCCTAAATAGAATAGAAGGAAATCATTTCAATGAAGTTTTTTTTCTGTGTGATGGGCATGGTCATGATTGTGGAAGGGTTGCCCTATTTCATCGCGCCGCATAAAATGCAGCAGATGGTAATGCTGATTCAGCAAATGCCCGAAGGCAGCTTAAGGCGATTCGGCTTCTTTATGATGCTTGCGGGTCTGGCGGTCGTATACCTTGCCATGGGGGCCGGTTGATGTACAATCTGGAGGATTACCACTATCATTTGCCCGAATCCTTGATTGCCCAGACACCCTGTGAACACAGAAGTCTGTCCCGGCTCATGCACCTGGACCGCAGGCGCCATGGCATCAGCCATCGCAGGTTTCTTGATATCGCTGATCTGCTGCGCCCCGGTGATCTGCTGGTGGTCAATGATACCCGGGTCGTGCCGGCAAGGCTTTTGGGGCATAAATCCACGGGGGGACGGGTAGAGGTCCTCATTATTGACTATGCGGCCGGCATGAAACACCTGGCCGATACCGGAGGGTTTCAGTGTGATTGCCTGATCCGGGCCTCACGCAGACCGGGAGCGGGCACGGTGCTTGATCTGGGCGAGGGTATCAAGGCCACTGTGATTGAACACCGGGACCGGATCTCTGTGGTCTGTTTTGACGGGGGCACTGATTTTTTATCCCGGTTAAAAAAAGCAGGTAAAATGCCCTTGCCGCCCTATATAAAACGGGATCAGAATCCGGGGCAGGGGAGCGGCACACCGGCGCAAATGGATGAGCAGAATGACCGGCACGATTACCAGACAGTTTATGCAAACGCCGAAGGGGCCGTGGCTGCACCCACGGCCGGGCTTCATTTTACAAACGATTTGCTTGCAACGCTTTCCGACAAGGGTGTGGAGGTGGTCCAAATCACCCTGCATGTGGGGTATGGCACCTTTGTCCCGGTGCGGGTTAAGGATATCCGGGATCATCAGATTCACTCGGAATATTTTATTGTAGATGAACAGACGGCTGAAACGATTAACCAGGCCCGTGGGGCCGGGCGCAGGGTTGTTGCCGTGGGCACCACTGCGGTGCGCACCCTGGAGTTTTGTACCGACCCTGGGGGGCGGATGTCGGCCGGTCAGGGCCGCTGTGATCTGTTTATCTATCCAGGCTACCGGTTCAAATGCGTGGATGCCATGCTCACCAATTTCCACTTGCCTGAATCCACGCTGCTTATGCTGATTTCGGCCTTTTATGACCGGGAACGGATTTTAAATGCCTACAAGGTGGCCGTGGCTGAGAAATACCGGTTTTTCAGTTATGGCGATGCCATGTTTATAGAGTGAGAATCAAAGATGCTTACATTTGACCTGATAAAAGATAATCGTAAAAAAGATGACGCCCGGGATCGCTCCCGGTTGGGGCGGATCACCACGGATCACGGTATTGTTGACACCCCTATTTTTATGCCCGTGGGTACGCTGGGATCGGTGAAAGCCGTGTCAAAGGAGGATCTGGCACATTGCGGGGCCCAGATTATTCTTGGCAATACCTACCATTTATATTTGCGGCCGGGCGTCGACGTCATTAAAACCATGAAAGGGCTTCACACCTTTACGGCCTGGGAAAAGCCCATGCTCACCGATTCCGGGGGGTTCCAGTTTTTCTCTTTGGCAAAACTGGCCAGGTTCACCGATGAAGGGGTGCATTTTCAATCTCATATTGACGGCTCCCGGCACTTTTTTTCCCCGGAGCGGGCCGTTGAGATCCAGATGATTCTGGGCTCGGATATCATGATGTCCCTGGACTGGTGCCAGGGGTATCCGGCCACGGACCAGCAGGTGGCTGACGCCTTGAATAAGACCACGGCCTGGGCCAAAAGAGGCTTTGATTTCTGGCAGGAAAACGGTGCGGTCAATAACCTGTTCGGTATTGTCCAGGGCGGTATGGTTAAAGAATTGCGCGCTTTATCCGCAGAACAGATCACCGCCATTGATTTTCCCGGATTTGCCATTGGCGGTCTTTCCGTGGGAGAGCCTACCGACGTGATGTATGAGATGGCGGACCACACCCTGCCGCTTTTGCCGTCACAAAAACCACGGTACATTATGGGGGTGGGTACGCCTGAAAATCTGGTGACCCTGGTGGGCATGGGCTGCGACATGTTTGACTGTGTGATGCCCTCCAGAAATGCCAGAAACGGCCAGCTTTTTACCCATACCGGTACCGTTAATATTCCCAATGCCAAATACAAGACAGACGAGCGCCCCATTGATGAAACCTGTGGCTGCTACACCTGCCGCAATTACTCCCGGGCCTATCTGCGCCATCTGTATAAATCCCGGGAACTGTTGTCCTATCGTCTGAACACCATTCATAATCTCTATTATTATCTTGACCTTATGGCTAAAATGCGTCATGCAATACAAGAGGATCGATTTCCTGAATTTAGAGAGCAATTTTTTAAGGCTAGGCAGGAATAATAAGCATGCATGAGATGGGTATTGCCCAACAGATGGTAACCATCGCCCTGGATGCCATCCCCGATGACATTGAAAACCCCAGGGTGGAAAAACTGAATTTACGGATCGGCAAACTGGCTGCCGTGGTGGAACACAGTCTTTCCTTCTGCCTGGAGGTAATGACCAAGGACACCCCCCTTGAAGGCGCTGAACTGATCATCGACGAGGTGCCGGTGTGCCTGCGCTGCGAACGTTGCAACCATGAATGGCAGACCGAGATCCCGGCCTTTGGGTGCCCTGCATGCAACAACGGGCAGGTGACCATGATTTCGGGACGGGAGATTGAGATCACATCCATCGAACTGGCAGATAACTGAAAAACATTTTAACCACAGAACACACAGAAATCACAGAATTTTATTTTCAGTGTCTTCAGTGATTTCCGTGGTTAAACGTTTTCATATAAAAGAGGAATATGGAAGTAAATATACAAAAACGGGTATTGGCAAAAAACGAATCCGATGCGGATCGAAACAGGGCCTTTTTTAAAGAAAAACAGGTGTTTGTCCTGAACATGATGTCATCGCCGGGATCCGGCAAGACCGAGGTCCTGTGCCGGACCCTGGAAAATCTGATGCCCGATATCCGGGTGGGGGTGATTGTCGGCGATATCTGCACCACCAATGATGCGGACCGGCTTTCCGTAACAGGGGCCAAGGTGACCCAGATCAACACGGACCAGTTCGGCGGAGACTGTCATCTGGCAGCCCATCTGATTGAATCATCGGCCAGGGCTCTGGGGTGCGATGACCTTGACCTGCTTATCGTGGAAAACATCGGTAATCTGGTTTGCCCTGCGGAATTTGATATTGGCGAGGATGCAAGGGCCGTGGTGTTAAGTGTCACTGAAGGCGAGGACAAGCCTTTAAAATATCCGCTCATGTTCCAGGTGGCGGATGCTGCTATTTTAAATAAAATAGATCTGTTGCCTTACTTGGATTTTGATGCGGCCCTGGCGGTGGAAAATATGGACAAGGTCCATCCGGGTATGCCGGTGTTTGAGCTGTCCGCCAAGACCGGGGAGGGCATTGAACCCTGGCTCTTTTGGTTGCGCACTAAGGGTCAACTACCCCTCCTGAATCAAAGATTCAGAAGGGGCTTGTAAAAGCCCAAGTTGACTAGCCTGAGTCTCTTTATTGGGGACTACGTTCGGCAGGAAATAGACACCCTCGGATGTATTCACTAGTCCGTTGCCCTGTCGCGGCCCTGTAAAAGCCCTGTGAGGTAGGGGCGGTCAACCGCATTATAAAGCCTGCTGAACATTGGCGAAGTGAACCTTACCCCTCTTCGGAGGGTGTGCATAACCGAAAGGTTTTTTATGAAAGTGTATGTCAGATCACAATCCGGCAAATGGCTGATGCCGACAAATCCGGCAAATGCAAGAATTTTGCTGAAGCAGGGAGAGGCAAAAGTGATTCAGAGAACACCGTTTGCCATTCAACTGCTTTATGAGACGACAGAGCATGTACAGCCGGTTACTGTCGGCATAGATGACGGGGGGATTCAAGTCGGTATCTCTGCGGTATCTAAGGGGAAGTCTCTGTTTCAACAAGAAATCACTCTGAGATCGGATATCAAATTAAAGTTAGACACTCGAAGGCAATACCGGAGATCCCGGAGGAACCGGAAGACTCGATATCGAAAGTCAAGATTCCTGAACAGAAAGTCGTCCATTCCCATATGCAAAGTCTGTGGCGGTAATGCGCCGGCATCCCAGGTGATCTGCCGGGTCTGTCTGAGAAAAGTAAAGGGTATTCATCAAAAATATGCGGGAATCCCAAAGAAAGTATTCAAAATCCCCCCGTCAATCAAGGCAAAGAAAGAGGCGATAATCCGGGCGGTAAAGCAAATTCCGTTACCGGTTTCCCGGATTATCCTTGAGGATGCCTGTTTTGATTTTCAGGCAATGGAGAATCCCGATATTTCAGGCAGGCAATATCAGCATGGAGAGTTATTGTATCACAAGAATTTCAAGCAGGCATGTCTGGTGCGTGACAAATTTAAATGCCGTGTCTGCGGCGCAGAATCAAGACTGCAATGCCATCATATAAAGCCAAAAGCCAACGGCGGCACGGACAAGTTGTCGAACCTGATGACATTATGTGAAGGTTGCCATGAAAGGCACCATAAAGACGGTCTGAAACTTCCCAGGCAGGAAAGCACTTTTTACATTTCAGCCGCGCATGTTCAACAAGGTAAAAACTATCTGCAAGCGGAATTGTCCCGGATCGTGCCGTTACGGATGACATTCGGGTATATCACTGCTCACTATCGAAATAAGGCGGGAATCCAAAAATCCCACGTCAATGATGCGGTTGTTATTGCAGATAAACAGGCAGATCCTTTGGACCGGTATATACAGACAAAACATGTGCAGTCACGGAAAAGAAGCCTGCATGAAGCAACCGCAAGAAAAGGCAGGAAAACACCGAATCGAACCCAGAAGCGGAATAACAAGAATGTATTTACCCTGAAAGGTTTCAGTCGCTGGGATACGGTGCAGTACAAAGGGAAAGTCGGTTTTATCTCCGGATTCACAGGCTCATCGTCATGCTATATTGTAGATATCAAAGGCAATTATATCAAAAATCCAATGAAAAAATACAAGCAGGTCAATTTGCGGGAGGTATCACTGATATGCAAAAATCAAACAATTATCAGCCAATGGGTCGAGAAGTCTCCTTCCGAATCAAAGATTCGGAAGGAGACTTCTCGACCAGAAAATTAAAATTGGGAGATAAATTATGGCTGTAAAGAAAATAGCATTTGCCGGATCCTGGTATCCGGGCTCAGCTGACCAGTGCCGGTCTGCTATTAAACAGTTTACCGATGATTTTAGGACAGAAGACGATACAAAAATCCCGGATAACCCAGTGGCGGGCATTGTTCCACATGCAGGATGGATTTACTCCGGGAAATTGGCCTGCCGGGTATTTGCCGCATTGACCCATGGCAATCGGCTCGTGGATACCATCGTTCTTTTCGGGGTTCACATGCATGCCGATTCCCCGGCCTTTGTTTTAGACGGCACTGCTGTAGAGACCCCTTTAGGGAGCATTGAGATTGACCGGGCACTTACAGATGCCCTGGTTCAGCAGGGCACAGGCGCAGGTGTTGACATAAAACAGTTGACGCCCAGGCGCTTCCCCGAAGAAAATACCCTGGAACTGCAATATCCTTTTATAAAATATTTTTTCCCCAAAGCCCGGATTGTGGTGTGCGCCGTACCGCCTTCGGATGCGGCGCAGGCGTTGGGAGTGGCCGCAGTTGTGGCGGCAGAAGAGTTGAACCGCTCCCTGGCGGTGGTGGGTTCCACCGACATGACCCATTACGGGCCGCGATTCGGATTTGAACCGGCTGGGTCAGGCAGGGCTGCATTTGACTGGGTGGCAAAGGAAAATGACGCGGCTGCCATTAACGCATTAACAGCCATGGATGAAAAGCAGATTATTCATCAGGGATTGTCCCGCCATAACATGTGCTGTTCCGGGGCGGCCTGTGCGGCTGTCGCTGCCGCAAAGAAAATGGGCGCAGTCAAAGGCGTCTGCCTTGACTACGCCTCAAGTTTTGATCCGTTAGACCCCAACGCCGATTTTGTGGGATATTGCGGTATGATTTTTGGTACATAGCGTTTTGGAAGAAGAAATTTTGTAAATGGCATTTGATTACCACACCCTCAAGGCGTTAAGAAAGAACCACCCGGCATGGAAGCTGCTGGCCGCCGATCATGCCCCGCTGATTGTCTCTTTTCTTCACAGGGCCTTTATCCTGCCAAACCACCGGAGCATGAGCCGGGCAGATTTGGCTTCAGCCCTGGAGGACTATCTATTTGTCCTGAGGGAAACCCAGGGACAGGATGCCTTTCCCAAAAATGCCGAAACCTATCTGGATGACTGGGCCGCTGATGAGAAAGGGTGGCTTAGAAAATTTTATCCCCAGGATTCGGATGAGGTCCACTATGATCTTATGCCTTGGGTGGAAAAGGCGGTGACCTGGCTTGAGAGCCTTGTTTCCAGGGCCTTTATCGGGACCGAATCCCGGCTTATGACTATTTTTGAACTGCTGGAGCAGATGGTCAGGGGAACCCAGGCGGATGCGGCCCAAAGAATTAAAAGCCTTGAAAAACAAAAGGCCGATATTGAGGCCAAGCTTGAACTGGCCCGGCAGGGTCATTTAGATATGCTGGACGACACGGCGCTTAAGGACCGGTTTCTTCAAGTCAATAAAACCGCCCGGGAACTGCTCAGTGATTTCAGGGAGGTGGAGTACAATTTCCGGGATCTGGATCAGAAAATACGGGAACGGATCACCCTGTGGGAGGGCAGTAAAGGTGAGTTGCTGGAGGATTTTTTCGGGGAACGGGACATGATCGCCGAATCAGACCAGGGCAAAAGCTTTACCTCCTTCTGGGACCTACTCATGTCTCCGGCCAGGCAGGAGGAGCTCACGGATCTGCTCTTCCGGGTGTTTGAGCTTGACGCTGTCCGATCCCTGTCTCCCGACCCGCGTCTGAAACGGATTCATTACGACTGGCTTTTTGCCGGAGAACATACCCAGCGCACCGTGGCCAAGCTGTCCGGACAGCTTCGGCGGTATCTGGATGACCAGGCGTTTCTGGAAAACAAGCGGATCATGCAGGTGATCCAGTCCATTGAGACCCGAAGCGTTCAGGTGAAGGATGATCCGCCGGGAAATGATTTCATCAGCATTGATGACGCCGCGCCCGGGGTCTCCCTGCCCATGGAGCGCCCCATGTATACCTTTCCCATCAAACCTGTGATCCGGGAGACCGTTGCCCTTGGGGATGGATCGGATATTCCTTCGGACATCCTCCATTCCGGGGTGTTTGTGGACCGGCTCAAGTTGAAACGACGTATCCGGGCCCTTCTCCAGGCAAAGGATCAGATCAGCTTAGGGGAGATCCTTGATAACCATCCCCTGGAAAAAGGTCTGGCCGAACTTGTGGCCTATCTGAGCATTGCCGGAGAGGATGAAAAAGCCGTCTTCGACGACAGCGACATCCAGCAGGCCTTCTGGACCGATACTTCAGGTACGCCCCGGCGGGCCGAATTTTGTAAAGTTATTTTTAACCGGTAAACAATATGGAAACCCCTGATTTTTATCCTGTAAATATCAGCAAGCCGCTCATTGCCCTGATGAAGGGGGTGGTGTTCCGGGAAAAGGACCCGTCCCTGTGGCAGGATCTGGAAGAGGGGCAGATTGCCGTTCGCGAGTATGTGCGGGTGCTGGGCCTTGAACTGGTACTGGACGAATCCGAAGGGTATGCCTGGCTTAAAACTATGGAACCGGTTGAAGGACAAGAGCCTTTGCCCCGGATTGTGGGCCGCAGAAAACTCTCTTACCCGGTAAGCCTGATCATTGCGCTGTTGCGCAAAAAACTTGCGGAAAATGATGCCGCAGGACAAGATCCAAGGTTGATTCTTTCCGTGGACGAGATTGCAGACATGGTCCGGATCTTTTTTGCTTCGGGCAGCAATGAGGCCAAATTTTTGGACCGCATCGAAAGCCATTTAAATAAAATAGCAGAACTTGGGTTTATCCGCCGGCTTAAAGGACACAGGGACAAAATTGAGGTGATCCGAATCATAAAAGCCTTTGTGGATGCCCAGTGGCTCCATGAATTTGATGAGCGGTTGAAGGAATATCAGAAGAAAAATGAAAACGAAAATGAGGATTAAGTGAAACCGGATAATATGGAACAGGGAATGCTGGAGTTTGTCCAAAGCGATGCCCTTGCCGGTTTCCGCCTTGACGCTCTGGAGGTTTACAACTGGGGCACCTTTCACAAAGAGGTCTGGCGCCTGGACCTTAACAGCAGAAACGGCCTGCTCACAGGGGACATCGGCTCGGGAAAATCCACCCTGGTGGATGCGGTGACCACGTTGCTGGTCCCGGCCCAGCGCATCGCCTACAACAAGGCTGCCGGCGCAGATACAAGAGAGCGCAGCCTGCGTTCATACGTCCAGGGGTATTACAAGTCCGAGCGCAGCGACATGGGGCATGCCTCAAAATCCGTGGCCTTGAGGGAGCACAACAGTTTTTCTGTGATTTTAGGGGTATTTAAAAACCAGGGTTTTACCCAGGAAGTCACCCTGGCCCAGGTGTTCTGGACAAAGGAGATTAAAGGGCAGCCCGATCGGTTTTATGTTGTGGCGGACAGCAAACTGTCCATCACAAAAGATTTTAGTGAATTCGGTACAGATATCGGTCTGTTGAAAAAACGGCTGAAAAAACAGGATAAAGTAACGGTTTTTGACGCCTTTCCCAAATATGGGGCCGCTTTCAGGCGCAGGTTCGGTATTGAAAATGAGCAGGCCCTGGCCCTGTTTCACCAGACCGTTTCCATGAAATCCGTGGGCAATCTCAACGATTTTGTCCGGCAGCATATGCTGGAACCCTTTGATACAGGGCCGCGCATTGATGCCCTGATCCACCATTTTGACGATCTGAACCGGGCCCATGAGGCGGTATTAAAGGCTAAACATCAGATTGAACGACTTGTGCCTCTGGTCAAGGACTGTCAAACCCATCAGGAGGTGCTGGACCAGCAGGGGCTGCTGCGCGACTGCCGAAATGCGTTGACCCCCTTTTTTGCCACCCATAAATGGACCTTGTTCCGGAAGCGGTTGAAAAATCTGGCAGATGAGCAGGAGCGGTTGGAAAATAAAATCCATGCCCTGGACTTGGACCATAGTGGGCTTTTAGGTGATCGGGACGGGCTGAAACAGGCCATTAGCGAAAATGGGGGAGACCGGCTGGAGCGGATCAGGGCGGATCTGGACCGCCTGGCTCAGGAAAAACAGAACAGGCAAGGCAAAGCCCAAAGATATGGGGAGCTGGCCCGGGATCTTGACCTGGCAGTGGTCGAAACCCGGGATGATTTCCACGACAATGCCCAAAAGATCAAGGCGCGTCGAAAAAAGCTGAAACAGGAAGCAGCCGACTTAAGAAACGAGCGTACCGATACCGAGGTTGAATTCAGGGATCTGAAATCCGCCTACCAGGAACTTGAAAAAGAGCTTGAATCCCTTTCCGGCAGAAAGAGTAATATCCATGTCCGGCAGATTGAAATCAGGAACCGTCTTTGCACCCATCTGGGCGTGGATGAGAGACAGCTGCCCTTTGCCGGGGAGCTGATCCGGGTCCGGGATGATCAAAGCGACTGGGAAGGGGCCGTGGAAAGACTGCTTCATAATTTTGGGCTCTCTTTGCTGGTAACAGATGCCCTTTACCCGAATGTGGCCGCATGGGTGGACGCGACCTCACTTAATGGCAGGCTCGTCTATTACCTGGTTAAAACAGATATCAAAGATACGTCAATTCATCTTCCGCCCGAATCCCTGGTAAACAAACTGGAACTGCAAAGCAAATCTGATTTCTATTTATGGGTGGAGCGCGAGCTTGTCCGGCGGTTTAACTATGTCTGTTGTGATGAGATGCAGCGGTTTCGCAAAGAGCTCATGGCCGTTACCCGTGCCGGCCAGATCAAAACAGGAGGCATCCGTCATGAAAAAAATGATCGAAAACGTATCAACGACCGCTCCCAGTATATCCTGGGCTGGACCAACGAGGCCAAGATCCGGGCGTTGAAACACCAGGCCCGTTCCCTGGAAAAACAGATGCAGACGGCTGCAGATAAAATTGCATCCCTTGATTCCCGTCAGAGCAATGTGAGAGCACAGTTATCCAACCTGGATCGACTGGGTGAATATAGAGCGTTTTCCGATCTGGACTGGCAGTCTGTTGCCTTGAACATTTCCCGGCTGGCCCAGGAACAAAAAGAGCTGGAAGCCGCCTCCAATATCCTTTCCACATTGAACCGTCAACTCAAAGACTTGGAAAAAAGGATCAAAGAGACAGAAATTCAACAAAGAGGTATCCGGGATGAGCTGGCGAGAAATCTGGAAAAACAGGACCAGGCCCATGCCGGTAAAAAACTCTGTGAATCAGACATGAAACCTGCTCCGGACATGGACCCTGAAAAGAGTCAATTTCTGTTCAAAGAGCTGGAAGACATGCGCCGGAAGCAGTTTGGCACCCATGTTCTCACGGTTGAATCCTGTGCCAACCGGGAAAAGGAATTGAGGGATATCATTCAGGGACAGATTAATAATCTGGATAAACGGATCCGCAGGCTGGAAGAAAGAATCATCAAAAATATGAACGGGTTTCGCCGGGATTTTCGGTCGGAAACCATGGAGATCGACGATGCTGTGGCCTCGGGACCGGAATATAAGTCCATGCTGGACCAGCTTCAGAGCGACAATCTGCCCCGGTTTGAGTCCCGGTTCAAGGCCTTGCTCAATGAGAACACCATCCGGGAGGTGGCCAATTTCCAGTCACAGCTTGCCAGGGAGCGGGAAACCATCAAAGAACGGATTGACCGGATCAACCACTCTTTGTCCGATATCAAGTATAACCCGGGACGGTATATCCTGCTTGAGGCCCAGCTCAATGCGGATATGGAGATCCGGGACTTTCTGCAGCAGCTTAAAGCCTGCACCGAAGGGGCGTTAACAGGATCTGATGAAGATCATTACTCCGAGGGCAAATTTTTACAGGTGCGGACACTGATCCAGCGATTCAGGGGACGGGAAGGCACAATCGACCTGGATCGCAGATGGACGAAAAAGGTCACTGATGTCCGCAACTGGTTTGTATTCGCCGCTTCGGAACGCTGGTGCGAAGACCACACCGAATATGAGCATTATGCCGATTCCGGCGGAAAATCAGGCGGCCAGAAGGAGAAACTTGCCTATACCGTGCTGGCGGCAAGCCTGGCCTACCAGTTCGGCCTGGAATGGAACAGTGTCCGCTCCCGGACCTTCCGGTTTGTGGCCATTGACGAAGCATTCGGCAGGGGATCGGACGACTCCACCCGGTTCAGCCTGGAACTGTTCAAAAAATTGAATTTGCAATTGCTCATTGTCACACCGTTACAGAAGATTCACATCATTGAGCCCTATGTATCCAGCGTAGGTCTGGTCTACAGCCGGGACGGACAAACGGCAAGGCTGCGCAATATGAGTGTGGAAGAATACAGGCAATCCAAAGAACGGAATACACCATGAAACCCTGGACCCGAAATAAAGATATAAAACGTAACCTTGAAAAAAGGTGGGACAAGGGGCAGTTTCTTGTAAAGGTTGTGGAAGCCGACCCTTTTGATCCCTTTCGTATGCCGTTGAAACGGCCCAATGCCGGTGAACTGACTTGCGAATTTGAGGCAGCCCGGGAGTGGATGGCGCATCTGGTTCGCCATGGGGCAGGGGAGAATAAGCCCGGCTTTTCCATTGAATGGCAGACGATAAACCACCGGGTTCTGGGTAAAAATAAAATCCCCAAAGCTGTGGTGTTTTACGCCTTGGAAGATGTTATTTCCTATCTTGGCAAAAAGGATCAGGCCCGCCGGTTTGAAGCATTATTCCATAAAATTGTGGCCAGGCTTCCGGAACTTAAAGCCCCTTTGTTGAAAAAGCCCATGCTGGTCCTTGCCCACGAATCGGTATGGGACAAACTGCTGGCGGTTGTATCCTGGATGAAAGTCCACCCAAGGCCACAAATTTATCTTCGTCAGCTGGAAATTGCCGGGATAGACACCAAATTTATAGAAACCCACAAAGATATTTTAACCCGGCTGCTGACCGCCGTGCTATCGCCCGACGCCGTTAACCAGGGAGTAAAAGGAAAACACGCCTTTGAACAGCGCTTTGGTTTTCGCTGCAAACCTGCCCGGATTCGTTTGCGAATCCTTGATCCCGCCCTTTCCGTCATGGGGCTCACCGATCTCGAAGTCCCGGAAGATCAGTTCCGGGAGTTGAATTTAAAACCGGATACTGTCTTTGTGGTGGAAAATGAAATCACCGGTCTTGCCTTTCCCCCTTTTCCTGATGGGGTGATGATCATCGGTCTTGGATACGGGCTGTCCGTGCTTTCCCATGTGCCCTGGATCAACAGACGTCATGTCTGGTACTGGGGGGATCTGGATACCCACGGTTTTGCCATGCTGGACCGTATTCGACACTATCTGCCCCAAACCCGTTCCTTTCTCATGGACGAAGACACACTTCTGGCCCATAACGCTTTCTGGGGGAATGAGCCCTCGCCGACGCAGCGGGATCTGCCGTTGTTAACACCTGATGAAGCAAACGTCTATAATGCCCTTTGCCGGAATATATACGCCCAAAATCTAAGACTGGAGCAGGAGCGTATCTCATATGCCCTTGTCCTTGAATTTATCCGGGCAATTGACCCGGGCAGGACTTGATTCATATTTGCCTGCTAAGGCTCAGGAGTCAAGACGCCGCATAAACACTATGAACATCATTCTGGTACTGCATAAAAACGTGATCAAACACGACACCGGTCTTTTGTTCAACGTCATCAATGCTGTAGAAGGGATCGGGCAATCCTGTGTTCTCATCATACAGGTAGTTGTAAATAAAGGTCTTAACCGCGGCCTTGGTTACCTCTTTCTCCCGCCAGTTCTCAACCTTCAGCTTTTCGGCTTTCAGACCCTCAAGGAGTTCTCCGGCAATCTGCTTTACCTTGTCCCGATCCGCCTTGGATATCTGCGGTTTCAACAATAAATCAAAGACCGCCAGTTTCTCCTCGGTGAGGCCTTCACGCGCGGCCCGCTTCTCTTCCTCGGATAGGTGCCGGTAATACGTCATCAGTTCCTCAAAGGTCTTTTCAATGGTAGTCCGGTTCTTCTCCGCGTTGTATTCCTTGATGATCTCCTGATAGCGCCTGTTGAAGTCGGTCCGCAGGGGATTGCGTTTCAGCATCCGTGCCAGCTTCTTTTCGATGGCCTCCTTCAGGCAGTAGACCGTTGTGTTTTTATGTTTCTTTTTGGCAAACTCTTCCTGCAACAGCCCAAAGTCAATCTTGCTTATATCATAAAGGTAATCATCGTCGCCCGCACCGGCCTCCCTTACTTCTACGGCCTGGTCCACAACCTTATGAAGTTCCTGGATGATCCTGCTGATGTCGGCGGTCTCCCGATCTCCCTGCAGCTTCTTATAAATAATGTTGATGGCGTCGTGAGGCGCCTTGAAGTCGTTAACGGCTTTGATGTTCAAACAGGCCTTAAATTTCTTGAAAACCATCCGTGCCTGGATCTCGAACCGCTTCCGGGTCTCTTCACTCTGATGGATCACATCCTTGGCATCCTTTATGGCTGCGATTTTGTCGAATCCTGTGTTCACGGTTACCGTCTCAAGTGCAAACCCTCGCTCCTTCAGAAAGGTCCTGGTATGATCAATGGCCTCGGCCAGTTCCCCAAGCAGTTCTTCATCGGGTTTAACCGGCGGTTCCGGGCTGCCGTCCGTTCCCGCCCCGCCGCCGGTGGCAAATGTGGCCAGTGCTTCCCGCAAATTCTTCAGGATACCGCAATAGTCAACGATCAAGCCGTTGTTTTTACCCTCGTTAATCCGGTTGGCCCGGGCGATGGCCTGCATCAGCGTGTGCGCCTTGAGGGGTTTGTCAAGATAAAGGGTTGACAGACTTGGGACATCGAAACCCGTCAGCCACATGGCACAGACAAAGACGACACGAAACGGGTGATCCTCCCGCTTGAATGCGGCGTCCATTTCAAGGGTCTTGCCATCGGGCGTCTCAAAGCCGGCTTTCATGAGGGTCCGGTGCGGGACAATATCCAGATCCCACCGTTCGAACTTCTCGATCTCCCCCTGTTCCTCACTGACGACAACCGCCATCCGGGTTTCTTTAAGCCATTCAATTTTACGCCGCAGCTCCATGGTTTCCTGTTCGTCGCAGGCCGCTTCGAGGTCAGCTTCGGTTTTCTTAATATGCTCCTGCCAGAAAAACTGAACCAGTTTATACATCCGTACGGCGGTGATCTTGTCGATGCTGACAAACATGGCCTTACCGGTTTCCCAGGCGGTTGCGTAATGGGTAACAAAGTCCCGGGCAATGGCCGTAAGCCGCCCGGCCGCTGTAATCACATGATAGGCCCTGGACAGATCCCTTTCCAGGAGGGCCTCCTGGTCGGCATCAAGCTCGATGGCTTCCAGTTTCTCAGCCAGTTGCATATTGATGTCCGTGGTGGACAGTTTGAGTTTTTCCCCACGGCTGTCATAGAAGAGCGGAACCGTTGCATCATCCTCAACGGCCCGCTGGAAGTCATAGGTCGATACATACCCCCCGAATATCTTTTTGGTGATCTCATCATCCTTGAACAGCGGGGTCCCGGTAAACCCGATGTAATGGGCGTTGGGCAGGGCATTGCGCATATTCAGGGCGAGCCGGCCATACTGGGTACGATGGGCCTCATCAGAGATGACAATGATGTCGGACCGATCAGAGTAGATATCTTCGGGTCCCATAACGTCCTGGTTGAATTTGTGGATCATTGTGAAGATATACGCTTTGGTCGAAGAGAACAGTTTCCGAAGGTGGGCACCACTTGATGCCCGGCAGGGATCTTTATCGTTATCGACAATGCCGCATCCGGCAAAGGTCTTGTAGAGCTGGGTGTCCAGATCCTCACGATCCGTGACAATCAGAAAGGTAAAATTCCCGGTCAGCTTACGGTGTACCTTTTGGGAGAAAAACACCATGGAATAGGACTTGCCTGATCCCTGGGTATGCCAGAACACCCCCAGCTGTCCCCCAAGGGTATCACGATCCGCCACGGATCGAATGGCCCGGTTTACCCCAAGATACTGATGGTTCCGGGCAACGATCTTGGCAAGGGTTCCGGCGCCCTGGTCAAACAGGATGAAGTTTTCAAAGAGATCCATAAAATTCGACCTGGCGCACACGCCCTTGAGCATGGTCTCAAAGTCAACCACCCCGGGTGCTTCCTCATCCAATCGTTTCCACTCTTTAAAATGGCCGTACCTGGCCGACAGCGACCCCATCCTGGCCTGATCCCCGTTGGACAGCATGATAAAGGCATTGTGATCAAACAAATGGGGGATGGTGTCCTTGTAGTCCTTCAGGTTCTCGTTATAAGCCCGGCGTATATCCTTGTGGACGTTCTTGAGTTCGATGAACAACAGGGGAATGCCGTTGACAAACCCGATGATGTCCGGACGCCGCCGATACGGCACTTTTTTGATCCACAGTTCCCGGACCACCCGGAAATCATTGTTCAGCGGATCTTCAAAGTCAAAAACCTTGAGATGCCGCTCCTCGATGACACCCTTATCGTTCTTGAACTTGACGGGAACGCCGCTTTTGAACAGCCCGTATTTCTCCCGGTTCGCCTGGAGGGGCGACTTGCTGACGCCGGCAGCGGTAATTGTTGTCAGGGCTGAGTCATAGGCAACGTCGGGTAAATCGGGGTTATATCGCTTCAGGGCCGCCAGCAGATAACGCACCAGCACCACCTCGGTGTCATCGTTGCGGCCCAGCAATGAGTCCTGACCGAAGTCCTCAGCATGATAGGCATACACTGAGTCCCAGCCCAGTTCCGTCTCAAAGTACTCGGCAGTGGTCTGCTGGACGAGCCGGTCTTCGGTCATTGCTCCTGTCATACGGGGATTTCTCCGTTTATGAGTTTGGGTAACAGGAGGTCACGGGCGGTTTTTAACTTTTGGTTTTGCAATGTAAGATTTAAAATTTGTTGATCAATTGGAGCGGATATATCTTCGTACTGCTTAATAATATTCTCAGGTGGTGTAAGTAACCCCTGTTCTGATAAGAGCTTTTTGGTTACAGAGGCGAATATGGCCCCTCCCCCAATGATATCCTCCTGAAAAAAATGGTTCCTTAATTGGTAATAAAGATGCGATTGATACCCTGCCTTGCTTCGTATTGAAGCCAACCCACGCCCAAGTATGATTTTATCAACAGTTCGATTAAGCCTACCGACGGGTGCTCGAACACTACAAAGGATATCTCCAGGTTCAGCGATACGATTACCGGCAGTGCTAAATTTTTTATGTGAAACAAAACGAAACCCGAAGTCGGTTACTCCTTGATGGAATGGTAACCCTTCGCCCGATGAATTATAGTACTCGGATTTCGGGCTCTGCCCCATTGTCAATGCAGCAACATCTTTCAATTGCTTAATCTCCCACCCATCAGGCACACCATCGGTAATCCTTGTGTTCTCATGCCCAGGGAACCGCAACCTCACGAACCACTCACGGTAAAGGAGACGTGCGGATTCCTCAAGGAGGGCTATCCGGCGGTTGTTGTTTTCGATGAGGTCGTCGTAGGCGGAGAGGATGGAGGCTATCTTGTTTTGGGTGTCGAGAGGAGGGATGTAAACCTCAAAGTCGGGAAATCTTTTGATTGGAACTCTCTCAACGGTTGCACCAACGATAACATTAGATTCAACGGTTGCCCTCCACTCGGATGACAAGAAATAGTAGTGAAGATACTTGGGATTGACTTTCGTAGTGTCCGGCCTCACTAACGCCATCCTACGTCCCAAACATCCCAGAAAACCGTTCGGGATCAAAGCGTATCGGTGAAGAGTTGCCTCGTATGAGAAGACAATGTCATTTTCCTGTGGCTGAACTCGTTTGGTCCATTTAGGAAAGTCTCCCGGTGAAATATGCTTAACATTTTCGAGATCAAGCCGTCCTCCGGGGGTCACATTCTTTATGCCTAAAAAAATAGGACCTTCACTGGCTTCTTTAGGTGTCGCATGAGGGCCATCATATATACCAACCGCAAATGCTTTGATTGGTCGTTTTTCATGCCTCATATCCTAAGCCCCTCAAAGTTGCTTTGAATAATTCCTGCTAACTCACTCGCCTCCTGGTTCAACCCCTCAAGCTCAAGATGGATCTCCCGAATGGTCTCCTCAAAGTTAAAATCTTCATCTTCAACGGGCGGAGCAACCCCAGCGTACCTCCCCGGTGTCAGACTCCAGTCATTGGCCTCAAGTTCCGACTGATCGACCAGCTTTACCAGACCTTCAACATCAACAAGCCGGGCGTCAGGGAAACGGGATTGCAGCCAGTCAATCTGCCGATAGTAATACCCCGGTCTCTTCAACTGCCCGATCGCCTCTTTCCGAAGGAGATCCAGTTCCTTTCTGAGACGGTTGACCCCGCGATGATCCCACGCATCATCGGCCTTAGCGTCCAGGTCCTTTTCGGCGATGTCAACTCCCCGTACCGTCTGTTTAAACAAAAGGTCAATCTGTCGGGTCAATGCCTTCAGTTGTGCGCGGATCGACCCAAAGTCCTCACGGGCCTGGTGTTGGCGGGCATTCGTGCCGGGTATCTCGGCGTATTCGGCTTTGAACGCCTTAATGTCGGACACCAGGTTCTCACCATGGGCCTTGTACTGCGCGACCCGCTCGGATGTCTCATTGATTGATTCGGTCAACCCACTGTCCTGAACACCCTTCTGGAAGACCTTGAGCTGTGCCAGCAGCGGTTCATGACCATCGATAAAATGTTTGAGCGCATCCTCGATTGTCATACTTTCAGTGACCAGGGTCTCCAGATACGCCTTGATGAGCCCCAGGAATCGGTCTGTCCGACCACGGTACAGCCAGATGATTGCCGTGAGATTCTTCAACTGTTCCGGCGTGAAGTCATATATCTTCCGGGTAACCTTCCGATAGACATTCCGGGCATCCAGCATAAGCACCTTATCGGTCATGGCCTCGGGTTTGGACTTATCGAAAAACCACAGCTCACAGGGTACGGACCGCGTATAAAAGAAGTTGGACCGGATACCGATCATGACGTCAATATGGCCGGTTCTGATGAGCTTCTCCCGGACGGCAGCCTCTTTGTTACCGGCGCTTGACGCCTGGGAGCTCATGACAAAGCCTGCCCGGCCCGTCTCATTCAGATAGCTGTAAAAGTAGGATATCCACAGGTAATTGCCGTTGCTGACCTCTTTGTTTTTATTCACACCGGGCAACCCAAATGGCAGCCGGGGATCAGCCTTGATTTTTTCGGCGTCCACCTTATCTACATTGAACGGCGGATTGGCCATCACAAAATCAGCCTTTTCCCTGAGCTCATGATTGTCTTCGTAAAAGGTGTTGCCTTCGAGAATCCGACCTTCAAGACCGTGGACGGCAAGGTTCATTTTGGCAAGACGAATGGTCAGCGCGGTCTTTTCCTGCCCATAAAACGTGACGGCCTCCTGGGTTGCCTTGCCGATCTGATTGAGGAAATGGGACGTCTGAACGAACATGCCGCCGGAGCCACAGGCCGGGTCCAGCACGGTTCCATGGTCCGGCTCAATGACATTCACAATGGTCTGAACCAGAGAGATCGGCGTAAAGAACTCCCCGGAATCCTGGGCACCGGCCATGGCAAACTTCATGAGAAAGTACTCATAGATCCGGCCAAAGAGATCCCCATTGCCGTTACGCAGGGCCTCATCATCAAAGATCCGCAGCATCTTGCTCAGCAGTTCGTTATCAAAGATGTGGTATTCCCTGGGCAGGATATCCTGGAGTCCCGTATAGTCGGACTCAATAAGTGTCATCGCATGGATAATCCTCCGGGCAATGTCCTCACCTGAAGGCAGCTCAAGCAGATACTTGAACTGAGCCTCTTCCTGAAGATACAACGCGCTTCTTTGAACGAAGTCATCTTTGGTAAGCGGACGTGTTTTGCCGCCACGGGACGGCAGATTTTTCTTGATCTCTTTCTCAACGATCAGATAACGATTGTAGGCATGTCGCAAAAAAATCAGCCCCAATATGGGCAAGGCGTATTCAGTAGAGGTCAGTTTTGAGTTTGCCCGCAGCTGGTCGGCGGCTTCCCACAGTCGTCTTTCGATTTGTTCGATGTTGTCCATGTGTTCCTGTTCAAAATGAAATTCAGTGGATTTTCTCAGCGGTTCGCAAACCACACCCGATAATCCTGGATAAGTTGAGCATTGGCTGATTGCTTGTTAATTACCGCTAAGTCACAGAGCGGACACTCATATTTTCTGCGACCCAACCGCAGTGTCGCAATAACACCATACAAGTCATCAATTAACGAAATTTTTTTGACGCTCACCCGATCCCCTGACCGCAATGGTCCTCGTTCCTGCCATTCATCAACCTCAGCGTCAAATGGGAAGGTCAAATGCTCTTCAAGATAGGCTCCCCATCGTTTCATCATCGCCATCTCGTTTCCATGATCAACTCCGCGTAAAATCTGCTGAATCCGTTTGCCTACGTCACCTAACCAGCTATAGCTTTGGTCCAAAACCAGCTTAAGCTCATTTTGGGCATACTTCACGTCTTGTTCAGTATCTCTTGCTGTTGTCACCTCCACGTTATGAGGATACAATCCCATTTGAGTCCAGTCTAATCCCTCTTCCTCACAGGTTTCAAGGGATGATATCGGCATCTCTCGAAGCGTGATACTATCCCACTCAATATCGATGATCGTTGCCCCATCTTCCTGGGGTCTGATGTCAAGAATTCTCCCCTGCCATCCTTCAAGGCTGAATGCTTCGGTATCAGGATCAAGTACATCCGGTTTTACCCTGACCGAATCGCCAATTTTCAATGAGGTTTCGCTGTTATTCATACTCAGTTTTCTCCTTATCTCTTTAGAATGCTTGCAAAATTTTTTCAATTTGCCACATAGTTGACTAAGGAACGGGCCTTCAATAACTTGATTATTTCTTCTTTAATTGAATTATCGATTCTTGTACTTTCACTGCACTATCATTCAAGCCTAAATTAGAAATATCAACCAAAAAATTTTATTATTCACTCTCCTCCCAAATAACATAGCTCTATTTATTTTTCACTCAGAGATTACAGCCAGGGTAAAAAAATAACGCTGAAGGAAGGGTGTTCAATATAAATTTTCAAAGTGAATAATTCTTATGTTTCGTCTTGACTGGCTCAGGTCAGTACTCATGGTATTATCAGCAGAAATATGTGGATAATGACCGATAAATTACAGATAAGATGAGAAGGCATGAGCCCCTCTGTGATATAGTTATCACGATAAGTAAAATTGAATCATAAGATGTGTAAAAAATTAGAAGGGAAAAACCCCTATGTCGTTAGAAAGCCAGACTTTTATGGAAAAATATCATAATTTGCCTGTTCTCGAAAAAAAGATTCTGCAGATTCTTTCCATCTCCTACGCCAAGTTGACTCAAACCGAGTTAATTGCCTGTCTTGTCGCTCTGGGTATCAAAGCGGAAGACGGTAAATCCTTTGATTCCGGAGCAAAGAACGCCAGGTTCAAGCGACTCCGTAATCCGCTGGATGCCCTTCTCAGCACAGATATATTGCATGGAAAAACCCGCAGTGTTCTGTTTATCAACCGGGATTATATCGAGGTTTTGACCAGGCACATTGTTGCTGAGAAGACGTTCACAACCCTAATCAATACCCTTCAACATACACTTCATCTGACGGAAGCGGGGTTGGCACAGGAAGAGCCTCTGTCCATGGCGAAATTGACGGCCGGTATACGGATTCTTTTTTATCAGGGAAAGACGGCCCAGGCTGCTGAGCTTTATGAAAAATTTAAAGACCAACGTGTGTTAGACAGAGAGCCGCTTCTCATGGTGTGGGAACATATCTGCTGTCGTCCCTTTGATCCGGACTGGTTCCGCCGTTTGCCGCCGGATGTCCACACAAGTTTTTTAAAAGAGTCTTATCTCAGGATAGTAGAATGCTGGGACCGGAACGATGCCTATGCCGATTACCTGGAATCGCTTGTCATGCAGGGGTCTGAAAAATGTGAATCAGAACTTGAGGCCGCGGTATTGGAAAAATGGATGCTCACCGGTCAACAGGATTGTCTGGACGCCTGGCTTAAAAATTATGGAAATAAAAGCGAACACCTTGAGAACAGTTTGTGTCTTCAGGGGTGGATCGCTTTTTGTAAAGGCAAGCCGGAAAAATCCATCTCATTGTATGACAACGCATTGGCGCTTCTGAATAAAAGGACAAAGGGGAAAAAGAAAGTCTTTTTCAACCGGTTCATGGGGCTCTTTTATATTCTGGCCCTGATCAAAGAGGGCAGTGATGAGAGCTTTCTCCGGGCCAGAGCGTGTCTGGCTGCGGGCGTAGATTTTGAAAAAATATGGGGCTTGTTAAGTGGGCTTCTGGATTATCTGCAAGGCAATTCCAGAAGCGCGGATCGTATTCTTCGTCACTACGTCTGGGTTAGCTCATGGGGTACGCCCTCACATCCGGCCATTGATTGTTTCACCTTGTTTGCTTACTACTGGGTGGACAAGGCAGAGGCAAAAAACAAACTTGAAGAGATAAAACAACTTCATAAATTTGCAGTAGAGAGGCAATATACCTGGTTTGCCGGAGAGCTTGAAGGTCTTATCCAAAGTCTATCCGGGCCGGGACCCAAAACCGGTAAAAAGCAGAATCCTTCCGTCCTGGTTGGACTGATCAGTGAAAGCAACATCTGGGAGCAGACCTTAAATGCGCTGCTCGCTTTGAACCCAGAAACATCCCCGGCAAAACCACGGGGGAAAAAGCAGGAACAAGAGAGCGATCAACGTATGGCCTGGTTCCTTGACTACGACAATAACGGTGAGTGCAGTATCAGCCCCAGGGAGCAGAAGAGAAATGCAAAAGGCGTCTGGACAAAAGGGCGCCCCGTTGCCTTGAAACGGCTGTGCAGTGAAAAAAGAACATTTTCCTATCTGACGGAACAGGATAAAAAGATTTGTGGCCATATCTATGCCAACAGTTACAAAGACGGGTGGTACACCAAGGTGGAATATATTTTTGATGACATGTATATGCCTGATGTCGTTGGCCATCCCTTGCTCTTTTCAAGCGATGGCATCACCCGGATGGAGCTGGTCCATGGAAAGCCTGAACTCACAATTTCAAAAGAGGAAAAAGATCAATTTACCTTTGTTCTGTCTCCCAGGCCCCGGCGTCATTTTAAGGCGGAACATGTGGTGGTAGAGGAGACCCCGACTCGCATCAAATTAGTATCGCTGGACGCAAAATATCATGCCATTGCCGATATTCTCGGCAAAGAGGCTTCATTTCCGATATCTGCGAAAGATAAAATTGTCCAGGTCATGGATGCACTGGCAGGGGATATCACCATCCATTCGGATATAGAAGGAGGGAGTGACATTGTTTCCGAGGCAAAAGCGGATTCAACCCTCCATGTTCAACTCTCTCCCCTGGGACAGGGGCTGAAACTCTCCATGGTTGTCCGTCCTCTGGGTGAAGAGGGACCGGCTTATTTCCCCGGCAGCAAAGGAAAAAATGTCATTGCCCGGGTGAATGGCATCCAGATGAAAACCACGAGGGAGCTGAACATTGAAAAAGAGCTGGCAGCGCGGTTGATTGATGGATGTCCAACCCTTGCCACCGCAGAAGAGAATCAGGGGGAGTGGCATTTTCCAGGGATGGAAGAGTCCCTGGCGCTTCTGGAGGAACTGGAGATACAGGAAGCGGCGGACGGAATTGTGCTGGAGTGGCCCGAAGGCAAATCCTTTGAACTGCTGGGAGATGTCTCGTTCACCAATTGCCGGCTCAACATCAAAGGGGGAGAAGATTGGTTTGCCATGACCGGTCAGGTGTTGGTGGATGAACACCTGACCCTGGAGATGGGAATGCTTTTGGAATATCTTGAAAAAAGCAGCACCCGATTCCTGGAGATTAAGCCGGGTCAATTCGTTAAATTAACACGCGCTTTTCAAAAAAGGCTCCAGGCGCTTGACAGATACTCCGTCAGAGATGGGAAAGGCGTAAAGTTTCACCCCTTGGCCGCCCTGGCCCTGGAGGGTTTTTTTCAGGAAGTAGGTACCTTACGTTCCAACAAGGCATGGAAAGCGCACATTGCAAAGCTTCAAACCCAGACAGATCCACTCCTGGCGGCGCCTTCCACGCTGCATGCCGAGTTGCGTGATTATCAGCTAGAGGGGATCAACTGGCTGAATTGTCTGTCAGACTGGGGGGTGGGCGCGTGTCTGGCCGATGATATGGGAATTGGTAAAACCATGCAGACCCTGGCCATGCTCATCAAGCATGCCCCCCAAGGCCCTTCACTGGTGGTTGCCCCCACGTCGGTCTGTGCCGGCTGGGTTGCCGAAGCCGCCCGCTTTGCACCTTGTCTGAATCTGATTTTATTTGGCGGGAGGAACCGGGAAAAAAGTCTGGACGATGCCGGCAGCTTTGATGTGTTGATATGCAGTTACGGCCTGATGCAGCAAAAAAAGACGGCCGACTTATTGTCTGCTGTCTCCTGGCAGATGGTGGTTCTGGATGAAGCCCAGGCAATCAAAAATTTCGCCACCCAGAGATCCCGGTCCGTCATGGAGCTGACGGCCGTATTCAAGGTGATTCTCACCGGGACGCCCATTGAAAACCACCTGGGTGAGCTGTGGAATCTTTTTCAGTTTATCAATCCCGGACTTTTAGGAACCCTGGAGCAATTTAACAACACCTTTGCCATTCCCATTGAAAAACAAGGCGATGCCCAGGCACGAAAAGATCTCAAGCGACTGCTCCAGCCGTTTATCCTGCGCCGTACCAAAGCCCAGGTCCTGGAAGAACTGCCCGCCCGTACAGAGATTGTGCTGGATATCGATTTGAGCAAAGAAGAAATGGCATTTTACGAAGCCCTGCGTCAACAGGCCCTGGAACGACTCACAAGCGATGATGAGAGCCATGGCGGCCAAAAGCATATCAAAATACTGGCGGAAATCACAAAACTGCGCCAGGCATGCTGCCACAGTGAACTTGTCAACAAGGAAATTTCCATTGACAGCAGTAAACTGGCGGTTTTTTCTGAAGTTCTGGATGAACTGATCACCAATGGACATAAAGCGCTTGTCTTCAGTCAATTTGTGGGGCATCTTACCATTGTCCGGAAATATCTGGATGACGCCGGCATTAAATACCAGTACCTGGACGGCAGTACACCGGCTGCCCAGCGGCAGAAGGCCATTCATGGCTTTCAATCCGGGCAGGGAGATGTGTTTTTGATCAGTCTCAAAGCCGGGGGCGTGGGGTTGAACCTTACAGCAGCGGATTATGTGATCCACATGGACCCATGGTGGAATCCGGCGGTGGAGGATCAGGCTTCGGACCGTGCCCATCGTATTGGTCAGCGCCGGCCTGTGACTATTTATCGCCTGATTACCCGGGGAACGGTGGAAGAAAAAATTGTGCAGATGCATCGCCGGAAACGAAAACTTGCGGACAGTCTTCTCACGGGGAGCGACTTAAGCGGGAAGATGTCTGCCGAAGAACTGCTGGCTTTAATCCAGGAGTAATCAGGTAGGGTGGGCAAAAGCGCAGCGTTGCCCACCATTTTATGTATAATTTTGTACCTGAACAATAGATCAAATGGGTTCAAGAACAACCGGTGGGCACAAAAAGCGTGCCCATCCTACCACGCTTCGTTTCTATCAGCCCTGGGCCGCACAGAATTGTGCCGCCTTTCTGATGCGCTGGACGGTTTTTTCTTTTCCAAGGGCGATAAACATTTCAAATATGCCGGGGCTCACCGTTGTGCCGGTGACCGCCACCCGCAGGGGTTGGGCAATTTTTCCAAATCCAAGCCCTGTCTGTTCCATGATCTGTTTAAAGACCTCTTCCTGGGCTGCCTGGCTGAAGTCGTCCCCAAGACTGTCAAAGGCATCGGCGCATTTGTTTAAAAGATCCTGGGTTTCGGGCTTCAGAAATTTTTTGGCTGCCTTCGCCTCAAATTCTATGTCATCCTTATAATAAAAAGCCGCGCCCTGGGCCATTTCCACAAGGGTTTTGCTTCGGGGTTGAAGCGTTTCGATCACCCCCTGGGTAAAGGCATCATTCTGGGCGCCAATGCCAAGGTCTGCCAGGTGAGGTAAAAGGTCGTCCCCCAATTCTATGGGTTTCTTTTTCTGGATGTGTTTGGCGTTCAGGGCATACAGCTTGTCCATGTCAAACATGCCGGCAGACCGGCCAAGGTGTTCAAGGTCGAACTTTTCAATAAGCTCTTGGCGTTCAAAAAATTCCTGGTCGCCATGGGACCATCCCAGTCTCACCAGATAATTGATCAGTGCATCAGCCAGAAATCCCATCTTTTTATATTCACCCACGGACATGGCGCCATGGCGTTTACTCAGCCGGGCCTTATCTGATCCCAGCACCATGGGAACATGGCCGAACACCGGCAACGGCGCGCCCAATGCCTGGTAAATCAGAATCTGTTTAGGGGTATTTACCAGGTGGTCATCCCCCCGGATAATGGTATTGATGCCCATGGTCATGTCATCCACCACCACCGCAAGGTTGTACATGGCCATACCTGAACTTCTCTGGATGATGAAGTCATCAATTTCCGCATTCTGAAACGCGGTACTGCCCTTGACAATGTCGTCCACAATGGTGACGCCGGTGTCCGGGGTTTTTAACCGCACCACGGTGTTTTCCCCTTTTTTAAGCCCGCGGTTCCGGCACTTGCCGTTATACATGGGCTTCAGCCCCTTGGCCTTGGCTTCTTCGCGCATGGCATCAACCGCTTCGGGCGTGCAGTCGCAATAGTAGGCATGGCCCTGTTCAACCAGACGGTCAATGTGTTCACTGTAAATATCATGACGCCGGGTCTGGAAATAGGGACCGTCATCCCAGTCAATTCCCAGCCATTGCATGGATTCCAGGATGGCGTCCACAGACGCTTTTGTTGAACGGGCTTCATCCGTGTCTTCTATACGTAGCACAAACCGCCCTGCGTTTTTTCTGGCCCACAGCCAGTTGAAAAGTGCCGTCCTGGCACCACCGATATGCAGATAGCCGGTGGGGGAGGGCGGAAAGCGTGTAATTATTGTATCCATTAAGGTCTCCAAAAGTATAAAAAGGCATAAAACCGACGGTTTATCTATCATATTTACGGGGGTTAAAGCAATCAGCAATTTTTGCCGGGATTCTTTGGTTGACTTCATATAAAAAATAGGGTAATTAAATATGTTTTAAATTTTGGCAGGTATTAAATAAAAACCAAATAAAATAATGTAGTTAGGAGAGAGTCATGGCCGTACCCAAGCAGAAAATTTCCAAAGCAAGAGGCAGAAAAAGGCGTACCCATTATAAAACCAGCGCTCCCACGGTAACCCTGTGTCCCGAGTGCCAGGAGCCTAAATTGCCCCATACGGCATGTCCTGAATGCGGTGCATACAAAGGCAGAAATGTAATCCTTGAAAAGGATGCAGACGATTAATTTGGTCGTACGACACGTCAAGGAAAGGAACAGTCAGGACATGACCATTGAAACCAAAGTAAGAAAAATTATTGCTGAAAAAATTCCCGGCATTGATGTTGAGGATGTGGTTCCCCAGGCGTCTTTGATCGAAGATCTTGGTGCGGATTCCTTGACCATCGTTGAGCTTATTATGTCAATGGAAGAAATTTTTGAAATTGAAATTGAGGATGATCAGGCTGAAAAAATGTCAACCGTCCAGGATATTTATGATTTCATTGCATCGAAATCATAAATAATAAATATAAGGGCTGGGTAGATATGGATAAGGGTAAACAAATCATCATCGGCAGTGACCATGCTGCGTTTGAACTAAAGGAAAAAATTAAGGAGCTGCTCACCGGCCTTGGCTATGAAGTTGAGGATGTGGGCACCCACAGCACTGCGTCTGTAAATTATCCTGATTTCGGTAAAAAAGTGGCCGGGGCGGTTTCCAACGGTATATTCGACCGGGGTATCCTTTTGTGTGGTACCGGCATTGGCATGTCTATGCAGGCCAACCGCTTTAAAGGCGTACGCGCAGCGCTGTGCTCGGATATTTTCTCCGCCCGGCTGAGCCGGCAGCATAATGATGCAAATATCCTGGTCATGGGTGGTCGTATGGTCGGTGATATTCTCGCCTTTGAACTGGTCAGGGAATGGCTTGCCACCCCCTTTGAGGGGGGGCGTCATCTGGACCGTATCCGTTCGTTGGATGACATTGGGTGAAATCGATAAGTAGAGATGAGAATACCGGCTGACATATTTTGAAATAGAAATAAGAAGGGCCGTGTTGGCAAACACCAACGCGCGATTGAATTATGGAAAATATACAATTTATCAAATCTTGTGATCCTGAGATTGCCTCAGTTATTGATAGTGAATATAGTCGGCAGGAATACGGGCTGAATCTCATCGCGTCGGAAAATACAGTGAGCCGGGCAGTCATGGAAGCCCAGGGTTCCATCATGACCAATAAATATGCTGAAGGATATCCGGCAAAACGGTATTATGGCGGGTGTCAATACATGGACCAGGCGGAAAATTTGGCCATTGAGCGGGTAAAAAAACTATTTGGTGTGGAATTTGCGAATGTTCAGCCCCATTCCGGATCCCAGGCGAATATGGCGGCTTATCTTTCCGTGCTCTCCCCCGGAGACGGAATTCTGGCCATGGATCTCTCCCATGGCGGTCATTTAACCCACGGCGCAGGGGTGAGCTTTTCCGGGCGTTTGTTCAATTTTTCCCATTATGGTTTAAATCCGGAAACCGAGACCATTGATTTGAACCAGGTGGAAGACCTGGCCCGGGCCAATAAGCCTAAAATGATTGTGGCAGGGGCGTCGGCTTATCCCAGAACCATTGACTTTAAAGGTTTTTCCGAAATTGCCAAGGCCTGCGGCGCAATTTTTCTGGTGGATATGGCCCATATTGCAGGGCTTGTCGCTGCCGGTGTACACCCCACACCGGTGGGGTACGCAGATATTATTACTTCCACCACCCATAAAACCCTGCGTGGTCCCAGGGGGGGGCTGATCCTCTCCAGCGCTGAACTGGGCAAGAAAATTAATTCCCAGATTTTTCCCGGTATCCAGGGCGGTCCTTTGATGCATGTTATTACAGCCAAAGCCGTGGCCTTTAAAGAGGCGTTGTCGCCCGGGTTCACGGAGTATCAGAAACAGGTGGTTAAAAATGCCGCTGTGCTGGCAGACGTCCTCATGGAACGGGGGTATAAACTGGTCTCCAATGGGACGGACAACCACATGGTCCTGGTGGATTTTTCCGGATTGGATATCACTGGAAAAGATGCGGAAGATCGCCTGGGCAGGGCGAATATTACGGTGAACAAAAATACCGTACCCAATGAAAAACGAAGCCCCTTTGTTACCTCGGGTGTCCGTATCGGCGTGCCGCTGGTTACTTCCCGGGGGATGGATGAAGCGGCTGTAGGGGCTATCGCCGGATTTATTTGCGATGTGCTGGATGACGAGGCCAATGTGCCGGACGTGGCCGTCAAGGTCAAAGACCTATGCACCCGGTATCCTTTATATGGAGACGCGGCCTGTTGATGATGCCCCCTGTTTCACCGGATTCAGCAAGCGCTGCGGGTGATGACCGTCCTTCCTGGAATGCATATTTTATGGCCATCACAGACCTTGTGTCCTCCCGGTCTACCTGTCTTCGGCGAAAAGTGGGGGCAGTGCTGGTCAAGGATAAACGCATTTTATGCTCGGGCTATAACGGTGCGCCGTCCCAGGTCCCCCATTGTAGCGAGACCGGCTGCCTGCGGAAGCAGCGCAAGGTGCCTTCCGGGGAAAAGCACGAGCTTTGCCGGGGCGTTCATGCGGAACAGAATGTGATCATCCAGGCGGCCTATCACGGAATATCTGTTGCCGGTGCTGATCTGTACTGCACCACCCGGCCCTGTTCCATCTGCGCCAAGATGATCATCAACGCGGGGATTAAAAGAGTGTTCTTTAAGACGGGATACGAAGACCCCCTTTCCCTGGAAATGTTTGCCCAGGCTGGGGTTGAACTGATCCGGCTTGACTGAATAATTAAAAGAGATTGATATGAAGTGCCCCTATTGTGATAACCCGAATACCAGAGTGGTGGATTCACGGCCGGGCAAAATCGAGCTCGAGGTCCGACGCAGAAGAGAGTGCCAGGCGTGCGGCTGGCGCTTCACGACCTATGAACGAGTGGAGCAGGTCCCTGTCATGATCGTTAAAAAAGACAACCGCCGGGAGGCGTTTGACAGGGAAAAAGTGATGCGCGGCATTCAGAAAGCCTGTGAAAAACGGGCCATCAGCATCAACCAGATCGAACAGATTGTAGATGAGATTGAACTGGACCTGCGGGAAAGCCGGGAACGGGAAGTGTCTACCAAAGTGGTGGGCGAAAAAATCATGAATGCCCTCAAGAAGCTGGATGATGTGGCTTATGTCCGGTTTGCTTCCGTGTACCGGGAGTTTACGGATGTGACGGATTTTATCCAGGAACTTGAAAGTCTGATTCATAAGGAGCATGGGGCCGAAGATGGCGACTCCGGTATGCAAGGCCCTGTCGATACGGATGACTGATTCGGACTATATGGCAAGGGCTTTGGCGCTTGCAGCCCGGGGAAAAGGGTATACCTCTCCCAATCCTTGTGTGGGTGCCGTGGTGGTAAAGAACGGTCAGATCATTGGTCAGGGCTTTCACGCCAAAGCCGGTGGCCCCCATGCGGAAGTGGTGGCCATTGATGATGCCGCAGCAAAAGCCCCTGAAAAATTGGCCGATGCCACGATCTACGTTACCCTGGAACCCTGCAACCATTTCGGAAAAACCCCGCCTTGCACGCATAAAATTCTCAACGCAGGTATCGGCCGGGTTGTCGTGGCCTGCAAAGATCCCAACCCTGTTGCAGGGGGCGGGATTGATTTTTTAAGGGGAAAAGGCCTTGCGGTTGTATCAGGGGTTATGGAACAAGCGGCTTTGACCCTGATCGAAGATTTTGTCTGGAATGTACAAAACCACCATACGCCGTTTGTCACCTTAAAATGTGCTGCCACCCTTGACGGATATATTGCCACCAGAACCGGGGATTCCCAATGGATCACCTCCAGCGCATCCCGAAATTTCGGCCATGAACTGCGTCACCAAAATGATGCCATTCTGATTGGCGCCGGCACCCTGCATGGGGATGATCCCTCCTTGACCGCCAGAATAGCGGGGAAACAGACCCGGGATCCTGCCCGCATCATTCTGGATACCCGTTTGACCATCCAGGAAAATGCCAAGGTTGTGGTTCAAAAATCAAGTGCCCCCACCATCATTGTGACAGGCCCGGACTGTGATCCCGGCAAAATCCAGCGCCTCAAAGACAAGGGCGCACAGATTCTTGAATGCCGGGTTTGTGGAAATTTGCTTGATTTAAATGACCTGATGATTAGGTTAAGGAAGCTGTCCATCACAAGCCTTCTGATTGAAGGCGGGGGATGTGTGGCGGCATCGGCTCTGGCCGCAGGTATTGTAAACAAGGTCTGTTATTTTCTTGCCCCTAAAATGATGGGCGGAAATGACGGCATCCCGGTGTTTAACGGATCCGGGCCGGAAAAGATAAAAGACGTGGTTGAACTGGTCCGGGTCACTACCCGACACTTTGATTCCGATATGCTGGTCACAGGCTATATTGAAGCATAGAATAGATTGATTAACGGCGGGAGATAATTTTTGTTTACTGGGATCATAGAAAGCCTGGGGACCATACGGCGTATGGAAACCCATGGAGAGGGCAAAATTCTGGTGATTGCCTGTGACCTGGATCTTTCCGGTACAGGCATCGGGGATTCGATTGCCGTGAACGGGGCCTGCCTGACCGCTGTAAGCCTTGGCAAAGGGCAGTTTAAAGTAGACATGGCACCGGAAACCGTGTTCCGTACGACATTTGACGCTATTGGACCCGGGGCCCGGGTCAATATTGAACGGGCGCTGAAGTTGTCGGACCGCATAGACGGGCATCTGGTATCAGGCCACATAGACGGCACCGGTACGGTCTCAAAAATTGAGACCCGGAGTAATGCCATCATATATGACATCCAGGTGCCGGAGAACCTGGCGGATGAGATGATAGAAAAAGGCTCTGTTGCCATTGACGGGATCAGCCTGACCATCAACCAATGTTGGGAAAACGGTTTTTCGGTAAGTATTATTCCCCATACCGCAAAAATTACAACCATCGGATTTAAAACCGTGGGAGATCGCGTCAATATTGAGACGGATATGCTGGGAAAATATGTGAAAAAATTTTTATCAGGGCAGGGGAAACGTGCAAAAAGCGCCAATGATGCCGGTGCTGATGCCGACCTGGACATCAGTATGTCATTTCTTGCCCGGAACGGATTCTTGTAAAGGATAACAACATGCCCCATTTAAGCATTGAGCAGGCGATTGAAGATATAAAAAAAGGAAAAATGGTCATCCTGGTGGATGACGAGGACCGGGAGAACGAAGGGGATCTGACCATGGCGGCCCAGGCCGTAACCCCGGAAGCCATTAACTTTATGGCCACCCACGGCCGGGGGCTTATCTGTCTGTCCCTTGATTCAAGTATTGCAGACAAACTTGATCTTCCCATGATGGTTGAGCAGAACACGTCCCAGTACGGTACCGGGTTCACGGTTTCCATTGAGGCCAAACGGGGGGTAACCACGGGCATCTCGGCTGCAGATCGTGCCACCACTATTTTAACGGCAGTGGATGATGAGACCGGACCCCGGGATATTGCACGACCCGGCCATATTTTTCCTTTACGGGCCCGGGACGGTGGGGTTATGGTGCGCATCGGCCAGACCGAAGGCTCTGTGGATCTTGCACGCCTTGCCGGTTTGAAGCCCGCCGGTGTTATTTGTGAAATCATGGACGATGACGGTACCATGGCCCGGATGCCTTCCCTTGAAAAATTTTCCGAAAAGCACGGCATCGGCATCTGCACGGTGGCGGATCTTGTTAAATACCGCTTAAAAACAGAAAGTTTTGTAAAGCGGGCTGCCGAAACCGTTATCCCGACCCGGGTAGGCGGTGAATTCAGGATCATTGCCTATGAGAATGATCTTGACAATCTGACGCACATTGCCTTGGTTAAAGGTGAAATCGATTCGGAAAAGGAAATTCTGGTGCGGGTGCATTCCGAATGCATGACCGGAGATATCTTTTGTTCGCTGCGCTGCGACTGCCAGGATCAGCTTCACCGGGCCATGAAAATGGTGGATGAGGAAGGCTGCGGCGTTATTCTGTATTTACGACAGGAGGGCCGGGGTATCGGCCTTGTAAACAAATTAAAAGCCTATGAATACCAGCGCCAGGGACTGGATACGGTTCAGGCCAATGAGGCACTTGGATTTTCCGCTGACTTGCGTGATTATGGTGTCGGTGCCCAGATGCTGGTGGATCTGGGCGTACGTAAAATGCGCCTGCTCACCAATAACCCGAAGAAGATGGTGGGACTTCAAGGTTACGGCCTGAGTGTTGTGGAACAAGTGCCCATTGAAGTGGCGCCCAATGCCTACAACCAGGGATATTTGAAGTGTAAACAAGCAAAAATGGGTCATCTATTACATATTAAATAAGGATAATAAATATGCCTCAGATAATTGAAGCCAATTTAAATGCCAAGGGCAAAAAATTCGGCATTGTTGCCGCCAGGTTCAATGATTTTATTGTGGACAAGCTTGTATCCGGTGCGTTGGATAGTTTGATCAGAAGCGGTGCACAGGATCAGGATATTGCTATTGTTAAGGTGCCCGGGGCGTTTGAAATTCCTTTGGCCGCAGCTAAAATGGCGGCCTTAAACAAATATGACGCGATTATCTGTTTAGGCGCCGTGATCCGGGGGGCCACGACGCATTATGATTATGTGTGTGCTGAAGTGTCCAAGGGTATTGCTTCCGTCAGCCTTGAGGCTAAAGTACCGGTGATGTTTGGTATTCTCACCACTGAAACCATTGAACAGGCCATTGAACGTGCCGGGACAAAATCCGGTAACAAGGGTTTTGATGTGGCCATGGGTGCCATTGAAATGGCAAACCTGTGCGCAACGATGGAATAGACCATGAGTGACAGGCGCAAATCCCGGGAATTGGCCCTGCAAGCGCTGTTTGCCTTGGATCTGAATAAAGCTGATCCCCAACCGCAAATGGATGACTTTCTTGAACAGCACGGGGAAAATTTAAGCAAGCCCTCACGTCTTTTTTTTCAAACGCTCATAGAGGGGGTGTTGGCGCATCGTGAAAAAATAGATGCACTTTTGGCGCAATGGGCCAAGAACTGGAAAATCTCCCGTATGCCGGCAGTGGACAGAAATGTCATGCGTATTGCAGTGTTTGAGATGCTTAATTTGTCGGATATTCCGTCATCGGTATCCATCAATGAGGCGGTCGAAATCGGCAAAAAATTCGGTACCCGGGATTCCGGATCGTTCATCAACGGGGTGCTGGACCGTATCCGGGCCCAATATGAGCCTTAAGCGAGTTATGATGTGAAGAACAAGGAGATGTAAACAGTTATTGATTTTATATCTATTATTATCTATATTAACTCATTATGAGTAATATTTACAGAATAAACGAATTTGCAAAAAGAATAGGGAAATCTGCATCGACATTGCGACGCTGGGATGCTGAAGGCCGATTAGTTGCCAAGCGAACGCCGACAGGTCAGCGGTATTATGATGAATCAGATGTTCGTAAGATATTTGGCATCAAAGATATTGAAAGAAAAACTGTTGTTTACTGCCGGGTGTCGTCCCACAACCAAAAAGATGATCTTCAATCTCAAATAACAGCCATGGAGCAATTTTGTTTAAATGGCGGGATTCCAGTAGATGAATGGATTCAGGAAATCGGCGGTGGAATGAACTTCAAAAGAAAAAAATTTCTGTCTTTGATGTCAAGAATATCTGCCGGTGAAATTAAGAGTCTGCTTGTGGCTCACAAAGATCGTTTATGTCGATTCGGATTTGATTTTTTTGAGTATATGGCGACGGAACATGGCTGTGAAATTAAGGTGGTAAATCAAGAATCTTTATCTCCGCAACAGGAAATGGTGGAGGATTTAATGGCAATTATCGATACATTCAGTTGTAGATTGTACGGGCTTCGTAAATATAAAAAAAAGATCAAAACAATGATTGAGGCGTCCGAGTAATGATAATCCAATTGGCTCATAAAATAGAACTCGATCCTACCAATGTACAG
>NZ_JACADJ010000026.1 GCF_013389365.1 Desulfobacter latus
AGTTCATGCCCTCTGGGCTTAACCCAAATCCTGGCCCTTCGGGTCAGGATTTTTACTATATAAAACACTACTTATGATTTTAATAAATTACTTATTAATATTTTTTAATACTTTTAAATCGACTATACACTTTAATAAAAAACCTTATGGAAGTTATTTCCACACCCATACTGTAATAGTTGTCCCTTCAGAGGAGGATTCAATATGCATGTCATCAGACAGGTCCCTTGCAGTGCTTAAACCAACACCAAGCGATCCTGTCGTGCTGAAACCGCCTTTTAGGGCTTTCCTGATATCAGGGATACCCGGCCCTTTATCTGAAAACGTAAGCCGGACGCCTTCTTGCCCATTAGCGTTGGATATTTGAGAAAATATAATATCACCGCCCTTTCCATGAACCAACACATTGACAGCCAGTTCCCTGCAAACAAACAATGTCTGTGCACACTTTAACGTTCCAACACCTATTTTTTTCAAAATATTAAGTAAACAGGATGAAATTATAGAGTAATCTTTGTCTGAACGGATTGAAAGTTTATTTTCGTTTATTAAAGTATCTTTTTCCACTTATGTTTGATTATTCAAGCATATTTTTAATTGTTGAAAGTAGCTCTTTTTTGTCAACCGGTTTTTGAAACGTCTCTTTTGCGCCAAATAATCTGGCGTTTTTCAAATACATTGATGGGCCGCCTGTGACGGCAATAATGTTTGCATCCGAATCAATAGATTTGAGTTCCCTGATCGTTTCAAGGCCTTCTTTATCAGGCATGACAACATCCGTTATCACCACGTCGGGATGGTGTTTATGAAACAATGCAATGCCATCCGCACCATTATCTGCTGTTATGACATCATATGAATTTAATCTAAAAAACTTCTCGAACATCTTCAGAATTGATGCTTCATCGTCAATTATCAGTATCAATGGCATAGCCGATTCGATTCCAATCAAAATATTTGGTATAAACAGAAACAGTCCCCAAATTATTCTTTACAGGATAATATATTTCTTCAGTCTTATCCAGTGTTCCAGGCAGCTTTTTTTTACAATAGAAATAAACCGTTGTGTTTGAGGGCCTTGATCGGCTTTTTTTGAATTTCTAATGCATTTTTGAAGAAAAAAAATTATAATCCTTATTTTTAATCACAACAATGAAAACTGCGACCCAACAGCAATTCTAAATATGAATCTTTTTAGCTGAAAAACTCGCACCAAGACACCAGTATTTTTTATTCGACTTTGTGAAGCCTTTGTGCCTTTGGGGCTTTGTGAGAGAATAAAATGAGAATTGCTGGCGATCCAAAGAATTACAATATCACTGGATGGGATTGGTATGGAACGAATCAAAATCTTAATTAAGGATAACATTTTTAAACTAAAGGGGATATTCCAAAAAATTACGGACATTACCCAGCGTCAACCGGCCATGAGAGGACTGGAGCAAAGTGAGCAGCAACTGCGGCGTGTAATGACGCATATGCCGGTTGCCATGGTGGCGTTTAACGATAATTTTGATTTCATTGTCTGGAACAGGGAGTGTGAAAGGATTACCGGCTATACCCATTCTGATATTGTGGCCAATCCCCATGCGTTTGCCATACTGTATCCGGACCCCGGTTATCGCCGGCAGGTACTTGACCGGTTAAAGTCCGACACTGATTTCCGGGATGTAGAATTCACGCTTGTCTGTAAAGACGGGCGGCATAAGATAATCCGCTGGTTCAGTATCGCGTCAAGTTATCCCATGCCGGGGTGGAAATCATGGGCCATCGGCATTGATGTCACCGAAAAAAAGAGACTTGGACAACAATTACGCGAAAAATCCATAGCCGCAGAAAAAGCCTATCAAGCCAAGAGCGATTTTCTTGCAAATATGAGCCATGAGATTCGAACACCGATCAGTGCCTTGATCGGTCTTTCACAAATGCTGCAGGAACAAAGCAATGGTATCTTGAACCCTCGACAAATGGAGTGCGTCAACAATATTCTGGAGAGTTCCAACAGACTGTTATATCTTGTAACCGGTATATTGGACTTTTCAAAAATAGAAGCAGGAAAGATGGAAATTCATACGAATCCCTTTGATCTGAAAAAGCTGATGGCGCAAATAACACAGTCAATGAAGGGGATGATAGAGGATAAAAACATTAATTTAAACGTCACTCCGGCACCGGATATTCCCCCAAAGCTCATTGCTGACGAGTACCGCATCGAACAGGTGTTAAGAAATCTGCTCAACAATGCGGTTAAATTCACAGAAAAGGGATTGATAACCGTCTCAGTCGAGATGCCTGAAAATGAGTTGCTCTTGTTTAAAGTCACCGACACAGGTGTCGGTATCCCCAAAGATAAGCAGGCAAGGCTGTTTGAAAAATTCTATCAAGTGGATGCGACCTATTCAAAAAAATATGCAGGTACCGGGCTGGGACTGGCCATATCAAAGGAATTGGTGGAACTGATGGGCGGCACCATTGGGTGTGAGAGCGAACCCGGCAAAGGAAGTACTTTCTATTTTTCGATTGTGTTTAAAGCGGTCCAGGAGATCAGGAAATCAACACCCGAACCGGTCTCCGGCAATCAAGACGTATCCGACCACAGCCTGAATATCCTCCTTGCAGAAGATGATGAAATGAATGCTAAAGTCATGACGTATTTTTTAAAACGGAAGGGACACGCCACGACCATTGCCCATGACGGCAGACAGGCTATGGATGCATTGGAACAGGCGCATTTCGATATCATTCTCATGGATATTCAAATGCCTGGAATGAGCGGAATCGAACTAACCCGCCGGATCAGAAATTCCGCCTCAAGACCCGATATTCCCATTATCGCATTGACAGCCTATACCAAAAAATGGGACAGGGATAAATTCATAGAGGCCGGAATGGACGATTATATAAGCAAACCGGTCGATACCGACACCCTGTTAAAAAAAATATATCAACAACTCAATACAAACAACCATTAAAGCCGATCAAGGAGCTTCTGGATATGGTCGGTGATTCGTTGCATCTGTACCGTGAGGTCTTTATATGGCTGGACGCATAGGGTGACGTTATCTTCAATGGCATAATGTTCGACCAGCCGGCTCAACTCCACTGTCGAATACAGACGGATGGATGCAAGCAGGCCGGAAACCTTGTGTGCGGCAAGAGCGATTTCATCCCTGTCCAAAGCATCGAACCCCTTTTTCAATCTCTCCATACGGATCCGGGACTGTTCAAGAAAGCTCTGAAAGATCTCCTGGATAAACGCCGGGTCGTCTGCCACATCCGCCATAAAGTTTCCAATATCCCTTTTGAAATCACCTGTCATGCCGGTGTTTTGTTCAGAAACAGGCCGTGTGGCTGACGCCTCTTTATGCTCAAAAAACTGCCTGATCAACTTGAAAAGCGCTTCTTGGTTCACCGGTTTTGACAGGCAGGCGTTAATCCCCGCTTTCATAAACCGCTCCTTATCCCTGTCTGTGGCATAGGCGGTCACGGCAATGATGGGGATATCGCAGTTCCAAGGTTCCATATCACCGGTCCGGATGATTTTTGCGGCGGTTACACCATCCATGACCGGCATCTGTATATCCAGAAGAATTAAATCAAAACGGTCTTTTTTTAATGCCTCAATGAGTTCTTGGCCATTGTTTACAATTGTGAGGCCAAATCCTTTCTTTTTTATTATATGGCCCATGTATTGCTGAATCATGATATTATCTTCAGCCAGTATCAGTTGAAGAGAATCAGCCTGTGAACACGTCTCATCTTTCTCAACGTCGATTTTCAGGGTATCTATGTAAGGGATCTCAAATGTGAATGTGGTGCCGTCTGTCGGGTTTGCTTTTCCCCGTATGTGCCCATTCATTTCAGAAATCAGATTCTTTACCAGGTATAATTCGATAGCAAAACTTTTGTATTTTTTCGGATATTGGATTTTTTGTGCCTGAAATTCTTCCAGCAGGAGCTGAAGATTCAAATCAGGTATCCATAATCCTTGAATATGGACCTTAAAACGCAGGTGTCTGACCCGGCATTTTTCCACGACAATGGAAATCCTGCCGACATCTGAAAATCTGACTGCGTTGCGCAGCAGATGATGAAGCACCCGGCCAATGCGTCCGGCATCCCCCATGACGGTTTCGGGCAGATCATTTGAGACCTCAATGCGCGTATCAAGTTGCCTTTCTCTCAATTCGCGTTTAAACAGATTGAGTTCTTTTTTAATCAGTTTGAAAACATGATACAATTCCAAAAATGAGCTGACCCTATTTGTATCAGCTACCGCAGGATCCAGTACATCATCAACCATATTCAGTAATTGATCGATATCATTTTTAAATCCCGGCATGACAATTTCGTCAGGTTGCGACAATGCTGCGTCATCACCGGGTTTCAATTTGGACAATATTCCTGCCAAGGGTTTGCGTATATCATTAAATACACTGAACAGAAACGTATCTTTGGCCTCAATGGTCCGTTTTGTTTCTTTTCTGGCATCATTGAGCTGCAGAATCTTCAGGTGCATATCCGAGGTATCCTGGACCTGAAGCATGGCATAAACACTGCCGTCAATTTCAAGCGGGGATAAAAAGCACCGCTGCCTCATATATCCGTCTTGAAATCGGTTGTCTTCAAGGGGAAGTATCCAGGTATGAAAGGCTTGTGAAATAATGTGGCTGTGTGCGCGATCAACCACAGCCTCAATCTGGGGCTGGATATGCAATAACTTCGACTGTGTCACCAGTTTGCCGTAATCGTGTTTACACGCGGAAGAGAGCCTGGCAATAATCCATTGGTTCAGGAATCTGATACGCAACTGCCGGTCAACCACAAGGACGCCCATGCTCATTTGATCATAGAACGTTCTCAGTTGGGCTGCGAATTGATTATTATTCGGTGAGTCCATGTTCTTTCTGAAATACCTTGAATGCCATCATCACCTCTTTGACCTTTTCAGGTGAAAGGGGTTTCTCAATAAAAAGGTTCGCCCCATTATTTATTATACGGATCTTCACAGGTGCCTGGAAATTTGAGGACAACACCGCGATGAAACAGGATTCATCCGTTTTCCGGACGGTTTTTAATACAGCCTCTCCATCCGGCTCAGGCATGATCAAATCCAGAATCATGAGATCAGGGGCATGTGCCTTCCATGCCTCTATCGTTTTAGCGCCGTTTTCCGCCTCAAACACATTCGGCGCATATCCCAACATTTTCAGGTAGCGTTTAAAGGTATTGCGTACCAACCGAGAGTCATCTGCCAATAAAATATCCATTAAAAGTCGTCTCCAAATTCCACATTTCTTAAAATAAGTTCCATATTCTCATAAGAGTAGACCAAAAGTACCACCCCCTCAATACAGGCACTTTTTGCTCTGAAAATTGTTTCACCCACCAGGCACATTTGACCGTGATCAATCATCGAAACCAGTTCATCTTTTACAGTGACAGTGGGCAGTCCCAGTTTTGACTCGACCATAACCATATCACTGATCGTGCCTTGTACGGAATTGATGATGGTATTTCCCACCTCGCCGATGGCATCCAGATCAATGGCTGAAAAGGAGTCATCAAAGGTATCGTCGTTGAGATCCATCAGTGTGTTGATGAGTGTTTTTCCATTTGTCAGGGGAAAATAAACCATGCCCTGGCCCGAGAACTCACCGCCGAAATCCTGATTGACCACAACAAACCCTTCTTTATAATTCAGGTTCTGCTCCCATTCCATGAATTGTTCATGATCAAGTATTCTGACCGTTGGCAGGTTGATCTCTATCTCCTCATTGAGCATCTGATTCAGTATGGATGCCGCCTTGCCGATGCCGGTATTGATAAGCTCAGCAATGATCTCTTTGTATATTTCAAATTTTTCCATAAGAAAACCTCATCTCAAAACAGGCTTATATCACGTCCCAAGGGGAGTGGCTTCATTCCCAGAGAAAACCTCCGCATCCACCAGTGAAATCACCAACAGTGGTTGTCCCGAGCCGATGACCACCGTGCCTTCAAACAGGGGATTGCTTTTCAGCAGTTCATGGTCAAATGGTTTAATGACCACCTGGAGGCGTCCCAGGGTTTTGTCAACCCGGGCTGCAATGACGTTTTTATTTTCATCTTCCAGAATCAGATACCGTCCCTGGTTTCGGTCCTTTCCTGCTGATGTTCCATTGCAGTGAAGGATTCTTCCCATGTCTGCGATTCTGATCAGCTCATTGCGATGGTTGAGCATGGCCGAAGACTGATGTTCCCGATAAACGATCTCTTCGGCACGGATGATCTCTTTCAAGCATTGATGGTTCACAGCATACTGTTGACCGTCGATCTCCACCAGCAGCACTTCTTTGGTCAACGACCCCTGCTTGATGGGAATCAGCAGCTTGAACACAGATCCTTTCCCCAGGGTCGATTCGATGGCAATATTTCCCCCTTGCTTTTTTAGAGCTGACATCACCACATCCATCCCCACACCACGGCCGGACACGTTGGTTACTTTTTCAGCGGTTGAAAACCCGGGTGCCAGAATAAAGCGATAAATTTCTTCGTTGGTATACGTTTTTGTTTTGTCCGCAATGCCTTTTGATATGGCCTTGGCCAGGATTTTTTCCGGATCAATGCCTTTGCCGTCGTCCTGGATTCTAAGTTCCAGCCACTCCTCAGTTTTAGCGGCAACCACCTGTATCAGGCCGATCGCCGGCTTACCCAGATGGGTTCGTTCGGCTTTGTTCTCCAGACCGTGATCCACGGCATTGCGTATCAGATGAACCAAGGGATCTGCCAGGATGCTGATGATAGAGCGGTCTACCTCAATATCCTGGCCGGCAATTTTGAGCTCCACGGGTTTGTCCAGATCCTTTTCAAGTTGACGGATCATCCGCGGAAGCCGCTCAAACAATTCGTTCAGCCGACTGGATCTTATTGAAAAAAGTGCCTTTTGCAAACCGGCGATATTATTTTCCAAATCCACCAGTCCGCCCCCCAGTTCACGGGATATCCGATCCGGCAGGTGGGGCTTGATCTCACGTTCCAGATTTTCAAGATAATTTCTATCCATGACAAGGGCTTCTGTCTTGCGGGTGAAATCATCCAGATACCCGGCACCGATTCTCAGGGTGTCTTCTTTTAAATCCACCGATTTTAAGGCAGACTCCGGTTCTGCAGGCGGTGGACATATCGGCTCCGGAGACAAGGAGACGGGTTCCTCGGGTAACGGATCAGGCTTGGATGCCTCTTGCGCCGATTCCTGTTTTTCCCCTTCCGGTACTTCGGCTTTCTTTGAAGCCGGCAAATTTGACACCGTAATTACTTTTTCCAGGATGGAAACCGCTTGGGGGATTCCCATGGGAATGCCCTGGTCGGAAAAAAACGACTTGTTTGACACCAATTGGTCTGTAATGGATATCAATTGGTCAATCGCATTCAGGGCATGTTCGGCCTGCTGTTTGTCAAGGGCGTTTAAAAATTCATCACAAATATCTGGAATATCAACGGACTTCGCCTTTAACCCCACAAGCAGGTCATAGATCAAGTCCACCCCTTCGGTTACTATATTGTTAACCGTATGTTCCAGCGCTATATCCCCGGATTTTATCTGCTGAAGAAAAGTTTCAAATCTGTGGGAAAACTGCTGAAGGCCGGTTAGATTGAAAAATCCGGAAGTCCCCTTGACCGTATGAACCCAGCGAAAAACCGCGTCAATCACCTCATCGCCTTTTTCTGAGATGTTAAACAGCTGCGGGGTGAGAACGTCCAGGCCGGATAGGGATTCCTCAATAAATTTTTCAATGATCTCTTCGTCGATGTTTAAATCTTTCCATTCCGTCATGGGTCTATTCTTTTATTTCCTTCATTAAGTCCATCCAGTACTGACGCCGCCTGGATAAAATAGAAATGGCGTCAAAAAATTTATCCCTGTCAAGGGGCGTAAAGAACAGGTAATCCGCCCCGTGCCGCTGGCAGCTTGAAACCGTTGCCAAGTCACGTTTTTTGCTGACAAAAATAAGATTTGCAGATGATACGATTTTTTTAGCCTGCTTTTTAACGTCAAATCCGTTAAATTCGGGATGATTGACTTCAATAATGAGCAAGTTGCAGGGTTTCTCTTCCACGGATCTGAGCAATTGAACCGGTTCAGAAAAGGTCTCAATGGTATATTTGAATCTTGTCTTATGCGACATTTGGCTTGCCACGTCCTCGCCGGCCAGGATACTGATGTAAAATCCTTGTTTTGTCATAATTTTTATGCCTTTAGTGCCTTATGGAGCCTTATCATGATGCATCAACCGGTTGCGCGTTATCCGCAAACCCGGTGTACACAAATTTTTCCAGATCAATCAGCCGACCGATATGCATGACATCATGCATATACTGTTGTATGGCATCCAGATCTTCAAGAACCGGATAAAGATCATTCATTTTAATCGCCAGGGGCTGGGAAAAAACCGTCTGCAGGACGTTGGGGTTTAAACCGATCTTTTTGTCCGGATCCAGAAAGTCTGTCCCAATCTGAGCGGCTCTTTCTTTATCCGCTTCGACATAGGCACCGGTCTCAATCAGAAGCGATACAAATTCCTGGGCCGCTTCCGGAAATTTTTCCATAAAATCATCTTGCATGGCCACGACACAGCAGGGATGATCCTTCCATTTTGTGGCTGAAAAAAATTCAAGATCCCCAATGTCGGATACCATGGATTTGGTGGCGATGGGCTCAGCTACCATAAATGCGCCGACATTGCTGTTCTCTTTCATGATCCCGGGCATTTGCACCGGAGGTACGACTTCAAACCGCACATTAATGATCTCTTTGCCCGGAACGCCCGGATTAAGTCCCAGGTCCAGGAGGAATTGATGGGCCAGCATGTGATGGACACTCATTTTATGGGGGATGTCTACAACCTTATCCTTGTAAAATGTGTGCAAGGATTCCTGTTGCCTGTCCCACCGCCGGCTGCGGACAAAGGTACTCCCGTTTTTATGGGCAAGAAGAACCAGTTTAATAGGGGCGTCATATGCAAACAAATCCATTGCAATGGGCGCCAGCACAAATGCGCAGTCAATGTCGCCGTTCTCCAGCCCGTCCTGAATCGGATTCCAGCCCTGCATTTGATCGGTAATCAGGTTAAAATGCCCGGGGGTAACCTCCCCTTGTTCAATCCGGTGCTTTAAGGCCCCAAGGACCAGGTGGTCCGTGATCTGAATATGGGCCACTTTCAGATCCACTTTGCCGGCCAGGACATTTCGCTTTTTTTTCTTTTGCTCCTGTTTGCCGGCGGGAGACATGGCCTTTTTAATCGCATCCCTGATCTGGTCTGCCGTAAACGGTTTGGGCACATGGCCGTTGCCGCCGGCTTCCATTATGGCAATTTGCTGTCCCTTGTCCGCCTGGGCCGTTGCCATGATAAAAGGAAGATCTTTGTAGGCTTTCTCGCTCCTCAACCATTTTAAAAAATCCAGTCCGTCCTTTTCCGGCATATTCCAGTCGCTGATCACCAGGTCGATTTTTTGCGCGTTTACTTTTTCAATGCCGTCATTCCCGTTTTTGGCCATGATCAGATTTTCAAAACCAACCTGTTTCAGAATCTGCTGGAACATGATCCGCATGGTGCCGGAATCATCAACCACAAGGATTTTAATGTTTGGATCGATTTTCATATCCCCTCTCTTTCCTTCCTGTTGAGTACCTTTTGTATTTTGTCCATCACGATCTTGAAATCAAGCGGCTTAATCACATGATCATCCATGCCCACCTTTTTAAACATTTGTGAGTCTTCTATTCTGGCATAGGCTGTCATTGCGATAATCGGTATATCCTTGTATGCGTTGCTTGATCTGCGGATATGCATGGTGGTTTCCACGCCGGTCATCACCGGCATTTTTATATCCATCAGGATCACATCAAAGGAACGGGCTTCCAAAAGCTCCAGTACTTCCCGGCCATTTTTCGCCAGGGCCACGATATGGTTCAGCTTTCTGAGGAAATAGTATACGGTTTTTTGATTCATCTCATCGTCTTCCGCCAAAAGGATGTTCAAAGCGCCGGAATCAGACACGGTATCCAGTGTGGCAAGCGCCGCATCTTTTTCTTCTTCTTGTGTAACCGCCTGGAAAGGTGTTGTAAAACAGACACATGTCCCTTTTTCCGATGTATGCTCCACCCATATTTCCCCCCCCAGCAGACGCACCAGGGTCATGGCAACGGCCGCACCAAGGCCGCAGCCGTCACTCTCTTTATTGTAGGAAGACACGGCGGTCACATCGTGCTGGAACAGATGATCCCGTTCATCCACGGAAAGTCCCTTGCCCGTATCAATCACCTTAAACAAAAGCAGCAGCGGATTCTGGGGGAGTTGAATTTCCAGGATCACCGATCCCTTCTGGGTAAACTTCAGGCTGTTGCCCAAGAGCTGGCCGAGGATTCTGGATACTTTTCCCCCGTCCAGTTTTAAATGCGACGGAATCTCAGGGTCTATGCGAATATCGAACAACAATCCTTTGGCACTGGCCCTGGGAAGATACTTGGCCATCCACTCCTTTTTCAGATCCTGCCGCAGGAGATGCTGAAAATAGGGAACCAGTTCTTCCGAGGTGGCGTCGTAGTATTCAAACAGGTCAGACACCCTGTCCATCAAACGGTTCCCGGCATCAATGATATGGTTCAGGTAGCCGGTATGTTTTTGTGTCAGAAGCGGCCCGAGCTGGTCCTTAATGATGTTTGAGTAGCCGAGCATGCCATTCAGGGGCGTCCTTATCTCATGGCCGATATTGCCGATCAGCTCTCTGATCGCAATACGTTCGGCCTTTCGTTTTTCGAGCAGAGCGGTATGCATCTGCGCCAGTTCTTCATATGAGGGTGTTTTCTTCATTGTCATTTTTTTTTTTGACCGTTATGCGGCTATGAATAATTCAGGATTCAACACCAGCAGCACCTTGCCGTCCCCCATGATACTCACGCCGCTGAACACATCCAGTCCCTGGAACATACCCGGCAGCGGTTTGATCGCCACTTCCATCTTTCTGTCCATCTGGTCTACGACAACACCGAACTTGCTCTGACCTGTTTTTACCACAACAATGGTTACCTCATCTTGGGATGATTTCACTTGTTTCAGCCATCCGTTTTTGCCGGAGGACAATATGGCTTCCAGATGCCTGACCGGTAGAATTTCATCTCTATAATTGAAAAACATGGTGCCCTGATTTTCTTTAATCGCATCCGGTAACACCTTGATGGTATTCAAAATGGAATCAAAGGGAATGGCATAGGGATTGCCTTGGGACATCACAATCAGGGCTGTGCTGATACCCATGGTCATGGGAATAGAAAGGATGACACGGGTACCGCTGCCCTGGTCGGATTCCAGGCCGGCGCTTCCGCCCATGGATTCAATATTGGTTTTCACCACATCCATGCCAACGCCCCGCCCGGATATATCCGTTACTTGACTATTGGTTGAAAACCCGGGTGAAAAAATCACGTCCAGCAGATCCGGATCATCTTTGGATGCGTATTCAAATCCTTTTGCTTTTGCCTTTTCAAATAACCGTTCCCGGTCGATTCCCCTACCGTCATCGGCAATGACAATGCGCAGGTTGTTACCTTCCTGGGAGGCTTTCAGGCTGACGGTGCCTTTCTCGGCCTTACCGGAACGAATCCGGTCACCCGGGGTCTCAATCCCGTGGTCACAGGCGTTTCTCAAGAGATGAACCAGGGGGTCTGAAAGGACATCGGCAATCTTTTTATCAATCTCTACGTCATCGCCATACGTTAAGAACTCAATCTGTTTGGACTGCTTTCGGCTGATATCCCGAACGACCCGACTGAATTTTTGAAAAACCCCGCCGATGGGAATCATTCTCAAAGAAAACACACCATGCTGAAGGTCTTCGGCAAGCCGTGAAAAAATCTGCACCTCGTTATGGAATGCGTTCATTGCCTTTTCTGCCGACAGGTGATTGCCATGGTACTGGTCCATGATAAACTCATAGGTATTCCGGAGAATCGTCATTTCACCGATCATATTGGTGATCTGTTCGACTTTGGCCTGGTCGATGCGCAGGGTTTCCGTTTTGATAGCAGCGACATCCGGAACCTCCTGGACCTGACTTGCCGCCGCAGCTAGTTTCTGTTTACTCACGGCCTGTTTGACATCCGTCATCTTCACCTTGCCCGCTTCCACCAGCATCTGGCCGATGGGTTTTTGCCGGGCCAACGAGTCATGGATATCGGTGGGGGATATTTTTCCCTCTGCCACAAGGATTTCACCGATACGCCGGGGCGGCTCCTGGAGGTCGTCCAGGGTAGAGATAATCGCGGAGAGTTTCTCGCTCAGAGTTGAATCGTCTTCCTGGGCCAGGGCAATGACGGCATCATTTATCCATGCGTGCATGTCCGCCAGTCCCAGCTCCCGGACCGGGCCTGACATATTATCCAGCAGCGCTGAAAGGGCGGCTTGCTGGATCTCGTCAAGGGGAATATCCTCAGCCAGTTCGGACAACAACCCCTTTTGCATCATCAGGTTTGCCACCGCTTCCTGGTAAACGTCATCTTCGGAAATGTCTTCATCCGCTAGCTGTTCACCGGCCATCATCCCCTGGATATCGGAATAGACTTTGGGCAGGTCCGCAGGGGTTTTGTTTTTGCGCATCAGAACAAAGGTCTGTTTCAACTGGGTCACAGCCGTTTCAAGCAGGGCAATTGCCTGGCCGTCATCCCGGCTTTGTCCGTCAGCGATCCACAGGCAAAAGGATTCCAGTGCTGATCCCCAATGAAAAACAAGGTCCAGGCCGATGAATTTGCCGCCTTTTTTCAGTTCCCCGGCAAACCTTGCCGCCACCTCAAGGCTTTGGCTGGAGCCAATGGTTTTAAAAGTGGTGATCTGATCGGATAGATTATCAACCACCTGGGCGCAATAGTCTGCCAGATCCACTGCCATCTCCAATGCGGCACCGGTGAACATCCTGAATTGTTTTTTCCCCGGTACAGGTACGGACAAGCCACCTGAAACCGCATCCTCAAATTGTTCCACTAAATTCTGGTCGATGATGCCCTTACCGGATTCAGCATATTCGTTCATTAAAAAAGTGATATGGTCCAACCCTGCCAGAATCAGATCCACCAGCTCCGGCGAAAGCATGCACGATCCGTCCCGGAGCATGTTCAAAAGCCCTTCCAGCTTATGGCAGAATGTGGAAATCGCGTTCATTTCCAGCATCCCGGCACCGCCTTTGATGGTATGGACATCCCTGAAGATGGCGTTTAAATACGCTGACGTTTCCAGGGCGGATTCTGCTTTCAAGATGTCATCGCCGGCCTTTTCCAGCAGTTCGCCAGCCTCCAGGTAAAATTCTTTGCGAATGGCTTCCAAACTTGTATCCATATTTTATCTCCGTCTCCTCAAATACGCGTCCATTTGCAATCCGCTATACTTCCTTCAAGCGTTTTTCCCAGTAACATACGCGCTGATAGGTCTCGTCAATGGCTTTGAGCAGCTCATCATAATCCACAGGTTTAAAGAACAGGTAGTTGGCCCCCAGCCATCTGGACTGTACCACGGAAGTCACCTTTTTCTCTCCGGTGATGACGATAAAATTGGTGCTCAAATTACGGTCGTGCATTTTTTCGATCACCTCAAACCCGTCTGTTTCAGGCATTCTCAAATCCGTGATCACCAGATGTACCGGATTTTCCATAAATTGTTTTACAGCGTCTACCGGGTCGCTGAATACCTGAATCGCGTATGCTTTATGCGCCTGGATACCCAGTGTAATGGCCTGGGCCGTTACCGGCTCATCGTCAATGACCATTATCCGAAAATCTTTTTCTATCATGATTTATGTCCTTTCATGGGGTGTCATCCCGTTCAAGTTCCGTTGCATATTCCGTTAAAACCCAGGCCAGTTGTTCCACGGTTCGGGAAAGCTGCGACAGTGACTCACGGGAACCGGACAGATCCTTTGACCCGCCGATCTGTTCCAGCACCAGTGCCTGATCATGGGCAAGTTGTGAAAAGTTGCCGACCATCCCTTTTAAAAAATGTGCCTTTGAATTCAGCGCCTTGGGGTCTTTCTGTTCCACTGCGGCCGCCACATCGGCCAAGGCGTTTGCATAATGTTTTAAAAACATCTCAATCAGCTTCATGGCAATACGGGGACTGTTGTGGGCGTGGAGAGATAAAAAAGATTGCTTGTCGAACAGCCCTCCGGGTATTTTTGCCTCAACCGTTTTGACCCCTTTGGTGCTTACCGGATGTTCAGGTTCTGGGATGGCAAAGGCATCCGATTTAATGATGCCGCGTTCGGACAATATCTTGAGTACGCTTGAAAACAGCTCTTCGGCCTGGATCGGTTTGGGAAGATAGCCGTCCATCCCAGCGGCGAGGCATTTTTCCTTGTCTCCTTTCATGGCATGGGCGGTCATGGCGATGATCGGGATCCGGGGATTTTTTACCGTGGAATCTTTGCCGCGAATCAGACGGGTTGTGGACAACCCATCCAGAACAGGCATCTGGATATCCATCAGCACCAGGTCACAGGGATTTGATTCCAGAAAGGTGATGGCGTCTCCGCCATTGTCCACCATGGTCACATGATGGCCGGCCACCGTGTGAAGCAGTTCATAGGCCAGTTCCTGGTTAATGGGATTGTCTTCGGCCACCAGAATATTCAATTTTTTCTCACTGAACTCGGACAGGGTATGCCGGGTCGTCAGCGGTACGTCTCCGTCAGGGCGTGCCGTTTGTGATGCGGGGTTGGAGATCTGTTCCAGGCACTCAAAAAGAGACACACGCTTGACGGGTTTTGTGAGATACGCCGAAAAACCGCTCTCTTGTGCCAGGGCCGCGTCACCGACTTGTGACTGGGAAGCCATCAGGACAAGCTGAACAGAACCGATCTCCTTGTCATTTCTAATTTCCCTGGCCAAAGCAATCCCGTCCATTTTCGGCATGACATAGTCGATCATGATGATATGAAAGGGATTATTTTCCCGACAGGCGGTTTTCAGCTTCAGGAGGGCCTCGTGGCCGTTTTCGGATACGTCGCAGGGGCATTCCAAAAATGCCAGATAGGAGCGAAACATATCTCTGAGCAACGGATTGTCATCCACTACCAGAATCCGTTTTCCCTGTATTTTCCTGGGAACCGATGGGGGAGACTTATCCGGCTTATTCGGGGCATTATTTTTTTCATACACTGCGGTAAAATGGAATGATGACCCTTGATTGACAACCGAATCGACTTGGATATCGCCTCCCATCATTTCTACCAGCCGCTTGGAAATGGCAAGCCCCAAACCGGTGCCCCCGTATTTACGGGTAGTTGAGGCATCCACCTGGGAAAATGCAAGGAACAGCTGCTCTCGTCGGTTGGATGGTATGCCGATGCCTGTGTCTTTCACTGTAATCCTGACTTTTAGATAAGAATCGGTCTGGCCTTCGAGAACAGCGATAATATCTATCTGCCCCTCATGGGTGAATTTGATGGCATTGCCGATGAGATTCACCAGCACCTGCCGGAGTCGTCCGGGATCACCGATCACCTGATCAGGCAGTCCGGGGTCCACCATGCAGGCCAGTTCCAGATTTTTGCTTTCCGCTTTCAGGGACTGGAGTTCGGCGGTATCTTCAATGGCGGTCTTCAGGTCAAAGGGCAGCTTTTCAAAGTCGAGTCTGCCGGCTTCGATTTTAGAAAAGTCAAGAATGTCATTGATCAGGGAGAGCAATGCGTCTCCGCTCTGTTTGACCACCTGGGCATAGCGTTTCTGGGTGTCATCCAGCGCGGTGGCCAGCAACAGATCGGTCATGCCGATAATCCCGTTCATGGGTGTCCGGATTTCATGGCTCATGTTGGCGACAAACTCGCTTTTGGCCAGGCTGGCTGCTTCAGCTTGATCCTTTGCGGTTCTCAAATCCTGTTCCATGAATTTCATCTGGGTGATATTTTCAAGCAAAATCACAAATCCCAGGCAACGTCTTGCGTCGTCCAGATGGGGAATGTAGTGGGCCGTAAACACCCGTTTTACACCGTTGGGGAATTGCAATGTGTCTTCGTGTCGCACCGGCCTTCCTGAAAGGGCCCTGTCAAGGTAGGGCCGCATTTTATTAAACCCATGGGTGCCGATTCCCTGGCTGAACTTTTTGTTGAGCACCGTAGAGAGGTCTGTACCATACCACTCTTCCCAGGCCTTGTTCATGAACCGGCAGATCATGTTTTTATCCAGATACCCGATGAGTACGGGCAGGGAATCGGTAATCAGACGCAGTTGATCCCGACTTTTGATGAGCCGTTTCTCTGCCTTTTTCCGGGCCTCGTTCTCCTTTTCAAGCAATGTGGCCTTCTGGGTCAGTTCATGGTGCAGGGCAATCATGCCCTGGTTGGTCAACTCCAACTCCTGCTGGAGTTTCTTATACTCATGCGTCAGCTGACGGATCTTCAGATCTTTTTCATCCGGTTCCGGTTTTATGTTATGCCGATGTGTTTCCATGTCAGCTTAGTTCCCTATTTGACCACCAGCACGGTTGCATCGTCGTGATTCCTGCCGAATTCCGACATGATAACGTGCGTCACCTTCTGGGGTACTGAAAGCAGGGTTTTTGAATCCACCTCATATTTGTCTGAAATACCGTCCGATGTCATGATAACACAGTCTCCCTTGGCAAACGGGTAGGTCATGACTTTGAACCGGGGGATGAGCGCCCCCACAGTGCCGTTATATGTCATGAGTTTCTCACATTTTCCCCTTTTATACAGCCGGGTTTCGATATTGCCCAGACTGATGTGGGATAATTGATTCTGTAAAAAATCAATACTGGCCAGCGACACGGCAGCCCCGCGTGTTTGCCGAAGATGACGGTGGAGCTGTTCTATTATCAGTCCCAGGGGTTTTAGGTAATGAATATCGATAATGCGCTCCGACAGCTCGGCAACTTTATGGGCCTCAGGGCCGTGGCCCAGGCCATCCACCACGCCGAACAGGATTTCATTCCGGCTCTGGCGGCTGTAATAGGTGTCTCCGGAAACCCGTTCCCCCAGAATAGGCCGGGAGATGACACTGACCTTCACAGGAGATTGCAGGTCGGCATCCACCAGCTTGGAAACGATAAATTCTAACTTATTTTCCTGGGTCAGCCGAAGATCAAATGAGTCTGTCATACGCCGGATACCGGACAAACCAATCCCCAACGTCGCTGTGGTGGACTGGTTCTTCTCAAGATTTTCTTTTACCTGTTCAAACCCCTTGCCCAGGGTTTTATCATTGTTTTGGGCAGCGATTTCCAACCGGCCGTTTTCAATGGGCCCCATGGTTATGGACCGGAATACAAGGATACCTCCGGCCCGGCTGTGCTTGACGATATTGGTGCCCAGCTCGCTGATCACAATATCAATTTCAGCCTGGCTGATTTCCCGGAACCCCATCTTTTCAGATATCTCTGCACCGTATTTTCTGGCCCGCAGCACATCAAACTCGTGAGAGATGATAAATGTCTGTGTGCTTGTTTTTTTTACTTCAGCCATTCTGTAATGGTTACCTTTGTGCCTTTGCCAAGGGCTGACTCGATGTCAAATTCATTACACAGATTTTTTGCACCGCCCAAGCCGATCCCCATGGAATTGGCCGTACTGAATCCCGGCTCCAGGGCCTTTTGAACATCATGGATTCCCGGTCCCTCATCTGTGAAAATGCAGGAGATCCCGATGCGATGTTGATCAATAACCTGATAGGCCTCCACCCGGCCCTGGCCGGCATGGACAATAATATTCCGGGCCAGTTCCGACACCGCCGTAACCACCCGGGTCTGATCCATGAGAGAAAACCCCAGCCCCCGCATCAATTGCCGGATCTCCTGGCGGACCACGATGACGTCCTCCTGATCCATGACCTCAACATTGATTTTCAGACTATCTGATACTTTTTTCATTGTTCCTCCCCTGCTGACGGCTCAGGAGGACTAATCCTTCCTCGATGTTCAGGGCGGTCTTGAGATCACCCATGGCCAGGCCCAGATGAAGCAGGGTCAATACAACCTCTTTTCTCATGCCTGCGATCACCGTGTCAGCCCCCATCAGTTTGGCCATTTTGCTGGTCTCCACCAGCACCCGACCCAGAAAGGAATCAATGATTTCGACCGCAGATACGTCAATGATTAATCCTTTAGATCCATATTTCTCAATCCGTTTTAAGATATCTTCCTGGAGCGATTTGGCGGCCGCATCATGGAGGTCAATCTGAATTGGAACAATAATGGTCTCTCCAATTTTTAAAATGGTGACATTGTTCATAGTTCTCGTCCTTATGGCTTGGTTATCCGATGCGCTGTTCGGTTGACGCCAAGGCCATTCTCAACCCGTCGGCCAAGGTGCTGCAGGTGCTGAACCCTGATAAATCCACCCCCAGCTGCACCAGGGTCTGGGAAATTTTGGCCCGGATGCCGGTAATGATGCATTCGGCACCCATGAGTTTGGCTGCCGAGGCCGCAGTCACCAGGTGCCTGGCCACCAGGGTATCCACCACCGGGATACCTGAAATATCCAGAATGGCCACATTGGCCTGGTTATCCTCCAGTGACGTGAGCATGGTTTCCATCATCAGTTGTGTCCGGGTGCTGTCCAGCATCCCCACCAGCGGAATCATGAGGATGCGGTCCCATATCTTCACCACCGGGACCGAGACCTCCATAAATGCCTGCTGCTGCTCACGAATCAGACTTTCTCTGGATTCAAGATAGACCTCAAAGGTATAAAGCCCCAACTGGTCAATGACCCTGTTGATAACGAGGATATAATCCATGAGAAGGCGGTCATCCTTGTGCTCTTTCTGGAATACCGGCACAATGGCATCTTTCAGGGAGAAGATAAAGGTGGCGGTTTCGGATGGGCTCATGTTTTTCAGGGTCAGATCCTTGCTTAAATCACCTAAAATTTTGCGCATTTGTCGATAGTCATCCATCTGGATGTCCGTACCAGAAGACAGCAACGCTGAAAACTGACCCAAGACCTCGAGGGTATTCTCCTTCATGCGATCCAGACCGATCATCTCCACCAGATTTTTTGCCTTGGCGATCAACAGCGTTTTCCATAGCTCATGAATCTGTTTTTCATTTTTTTTCAACAATTCAGCAGTTTTTTTCTCAATTTCAGACATCTGTTATCTCCTTATTTTAAGAGTATAAGAATTTCCATTTCCCACCACCCAGCACCCAGCACCCATTTCCTTTGGTTCAGGTTCGAGTCGCTGCTGCCGGCTTATGCCGTCAAATGCTCGGGGTTCAACACCAGCAGAACCCGTCCGTCTCCGAGAATACTCACCCCGCTGACAATATTGATCCCCGAAAGCATTTCAGGCAGGGGTTTTACAGCGATTTCCATATTCTTGTCAAACCGGTCAATGATCAGACCGAACTTGCCCCCGGCATTTTTAAGGATCACGCAGGCCCACTCTTGTTCGCCTGTTTTATTGATTTGAGAGCCGGCAGATCCGGGTATTTTTTTCGAAATAATCTCTTGCAAATGCACTGCCGGCAGCACTTCCCCCCGGTAATAAAATACCAGGGCGTCTCCGGCCTGTCTGAATTTTTCCGGTGCCAGTTTTACCGTGGAAAGGATACATTCAATGGGCAGGGCATAGGAATTGCCGGCCGCCTCAATGAACAACACCGTGTCTATACCTAGGGTGGTGGGAATGGACAGGGTCACCTGGGTCCCCTTGCCCTGGTCCGACATGAGGTTAATGGTGCCCCCAAGGGAACGTACCGTGGTTTTGACCACATCCATGCCAACCCCTCTGCCGGAAATATCCGTCACCTCGTCGGCAGTGGAGATGCCGGGCATGAATATCAGGTCCAGCAGCCCCGGATCATCTTTGGCGTCAATTTTGAACCCTTTTTCCCTGGCTTTTTTGAACAATTTTTCCCGATCAATGCCTTTGCCGTCGTCAATGATGTCGATGATAATGCTGCTGCCCTGTTTGACTGCCCGGAGCAAGAGGGTGCCTTTTTGCGGTTTGCCTTGCGTCTCACGCTCTTTACCGGTTTCAATGCCGTGGTCACAGGCATTCCTCACCAGATGAATCATGGGATCTGTCAGCACATCCGCCACCTTTTTGTCGATTTCAATCTCTTCGCCGTCGGTCATGAGCTGGATGGATTTTTTCTGCTTGTTGCTGATGTCCCGCACCACCCGGACAAACTTGGTAAAAATCCCCTTTATGGGAACCATTCTCAGGGCCACCACAGAGTGCTGGATTTCACTGGTAAGTCTGGAAAACAGGTGGAGATTTTCCTCCATGGCCCTGACCGTGGGGCGGATATCCCCGTCCGCCGATTCCAACTGGTCCAGGAGATAGGCGTATCTGTTCCGGGCAATGAGCATTTCTCCCACCATATTGGAAAAGCGCTCGATCTTTTTCTCATCCACCCGCATACTTTGTATGGATGCCGACTTGCCGGATTCGTCTTCATTTTTCTGTGTTTTCCGCCGGTCCGCCGATTCCAGCACCTGCTGCTTTTTCAATGCAAGGGCCACATCTTCTTCAGATACCTTTCCCAAGTCCACCAGCAATTCTCCCACCACTTTCTGACGGCTTAAGGCCTCTTCCAGATCCGCCTCCTGGATTTTTTTCTCCCGGATCAGGATTTCACCCAGCCTGGCGGATTCTTCCAGAAGCTGATCCAGAAGGGAGCGGACATCTTCCAGACCGGATAATAGATCGGGATTATCTGACCGCAGTTCCGGATCATGCCAGTTTTCCCACACATCCGCCGCCTTGACGGACAACTCCTTGTACCCCACGGTGTCTGCGCAAACGGTTAAATCCCTTAATGTCTGAACCGCAAGGGCTTTGCGATCCGCAAAGCTGTGGGATGTATCCATGCAGATACCTAAAATTTCCTCGAATTGAAACACCTGTTCATAAAACACATCATGGATGTCCTTGGGCAGTGTCGGCACACAGACTGTGACCGCTTCCTTGTGACCGGCGTCATCATATTTGAGCAGTTGCTGGTACAACAGAGGCAAATTCGGCATGGGATTTCCGTCTGCCAGGACGGAAATGGCATGTTTGATAAAATCCATGGATTTAAGAATGACATCCACTGTTTCTGGGGTGGCAGGTATCAGTTTCTGCCGCAGTTTCTCAATCAGGGATTCTGTGGCATGGGTGAACCGGGTCAGTTCCCTGACCCCAATAAAATCCGCATCCCCCTTGATATTGTGAACCACCCTGAAAATCGCATTGAGTGAATCGTCGGAGCCGCTTGTTTCGTACTCAATGATGCTCTGTTCCGCCGCCTCCAGCATTTCAAAAGCACCTTCCAGGAATTCGCCCATGGCCTCTTCCATGTCCATCTGGAACTCAGGCAGGGTGTCTTCATCCATCTCATCCGGCACAGGATCATTGTCGGCCGCCTCTTCTGACGCGACGCTCTGTGCTGCAATTGATTCAATAACCAGCTCTTTTACCCGATTATCCCCTAAACCGTTGTTAAGGTCTTCAATCGTATCGGATGACAATGATGTAGAGACATAAAGTACCGGCTGCAGATAAAGCTTCAGAGGATCAAACGTGTCCAGCCCCGGAATATCTGTTCCCCCCATCACCGGAAAATAGTTCTGACACTTGTCCTGGAGTTCAGCCATAAACCGGGCCTGGTCCGGCATATCCCCCGAGGAAAAATCAGCGTATGCCCAGTATATTTTATAGGCCTGCTGTTTTTCCATGATCGCCGATTCAAGAACAGCACGGATGTTTGACGGAAGGGGGGCTGTTTCCAGGGTAAGGGCGGAAGCGGCAGATTTTTTATAACAGGTTTGAAGACGCTCTACGAGTTCCGGGTCTATATCAGGCACCCGGCCTTTTTCATAGGTTTCTATCATGGCAGTGAGGCTGTCCGCAGCCACCAGAATCGTGTCCACCACCTCCGGGGTCAACTCGACCTCTTTGTTACGAAGCACGTTGAACAGATTTTCCAGGTGGTGTGAAAAATCAGTGATCCGCGCCAGGTCATAAGAACCGGCACTCCCTTTGATGGTATGAATTCCCCGGAACAAGGCATCCAGCAATTCGGTCCGGGACGGGGCTGCCTCCAGTTTCAGGATATCTTCGGAAACCGTTTCCAGAATCTCCCTGGCTTCCTGGAGAAATTCTTTCTTAAATTTTTCGGTTATCTCTTCATATGCCATACGATTACCTTTATCCTCGTATACGCCGGTTTATGGTTTTTCAGATCCTGCACCCATATCCAGTGTGGGGCTGATCCCGTAGAGCCGGCACATATTTTTCAGAAGCGGATCATTGCCTTCCAGGTTCAGGTCGATCTCTCGTTCCCGGCAGAATACGGCCAGGGAAAGAAGGAACTGCAAATAGCCTGTATCCAGTTTTTTTAGTTTGTCTATTTTCAAATTGATGCGCTGGATTCCATCGGGGATGTCAGCGGCTTTCTGCGCATCCACTGTCACCTTATCAACAGTCGAAACCGGGTGCAGGGTCAGTGTGACGGTTGTTTTGCGTTTAGTCATTCTCATGGGGCACCCCCAGCAGCAGTTTAATATGCTGTACCAGTTGTTCCGGTTTCACGGGCTTGACCAGATAAAGATTGGCGCCTTTGATATACGCTTTTGTGCGATGGATCTCCTCCTCCTGGGTGGTAAGCACGATGATGGGCAGATCCTGCCGGTGTTCCTGCCGCAGTTCCTGGATCATGGTGAGGCCGTCCATGCGCGGCATGTTGATGTCGGAAAGGATAAGGTCATAGGCCTTGTTCAAGGACTTTTCAATGGCCTCAATCCCATCCCCTGCCACATCTGCCGCAAACCCCTCCACCTTCAGGATATTGGAGTGAAAGCTCCTGACCACCGGTGAATCGTCCACCACAAGAATCTTCTTCATGTCTGTTTCTTCCCCATATTATTTATAGTAGACCAGGTGCTTACCCATCCGTTTCATTTTGAAGGCCGCAGACAAGCGACTGACGCTTTCACTGGACCCCAGAAAAATATACCCTCCTTTGTTCAGGGAGATATAAAACTGGTTCATGAGCCGTTTTCTTGAATCATCGTCAAAATATATCAGCAGGTTACGGCAGAAAATAAAATCAAATCCCCTTTTCTTGCGTACTGTGTCCTTATCGTTTAGATTCAGATGTTCAAAATGAACCAGCTCTTTGAGCTGATCGCTGACCGTGTAGGCGCCGCTCCTGCTTCGTGTAAAATACTTCATCAGGTATTCCTTGGGAACGTCTCTGATGCTTCGCTGGTAATAGACACCGTTTTGGGCCTTTTTGAGTACATTTTCATCAATGTCGCTGGCCACAATCTCAATTTTAAAGTCCTCAGGATCATCCAGCATGGCCAACAGGATAATGGCAAGGGTATAGGGTTCTTCCCCGGTGGAACAGGCTGCGGACCAGATCTTCAAGGTACGGTCTCCCGCGGCGATCTTTCTATTTTCGACATCCTCAAGACAATTTTCCCCAAAGGCCTGGAGCTGGGGAAAATCCCGGAACAGATACGTTTCATTGACGGTCAGAAGGTTTACCAATCTCTGGAATTCCTGACCTTTGAGATCCTGGAACCGAAGCAGGCGGATATAGTCGGCCACGGTAGCAATGGCAAGCTCCCGCATCCGCTTGTTTATCCGTTTTGAAATAAAATACAATTTCTGAGGTTCAAAGCGGATCCCGCACTTACGATAGATGAATTCGCTAAGAATCCGGAATTCATCCTGGGAAATTCTGACGTCGCCGGGACTCGTGCCGGATTGAAAAAAGGCTTTTCGTGGGCTTCCCATTAATACTCCTGTTCGGTCAGATCTTCATATAATTGTTTCAGTTCTTGATTGCCGGTGCGTTTCAATATGTCCTGAATTTTCTGCCTGGCGTCTTGGGTGTCTGATTTAAAGAGCCATCGCAGCCCTATTGCCTGCATGCCCGGTTGTTCCATCAGCTCAAATCCAATGGGGTCTATCTGTTCCGGATCGATAAGCTGGTTTTCAAGAACCAGGTCACAGGCCGTGTACCGAATGGCCGGATCTGCTTCCGTATTCTCAATCAGGCCCAGGAGAAAGTCTCTGACGGCTTTATTTCCGGTGATTCGAGGGAACCGGCGGCTGCTTTCGATAACGGCTTCCATATAATCTTCGGCATAAATGCCGGAACCGTCCATGCTTGAGAGGAATTGTTCAATAATCTCAACATCACCCGATCTTGCCACCAACCGGATAAATTCCGGCAGAAACAGGCCGTTGATTTCCCGGATATCCCCGTTGGGGCACAGCACCTTAAATACGCTTTGGATATGCTGGGCCCCGCCCATCACAGAAAGGGCTTCAAGGATCGCTGAGACCAGCATGGGCTCGGTTTTGGTTTCCAACACTCGGATCATCTCCGGCAGGCTGTCGGTATCGGACAGCTGCCCCAGATACTCGACGGCCGTAATTTTTACATTGACGGACGGATCGAAAAGCCCGGCGCGCAAAGCCATAACCGCTGTTTTTGACCGTGTGGCATAGAGGGAATCCATGACCAGCTTTCTCACCTCACGGTCAGCATGATCCAAATAGGCGGTCAAAAACGCAATGGCCGCATCCCCCCCTTCACCGAAAATATCAACTGCGGCGTTGCGCAAAAATGCCTCCGGACTGGAAAACATGCCAAACAAACGCGGGAACACGGATTCAATATCAATACCTTTCAGGGCATCCACCAGACTTTCCCTGACCGCCACGCTCGACTCTTCGCCTAAACGTTCCACCAGCCATTCCGGGGCCTTGTCCGGCTGCTCATCAAGGATATCTTGCACCGCATAAAGCCGTTCTGCTTCATCCGGGCTGTGCAGCTTTTGTTTCAACCGTTCCATTGATAAAATCCTTTAAAGCTTGAGCAGGTGGGCCACCTGCCTCAACAGCTCATCCAGAGACAATTTTGTGATATGGGCATTGGCTTTCATGGCTTTGGCCCGCTCTTTCATGCCGATATCCCCGATGGAGGAATAGACCAGAACCGGGGTCCGGTTCCGATCCGGATCGTTGCGGATATGCCCCAACACGGACAACCCGTCCTTTTTGGGCATTTCAACATCTGCAATCACCAGGGCGATGTCCGGATTTTCATCAAACAGATCAATCGCCATCTCTCCGTCCCGGGCGGTGATGACCTTTAAATTTCTTTCAGATAATTCGGTCTCCAGCATCTGCCGGACCGGGGCGGAATCCTCGGCCACCAGAATGAGTTGACCGTCCCCTTTAAGTTCTGTTGTTATGCCTTGATCGTCAGGTTTTGCTGCCAGAGAGGGTGACAATTCCAGGACAATCTTTTCGTAATCCGCCAGCAGTATATTGGTCTCTTGATCCGGGCGGGCAATGGCCAGTATGTAGGGATTATCCAGTGACCCCATGATCTGCTTGGTGTCTTTTACCTGCTCCCATGAAATGGTGTGTACCTGCTCCACGGCATTCACCCAGAAACCGGTGATGGTGTTAAAGAACTCGGTAATGATCACCCGGCCTTCGCCGTCATCGCTTTCCAGTCCCAATACCACGCTCAGGTCTACCAGGGGAACAATCGCACCATGGTCATAAAACATCCCCATGACCGCGGCATGCATATTGGCCTCTTTGCCTGCATACTGTTCCGGACGGTTGATGACCCGGCTGACTTTAAGAATATTGATTCCCAGGTGCAGTTTGCCGATCTTGTACTCTAAGATTTTCAGCTCGTTTGAACCGCTTTTTAAATAAGAATCCGGCTCATTCATACTGGCCATTTATATACCTCCTTGTTATTTCGATATTCAAACTCAACGAAAATTGAACCCCTTCAGGCTGGTACACATTTTCAACCCCCACCCGGGCATCTAAAACCCCTGCGGCAAGCTTGCAGAATGCCAGGCCAAGCCCCTGGCCCCGCCATTGTTTTTTCCTGCGCAATTCAAGTTGTATCTCCGGCTCGAAAATACGTTCCAATGAAGCTTCGGGAATATGGTTGCCGCCGTTGAAGACCAGAAATCGAATGGTACCGTTATCAACCCTGGTCTCCAGGACGATCCTTCCGCCGGGATCGGTATGGACCAGAGCGTTGTATAAATAGTTTTCAAGAATCCGGAATACCAGGTCTTCATCCGACTCAATGGTTGCCATAACATTGTCCAGGCACTGGAAGTCGATTTCTTCGGCTTCTGCAAATTGCCTGAATACACCGGACAGGTCCTTGAGCAGCTCAGAGGCTCCAAACCGGGACCAATGGACAGGCAGCTGTTTGGTGGACATGATCTCTTTCAGGTCTGAAACCATCCGGCCCGCCCGTGCCATGGCATGCATGCTTGACCGGACCATCTGACTGTCCCGGTCCAGGCGGGGGTCAATTTTTCCCCTTTCGATACGGTCCAACATCCAATGGGACACCATGATCGGCTTTTCCAGATCATGGATCATCATACGGACCAGGCGGGTCAATTCATCTTGTTTTGAATTGGAATCATCCATGTCTATCATCCCACAGCCTTTATGATTTCTTCTGCAATCTCATAGCAGGGCTTGACAATATCGGCGCCCCCGCGTTTGATGGCTTCCTGGGGCATACCAAAAACAATGGCCGTCTCCTCACTCTCGGCAATGGTCGTCCCACCGGCCGCCCTGATTTGGACCATCCCGTCGGCCCCGTCGTCCCCCATACCGGTCAGGAGAACCCCCACCGTGTCTTTACCGAAAATCTTAACCACCGACGCCATCATGACATCCACCGACGGCATGAAACTATGCTCGGGTCTGGATGGGGCCCTGAGGATGATACTTTTTTTACTCTTTTCCCAGAGGGTCAGATGGCGTCCGCCCGCCCCCATGTAAATATGGCCGGGTTCCACTGTCATGCTCGGGCTGCTCTCGACACATGTCATCTCGCACGCATTGTTCACCCGCTCTGCAAAAGAGGTGATAAATTTAGGCGGCATGTGCTGCACCAGAAAGACGGCGGCGTTCAGATTCTTTGGCAGATGGGGCAGCACGTCAAACAGGGTCTTGGGCCCGCCGGTTGACACCCCCATGGCGACGGCTTTAAACCCGAACTGGTTGCCGGTTCTTCGGCTTTTCACCCGCGTGAGCAGGCTGGGTTTGTTTTTTCTCTCAGGCGTCTTCCTGGACAGTCGCTTGACAAGCCCCCGGCGGCCTCTATGTGCGGCCTTTATTTTGGCGGTCAGCTCATTGCGGACCTCGGCAATATTGATGGAAACCGTGCCCCCCGGTTTTGCCACATAGTCAAAGGCGCCCAGGGCCATGGCCTGGAAACTGGCCTCTGCCCCTTCCTGGGTCAGGGAGGAGACCATGAGTACCGGTGCGATCCCCTCATCCACAATGATCTGCAGGGCTGTGATGCCGTCAAGCTTTGGCATGTTGATATCCATGGTGACCACATCCGGCATCAGTTCCCGGGCCTTGATCACGGCATCTTCCCCGTCTCGCGCGGCCCCAATCACCTTCATGCCCCGAACCGATTCAATCATTTTGGTCAGGGATCTGCGCATCAGGGCAGAGTCATCACAAATCAAAACTTGGATATCAGGCATGGTCTGTTTGATTCTCCTCTTTCTATGGTTATACCGGCTGCCGCCGGCAGTCTGCCGGGGCAACCAGTAGATGTTCTCGTTTATTCGGCAATGGAAAGGCTTTCACCTGACTTGGGCGAGGGCTTTGTTGCCGTGGTTTTCCTGGGTGCTGCCTTTTCAGCTATTTTCTTTTTGTCACCCATTTTCTTAAGATTGGACAACTCCGTCTTGTTAAGCATTTTGGACACATCCAGCATCACCACCATGCGTTTGCCGTCTTCAATCTTGCAAACCCCTTTCATGAGCTGGCCGGTATCCTGTTCCGTCACAATGGACGGGGTGTCATCGATATCCGCCTTGTTCAGTCGCAAGACCTCATTGACCTGGTCCACCCGTATGCCGGTCCTGTTGCCGTTGATATCAACGATGATGACCCGGGTCCGGTCGTCCACCGCCAGGTCTTCCAGGCCGAACAGCTTCCGGATATTGATCACCGGAATCACATTACCCCGTAAATTGGTCATGCCGTCGATAAATTCAGGTGCCCGGGGCACATGGGTGATGTCTGACAGCCGGTTGATCTCCTGAACCTGCATGATGGGCAGACCGTACTCCTCTTCGTTGATGGAAAAGGTGACTAGCTGTTCCTCGTCCATACTCTGTTCGGTGATGGACCGATCATCCTCCCCCACCCGCCCCTTGCCGGACATTTTGTCCTGCATGTCGGATAACGCTTTGGAGGTTTCACCCGAAACCAGGGTGGATTCATCCATGATCATGATCAGGCGCTTGCCCTCATCCAGCTTGGCCACGGCCCGGAGTTCCTGCCTGTCTGATCTGGCCATGGCAGGGGTGTCGTCTATCACCGACTTGGGGATTCTCAAAACCTCATCCACCCAATCCACCAGATAGCCGATGGTCATGCGCCCGGATTCCACCACCATGGTCCGCTGATCTTCCTGAATATGCGCCTCCATGCAGGTCATGACAGTGCTGATGGTGTCTTCTAAGGTTTTGAACAGGGGTGCCACATTTTCGTTGGTAAAGACGGCAGCCGCCTCTTTGTCCGTTTCAAAAAGCGCCAGGGCCTTTTCGACGGCTGTGTAAAGGTCGCTGCGCTCGCGTTTCAGGCGTTTGATCAGAAGCTCCAGCTCCACGCTGGAGGTGTTATAGCTTTCAATCCATTTGCCAAAGGCCGTTTCCCAGGGATTGGTCTCCCCGGTAAACCGCTGGCCTGTGCCCATGCGATTCTGCAGTTCTGTTACCGTCATCTGCTCTTCTTCCCGGAACCGGGTCAGCAGGGCCAGTCGTTCAGAGATGAGGCTGGGCAGTCCTAAAATCCGGCGCATGTCCAAAATAGGCATAAGGTGATTCCGGATGGTGAACAGCCCCAACACCGTGTCCGGAACATTGGGGACGGCTGTGATGCTGTTCACCTTGAGAATCTCGCTGACCTTGTCAATGTCAAAGGCATACTCATCTGCGCCCACACGAAAAGAGACCAGCTGTTCTTCCTCTGACAAGGCCGTATCCTCTGATGCCGAATCCATTGTCTGGGCCGATGCCTGGGCCTTTTTTTCCTGGGTCGCAATATCCACCACCACGACTTCATCCAGATTGAGCATGAGCACCAGACGCTTGCCTTCATCCACCTTGACAACCCCGTTGAGGAATTCCTTGTCCACCCCTTTGCACACCGCCGGGGGGGGTTCGATGAGTGAATGGTCCATGCGCATGACCTCCCGGACCCGGTCCACAATCAGGCTGATCTGCTGGCCTTTGTTTTCCACCACTAAAAGCCGGGTCTGATCCGTGGCATCCTTATGGGTCATGGCAAATCGGGTGCGGGTGTCAATCACCGGCAGCACATTGCCACGAAGGTTACAGATGCCGGAGACATATTCCGGACTCCTGGGAATTGGGGTGATATCAGGCAGACGGACAATCTCTTTTACACTGTTGATTTCCAGGCCGAATTCCTCATCTGCCAGGTCAAAAACAACGCACTGCCCCTCGTCCAGATTTTCTGCCAAATCCCCGGCGGCTTCACTGCCGGGGTTTGGGGCGGTTTTTGTCTCTGCCATAGCTTACCCTCCCATATTTTGCATTTCATCGGCCTGGCTGGCAATATCCTCAATGGCTTCAGCAATCTGTTCCATACCCTTGTTGCCCTGTTCTGCAGCCGTGGAGGCTTCAGTGGCCGATTTGGATGCTTCTTCAGCGCCGTTGGCAATCTCTTCAACCGCTTTGTTGGCCTGTTCCAGCGCAGCAAGGGTCTCAGTGGCACCACTGGCGATATCAGTAATCCCGATCTGAATTTCGTCCATGTCGGTATCTATGACATCCAGGTTGGCCGTGGTCTTTTTGGCGTTTTCCACTTCCTGGGCAGCGGTGTTGGCGGATTCTTCCAGGTCGCCGGATACTGTAACAATCTGGTTCTGCATGGCCCGGACCATATCCTGGATCTTTTCAGCGTTCTCTGATGAATCACTGGCAAGGGTCCTGATGTCGCCGGCCACCACGGAAAATCCCCGACCGAACTCGCCGGCCCGGGCCGCTTCGATGGAGCCGTTCACCGCCAGCATATTGGTCTGCAATGCCACATTTACGATTTTGTCCACAATCTTGTTGATGGCATTGGTCTTTTCATCCAGCTTCTTGACATTGATCACAGACCCCTTGGCAGATTCGGCTGCCTTGTCGATGTTGGCGATCAGATTGTCGGTGTTCACCTTGTTATTGGTCACAAGCTCTTTGATATCTTCAATGCGTTTGCCGGAATCATCCGCCCGTTCCGCCATACCATTGGCTGCGTTTTCAAGACGTTCACCTAACTCTTTGGTGGTATCAGCGACTTCGGCCTGGTTGGAAGAGCCTTTGGCAATCTGCTCCAGGGCAGTCATGATCTGGGAGGCCGTGGCCCTTGCTTCCTCGATGTTGGCGGAAAGCTGTTCAGCCGCGGCAGCCACTTCTTCGGCCGATTTCTGGCTGTCTGTGGCATTTTTAAGGGTTTCGGTCAGTTCGGCCAGATTTTCACTGGCGGCCTGCATCTCGTCAAAGGCCTTGTTCTGCTCGCCGATGGCTTTGGTGGCTTCTTCTGCTGCGCTGCTCTGTTCTTCTGCATTGGAGGCGATGTCCTCGGCGCCTTTGAGGAAATCCTCCGCGTCAGATAGAACGTTTTTGGCATTCTGGTCAATCGCTTTGGAGCTATCTACCACGTCTTTCATATCACTGGCGATTTTACCCAGATCATCGGTGATCTGTTTGGCCTTTTCAACTTCTGCCACGGATTCATTGGTGGCAGACTCGATATCATTGACCACCTGCTGCACCTGGGCCTGGATTTCGTCCACCACATTCCTGATGTCCCGGGCGCTCTGTTCGGAAATCTCGGCCAGGTTTCGGACCTCGTCGGCCACCACGGCAAACCCCCGGCCGTGCTCACCGGCCCGGGCCGCCTCAATGGCGGCATTTAATGCCAGCAGGTTGGTCTGGTCGGCAATACGGACCACGGCACCCACGATCTCGCCGATCTGCTCGGAATTTTTTTCCAACTCCTTGATCAGTTCCGTGGACTGCCGGTTGGCGTCTGCCGATTCCTGAACGCCTTTGACCAGGGCTTCAATATCCAGGGTCGTGGTATTGATCAGTTCCTGGAGAAAAGTCCCTTTTTCCAGAGAGACCTTGGCCCGGTCGTTGGCGATTTCAGCAGCTGTCTTGATCTGGTTGATGGCGGCCCGGGACTCCTCGGACGCGGCAGATGCCTCTTCCGCCACAGACGAGATCTGCTCCATGTTGTTCTGGAGTTCTTCGGATGCGGCAGCGGCTTCGGCCAGGGATGAAGACATCTGCTCCACGGCCGCGGCCAGACGCTCGGCAATGGCCTGCTGACGGGCAAGGGTTCTGGCCTTTGCCTTTTCCTGTGCCTGCTTTTTGGCCAGGGCCCTTTTTTCAGCCATGTCGTCGCCGTGGTCGATTTTTGCGGTAATACCGGTTTTCATTGCGGCGGGTTTTGCCATTGTTTTAGCCATTTTTATTCCTCCTGTTGTCTGGATTTACATCTATATTTGTTGATTGACGGGGATTATCAAAGGGTTTGTCTGCCGAGGGATCTTTGTCGGACGGGCTCTGGACAAACAAACCGTTTTCACTTTGAATGGTGATGCTTTTGATCTCGCCGAGATCGATGTCCAGGGCGCTGACCTTTAAGATACCGTTGCTGTCAATGGCAAAGGTCACGTCAATATTGGATTCACCCTTTTTTTTGGTGGGATCGGTTTTCAGTTCAAACCATCCCAGGGAAACGAATGTCTCTTTATCCATGCCTAAACGCTGCTGGACATGAATAAACACACGCGTCTGGTTGTCTTGGGTGTTGGTGAACAAATGGGACACTTCGGTGGGATAGACCGTTCCCTTGGGGATAAGGGGAACAAATTCACCCTGGTCATCTTCTACGCCCAGGTCATGGGGGCTGATGTCAAAGAATTGGATACCCTTGACCGTGCCGGCCAGGATACCGGCCAGGATACCGGCGCCCCGGGCCACAGCCTCGTCCGGATTAATGTTCTTTTTGAGCTGATTCCGGGCAATGATCTGGGGAGCAGCCTGTGTTTTTTCGTTTGATTCCGGCTCAGGCTGGATGATAATCCGCTTGACCAGTTCTTCAAGTGCCGGCACCCGGGTACTGCCGCCCACCAGCAATACGGTATCCACCCAAGGCGGTTTCAACCCGGCTTCCTTGAAGGTTTGCCGGATATGTCTGCCGATCTGTTCCAGCAGCGGCTGAATCAGTTCCTCCAGTTTCCCCCGGGTCAGGGTCAGGTTCAGATGAATGGGTCCTTCCGGGGTGACGGTGATATAAGGCACCAGAATCTGGGTTTCGTCGGTGGAGGACAGGTCTATTTTTGCCTTTTCCGCATGGATCACCAATTGCTGAAACGCAATTTTATCCGCCTCTAACTCAATGTTGTGGGCTGTTTTAAACTCCTCAAGGATATGGTCCACAACAGCACGATCAAAATTAACCCCGCCGATGGTGGTGGCGCCCCCAACCCCCTTTACCCGGAACACCTTGTCCTTGTATTCCATAAGGGTAATATCAAAGGTGCCGCCCCCCAGGTCCAGAACCAGCAGCTTTGAGTCCTCTTTTTCACTCAGGCCGTATACCAGGGCCGCGGCGGTGGGTTCATTGAGCAGCTTGATGGGGTTGAGCCCGGCTTTTCGGGCAGCCTTTAAGGTATCTTCCCGCTGGGTGTCGTTGAAATAAGCCGGGATTGTGATGACGGCATCCTGAATCTCGCTCCCAAGATAAGTCTGGGCGGTTTGTTTCAGGTTCTCCAGGATGAACCCAGATATATCCACAGGCGTGTAAGCTTTGCCGTGGAGGGTGTATGTCGTATCAGTCCCCATCTGCAGCTTGGCATGGGAAATGGTTTCATCCGCGTTGAGCACAGCCCGGCTTTTGGCCATCTGTCCGATGATGATCTCCTGGTTCTTTTTAAAATGGACCACAGACGGTGTGATACGTTCTCCGCGCTCATTGGGGATGATCCGGGGGGAGCCGTCTTTGATATAGGCCACCAGGGAATTGGTCGTCCCCAGGTCAATGCCGATGACCGGAGATGTTGACGTTTTTTCTGCGGGTGCAGGGGTGTCGGAATCCGTATACGTCTTTTTTTCATCCATGTTCGTATCTGTTTGCTTTGTATCTTTAGATTTTGTCATCGTTCCTGCTTATTATCGCCAGATTCCCCCGGGCAATTTCATTTTCAGGATCCTGTTCCAGAATTATTTCCAGGGTCTTTACGGCCCGGTCAATAAATCCCAGACCGTGGTAGACGACTGCCAGGTTTAACTGCGCCTTGATATGGGACGGATTAAAAAACAGCACGGCCTGGAGCAATCCCATGGCATCGATAAAATTATCCTGCTTCATTTCCCTTACGGCCTTTTTGAAAATTTCATCAATGGTGTCGGGTGCCGATCGTCCATCCGTCGACGTTTTCTCAGCTGCGTCATGCGCCTTCAGACCTTGAATTTCCTTCTCCAAAGAACTGATTTTAGTGAGAAGCGCCTGTTTTTCCCGTTCCATCTCCTGCAATCGTTCCAACCGGCCCAGGGTATCTAAATCCGGCACCTTTTTTCCCAGAAGGTCGCTCAAGCTTGTACCTGTGTAAAAATCAGAATCGCTCTTTTTAGCCATGGTTTTCAAACGACTCATGGGAATTGAGTATAAATCGGGCCAGTTTCCGGTAATCATCCGCACCAATGCTTTTGGGGTCAAATTCGAATATGGTCTGCTTATAGCCGGGCGCTTCGGCCAGTTTGATATTGGTCCGGACAGCCGGTGCCATTTTCTCTTTGCCAAAGTTATGGATAATTTCCCGGCAGATACCTTTGGACAGCCGGGTATTTTTGTTAAAAAAGGTGGGGACAATCCCCTGGAGCCGCAGATCCGGATTCCAGGTGGCGTTGACCAGATAGATCAGGCGCATCATTTCAGCCAGGCCCTCCATGGCCAGAAAATTCATCTGGAGCGGAATATAGACCTCGGTTGCCGCCACCAGGGACGAGATCATCAACAGGCTGACGGTGGGTGGGGGGTCAATAATAACAACATCATACCTTTCTCTTGCAGTGGTGATGGTGTCTGTCAGATTTGTTTCCTGGCCTTCCTTGACCGAATGGTGGATTTCGTATTGGGTTAAATCCCTGGATGCCGGTATCAGATCAATATTTCCTAAATGGGTATTCAGCACTGCTTTATCCATGGTGATCTCTTTGGCAAGTACATGGGCGACATTCATCCGGTCCGTCTCCGGTGAGAAGCCAAGGGAAAGGGAGGCATGGGCCTGGGGATCCATATCTACAATCAGAACCCGATGGCCCGCCAGGGCCATGGCATGGGCGATGTTGATCACTGTCGTAGTCTTGCCGCATCCGCCCTTACGGTTGGCAAAGGTGATAAAGCGGGTTGGGGATTCTTGTGTAAAGGGTTTCGTATTTCCCATAAATTACATACCTTGGTTCAGCGCTTTTGGCTTTCATAGGGCAAAGGGGTATTGATGCTCACCTTGTGTACCATCATGTGCAGCACCTGTTCCAGATCCATGAGATTGTCTTCCACTGACATGAGCAATCGGGGCCGCAGCCTCCTTGCCTGGGAGTGGGTGGTCATGGCATTGTCCGGCAGAATAAGAATCAATGGCACATCAAGCAGCAACTCTTTATCTTTGATCAGCGTGGAAAGCTCGTCATGATCAGATGCCAAGGCAATCACTCCGATGATATCCTGCTTCAGCTCCCTCAAACGCGTCGACAGGCTGCGAAACCTGCGGTAAACTTCGCATGCAGCGCCTGTATTTTCAGCTATATTCTGAATTTTTTTTGCCGCACCCGTATTTGATGTAGCAAAATAGATTAATATCATTATGGCACTCATTGTGAAAGGGTTATGTTCAAGGGGGTATTGCCTATTATTGAAAATGCATAGGAATGCAAGTAATTCAAAAAGTGTGCCACACTTGTTTTGGAGTAAATATTCTCTTAGATTACAGGAAAGAAGTACAAATCAGATCAGCGAATTTGATTGAGCCGGTGGTAAAAATCCTGTCAAACAGGACAGATTGCTATCCTCTTTTCACGGTCAAGACACCATAGGATCGACGAATTTGGGGTAATTATTTAATATTCATAAAATGCGGCAAGGAAACCCCTGAGTCTTTAGCTCAGGGGAGGAATTGCCGCCTCCTTTTGGTTAAAAAAATTTTTTGTAAAAGGCATATAATATTTAAACAGCCATATGCCAGGGCTCAACACCCGTTTCCGGGGTAATGTTTGCCTCGTCAATGTTATGATCGGGTTTGGCGCAAGCAGCACCGGCTTAACCCCTTAAACCTGTTTAACCACTTGCCGTAGAGCCTGGAGCTGGCAAGCACCCCAGGGTACCTGTTTCCGACCTAACGTAGTGCGCGAAGCACTTAGACTGGTCAACTTTGGGGCCTTTTCAAGCCCCTCGGTCTTCAGCCGAGGGGTAGTTGACATAAATTTTTGCAAGGATAGTTGCCGTCCTGCCTGACAGGATTTTTGTCCTGTCATACAGGACAAGCCATCAATCAGTTAATCGGCCTTGATCATCGTTGTTTCGGCCAATGGTAGCCCATGGTAGGTTGGGTTGAGGAACGAAACCCAACAATTATAAAGTGTTGGGTTTCGTTCCTCAACCCAACCTACACGGTGGCCCAAATACGGTGGCCCAAATGATGATCATGGCCAGTTAATCCTTGCCTGAACGGGTCTCTTTCTTTTGTGCGTCCAGAATATTTCGAACGGTTTTGGCAATCACCGGTCTCAATATGGGTTTCATCAATAATGCTTTGGCCCCGATAATTTTTGCCCGTGCTTCATTGATGATTTCACTAAAGCCCGTACAAATGATTATGGGTATATCATCACGTATTGCCAAAAGCATACTTGTCACCTGATCACCGGTCAGTTGGGGCATCGTCATATCGGTGATGACCAGATCATAGGCATGAGGGCTGCCTTCAAATTTTTCCAGCGCCTCAATGCCATTGGTAAAACTTTCAACCGAATACCCAAGGCGTACCAGGGTTTCTGAAATCTGCCCGGCAATCGGCGCTTCATCGTCAATAACCATGACACGTTCATCACCTTCCGGTAATCGTTCATTTTCATTTGACACATTGCGGTGTTCCAGCTGTTCTAAAGCAGGTAAGCAAATTGTAAATGTCGTACCCTTATCAGCCTCGCTTTGAACTGAGAGCTCTCCGCCACACTCTGCCACGATTCCAAAAACGACGGACAGGCCCAATCCAGTTCCCTGTCCTTTTTCCTTGGTTGTAAAATAGGGTTCAAATATTTTATTCAAATCCTCTTTTGAAATACCATGGCCATTATCGCTGACTGACAGGGAAACATATTTTCCGGGCGCTAAATGAAAATCAGGATTATCCGCATCTAAGTCAATCGCACTGAGTGTGATGTCAATTCTACCGTTGAATTCACTGACCGCATGCTTTGCATTGGTAATAAGGTTCATTAACACTTGATGCATTTGATTGGGGTCTGCCATCACCCGGTTGCATGTTCGCTCGATTTCCGTATGTATCTCAATGGTTGTGGGGATTGTCGATTTGATTAATTGTACAACCTCTTTTACGATGGGCTGGAGTCTGATGGGTATCAACCGGTGTTCTTCCTGGCGGCTGAAAGCAAGAATCTGGTTGACAAGTTCAGCGCCGCGAATGCCTGCATTATAAATATTTCTAACCTTGGTATTCTGGGGGCTTTCTTCCGGGAGATCATATAACAGCAGCTCTGAATACCCGATTATCGGGGCAAGGATATTGTTAAAATCATGGGCAATGCCACCGGCAAGATTTCCGATGGACTCCATTTTCTGGGCCTGCTGCAAGCGTTTTTTTACCGTTTTCTGATCGGTGATATCTTTGACGAAAACCACAAGGCGCCCTCCATCCAATGGTTTGTATTGTATGCTCGCCTCGACATCAATTATTTTTTCATCCTTGCATCTGTTCCGGAATTCAAAACGGGTTTCTGCTTTTTCAAGAATTGCATTTAGATTCACGAAACGCTTGCTATCTTTTTGAACTGACTCAAGGTCTTGTATGCCCATGGACAAAAGCTCATCGCGACTGTAACCGGTCATGTTGCAATATGTGTCATTCACTTCAAGAAGCTTACCTGTCACATCGGCAAGAAAAAAGCCATCCATGGCTGTCTGGATGATTGATTTATGCTTTTCTTCACTTTCCAACAGCTTTTTTTCCATGTTATGTCTGTATAAAGCGATTTCAATGGCTGTTTGAAGCTCAGCATCCTTAAATGGTTTCAGGATATAGCCGTATGGTCCTGTTCGTTTAATCCGCTCTACGAAGTCTTTGCTTGCGTAGGCCGTCAGATACACAATAGGAATTTTATGCGCCTTTGAAATTCTTGCAGCCGTTTCAATACCATCAATTTTGTCTTTCAACTGGATGTCCATGAGAATGATGTCCGGCGAGACACCTTTAATCATTTCAAGTGCCTCCTCACCACTTGATGTTGAACCACAAGTTTCATAATTCAGTTTTTTCAATATTTTTTCCGTGGTTCGGATAAACAGCAAATCATCTTCCACGATGAATATTCTTTTTTTCTTTTTCATGAGTTCTGCAAACCACCTAAGCTTTTCTTTATTCAGAAATAGATTTTCTTTATGGCCTGAAGTATAAAGAACGCAACCCGTTAGAACAACCTGTTTTATCAATTTTAACATTTATAATCCCATTGACTGAAAATTTAAGGAAATGCTAAAAGACCTTTCTCGGAATAGATAATTACCTGTGACAACTTCGATAAATCGGGGCTTATGAGTGATTTAAACAAAATTCTGATCATTGATGATGATGAAAGTATCTGCAGAATGGTGGCAAAGCAGATAAAATCTGACGGCCACCATATCGATTGCGCGTATACCGGCAAAAGCGGAATTAGAAAACTGAAGGAAGGCGCATATAAAGTGGTTTTGCTGGATCTGTGCCTGCCTGACGGTAACGGCCTGGATCTGTTACCCCAAATTAAGAAAAGGGGGGATTCACCGGAAGTAATCATATTGACAGGCAACGCCGATCATTCCAGTGCCGCGTTGAGCATTACCATGGGGGCATGGGATTACATTCAAAAGCCGTTTTCCACCGAAGAATTGAAAGTTATCATTAACAGGGCAATCACGTATCAAAACAAAAAACGATATAATGACGTTAACTGGTTAGACCGGAAGCATATTATCGGCGAGTCCCGGAAGATCAAGCAGACACTCAATCTTGTGGCGCAAAGTGCCCAAAGTGATCTAAATGTCCTCGTTTCCGGGGAGACCGGGACCGGGAAGGAGTTGATTGCGCTCACCATCCATGAAAACAGTGCGCGAAAAGATAACGACTTTATTGTTCTTGACTGCTCTATTCTGACGGAATCTTTAATTGAAAGTACGTTGTTCGGACATAAAAAAGGCGCCTTCACCGGTGCCATTCAGAACCGAATCGGTGTTGTTGAGCAGGCACACCAGGGGACCTTGTTTATGGATGAAGTCGGCGAACTGCCGTTATCGAGCCAAAAAGCATTCTTGCGTATTCTCCAGGAAAGGAGCTACCGGCCCTTGGGGGCAAAGCAAACGAAAACAAGCAATTTTCGATTGATCACTGCGACCAACCGCGACCTGAAAAAAATGGTCAAGGAAAAAAATTTCAGAGAAGATCTGTACTATCGCTTGAAATCGCTGGAAATATATATACCCCCGTTGCGGGAAAGAAAGGATGATATACCGAAATTAGCTGTTTTTTATGTCACAAAAATTTGTGCACGGTTAAAAATTCAATCCAAAAAATTGTCCCCGGAATTCCTTGAGGCCTTGGTAAAAAATGATTGGCCCGGAAATATCAGAGAACTTATCAATACCATTGAGCATGCTATTGTCATTGGACGATCAGAACCTGTTTTGTATCAACATCACCTGCCGGAAAATATCAGAATATCTTCGTTACAAAAAGATTTAAAAAAAGAGTATCCGGTTGAACCGCTTTTCAATGGTTATACAACCGACATGCCATCGCTTCAAACGGTCCGTGATACAGCCATTTACGAGGCAGAAAAAAAATATCTGGAAACCTTGAAAAACGCCTGTAATGGGAATATAGCGTTAATGCAAAAAAAAGCAGGAATTTCCAGATCCCGGATTTACTATTTACTGAAGAAATATAATATTTCCAGATAAGGCCCATGGTCGGAATTAAATCTGCCACAGATGCGCCGGGAAATTTGTTTCTACAAATAGAAGCATTTCTATTGACACCGCTATAAAAACCTTTTAATTTGATCATTAAAAAAAATCTATACAGATAGGGCGCATTATGAAAACTGGGCTTGCTTATAACATCGGCCACAGCGTAGGTTGGGTTGAACGAAGTGAAACCCAACAACTTATCGGCGTTGGGTTTCGTTCCTCAACCCAACCTACCGGAAATTTATGTGGCCGAAAATATGACCAAGGCCTGAAAACTTTTCCAGCCAGTCGGAAACAAAATTTATGGCGGTGGCATTCTTGGCCAATATGGCAATGGCTGTTGCACCGGTTATCAAAGATGCGTTAAACGCTTGTGACATATCGCTGCAGCAGCTTTCACTTAAATTCATGGCTGTTGCGGACCCCAGGGCTGACAACATCCATGTCAGCCTTTTTTGTTTTAAATTAGCGCCCTTTGGGCGGGCTGTTCGGTGCTGGGTACTGGGTACTGGGTGCTGGGTGCTGGGAAATGGAAATTCCTATACTATTTAAATTTTTTGTGAGGATTTTTTAATGATATTAGACAGACTGCCGGATAAAGACCAATTTATCAAACTTGCCCAATCCGCCAATGTCATACCTGTGGCCACAAGGGTGCTTGCAGACAGTGATACGCCCGTATCCATTCTGCAAAAATGCTATGAAAAGGACAAGGCGTGTTTCCTTTTAGAGAGTGTGGAAGGTGGCGAGCGCTGGGGCCGATACAGTTTTCTTGGGGTTTGTGCCTTTGGGCATATCAAAATTTTTAAAACCCATGTCCTTGTGGAAACCCGCCACGACACACAAAAAATTGATCATGACAACGATCCGTTAAGCGTAATGCGGGAGGTTATCAAAGGATTTACCCCTGCTGATATCCCGGATCTGCCGCGGTTCTGGAGCGGGATCACCGGCTACTTTGCCTATGAGATGGTCTCTTTTTTTGAAAATATTGACGTTGCCCTGCCCGAGGGCACGCCATACGGCCACTTTATCATTCCCGAGCAGATGATCATCTTTGACAATATCAAACAAACCCTGACCTGCCTGAATATCTGTTACCTGTCCAGGACAGATGACCCGGCCACGGTCTATGACAATGCCAGGGATAATGTTGAGACGCTTGTGAAAGATTTAAGAAAACCGCTTGTCCCCGGGACCCCTCCCCCTGTTGCCGATACCCAGCTTGTACCTGAAACACCGGCTGAAGCTTACATGGCAGGGGTTAAAACCATCAAGGACCATATTGTAGAGGGAGATATTTTCCAGGCCGTATATTCCCAGCCCTTTTCATGCCAAACAACGGTTGATCCCGTATTGATATACAGGGCCCAGCGCTACATCAACCCGTCACCTTACATGTTCTTCATGAATTTCACGGACCGGGTGATTGCCGGCTCGTCCCCTGAAACCATGGTGCGCCTTGAAAACCGGGTGGCAACCCTGCGGCCCATTGCCGGAACAAGGCCCCGGGGTAAAACCGAACAAACGGACCGGGCCCTGGCCGATGATCTGCTCAATGATGAAAAGGAAAAAGCCGAACATGTCATGCTCATTGATCTTGGCCGGAATGACCTTGGCCGGGTAGCCCAGGCCGGCACGGTCCAGGTGACGGACACCATGGTCATTGAACGCTATTCCCATGTCATGCACCTGGTCTCTAATATCACTTGTGATCTGAAAGAGGAATGCGACGCCTTTGATCTTTTCAAGGCCACCTTTCCGGCAGGCACCTTGTCCGGTGCGCCGAAAATCCGGGCCATGGAGATCATTGGAAAGCTTGAGAACCGGCAACGGGGTGTTTATGGCGGGGCTGCCGGGTATATCTCCTTTACCGGCAATATGGACTTTGCCATCACCATCCGCACCGCTGTCATGGAAAACGACACATTGACCGTCCAGGCAGGGGCCGGCATTGTCTACGATTCAGATCCTGAAACTGAATTAAACGAATGTATCAACAAGGCCAAAAGCGTTGAGATGGCATTAAAACTTGCGCTGTCACAAAGCCCAAAAGGATAGTAAAATATGAAAACAGCAATAATAGACAACTACGATTCCTTTACCTTTAACCTGGTGCATTATGTGCTGCATACAGGGGCACAGGCAGAGGTTTTCAGAAATGATAAGATCAGCGTGGCGGAACTTGAGGGTATGGGGTTTGATGCCGTTATCCTGTCACCGGGACCGGGCAGGCCTGAGGATGCGGGCATCTGCCTTGAACTGGTACAAAAGCTGTCAGGAAAAATGCCTATTCTTGGTGTGTGTTTAGGGCACCAGACCATTGCCCAGAGTTTTGGCGGCACCATTATCCATGCCAGGACCATTATGCACGGCAAAACATCCATGGTGGAAGCAAACGGCAAACACATTTTTTCAGGCATCAACAAACCCTTTAATGTGATGCGTTACCACTCCCTGGCGGTTCAGGAATCAGACCTGCCCGACTGTCTGGAAGTGACGGCCAGAACCCTGGACGGGGAAATCATGGGTATAAAACACAAAGACCACCCCACCCAGGGGGTTCAGTTCCACCCGGAATCGTTCATGACCACCGTGGGAAAACGGCTGATCAGAAATTTCATCAAAGGAGCATAATATGGATTTTACAGGGTACCTGAATACCATCGTAAACAGACAGAATCTTAGCCAGGACCAGATGGCAGACATGCTGGACACTATTTTCTCAGGCCGGGCCACCGAAGCCCAGGTCGGTGCATTCATGGCGGCCCTGGCCACAAAGGGCGAGACATTTGAGGAACTGGCCGGTGCGGCCCGGGCCATGCGGACCAAGGCGGTTCGGGTTCAGACCCTTGCCAAAAAGGTCATTGACACCTGCGGCACAGGCGGTGATGCCTCGGGGTCATTTAATATTTCCACCACAACGGCCTTTGTTATTGCAGGGGCCGGCGTTACCGTGGCAAAACACGGCAACCGGTCGGTCACCAGCAAATGCGGGTCTGCGGATGTGCTGGAAGAACTTGGAATTAATTTAAGTGTGGACCCTGAAATTGTGGAAGAGGCCATCAACGAAATCGGCATTGGGTTCATGTTTGCGCCCCTGTACCACGGCTCCATGAAGTACGCCATGAAAGCCCGCACGGAATGCAAAATCAGAAGCATTTTCAACATGCTCGGCCCCTTGACCAACCCGGCAGCCGCCTCATGTCAAATCCTTGGGGTATATGCACCGGAATTGACGGAAATGTTTGGCAAGGCATTGGATCTGCTGGGTGTGGAAAAGGCCTTTGTGGTCCACGGCCATGACGGTATGGATGAGATGACCACCACAGACCTGACCCGGGTGACGGAACTCAATGACGGCATGATTAAAACCTATGATGTGGACCCCTTAAGCTATTTTGACGAATACGCCGACCCCAAGGATCTTTTGGGCGGCGATGTAAAGCGCAATGCCGCCATCACCCGGGCCATTCTGTCCGGGGAAAAGGGTCCGAAACAGGATATTGTCCTGCTTAATGCAGGTGCCGGCCTTGTGGCCGCAGATGCTGCGCCCACCATTGAAAAGGGTATTGAGCTGGCTTTAAGATCCATTGAAACAGGGGCGGCCATGGAAAAACTTGAATTGTTGGCGGATTATACCAAAGAAAACGCGTGAATAGAAAGGCAGATAAATAAATGAAAGGATTTCTCAACGCTGTTGTTGATGTTAAAAAAGAAGAAATAAACCAGGCTAAAAGCACAATTCCCTTGACCGCCATTCGCCATGATGCGGAACATACCCCTGCCCCGGCCTCTTTTGCAGATGCCATGGCAGACTCAACCCGTGAAGCGGTAGGGATCATTGCCGAGGTCAAAAAAGCATCGCCCTCCAAGGGGGACATCAGAACCGATCTTGACGTGGCCGCCTATGCCAGGGCCTACACCCAGGGTGGTGCCAGGGCCGTATCAGTGCTTACGGAATCAAAGTATTTTAAAGGCACGCTGTCCGATCTGGAACTTGTGTGTCAAAATACAAATCTGCCCGTACTTCGAAAGGATTTTATCTTTTCCGAATACCAGATTTATGAAGCCAAAAAGGCCGGGGCGTCTGCCGTGCTTTTGATTACCACCCTGCTCGATCCGGCCCAACAGGCAGAGCTGACCCTTCTGGCCCGGGAACTTGGCATGGAGCCGCTGGTGGAGATCAATTCAGAATTTGAATTTGAGCAGGCATATCAAGCCCAGGCCCGGGTGGTAGGCATTAACAACCGAAACCTGGCCACCCTTGAGGTGGACACCAGTGTGGCAAAACGTGTGGCAAAAATTTTTCCTGATGACATCATTCCCGTAGAGGCCTCGGGCATTTCCGGTCGTCCGGGTATTGAAGCCGGCATTGAAAACCGTATTTTCAATTTCCTTGTGGGAGAGAGCATTGTGCGTTCAAAAGATCCTGCCCAATTTATCAAAACCCTTCTTGGCATCAATAAAGAGGTCGGTATATAGTATCTAAAATTTTATACTATTCTTTATTAAAATAAAAAATCTAATATTCAAAATAGCTGGATTGATCTCTGGATATTTGCCATAAGAAATTCGGGTACCACATATCGTATTTCTTGCACCGTTTAGCCACAATATATAGACACCATAGCCATAAAAAGTGCTTATAGCAAATATCCAGATTGATCTATTTTTGGTTGACAAAAATCAACTATTTCGTTATTTTGAAAGATAGTTCTTTGAAAAGGTAAATGGTTGTGCCTAAAAACCATGGCATGTAAAACCTTACGGGTAACAATTTTTCAAACATAAACAATTTCATTAGCGAGAACCAAGCCAATAAGATTGTTAGTAATGGAAAATTAAAGCGCATAATATTTCACTTGAAACGTTATGCTTTGGGAGAGACCCCCGCTATTTATAAAATGGCGTAAGCTATATATTTGTATAGCAAAAAATGCATCGGAAGACGAACAGCCATGACGCACTTTCCTGCACCGATATGGCAGATACCGGCCCAAAAGCACAATGTGCTGGTAAAGATATGCGGCCTGACCCTTGTGGACAATGCCCTGGACTGTGTGAACGCCGGCGCGGATATCATCGGGCTCGTTTTTTTTGAAAAAAGTCCCCGGCATGTAACCACAGCCCAAGCCCGAGACATTGCCCAAGCCCTGCCCCAGGGCGTGCCGGCCTGCGGCGTATTTGTCAACGAAACCTTTGATACGATCATGCAGACCGTTTCTGCCTGCGGGCTTGACATCGTACAGCTGCACGGCGCAGAATCCCCTGAACTTGCCGACCGGTTATCCGCCCAAAACCTTGTGGTGACCAAAGCGTTTTTTGCAGCAAGGCCCCCTAAACTTTGTGACACGGAAAAATATAAATCCGCCGATTTTTGTCTGGCCGAATACGGCAAAGGCATACTTCCCGGGGGAAATGCAGAAACCTGGGATTACGACCAGGCCCTTGCAATGGCAAAAAAGGTGCGTGTGATGCTGGCAGGCGGACTTAACCCGGAAAATGTCGCAGATGCGGTTGCAAGGATACGTCCCCATGCCGTAGATGTCTCCTCGGGGGTGGAAAAAGCAAAGGGGATTAAGGATATTTCAAAGGTCAACGCCTTTATCAGGGCGGCAAAATCCGTCTCTATTTGACCAATAAATTACTCCCGGGATATATCTTATCCTCAGGCGTCAGATTGTTCAATTTGCGTATGGCTGCCACAGTGGTGTTATATTTCTGGGAAATGGACCACAGGGTTTCACCCTTTTGAACTGTATGAAACTGACCGGTCTTCTTTGGTGTCACGGCTTTTTTCTTTGTTACCTGAACTTTTTTCTTGGGCGCAACTGCCGGTTTCTTCACTTTAGGCTCGGGTTTGCCAACATTTTTTGGGGGAGGTGTCGAGGCAATAACAGCCAATTTGCTTAATCTGCCTTCAAGTTTGTCCATACGCTCAGTTAAGGTGTCAAGCTTGTTCACACGCTCAAACAGGGTGTCAAGCTTTAGATGTACAGCTGTTTCGATTCGTGTAATCCGTTCATCAAGGTTGGACACGACCTGTGATCCCGAAGAAGATGCGATTTTTGCCAAAGAGATTTCAAGCGCAGAGATGCGATCCTCAAACCCCGGGGCGATCTGACTGACCTGATCTTCCCCTTTAGTTAAAACAGCGTCCTGTTCACTGTTCTCCGGTGTAGATGCCCCCTTGAAAAAAAAGAAAAAAACCAAAGCTGTAACCAGCAGGGCAGCCATAATAATCATGGTAAATTCATTTTTTTTCAGTAATGAGGTGCCCGGCTCAAGGGCTGACACTCCGGGTTCATTTTTTTGGGGGGTTGTCTCTTTTTTCATTTGTCTGGCTCCTCAAAGAAGATATCTTAATGCCTTTTAATAGCATTTCAGTCTCTTATTTCAAGCCCAAACAATAATTTTAATAATTTTAGTGTGCTTGTATGATGTCATCTATATCAGTGCACAGCATATTTTGCTGGTAACAGCCTGTCAAGCACACCTTATCAGCCGGTCTGGCATACCGGATATAAAAATTGAAGTCCTGAAGCCTGGCGTAAAACTGTAAAAATACCGCCTTATCGGTTTCCAGATTGACCCGGCATCTATCAAGCAGTTGAAAGGCATTTGCAGCATGGTGAACCATAAGATAAAAGCAGGCTGCTGACAAATATTTGCAGTTTATCTGCTTGTATAGTTCCGGATAAAATTTGGAAACATAGAGACTGCCTGAAAAAATTTCGTGGGAAACGATTAACGTTTTTGAAATCTGTTTTCCTGTATGCCTGTTGCAAAGAAAATATTCCATACAGGTGTCATCCCTGGAAAAAGTCAATAAAAAACGATTATTCAATTTGGGAATCTGCTGATTTAAAAAATTGTTTTCCCCGGGGGGTAGTGCAATCATTTTCAACGTTCTGTTACCCCTGCCTGGGAATCCGGCATAACCCTGTATCCCCTTTAAAACCAAATTGTTCATACCAGTTACTTAACACTTTGAAATCCTTGCGCGAAAATGTTTCATTGGGGGTAAAAGCGGGATTGGCACTGAGCCGGATATTAAAACAGTCGGCTTTCCGGCACAACTCCAAAAGCATCTGTGTACCGCTTCCGTTTTGGAGAACAAAGGCCCTTAGATGATGAATGTGTACAGTCCTGTTTTGGGAAACACCCGCATCTAAAGCGATGGCACCAATGGATTTTCCATAAACATTTTGAAAAATAAACGAATGGACCTGTGAGTCATTCCCGGTCGTTTCATAACCGGTAAGGCGCCTTTTGTATTTATCATAAAAGTAATCGATGTATTCCTGTTCCCGGGATACCGGGCGCGTCTGCACTGATTTATCTGAATCCGCCTCAATAAATCCATGATCACCAGAGGAATCCACCCGTGAGAACGCAGGTTCCAACGGATTATTTACATTTAAGATATCTTGGCCTGAAAGCCACAACGAGAATGGATCAATTGTTTTCAGACAATTGAACATCGCCTGGGTCATCTCAAAGGGAAGCGTTTCCAGTTTCAATTGCCTGCCAAAATCAGCAAAAAGTGATCTGGCAGATTCAAATATAAAATTTCTGGCAGACGAGGATTCAATTTCATCATCAAACGTTCCTGAATCAAAAATTTTTTTGCAAAGAGATGAATCCATGCTGTTCCATGCACGACAGATAAAAGGGCGGACCTGATAGATGCGGCACATCCCGTTTTCCAGAAAAATACAAGGCAACGTATCTTTGATTGAAAAAAGGGTACTATCGGATTTCCCTTGGATCAGTTCAAGTCGCTGCTCAATTTTCTCCATAAGCAGAAAAATCTGTTTTTGGGTAAAATTTTTATGAATAAAGGAGACGATAAGCAAGGCTTCAATGGGCAACACATCTATCTGGGAATGACAACAGTAACTGCAGCCTGGCCCACATGCCACAGCAGGGCTTTGATTCGAACGTTCAAGGGCGTTAACAATATCATGGGCATATGCCATGACATCCTTTAACACGGGAATAATTGCGTCATTGATAAAACCGTTGTAAATTTTTTCCCGGAACTGATTTATCAGGATATCTTTGAATGCGTTATGGCACGAGTCGCCTGGGACTGCTGTCATAGAACCTCTCCAATGTAAGACAGAGAGGATTCTGTAGCAAACCAAAAGGCTGTCTGAACTTACTCAATAATAATAATAAAAATTGGCGGCAGACTAGGTTATAAAATCTAATTAAATAGTAATCAAAAGTATTTAATTTACGATTCAATTAGAGTTTTTTATTAAAATGTAAACACCTTAAGTGGCTGAAACCCGCAGCCTCTATTCCTTATCTTTGTAAGT
>NZ_JACADJ010000027.1 GCF_013389365.1 Desulfobacter latus
CACAGTCTTCGGCTTTCTTCATTTCCATTATATTTGCTCCTCAGATAGTATTGTTTCGAGAGTTCATATCATGCTTTTTTCATAAAAAGATAGGCTTTTTTAAAACCGGGAAAATGGGAATGCGCCCTGGCTTTCCATCTGTTTCCCGATACGAAAAATATCGTTGCGGTATGTGATGATAAATCGGCTGTCGGCAAAAACAATCTGAATGTTTTCCGGAATACCGCAGACCAATTCAAGAATAGAGCTGTTTTTTCAGAAGTTTTAAATTTGAAAAATACCGATGTCCATGATGTGCTTGGGAAATTCTCGCCGGATACGCTCTTATTCCGCCTTAACAACCTGCTCAACGCAGAAGAACATTTTGTATCCATCCATGAAACCATGGCGATTTTATCCAAAGAGGTGGCCCTGCCGATTTTTACGGCATGGGATTTTGATATGGGCCTTGGGGCGATCGGGGGCGTATTGGTCAGTGCCATGGAACAAGGACGAAAAGCAGCGGCGCTTTCTATCCAGATTCTCGAAGGGACCTCAGCAGATGATATTCCGATTATTATGGAAAGTCCCAATATTCCGTTTATCGATTATCAGCAGATCAGGCGATTCGGCCTTACGCTGAAAGACCTGCCCGAAGGTGTTCATTTAATGAATCGTCCCGACACCTTGTGGGGTAAATACAAACACCTTATTTCTTTTGTTTTATGTTCTTTATTTTCATTAATGATTATCGTTGTTCTGCAGACAGTCCACCTAAAGAAACGATACAAAATTGAGAAAACGCTTAAAGCGAGTAAAGAAGAAATAAAAAGTATTTTCAGAACTGCGCCTGTGGGCATCGGTTTTGTTGTCAACCGGGTACTTAAAAAAGTCAACAACCGCATGTGTGAAATCTGTGGATATGACGAATCCGAACTGATCGGCCGAAGTGCCCGGATACTCTATCCCGACGATGCCGCTTTTGAATTTGTCGGCCGGAAAAAGTATGACCAAATAACAAAACACGGCATCGGCAAAGTTGAAACCCGCTGGCAGCGAAAAGACGGGAGTATTGTAGATGTGATCCTCAGTTCTACATTTGTGGATGTGGCGGATCATGCCAAGGGGGTGACGTTCACCGCCCTGGATATCACAGATCACAAGCAAACAAAAAATGATCTTGAAAGCCAGCAAAAATTTCTGACCGCGGTATTCGACAATATTGAAGAAGGCATTGTTATTTGTGATGAAAACGGCACGCTTGTTCAATTCAATGAAGCTGCACGCAAGCTGCACGGCCTGCCGGAACAGCCTGTTAAACCGCAACAGTGGTCTGAATACTACAGCCTGTTCAAGGCGGATGGCATAACTCCGCTTCCTGTAGAAGAAATCCCATTGTATCGTGCCCTTACAGGAGAACACGTCCGGGATGCAGAAATTGTGGTGGCTACCGGAGACAGCAGTCTGCGTCATCTTGTCTGCAACGGACAACGGTTAAAAAATAATGCCGGGAAGATCATCGGTGCTGTTGTGGCCATGCACGACGATACCCAACGCAGGATGGCCGAATTGAAACGGAAAAAACTCCAAACCCAACTGAATCAAGCCCGGAAAATGGAATCAATTGGCACTTTGGCCGGTGGCATTGCCCATGAATTTAACAATATTCTGAGTATTATAATTGGAAATAATGAATTGATCATGGAAGACTTGCCGGAAAAAAGCCTTGCAAGAGAAAATTCAGAAGAGATACGATTGGCAAGTCTTCGCGCAAGGGATATTGTTAGACATCTCCTTACGTTCAGCAGACATGATGCTTCGAGCAAGAAACCGATCGAAATCGGATCTGTTGTCAGAGAATCGCTGAAATTAATCCGATCCACCACACCGACCAATATAGAAATCAGGGATAAGATATCCCCTGATTGTCTGCCCATTTATGGTGATGCCACTCAAATCAATCAAATACTGATTAACCTGTGTAATAATGCTGTTGATGCCTTGCAGATATCCGGCGGGACAATCGATATTGAACTTTGCAACACAAACTTAGAAGAAAATGAGGCGTTTTTAATTCCAACATCGGCATCAGGCACATATGTAAAGTTAGCGGTGCGTGACAATGGTATTGGTATGGATAAAAAGATACTTGAAAAAATATTCGAACCCTATTTCACGACAAAAGGTGTTGGGGAAGGAAGTGGTCTCGGTTTAGCTGTTGTCCACGGGATTGTAAAAAAACACGGCGGATCAATTGTTTGTGACAGTAAAAAAAACCAAGGATCTGTCTTTACTATTCTGATACCGGCATATGATGAACCGTCGATAGCCAAAGAGTGACAGGTTCCCCCCGCAGGGGGAACGCTATATTTTAAACCGGCTGACCACTTCATTCTGTTTCCGGGACAATGCGGCCAGTTCTTCGGCATTCTGGCTGACCTCACCGCTCTTGGAGGAAATATCGTCCGAAGCCGCCGTGACCTGGGCAATTTCAGCAGCCATATCTGCAACGGCACTGCTGATGCTGTTGACACTGTCATTGACCCGGCTGATGCCGTCGGACACTTGGCCCACATTTCCGGCGATCTCCCGGGTGGTTGTTGATTGTTCCGCCACCGCCGCAGTAATGGTGGATACGATCTGGTTCACGTCGTTGACAATGGAAGAGATGGATTTGATCTTCTCCACGGTGACGCCTGTGGCGCCCTGGATAGTTTCAACCCGGGATTTGATTTCATTGGTGGCTGCAGAGGTTTGGCCGGCCAGGGCTTTGATTTCTCCGGCAACCACGGCAAATCCCTTTCCGGCCTCCCCGGCCCGGGCCGCTTCAATGGTGGCGTTCAGGGACAAAAGGTTCACTTGTTCGGAAATATCGGTAATGGTCTCGACCACCTTGCCGATTTCCCGGGCCGCTGTGCCCAGTTCTCCAACCTGATCCGAGGCCGTGGTGACATGCGCCACCGCATCCTGGGTGACGGTGTTGGCCCGCTCCGTATTGCTTGAAATCTCTCCGACGGTGGTTGTCATCTCTTCGGCGGCGGCAGCCACCATATTGATATTGGATGCCGCGTCCTCCATGGCAGTGGCCACGCTATTCATGGCTTCGGATACGGATGAGGAACCGGTCGATACGATTTTAGTCTTATTCGAAGTCTGGTCCGCATTCTCCGTCATCCGGCCGGAGAGCTGCATGAGATTTTCCGAAGAGGTGTTCAGCCTGCCGGCACTCTCGGCAAGATCCTGGATAATTTCATGAATTTTACCGATGAAGGTATTAAACCAGCGCCCCAGCTCACCCACTTCGTCTTTGCTTGTAATTTCCAGCCGCTTGGTCAGATCGCCTTCGCCTTCTGCAATATCTTTAAGGCCGGCGGTTACCTTTTCCAGGGGGGTGACCGCAATAAATTTCAAGGTGAAAAATATGGTGGCCACCAGCGCCGCCAGAACAATGGCAAAGGCGATAATCTTGATGGCCAAATCTTTATTCACCTTGGCATTGATATCTTTTTTAAAACGTTCGACAGATTTCCGGCTCTCTATTCTCTTCTGCGCCAGGGTATCGTTCACCAGCTTATCCGAATAAAAGAGTCGGATAGAACCGATGTATTCCTTTTCCATGACAATGTTGCTTGTGAGCGATAATTTTTCATCCAGACCCAAGTCCGACGCCAAGGCCTCGGCTTTCATGATGGACCCATTTTTTTTCCAGATGGCCGAAAAAGGCTTTTTCCGGGCATCGGTCACCTGAATAGCGATGATGTCCGGGAGGTTGAGAAAGGTTTCCAGGCTGCTGTTAAGAGCTTCCGGCTCGAAATTGTACACAAAGGAGGCGGCCAGGCCAGAGCAGATTCCGGCGTTGATCTGATGCCGATGCGCCAGTTCCTTTTTTTCTTTCTCTGCCAGGTTCTGGGAAGTTGTCATCTCTTTTTCGACCAGACTGTCAATGATATACCCGATCATCTTGGTTTCCATGGACAAAATGATCACGGCAATGATCATCAGAAGCGCCAGGACAACCATTCCGCTTACAAGGGATGTTTTTACAGCAATACTTATATCCTTCAGACCAAAGGATGATTTGGAATCGGTCATAGGGTTCCTTATGGATCGCCGGTATCAATCAAATTTAGGTGTTTTAGAATCCGTATTTAATGAGAATTTTATCTATGGTGCCATCGGCCTTCATCTGTTTGAGCCCCGCGTTGAATGCTTCTACCTTGGCATCTGCATTGGCCACCTTGTTTGAGATGCAGACAAACAGATCCTTTTCCTCCAGGAATTTTGCCATAAACTCAATTTGTCCGGCTTTATCGGGCATATGTTTTTTGATCAGGTTCAAGCCGACAAATTTATCCGCGACAACGAGATCAAGCCTTTCGGCAGCCAGTTTTTTAAAATTTGTCAGATCATCTTTGACCGCATCTTTGTTCAGGTAATCGGCCTCGTCAAATTCTTTGGTGTTCACGTATCCTTTTACCGTTCCGATTTTTAATCCCTTGAGGTCTTCAAGCCGGTTAAAGGAGATATCCTTATGCTTTAATTTGAAGAATCCGATGGGGCCTCCGGGAAAGGGATCCGAAAATAAGGCATATGCCTTTATCGATTCTGAGAAGTACTCGGGAAAATAGCCGTCCACCTGTCCGCTCTTTGCAAGCCCCACGACCCGGCTCCATCGATCAAACTGGAAATCGGCCTCAAGTCCGCCCCGCCGGAAGGCCTCTTTGACGAGAACCGCCACATAGCCGTTGTCTTTGATCTCCTTGCCGATATATGGTTCCCAATCTAGCGTAGACAGGGTAATTTTCTCTGCTGCATTTACCGTTACTGAACAAAGAATCAGTGCCAAAATAACCATGTATTTTTTCATATGCTTACCTTTTTCTAAAAATGTGGAAAACGATACTCAAACTTCAAAAATAGTATTTTTATATTGGTTTTATTTAGGATTACAAATTATTTTTTTATTAGGAAGGATTCCTTGACTTTGATTTAGAAAAATGTTTTCTTTTTTTAAAAAGAAAAATCCTTATGACATTCAACTACTTGATCGTAACACAACTTTTGGTGAAAGGGATTAGATTATTAGATTAGGATTTATGATGAAAAAAATTCGATCGCTTTTAAAAAATCTATCCATTCATTATCGGCTGTTATGGTCATATTCACTCACCTTTTTGTTTATTTTGAGTTTGGCTGGACTTGTGATTTATTCAGTGGCACGGACGACCATTGAAAAAAATATTGAAAATGAATTAAAAAATTCCACTCAAACGATTCTGAACATGGTGAAGACGGCTATCAATGCTTCTATCCGGAATCACTTAAGAGCTATTGCGGAAAATAATAAAGACATCATCACCGATCTATATAACAAAGCCAATAATGGTTTAATCTCCTCCCAAGAAGCAAAAAAAAGGGCAAAACAAATCCTTTTATCACAATCCATAGGTAAAGGTGGCTATATATACTGCATAAACCGCGAAGGAATCATACAGGTTCATCCAAAAGAGGAGCTTGTCGGCACAGATCTATCAAAAAACAACTTTATTAAAATTCAAAAAATTAAAAAAGTGGGATACCTTGAATATGACTGGGCCAATCCTGGAGAAAAAATCAAACGCGCCAAGGCCCTTTACATGACTTATTTTACACCATGGGACTGGATAATCTCAGTTTCCTCATATAGAGACGAATTCCAAGAAATATTAAGTACTGAGGATTTCAAGCAAAATATTCTTTCTATCACATTTGGGAAAACAGGATATTCTTATATTATGGATAGCAATGGGCTACTTGTTATTCATCCCGAGCTCACTGGGACGAATATTTATAGTTCAAAAGATGTGAATCGACGCATGTTTATCAAAAAAATTTGTGAACAGAAAAATGGAAAAATAGTATATCCATGGAAGAATCCGGGGGAATTAAAAGCCCGTGAAAAGCTCGTTGTTTTTAATTATGTTCCAGAACTGGATTGGATCGTTGCATCATCCAGCTATTTGGAAGAATTTTATTATCCATTGACCACAATAGCCTATTCAATTGGGGTGACTCTTTTTATCATGGTGATTTTAATGATTCCCATTACCTGGTTGATAAGCTCTATGCTTGCAAAACCTTTACAGGTGATGATTTCTTTATTTGAGACAGGCGCTCAATCAGGTTTTGTAAGGCCATTAGATGTCAAATGGGGAGGAGAAATGGGTGAAGTTGTTAAAAATTACAACCGATTTGTTGGCACTTTAGAAACGACAAGACAACAATTGGAAAAATCCCGTGATGAGCTTGAACACCGTGTAGCGGAGCGAACCGCACAATTGACTGAAGCTCTGGGTGAATTAGAAGCTTTATTTAACAATAGCCAGATTGGTATTATGGTACTCAAGGGGGGACGCTTCCTCCACAAAGCAAATCAGAGATTAGCTGATATTTTTGGTTATAATACACCTGCACAAATGCAGGGCTTCTCAATGATGGACCTCCATTTGAGCGAAGAGCGTTTCCAGGAATTTGGAAATAATTATTTTGACAAGTTAATAAGCAAAAAGATGCTTCAAATAGAATATCAACTTAAACGAAAAGACGGGACTTCTGTTTGGTGTATGATCTCAGGAAAAGCTTTGGATTCTAAAATTCCTGCGGATTTAAATGAAGGTGTCGTCTGGATAATTGATGACATCAGCAGCAAAAAGCACAATGAGATTGAACGGGAGCGTTTGCTATTTGACCTGCAAAAGGCGTTAAGCGAAGTTAAGCAATTAAGCGGGCTGCTCCCTATCTGTTCATATTGTAAAAAAATTCGTGACGACAAGGGTTACTGGACTCAGATTGAATCCTATATTCATGAACACTCTGAGGCTGAGTTCAGTCATGGTATATGTCAAGATTGTGCAAAAAAGTATCACCCGGATATGGATATTTATGAGGATTAGCAAAATCGAAACTCGCCTTTAATTTGTCCTGTTTTTCTGTTTTCATCGCGGGTTCCTTTTCAAGTTGCCAGTTCGTATGCGCGTTGCGCAGCCCCCATCAAGGCCGCCCTGTCTTCACGGATGACCTGGACCGGAATGGCTGTCATAAAGTCGTGAAAACGGCCCTTCGCGATAAATCCTTCCATGAAGGCGGCCTTTTTCAGTGCCGGTAAAATTTTAGGCGGGATGCCGCCCCCTAAGTAAACGCCGCCCGTGGCCATGCCGGTGAGCGCCAGATTGCCCGCCACCGCGCCGAAGATGCGGCAAAACCGCTGCAGGGCATCCGAACAGAGTGAATCGTCCCCGTCCATGGCGTGGCGGGTGATGACCGCGGCCGGATCCTCGGTCGCCATGGCCCGCCGGACCGCCGGCGAAGGCGCTTGGCCGGCGCTGGAACACAGCCAATCAAAGATGTTAACGAGTCCCTGGCCCGAGAGCACGCGCTCGACGCTCACATGGCCGAAGCGTTGGTGCAGGAACCGCCACAACTCAAGCTCCGCTGTATTGTTGGGGGCGAAGTCGGCGTGGCCGCCCTCCGATGCCACGGGCCGGTATCCCTTTAGCTCCGGGAGCAGGAGGGCCTGCCCCAGACCGGTTCCCGGGGCAACCAGCGCCATGTTTCCACCATTTTGCGGCTGACCGGGATTCAAAGTAGTCAGGACATTGGATGCCAGCCGCGGCGCGGCGATGGCCGTTGTGGCCAGATCATTGAGAATCTCTACCTGCCGCCAGCCAAATATACGGCGCAGACGATCCTCGGAAACCGACCAGTTCAGATTGGTGGGACGGCAGGCACCGCCCACCACCGGGCAGGCGATGCCGAAGCAGGCGGCCACGATGGTCGTTTCACGGCGAGCGAGGATATCGCGGATCATCTCCTCCAGACCGGCCACATCCCGGCTGGGGTACGTAACCACCTCCAGTGTCCTGGGTCCGCCGGCGTCGATGGCATAAAGGCCCAAGTGGGTCTTGGTACCGCCGATATCCCCGGCCAGGACGACTTTTTCTCCCTTTAAAAAATGCCCGTGTTCATTCTTCATGCTACCGCTCCTTATTTTCCCATCCGCCGGATTGCTGGATCAGTTTGGCCACAAGTCCGGTCCAGCCGGTCTGATGGGAAGCGCCCAGTCCAGCCCCGTTGTCACCGTGGAAGTACTCATAAAACAACATGTGATCGCACCAGTGGGGATTATTCTGAAACATCCGCTGACCGCCGTAGATGGGGCGTCCGCCGTCGCCATTCGGCAAAAACAGGCGAATCAGGCGCCGGGACAGCTCAGTGGCCACCTCACCAAGGGTCATCATGTTTCCGGATCCGGTGGGGCATTCCACTTTCAGCGTATCTCCATAGTAATGATCGTATTTCTGCAAGGATTCGATCAGCAGGTAGTTGATTGGAAACCAGACCGGACCGCGCCAATTGGAATTGCCCCCGAACAAGCCGCTTTCAGACTCGGCCGGCTGGTAGGAGATGGTGTGGGTCCGGCCATTCACATGAAAATGGTAGGGCCTTGCTTGGTGAAATTTCGATATCGAGCGGATACCGAACGGGGATAAAAATTCGTTTTCATCCAGCATCGGCTTCAGGGTCCGGATCAGCCGTTCGCGGTTGACCACCGACAGAAGCCGGCGGGCATGTTCGCCTTGGGCTTTGACGCAGGCCACATCACCGCTGTCCCGCAAATAGAGGCGGTTTTCAAAGAACCAGTTCAGGCGCCTTTTGAAGTCCGGCATGCGATTGACCAGATCGGGCTCCAGGGTTTCCACGACCAGCAGCGGCATCAGGCCGACCAGGGATCGAACTTTCAATCTGGCATAGCCCCCACCCGGCAGGTGCAGAACGTCGTAGAAGAATCCGTCCGACTCATCCCACAGGCTTTTGCCGCCATGGCATTCGTCCGTCATGGCACGGGCGATGCGCAGAAAATGCTCGAAGAATTTGCTGGCCGTGTCCTGATAAACCGGGTTATCCCTGGCCAGCTCCAGGGCGATTTTCAACATGACCAGGCAGTAAAAGCCCATCCAGGACGTCCCGTCGGACTGATCAATGTGGCCTCCGGTGGGCAGCGGCGCACTGCGGTCGAATACGCTGATGTTGTCCAGCCCCAGAAAACCGCCCTGGAACACGTTGTTGCCATCCATATCCTTCCTGTTGACCCAGCAGGTAAAGTTGAGCAGCAGCTTGTGGAATATGCCCTCCAGGAAGCTCCGGTCGGCGGCGCCCTGCTGCTTGGCGTCGATTTTGTAGACCCGCCAGGCCGCCCAGGCATGCACCGGGGGATTGACGTCGCCAAACTGCCATTCATAGGCCGGGAGCGCACCATTGGGGTGCATATACCACTCCCGGGCCATCAAGTCGAGTTGGCGTTTGGCGAAATCGGCATCCACAAGGGCCAGCGGAATACAGTGAAACGCCAAGTCCCAGGCCGCAAACCACGGGTACTCCCACTTGTCCGGCATGGAGATGATGTCGAAGTTGTTGAGGTGCGCCCATTTCCTGTTGCGCCCATGGCGGCGGGAAGCCGGGGGCGCCGGCCGGCCGGGGTCGCCCTGAAGCCACTGCTCGACATTGTAATAGTAAAACTGCTTGGTCCACAGCAGGCCGGCCAGGGCCTGCCGCTGCACATCTCTTTCGTTTGCACTCAGGTCCGGATTCTGGATCGAGTCGTAAAATTCATCGGCTTCGGTCTGACGTGCGGCCAGGATCGCATCGAATTCGGCAAAGGGTTTCTCATGCCCGGTGCGGGCTAGCCGCAGACGAAATGTCCGCAATTGACCCGGATCGATATCAACGTCAAACAGCGCTGCAACCTTGGTGCCTTCTTTAGCCGGGTTAACGGCATCTGTTTCGCCGTCCACCAGATAGCGGTGAAAGGCGTCTTTGACAAAAGGGTGGGCGTTGGGGGTATTGCCGAATCGTGCGGCGTTCGTTTCATTGTCCGTGAAAAGCAGGTCATCGGCGTTTTCAATGTACCAGAAGTAACCGCCGGCGGCCGGGTGTTGAATCTTCACTGCCGAAAGAACGTCGGGCGCCTTGATCTGTTTCAAGTGCGGGCGGCCGGCAACATCGTTCATCGGGCCGGTTTCATAGCCCCAGGACCAGGTGTTGCGAAACCAGAGGCAGGGCAGTGCCGCGCATCCGGCGGTATCCGGCCCACGGTTAATCAAGGTTATTCCGGCCAGAATATCATCAGGGCCGGCTTTGGCGTACTCGATCACCACATCGAAATAGCGGTCGCCATCGAATACACCGGTATCCAGAAGCTCATATTCGAAGTCCTTAAATCCCCGCCGCCGGTTCTCGGAAACCAGATCGGCATACGGGTATCCGGCCTGGGGATATTTATAGAGCATCTTCATGTAGCTGTGCGTGGGGGTGCTGTCGAGGTAAAAGTAATATTCCTTGACATCCTCGCCGTGATTGCCCTCGGCGCCGTTCAGCCCGAACATGCGCTCCTTGAGGATCGGATCCCTGCCGTTCCAGAGGGACAGGGCCAAACAGATATATTGATGGCGGTCCGAAATTCCGGCAATGCCGTCTTCCCCCCAGCGGTAAGCCCGGCTGCGGGCGTGATCGTGGGGAAAATAGTCCCAGGCACTGCCATCGGCGCTGTAGTCCTCGCGGACGGTGCCCCAGGATCTTTCGCTGAGATAGGGACCCCATTTTTTCCAGTTGGCCCGGCGCTTTCGGTACGCTTCAAGGCGTTGATGCTCTGCAGTGATTTCCATTTTGAGGCTCCTGAAAAATGATTATTTTGTCACTGAAACATAGTCTCCTTCTTCCCTTAACGGTTGTAGGTCGACGATGCGGTCGTACCTCCGCGGCCTGTCCAGTTGGTGTGAAAAAACATTCCCCTGGGCCGGTCGATGCGCTCATACGTGTGAGCGCCAAAATAATCGCGCTGGGCCTGCAGCAAATTGGCCGGCAGGCGCTCTGCGCGATACCCGTCGTAGTAGGCCAATGCCGCGCCAATGGCCGGCAGGGGAATCCCCAGTTGCACCGCCGTACCCGCCACCCGCCGCCAGCCGTCCTGGGCGGTTTCCAGGGCCTGCCTGAAAAAAGGCGCCAGGAGCAGATTGACCGGGCCCGCATCGGTGTCGAACGCCGCCTTGATCCTGCCGAGAAATGCCGAACGAATGATGCATCCTCCCCGCCACATCAGGGCGATGCCGCCATAGTTTAGATCCCACCCCTGCTCGGCGGCCACAGCCCGCATCAACTGATAGCCCTGGGCATAGGAAACGATTTTGGCGGCGTAGAGCGCCTGTTCCAAGTCATCAATCATCGCTGTCCGGTCGCCTTCAAACACGGTCTGGGGTCCCTTGAGCACCCCTGCGGCCGCAGTGCGCTCATCCTTGAGGGCCGACAGGCAGCGCGCAAAAACCGCTTCGCCGATCAGTGTCAGGGGCTGGCCCACATCAAGGGCGTTAATGGCTGTCCATTTGCCGGTGCCCTTCTGGCCGGCCGTGTCGAGAATTTGATCCACCACGGCTTCATTGTTCTCGTCCCTGTAGCCTAGAATGTCCCTGGTGATTTCAATCAGATAGGAATTAAGCGGGCCGTTGTTCCATTTGGCGAACACATCGGCCATGGCCGCGTTGGAAAGCCCCAGGCCCTGCTTCATCATCTGGTAGGTCTCGCTGATGAGCTGCATGTCGCCGTATTCAATGCCGTTGTGCACCATTTTCACGAAATGGCCTGCGCCGCCCTCACCGACCCAGTCGCAGCAGGGTTCTCCGTCGTCGGTGTAGGCGCAGATCTTCTGGAAGATCGGCCGGACCGACGCCCAGGCCGCGGCAGCGCCGCCCGGCATGATGGACGGCCCCAGCAGGGCACCCTCTTCGCCACCGGATATGCCGGCCCCTACAAAGTGGAGCCCTTGGCGCGCCACCGCCGCCACCCGCCGGTTGGTGTCGACAAAGTTTGCGTTGCCCCCGTCGATGATGATGTCGCCGGCTTCCAGATGGGGCATGACCGATTCAATGAAGGCATCTACAGGTGCGCCGGCCTTGATCATGCACATGACCTTGCGCGGGCGCTTCAACGTTCCTGCAAGCGCTTCGACCGTGTGACAGCCGATGATATTTTTCCCGGCGGCACGGCCGTTGATAAAGTCATCCACCTTGCGCGTGGTGCGATTGTAGCAGGCCACCGTAACGCCCTTGCTTTCCATATTCAAAATCAGATTCTCACCCATGACGGCCAGTCCCACAACTCCGATGTCGGCTTGATTGTTCACGGTGTTTCCTTTCTGCTTTTTTGATTGTTCGGTTGGCCGGCCGATACCGGCACGTTCATCTCCTAGTTGCACGGCAGTCCACAACAGCCCATTCGCCAGGCATGCCCGCCCTTGGCCAGCAGCGCATCAGCGGCTTTGGGCCCCCAGCTGCCCCTGGGATAGATCTCAAGGGGCGAGACCCGGGACGACGCGTCCCACCCTTGGATAATCGGGTCCATCAGGTGCCAGGCATTCTCAATGTCGTCATTGCGGGCAAACAGGGCGGCGTCCCCTTTCAGAGCGTCCAGAAGAAGCCGTTCATAGGCGTCCGGAAGTACGATGCCCGGAAACGCCTCGTGATAGGAATGGCTCATGTTGACCGAACGGGATTCGGCCACGGTATCGGGAACCTTGGTCTCAAAGCGCAGTTGAATGCCTTCGTCCGGCTGGATGCAGATGGAAAGAAAATTGGGGGTGAATCCCTGGTTGCCGTGCAGATTGAAAATGACATCCGGCGGCGGCTGAAATTCAACGACAATGGCACTGCTTTTGGCAATCATGGCCTTCCCGGAGCGCAGATAAAAAGGAATCCCTTGCCAGCGCCAGTTGTCGATAAAAAGCTTCACGGCGGCGTAGGTGGGGGTTTGGGAATCCGGCGCCACGTCTTTGGCTGACCGGTAGCCCTCGTATTGGCCGCGCACCGTGTCGGCCATGGAGATGGGACGGACCGTGCCCAACACCTTGACCTTCTCATTGCGGATGGCGTCGGCATCCAGGGAGGCCGGCGGTTCCATGCTCACCAGGGCCAGCAGCTGCATGAGATGGTTCTGGAACATGTCCCGCAACACGCCCGCCTTGTCGTAGTAGCCGCCCCGTCGTCCCACATCCACCTGCTCGGCCACCGTGATCTGAACGTTGGAAACGTAACGCCGGTTCCAGACCGGCTCGAAAAACGTATTGGCGAATCGCAGAAAGATGATGTTCTGGGCCGTCTCCTTGCCCAGATAATGGTCGATGCGGAACACCTGGTGTTCGGCGAAAGCCTCGTGTACCTCACGATTGAGCGCCCTGGCGGACGTGAGATCCCGGCCAAAGGGCTTCTCAATAATGACCCTGCGGAACCCATGGGTTTCAGCGGCCATGCCGGCCGCCTTGAGGTGGGCACAGACAGGCCCGATAAAATCCGGCGCAACAGCCAGATAGTAAAGGCACCCGGTGGCACCCGGCGCCAAACAGTCGAGGTGGGCCTGCAGCGCGCGATAGTCTTTGGCGGCATCCAGATCCCCCCGGAAATAATGAATTGAAGGGGCCAGTTCATTCCAGATCGCGTCCTCGAAGCTTGCACCGTGGGCTTGGACGCCTTTTTTCAGTTCTTCCCGGAAATCTTCATCACGCCAGTCCCGCCGGGCAAATCCGACGATGCGCAACCCCGCGGGCAAACGATTTTTCTGGAAGTTGTGGTAAAGCGCCGGCATCAGCTTTCTGACCGTAAGATCACCGGATGCGCCGAAAATGACGATGGTAAAAGGTGTGTTGGTTTTCATGCCTTTCCCGTACCTCCTGTGCTTGATGGCGTTTGCCATCGGGACGATGAAGCCTGGTGTATGCACCTTCAGAACAAATCCGCGGCCGCGGCCCTGTCGAGGAACCACCCCAACTCACCACCTGATGGATTTACCAGTTGTGACGGCAGTCGCGGTTTCTTCCCGTTTGGCTTGAATACCCGCGATAGTATTTGGGCCTTTTGGTCCCCGGCCGCCACGAAAAGAACGCTGTGGGCATTGTTTATCACAGGCAGCGTCATCGTGATACGGATGGGCGGCGGCTTGGGCGCATCCATCACCGCCACCACCCAGCGTTGCGTCTCGCGCAGCGCCGGGTGGTCCGGAAACAAAGATGCGGTGTGGCCGTCTGTGCCGATACCGAGCAGGATCAGGTCCAATCTCGGCCATTGGCCGGGTTCAGGTTCCAGCACATGTCGCATGACGTCTTCATAACGCCCTGCGGTCTGAGCAGGATCAAACGAATCGTCAACAGCGTGAATCTGTTCAACCGGAATCCCGACATGGGTGAGCAATTGCCGGTCCGCATGATGGTAATTGGAATCCGGGCTGTCTTTGGGTACCCATCGCTCGTCGGCCCAAAAGATATGCCAGGCAGCCCAGTCGATGGCGGCGCTCAAGGGCATCGTTGCCAGGGGCGGTCCGATGATGTCCATGAGCGAGCCGCCCGACAGGGCCACGCAGAACCGGCCCCGCCTGGCCGCAGCATTGGCTGCCCGGCGGGCGACGTAAGCAGCCAGGGCGGACGACAGTTTGTCGCGGTTGGAATAGACGTTCACCTCAGGCTGTGATCCCATGTTCCGGACCTCGATATTCACATATTGTCACAAATTGGAGTGCTCTACATATTGAAGCCCACACTATCCCATGAGCTTCTTGGCGATTTCGGCGACATGTTTGCCCTGAAAGCGCGCTGCCGCCAACTCGTTCTCGCTGGGCATTCGCTCACCCGATCCGCCTGCGATTGTCGACGCGCCGTATGGCGAACCGCCGGTTACTTCGTCGATGCGCATTTGGCCCTGAAACGCATAGGGCAACCCCACGATCACGAAACCGTGATGCAGGAGCGAGACATGAAACGAGAGTATGGTAGATTCCTGCCCGCCGTGCTGCGTGGCGCTGCTTGTAAACACACTGCCCACTTTGCCCACCAGGGCGCCCTGGGCCCAGAGCCCGCCGGTAGCATCCAGGAACTGGCGCATCTGCCCGCACATATTGCCGAAACGAGTCGGCGTGCCGAAGATGACGGCATCCGCGTCGGCAAGCTCGTCAACCGTACAGACGGGTATATGGGCCTGTGTTTGTTGGGCATCGACCGCCCCCATCTTCTCAAGGACGTCTTCAGGCAGGGTTTCCGGTACGCGCCGCAGGACGGCTTCGGCGTCAACGACCTGTCCGACGCCTTCTGCAATCGCTTCCGCCATTTTGTGTACATGCCCATAAGTAGAGTAGTAAACGATCAGTATTCTCATTGGATGATCTCCTGTTATCGGTTTTGGGAAGGTGCGGTGACCCGGGGCCTAATGCCTGATCTTGGCCAGAACCTCCGGATTGGGCTGGGGCAGACCTGCAATTTTCCACGCCGTAATAGGATCGGGAAACTGATGATATTGGCAGGACTTTTCCTGCCCCACATTTTTGCAGACCGCCCTGATGATGGGGAAGGCCTCAAACCGCTTATAATAATCCCGGACAAATTTAAGAATTTCCATCCGTTCCTTGCTCAGGGGACACTCATCGGATATGCCTTCCCTCTCCGCAAGGGCACATGCGATTTGTTCGGTCCAGGTGGAAGGATCCATCAGGTACCCGTCCGCATCCAGTTTTAATTCTTCTTGGCCCAATGAACTCATGGTTGGCCTCCTTATTTTAAAATAATTAAAAATAGCAACGCAGATGACGCCGCATAAAGAGAAACATTAAAACAAGCCACTTCTGACACATGACAAAGATAGATTAAAAAACTTCACACATCAAAAAAGGGGGCAGAAACTCAAAAAAATAATACGTTATAAATACAAAACCACGCGTACCCATCCAATGGCCGTCAGCTGAATGTCCAAACTTTCGCTCGCCAAGGGATCTGTTCAAAAAATTATGTGAAGTGTAGGACAAAAAATTGCTTTTTGTCAAGCCTAAAGAGAGGCTTGCAGTGGATGAAATTCTTGATTTTGCGGCCAGACTGTATAAAATGAATTCGATTTAAAAACGTGGTCATCGAATGGTATGGATATTGATTGAAATAATAACTGTTAAAATATTTAAAGCAACGCAAAGACCCTGCAATGATAAAAAGAATTCAATGGCAAACTAAGTACAAAATCGGTATCAAAGAAGTTGATTTACAGCATGAATATTTTGCCTTGCTGATAAACAGACTTGGCAGTGAGCTTTTTTTGACAAACAGTATTCATTATAAGCACAGATTAATGGAAGAGCTTTCCTTGTATGCGTCATTTCACTTTATCAGTGAAGAAAATATGATGATGAAAGCAAATTTTCCTGATTATAAAGGTCACGCACGCCTTCATCGAAAACTGTTAAGCCGCTTGAATGACCAAATAAACTACTTCTGCTCAGAAAAAGTAACCGAAGAGTCAATTATTAACTTTCTGGTCAGCTGGTTCTTTGAGCACACCCTTGAGCACGATAAGGCGTTTTCTCTTTTTTTGAATGAAAAATAGCAGGTAGATCCATGGAACAGTATAAACAAATCGTCATTGTGGTTAAAAGTGATGAAAGCAGCGACTTATTACCGGATATCTTATCAGGCCAAACATTTGATGTCATGAATCTCAAAAAAGATGACAACATCCCAGAGATGGTTCGCCTGGCACATCCGGACCTTGTTTTAATAGACGTTGAAGATTCTAATGATTTTGCCATTGAACTGTGCCGTTCTTTAAAAGCATCAGAAAAAACAAGTGATGTCCCTGTTATTATCATTTTAATGCTTCCTGAAATCCAAGACAAAGAAAATGCTTTTGACGCAGGATGTTATGATTTTATAACAAAGCCCTATGCTTCATCAGAGTTACTTGTACGAATTCATAATTGTCTATTAAATCAAATGTATTTAAAAAAGCTTGAACATCAAGTGTATGATCGTACCAAAGAACTTGAAGCAAACAAGTCCCGATTTAAAAACATCTTTACCAGTTTAAGTATCGGCGCTGTTATTTTTGAACCGATTAATAACGGCAATGATTTTGTCATCCAGGAGTTTAATCCTGCCGCAGAAAAGATCGAAAAAATCAAGATGAAGGATGTTGTGGACAGACCGCTCACCCAGGCGTTCCCCGGCGTTAATGAGTTCGGTCTGCTGGACGTATTTAAACAGGTTTACAAAAACGGAACGCCTGTCCGCCACCCTGTCAGTATTTACAAGGACAACAGAATACAGGGATGGCGGGAAAACTATGTGATTAAGCTGCCCTCAGGAGAAATTGTTGCATTATACACCGATGAAACCAAGCAGAAAAAGGCTGAAGAAAAGATTCTTCAACATAGAAATTTCCTTCAAAAAATCATCGACGGGGTCAATGACGGCTTGATGGTGATTAACCGGGACTATACCATAGCTTATGCAAACAAGGTAGCCTTGGAAACTTACGGGCATAAACGCCTGGAACCTACCATGACCTGCTATGAGGTTTTGTATGCCCAAAACGCTCCGTGCAGCGGCAAAGGAGTCGTTTGCCCACTGAAAGAGATTATAAAATCAAGAACTTTTGAAAAATTTGAACACACTTACAGGGACAGTCAAAATAGAAACCGGTCAATTGAGATATCGTGTTCACCGATTTTGGATGAAAACAGTGAAGTAACCCAGATGATAAAACTGTTTCGGGATGTCACGGAACAAAAACGCAGGGAGCAACGAAGAGATGCCCTGGTGAAGTTGTCTAAACTAGCTGTGGGTGCCACCTCAAAAGAGGTCACAGAGGCTTTTTTAAATGAAGCTGAGAAAATAACGGACAGCAAAATCGGATTTTTCCATATCATAGATGAAGAACGTTCTTTAATCAAATTGACAGCCTGTTCAACCAACACGCGTAAAAATATGTGCAAGGCCAAGGACAACACCGGTCATTATCCCAAGGAAAAAGCCGGTGTCTGGGCAGATTGTTTAAGAACACGAAATGCTGTAATTCACAATGACTATGAATCTTTACCCAATAAAAAGGGATTGCCTGAAGGTCACGCGCCCATTGTAAGAGAACTTGTTGTCCCGGTATTGAAAAATGATCAAATCGTTGCCGTTTTAGGGGTTGGCAATCGAGAATATAACTACCTTGCTGAAGACTGTGAAAATGTGACGGCTTTGGCTGACATGGCTTGGGATATTATTTCGCATAAACAGATAGAGGAAAAGCTGCAATCATCTGAAGCCCGGTTTTCAAAATTGTTTTTTTCCAGTCCCGATGCGACTGTCCTGCTTCGATTATCAGACGGCAATATCGTAGATGTCAATGTTGCATTTGAAAAGACCTTTGGATATGAGCGGCAATTCTGCAGAAAAAAGAGTTTTCTATCACTTAAGCCCTGGCTTGACAAAGAAATAACCCAATTTATCCTCAAGGAGTTACAAAAAGGCAATCGTGTTCAAGGGCTTGAAATTCAATGCCAGCGATCCTCCGGTGCAACTTTTGATGCCGCAATATCATGCGATACCACAACAATAGAACAGGAAGCGCACCTGATTGTCATTATCCGGGATATCAGTAAACGCAAGGCTGCTGAGAAGGAAAAGCAGGCTTTGGAAAATCAACTTCAACACGCCAGGAAGATGGAATCCATTGGCACCCTTGCCGGAGGGATTGCCCATGACTTCAACAATATCCTGTCAGCAATTATGGGGTACACGCAGTTGCTCATGGCATCTGCTCCCGATACAGGTGAAGATCATCAAAGGCTTAACAATATATTGACAGCGGGCCGGCGGGCAAGTGATCTGGTTTCACAGATTCTTACATTCAGCCGCAATGACGTGCAGGACCTTAAACCCTTAAAGGCCCAGTTCATCGTAAAGGAAGCGCTCAGACTGTTGCAATCATCAATACCGGCTACAATCAAAATCAAACAAAATATACAAAATGACTGCGGCATGGTTTTGGCGAATCCAACACAAATTCATCAAATCATCATGAATAGCTGTACAAATGCGTATCACGCCATGAAATTCACCGGCGGTGTTCTCAGTGTATCGTTGGAACAAGTTGAACTGAGCCGGGAAGATATCGCTGTAAAGCCTCATCTGGCATCAGGTCCGTATGCCCGGATATCCATCACTGATAATGGGCCCGGAATACCCAAAGATATTCTGGACAGAATTTTTGAACCCTATTTCACCACCAAATCCAAAGGCGAAGGAACTGGCCTTGGCCTTGCGACAGTCCACGGCATTGTTACCGGGCTGAAAGGAGACATTACCGTTCACAGCGACCCTGGAAAACAGACCACCTTTCAAATCGTTTTACCCATAGTCCGTGCCTTGGAAAAACAGGCCCCGACGACGAGACTCAAAGATATTCCACAAGGAAATGAACGCATACTTCTTGTGGATGATGAGGCGTTTTTGGTGGATGCAACAGAATCGATTCTTGAAAGTCTAGGGTATGACGTGACTGCCATGACAGACAGCATTGAGGCGTTTGAATTGTTTCAACGTTCTCCCAAGGCGTTTGATTTAATCATTACGGATATGACAATGCCGGGTATGAGCGGTGACAAGCTTGCAAAAAAGATATTTGAAATTACACCTGAAATACCGGTCATTCTAATGACGGGACACAGTGATATAATGAATTTCAAAAAGGCAAAAGCCATGGGCATCAAGGGCTATCTGACCAAGCCTGCGCTGCGCAGGCATCTTGCAGAAGAGATCAGAAGGTGCTTTGGGGGCGATAGCACCGGGATGGGTAGAAACAATGGCTAATGTCCTGATTGTTGACGATGATCCGTACGTACGAGAGCTGTTAATTGAATTCCTCACGCCTTATCATTATACGCTGATGGCAGCCGAAACATTGTCAGAGTGTTTGACCCTGCTTCCTGTGGGCAAATTTGATCTTATCCTGCTTGATATAAATCTTCCGGACGGGAACGGGCTTGAAATACTGCCTGAGATCAGGCAGTCTGCCTCGGCACCGGAAGTCATCATCTTTACTGCCGAAGGAAGCGCGGCCGGGGCAAAAACGGCCATGGACAATGAGGCCTGGGATTATATTCTAAAGCCGTTTTCCGAGCAGGAGATTCTACTCAATATTAAACGGGCACTGGAATTCAGGGCATCTAAAAAAGCATTGCAAGCCCGATTTGAATCAATCTTTGACAGATCGGATATTGTCGGAACCTCTTCCAAAATAACAACCTGCCTTAACCTGGCAGCACAATGTGCAAAAACCGATACAAATGTTCTTATAACCGGTCCCACGGGAACGGGAAAGGAGCTTTTTGCCAATACGATTCATAAAAACAGCAACCGGAAAAACGCCGGCCTCATTGTGGTGGATTGCGCTGCCCTGCCTGAACAACTGGTTGAATCCGTTCTATTCGGGAATGTGAAAGGGGCTTTTACCGGTGCCGATGCCGCCAGGGATGGTTTAATTAAAAAAGCAGACGGCGGCACCCTTTTTCTTGATGAAATCGGGGAACTTCCCCTGGCCATTCAAAAGAAGTTCTTAAGGGTACTCCAGGAACGTAAATTCAAACAGGTCGGGGGGACAAAGGTCATTGCCAGCAATTTCAGACTTATTTCTGCAACCAACAGAAATCTTGACGATATGGCGAAACAAAATACCTTCAGACGTGACCTTTTATATCGTATTAAAACCTTTCATATTGAGCTGCCCGCGCTGCAGGAATGCCGTGAGGATATAAAACCGCTGACCCTTCACTATATCCATAAATTATGTGAACACCACGGTTTTGAAACCAAAGGGTTCAAACCTGACTTTCTCAAAATGCTGGAAAGCTACAACTGGCCCGGTAATATCCGGGAGCTGATCACCAGCCTTGAAAAAGCAATTCTTGCCAATGCTGACGCATCTATTTTATATCCTAATTACCTGCCCCAGCACATAAGGCTGCATCACATTGAGACATCTATTCAAAACAAATCTGAGAATAATAAGATTCACAAAAAAACCGGCAGCGAAATCAATCCATTATCTTTACAGCTGCCGGACAAACTTTTCAATCCGGTTCAATCACTCAAGCAGGTAAAAAAGTATACTGCCGTTGAAACGGAAAAGCTTTATCTGGATCATGTAATGCGCTTATCAAAGGGTGATTTGGAAAAAACATGTGAACTGGCCGGTATCAGTAAAAGCCGGCTCTATTCTTTATTGAAAACACATCAGACGCTCAGCAAACCCTGATTTTTAAACAGCTCTAAAAACGTCGCAAAAAATTTGAATTTCGTATTATAAAATACGAAATCATTTTGTCTTCAAAGCCCCCCTCTGGTTTACTTTATGTAATTAATTGAAATCAAATAGATTTCTATATTTTTACAACTTGGCACGCATTTTGATTAGGTAATATCCAAATGATACTCGAAACGATGAGGCGAACAATTGGAAATTATCATATATACGCAAACGGAAAATACTCAAAAAAATTTATTGTTAAAGCAAATATCAAAAATCGGTCAACCTGTTTCAGTGATGATTTTTGAGATTGAGGATCTTTTTCAACAATTGAAATTAAAGGTTTCCGGCGAGACGATCCTTGTTTTTTTGATCTCCTCTGAAGAAGAGCTTGATGCTTTATTAGAAAACAAAACCCGTTTATTCAATATCAGGTTTATTATTCTACTTTCAGAGGATCACAAAGATTGGGTTTCAAAAGCATTGGCAATGCAGCCCAGGTATCTGGGTTACACGGCAAATGACTATACCGATGTAGGTAACGTATTAAATAAAATGATAAAAAAATCAGTAATAAATATTTGATGGAGAAAAAAATGAGCTGGAAAAATTTGTCATTGAAAATGAAATTGGTCGGTGGCTTCTCTACTGTAATGGGACTTCTTCTGATTGTTGCCGCTGTGGGGTTTATGGCTTTAAATGAGGCATCTTCAGGCTTTGAAGAATATCGCGGGATGGCTATCGGATCGAACACAGGAGGCAGAGTACAGGCGAACCTGTTGTCAGCCCAAATAAGTGCGATAAGTTTTATCAATACCGGAAGTGACGCAAGCCTTGATGAATTTGCCAAACGATGGAAAACGCTTTTAGAGCTGCACAACATCGCCCAGGAACAAATTACTAAACCGGAATGGTCCTCAGTCATTAAGGAGATAAGCAGCAATTTGGATCTATACCAGAAAGGTTTTGATCAAATCGTTGCATACCGAAACCACAGAAATAAGCTCGTTGATGACGTTTTAGACGTAAACGGCCCATTAATGGAGAATTCATTAACAGAGATCATGATATCTGCTAACAAAGACGGTGATATGACGGCGTCTTATTATACGGGCCTTGCCATGAAACATTTGCTTTTAGCCCGTCTGTATATGGCAACGTTTCTTGATACCAATGATCAGAGTGCTGTGGACAGGGTGCATGAAGAGTTCGAGAAAACAGTGAAAAATCTGGATATCCTGGACAAGGAATTAGAGAACCCTAAGCGAAGGGATTTGTTAAAAACCGTTATTGAGGCTGAAGAATTATACTTAAAAACGTTTGATGAGTTAGTTACAACTATTTTTGAACGAAATAAAAACGTTTCTGAGATTTTATCAAAAATGGGATGGGATATTTCATCTAAAATTGAGAATGTAAAGCTTGATATTAAAAAAGTCCAGGATGAAATCGGACCGAGGTTGCAGGCGAGCAATCAACGCTCTGTTGCAACCATTGGTATTGTCAGTTTAATCGCGATCGTTTTGGGTGTGTTTATCGTAATCATTATAATCAAAGGGGTTATGGCGCAGTTGGGCAGCGATCCCCGTGAACTTGCAGAGATCGCAGATAATATTGCCAATGGTAACCTGGTTATGGAATTTAACAACGATGATTCCAAAAACAAGGGGGTTTACGCCGGCATGAAGCGAATGACCCAAAACCTTTCCGATATGATTAAAGACATCACGACCGGGGTGCAAACCCTTGATGCCTCTTCCGGAGAACTGTCTGCCGTTTCCGAACAGATGGCATCCAATGTTGAGCAGACCGCAGAGCGCTCAAACAATGTGGCGGCATCTTCTGAAGAGATGTCCACCAACATGGCCAGTGTGGCCGCGGCCACAGAGCAAACCACAGCCAACATCCAGACCATCGTGGCTGCGGTTGAGGAGATGTCGGCCACGATCAACGAAATAGCCGGCAATACGGCAAAGGGAAGCCAGACCACGGCCCAGGCGGTGGAAACGGCAACCCATGTATCCGCCAAGGTGGATGATCTTGGCAAGGCTGCGTCGGAAATCAGTAAAGTAACCGAGACCATTGCTGATATTTCAGAGCAGACCAACCTTTTGGCTTTAAATGCCACCATTGAAGCAGCCAGGGCCGGAGAAGCCGGTAAAGGGTTTGCCGTAGTGGCCGGAGAGATCAAGGCACTTGCCCAGCAGACCGCCGAAGCAACCAATGAAATCAGTACCCGAATTGCAGGGATCCAGAGTACCACCCAGGAATCGGTGACCGCCATTGAATCCATTGTACATATTATTGACGAAATCAACGAGATTGTATCCACAGTGGCCACAGCCATTGAAGAGCAATCTTCAACCACCCAGGAAATTACCAGCAACATCAGCCAGGCCGCTTCCGGAGTGAACGAAGTCAATGAAAACGTCAACCAGGTATCTGCCGTGGTCGCTGAAGTGAACGTGGACATCAGCCAGGTGAACCAGGCTACCGATGAAGTGAAAACCGGCGGACTTCAGGTCGCGTCCAGTGCCGCAAAGTTAACGGAACTGGCCGGAAATCTCAAAAAGCTGGTGAGCCGGTTTACAGTTTAATAATAAGCACTTACCGCCGGGGGGTGTGACCCGGCGGTACGTTCGTAATTTAGAGGAAACAACAATAAGCGCGCAAATGATTCCCGTTAAAATAAAGTATTATTTTCATGAATAAAAAATCTAACCGGGTTTTTATTATAGATGATGAGCCCGCAATACTGCGAACCCTTAAAATGCAGTTGCAAAGGTTGGGATGCCTAGTTGAGACAGCGAATAGCGGTATAGAGGCAATTCAAAAATTAAAACGCAATAGTTTTGACCTTGTAATCACCGATATAAAAATGCCGGGCATTTCCGGTGAACAGGTGCTTGAATGCGCAAAATCTTCGTATGAGAGTACAATACCTGTCGTTGGCATATCCGGTACGCCATGGTTATTATCACATTCCGACTTTGACGCAGTTTTACCAAAGCCGTTCACCAAAAAAGACCTGGAGTTGGTACTTTCCAAAGTTTTAAGTCAGGGGGCATCAGGCTCATGGGCCTTATAGAACAGATCCTGATGAACCTGATGAACAATGCCCGACACACAATGTCCGGCGATAAATGGATTCAAGCAGTTCCGGGGTGACGGGTTTGTTTCCTGCGGCAGCTGCTGCCCGCACCTGGGGCAGCAACCTTTGGGCGGTATCGGCATCAATGTCGATATTGCGGTGGGCCAACGATTCCCCTTTTTTCAAGGCCACCAATACAAGATCAATCATGCCGTTAACCTCATGGATGGTAAATCCCATGGTGCCCAGGATTTTTTTAGGCGTATCCCCTGCCCCGGACACAAGAATGGTGTGGCAATCTTTAATGGTCCGGGCAAGATTCTGCCATCCGGCATCCCCGCGGCCAGATAAGCCATGGCTCTGTATTGTGCCGATGTAAGTTATCTGCATATAGCTTTCCTTTATAATCCTGTTTTATGATGTAGTTGAACATATATCATTACGGCAATAAACTGAGAATCGATTTTTGGCAACTCTTGGCCCTATTCATGTAAATTTGACAATAAAAGCCACATGTCTCCCATTAACAATCAACAAAATTGTCAATTAGTCGCCCGCCGAGCCGTAACAATGCAGCAAAAAACTCGGATCATCCCAAACCGAACGCAGTATCATATATTTTTTCCCATGTATTTTCGGTAGTCTTTGTCTTCTGTTTTCACTTTTCACATTCACTGGCATTTTTATTGCTTTTATCCAGAGTTACCAACCAACTATATTGACAGATTGCATGGTGCTGTAAAGGTAAAGCCAAATACAGTGGCCTAAAGGCAATATGGTTAGGCAATGAGAATCAGTTTAACAGCCAGGAGAGAAAAAATGGATCTATCCAAACACCCATGTTTCAATGCCAAGATAAAAGGTACCTACGGACGAGTTCACCTTCCCGTTGCACCACGGTGCAATATTCAATGTAATTATTGCCATCGAAAACACGACTGTGTAAATGAAACCCGGCCCGGGGTAAGCAGTGCGGTCCTGAAACCGAGCCAGGCAATGGTCTATCTCGATTATGTACTTGAAAAAATGAAAAACATCTCGGTCGTGGGGATTACGGGTCCGGGTGATCCATTTGCCAATCCCGATGAAACCATGGAAACACTTCGATTGGTGCGAAGGAAATACCCTGAAATGATACTTTGTCTGGCCACCAACGGTTTGGGTATCGGCCCGTACATCAATGACCTGGCCGGGATGAATGTCAGCCATGTCACTGTCACTTTAAATGCACTTGATTCTGAAATCGGATCGCAACTATACGCCTTTGTTCGTCATGGCAAAAGAACCCTGGCCCCCAAACCGGGCTTTGAGGTTTTGCTGGAAAAGCAACTTGATGCAATCTGCGGTATTAAAGAAAAAAACATCATCACTAAAGTCAATACTGTCATTATACCGGGGATCAATGACGGCCATATTGAAGCAATCGCTGAAAAGATGGCCGAACTAAAGGTAGATGTTCTCAACTGCATCCCTTTTTATCCCAATAAGGGGTCTAATTTTGGCCACTTGGAAGAGCCGTCCGAATCACTAATGGCCGATATTCGAAAAAAGGCGGCAAAACATATCCCTCAAATGTATCATTGCCAACGCTGCCGGGCTGATGCCGCAGGCATTCTGGGTGAGGACAATGGCCGGAAAATCACTAAAAAACTTCAGGAATGTGCACAGATGCCGGAAATACACGGCGATGACCGGCCTTATGTGGCGGTTGCCAGTCTTGACGGCCGGCTGGTTAATCAGCATCTCGGAAAAGCGGAAGAACTGTTAATTTATGCCCAAAAAGATAATGGTGGCATCTATTTTGTTGAAGCGCGAAAGACACCCAGGCCCGGCGGTGGGAAGCAGCGCTGGGAAGACTTGAGCGCTCTGCTCAGTGATTGCAGGGCATTGATGGTCACAGGGCTCGGCGACAGTCCGCGCCGCATACTCAGTCAAAAGAAAATTGATGTTTTAGAATTAGACGGAACAATCGTAGAAGCCGCTGAAGCCGTTTTCGAGGGGCACAGTATGGACTTTATGATCCAACGGGATGTCGAGGCATGCAACAAAAAGAACCCCATGGCCGGCATGGGGTGTGGATTTTAATCATACCCGGCAAACAACTTAAAGAGAGTCTTTGTTCTGAACAGGACACAGTAACTGTTCCCCTTCAAATTGAATTTACAAATGAAAAGGTTCGCTTTAACAAAAGCAGTTCTGATGAGTATAATTTATGGGAATATTCATTCGAAGTAATCAAATATGAAAAAAAAGCAGTGAATCCCTTTTATGTGTGCAATTAGTCTGCTGATTTTCAGTCACACTCGATGTTGAGGGAGCAGTGGATATATTTTTTAAAAATTCGTTAAAAAATATATCCACTTTATCGAATGTGGCCTCCTTTCCTAATCACCTGTGTTTGCAATGGTTCTCACAGAGACGATGCTTTCCCAGTCGTAATAGGTGTTGATCATTTTATTTTTTTCGGTTTCCGTGATGCGAACAAACTCGTCACCAAGAAAGAACGTCGCGGCGGTATAAACCTTTTCATCGTTTATCTGGCATTGGACATCCTTCCTCAGTTTTCTCGACAAGGTGCCATGAAGCGGCATAGAGGCATATTCAAAAATCTTTTCCAGTGTTGTTTTTTTCATGCTTTCTCCTTTGAATTAATCGTTTTTGAAAAGAGTTTGCGTTACTTTCCTTTTTTTTTGCAAACAAATATCATTTAAAAAATTTTATTACATTTGCAAATCAACAAAACGCCTTGTAATAGATGGATTCGAGTAGTTTCGGGGTTACGGGCTTGTTTCCTGCGGCAGCTGCTGCCCGCACCTGGGGCAGCAACCTTTGGGCGGTATCGGCATCAATGTCGATATTGCGGTGGGCCAGGGCGTGTTTTATGGCGGCCGAGCCTGAATGAACGCCTAAAATCATTTGTCTTGGGGTGCTTCTGCCCACCTGTTCGGGATCGTATAATTCATAGGATCGTGTATCTTTCAGCAGGCCGGCGCAGTGGATGCCGGATTCATGGGAAAATATTCGTGAGCCCACAATGGGTTTGGTCGCATGGATCTGGTGCCCTGAAAACCTGGCCACCGTATTGCACAGCCGGGCAAGTTCAGACAGGCGCATATTACTTTTTTTGGCACCAATACCGAACAGGGCCATGGCGGTTTCTTCAAGGGGGGCATTGCCTGCCCGTTCCCCCAGGCCGTTGACGGTTACACTGATGGCCTTGGCACCGGCATCCACGGCAGACACGGCATTGGCCGTGGCCATGCCGAGATCGTTGTGGCCGTGAAATTCCAGGGCCAGGCCGGGCAGACGGATTAACAGGGTCTCGATCATGTCCATGAGTGCGGACGGGGTAATCATACCCACGGTATCGGCAAGCCGTACCCGGTGGACGCCCAATCCGATGGCTTCCCGGCAGAACCGTAAAAGAAAATCCATGTCTGTGCGGGTGGCATCCTGGGCGCCCACGGATACCTGGTCAAAATAGTGTCTGGCAAATCGGACGGTGTCATCCAGGGTTTCCAGCACCCACGCCTCATTTTTCTCAAACGTCTTGAGCAGAATGGAGGACGTGGGGAAACTGATATGTACCCCGGGGGTGTTGCAGCCAATGGCCAGTTCGATATCTTTTTTGACCGCCCTGCACCAGCAGGTGAGCATGCTGGGCAGGTTCAACCGGGCAATGGATTCAATTTCCCGGCATGCAAACTCGCCCATGGCAGGAATGCCCACTTCAATTTCGTCAACGCCGCATTCGGCAAGCCGGCTCGCAATAGTCAATTTTTCCAGGGGCCTGAAAAAGACACCCGGGGCCTGTTCCCCGTCCCGAAGGGTGGTGTCCACCATCCAAACCCGCACATCATGGGTTTTCATCAGAGTACGTAGTCCTCTGCAATCTCACCGTCTTCCATGGCATCCAAAATGGTGTCAATGGCCTCTTCGTTCTCCACGTTGCCATACCAGATATTATCCGGGTAAATCACCATCACAGGGCCGTCGTCACACTGTTTCAGGCAGCAGGTGGAAGAGACCAGCACCTCTTCAAGGCCCCTGTCAATCACTTCATTTTCAATATAGGCCAAAAAATCCCCGGACCCTTTTCTGTGGCATTTGCCTTTGGGTTCTCCACTGGGGCGAAAACTTGCGCATACGAGGATGTGTTTTTCAGGCTTGTTCATTTTTTTCTCCTTAGTTGTTTTTTTTTATTTTACATACAACCGGTGCCGGTTCCCCTGCACGCCCCGCAGGCGGTCTGTGTCCGGACAGCCAGATGATTTAACGATTCCCCTTTTTTCAAGGCCACCAATACAAGATCAATCATGCCGTTGACCTCATGAATGGTGAATCCCATAGTGCCCAGAATTTTTTTAGGCGTATCCCCGACACCGGACACCAGAATGGTGTGACAATCTTTAATGGTCCGGGCAAGGTTCTGCCATCTGACATCCCCGCCGCCGGGTTTAGGCAAGGTTCTTGTTTCTACAAATGTCGGGATTTCCTGGTTTACGTCATAAACGTGTAATTCCGTGGCCTCACCTAAGTGCTGATTGATCAACGCACCTTCCCGGCTGGCCAGGGCCACATAAGGTCTTGGGGCCGAAGCATTGAACGCATACTTATCGTCATGTTCACCAGGCCTTTCATGGCAATACGTGGTCGCAGTGGATAAAGGTATCGGGGCAGTGGCGTGGTATGTCAGCCGATCCATAAGTTTCTGATTCAAGGGATCGTCCAGCAGGCCTACAGCATCGGCCCGACAGCGTTTGCAATGGGTCATCTGGGGTACAAAAACCTGGGCCGCCGTTCTGATTTCCCTGACCAGATCTTTGCCCGGTTCTGCCATATTTTCAAAATTTGAGCCTTTGGTGGGGAAATAGGGCATGCAGTTGAAGATGTCCACGCCCATTTCACCCATTTTTTCTGCCACGTCTACCATATGGCCGTCATTGATGCCGGGCAACAGAATAGAATTGACCTTAACCATGATATTGCGTGCCTTAAGTCCTTTGACAGCGGCAAGCTGGCGCTCTAACAGCAGTGCGGCACCCTGGGCCGGACCCACGGACCGTTTGCCGTCCCTGACCCATGCGTAAATTTTTGCGCCGATGTCAGGGTCCACCGCGTTGATGGTAATGCTCACATGGGTGGTATGGACAGCTTTCAATTCATCCAGGTAGGGATGGATATTCATGCCGTTGGTGGCCACGCACAGGAGCATGTCCGGATAGGCGGCGCGCACCCTGGTTAAAGTTTCCATGGTTTTATCGCCGTTGGCAAAGGGATCGCCCGGGCCGGCAATGCCCACCACAGCAGTATTGGGTTTGGCCGCCACCACATCGGCCAGGTAGGCCATGGCCTGGTCCGGGCTCAGAATGGAGGAGGTGACCCCGGGGCGGCTTTCATTGACACAGTCAAACTGTCTGTTGCAGAAATTGCACTGGATATTACAGGCCGGCGCAACCGGAAGGTGGACCCGACCGAAATCCTTGCACGATTTTTTATTAAAACAGGGATGGTGATCTAAATTCATCTTTATTTTCCTTACATATATGAGTATCCGATTCTGGATTCGGTCTGTCTTGCCGTAAGAATTGTATTGACGATGTTGTCAAACAATTGCTGGGCCCCCTTATACCCGACGTGCAGGATGCGCGCGCCCCCTACCCTGTCGTGGATGGGAAATCCCACCCTTACCAATGGGATTTTCAGCCGTCTTGCCATGGCATACCCCTTGGAGTTGCCGATGATGAGTTCAGGTTTCTGATCTTCGGGCATGGCTGCGGCGGTCTCTTCCATGCAGGTGAAATCCATGTCATTCTGGATCACAGCCTGGTCAATGAGGGTTTCGGGCAGGGTCTGTTCCAGGGCTTTTTTAAATGTTTTGCTTTTGCCGCCGGATGCGCAGAGTACGGGAATAATACCGACCTCGGCAAGGAAGCCGGCCATGGAGACGACAAAATCCTCTTCCCCGTAAATCAGGGCCCGTTTTTTCGATACATATTTATTGCCGTCCACATAGGCATCCACCAGCCGCCATTTCTCTTTTCGGTACCGTTCGGGCACGGGCCGGCCCGAAATCCGGGACAGGTTATCCAGAAAGCGATCCGTGGCCTTGACCCCGATGGGGATGGGCAGCCGTGTGCAGGGGATACCAAAGCGTTTGTTTAAGATGTCGCCCGCGGTTTCCTGGCCGTTTTCAGCGGCCAGGGCCAGCACGGCACCGAACTCCATACTGTGGACGGCCACATTCATCTTTTCAATTTCTGACATGGGCGTGCCCCCTTTCTGGATGGCCTGGTACTCCTGCCATGAGGGTCCTTCCAGCCGTTCCGAATAATCGGGCAGAATGGTGACCGGGGTATGAAACGCCTCAAAAATATCTTTTAAATGCCGCAGGTCTTCGTTGGAGAGCATACCGGGAAACAGGTTTATTTTTTTCTTTTTCTTGGGCCGGTAAACGATTCTTTTATCCACCGGGTTGAAGCGATCCACAACGGCCGCCACGGCACCATGAAATCCGTCCACGTGGGTGCCGGTGTATGATGGTGTGGAGACATGGACCAGGGCCGTATCATTGATGGTATTGCCCATGCTGTTTAATATGAGCTGGACATCATCCCCAATGGTTTCGGACAGACAGGTCGTGGCGATACCGATCATGGCCGGGGCATACTGGCGGGCCACATTTTCAATGGCCAGTTTCAGGTTGGCACCGCCCCCGAATACAGCGGTTTCCTCGGTAAAGTTGGATGAGGCAATATCCACGGGCTCCTTGAAATGAGATATCAGGTAACGCCGCATATAGGTGGAGCATCCCTGGGAGCCGTGCAGCAGGGGTACACAGCCTTCAATCCCCTGGAACACCAGGGTGGCCCCTAAAGGCGTGCACATTTTGCATGCATTCTGGGTCGCGGTGTATGATGGTGTATCTTTATATTTTCTCAGGGTCATATGGCACCTTCCTTTCCGGCCGGTTTCTGCCGCCTGGGAACCAGATCCCATACCGGGCTTGTCACGGTTCCGTGGACTTCTTTGGCAAAATTGACCATGCCTTCAAATCCGACCAGGGGAATTTTACGTTCATGGTTATGATCACAAAACCCGATGCCCATCTTATAGGCAATGGGGCGTTCCTTGACGCCGCCGATAAACAGGTCTGCATCTTTTTCAACGGAGTACTTGGCCAGTTCCAGGGGGTTTGAGTCGTCTAAAATGACGGTGCCCTCGTTACACATCTGCCTGAGCACTTCATAATCTTCCTGGGTGCCGGTCTGGGAACCGGCCAGGATCACTTCCATGCCAAGGGTTTTTAATGCCTTGATCAATGAAAAGGCCTTGAACGCGCCGCCCACGTATATGGCCGCTTTTTTGCCTTCAAGGTCTTTTTTCATGGTTTCCAGGCGGGGGATAATGGCCTGGACCTCTTTTTTGATCAGGTCCTGGGTTTTTTTAAGAATTTCGGGGTTTTTATCAAAGAATACAGCGACCTGGTACAGGGCATCCGAGGTGTCTTCAATGCCGAAATAGGAGACCCTTATAAAAGGGATGCCGTACTCTTTTTCCATCTGCTTTGCCAGGTGGGTCACCGACCCTGAACACTGGACCACGTTCAGGGCGGCATTGCCCGCCTGCATCACTTCGTCCACCCGGCCGTCTCCGGTGATCACGGAGACCACCTTCACCCCCATGGCTTCATAATATTTTTTGATCATCCAGGTCTCTCCGCCAATATTGAATTCGCCCAGGATATTGATGGAGTCGGGGATGGTGATCCGGGGGGTTTTGTTTCTTTCGATGAGACTGAACAAGGCGTCGCAAGCCGCCTTGTATCCGTCTTTTTTAGTGCCTTTAAATCCTTCGGAGTGGACCGCAATGACAGGGATGTGGGTCTCTTCTTCGACCTGGCGGCAGACCGCGTCCACGTCATCACCAATAATGCCCACAATACAGGTACAGTAAATAAAGGCGGCTTTGGGTGAATATTTGTCAATGAGCTCCAGCAATGCCCTTTTCAGTTTTTTCTCTCCGCCATAGATAATATCGGTCTCTGACAGGTCTGTTGAAAAACTCATCCGGTGAAGCTCCGGGCCCGAAGACTGAGCCCCCCTGATATCCCAGGTATAGGAAGCGCACCCGATGGGGCCGTGGATCAGATGCAAGGCATCTGCGATGGGGTAAAGCACCACCCTGGAGCCGCAGAACACACAGGCCCGCTGACTGACTGCGCCGGCCAGACTCTTGGTGTCACATGTCATCTCAAAGGGCTGCTTACCCTTCTGGTAGATCTGTTTTTCCCGCTGTTTGAGTACCGATATGGAGGTCATTTTATTTCTCCTTCTTATTTTACTCTACCAGTTCAAAACGCTCTTCCGGTGCATCCCGGTCTGTGCGGTCCATGAGAGCGCCCAGGATTTTTTCCAGCAAATGCAATCCACCTTTGTATCCCACGGAAGGAAAGTAGGAGTGGCCGATCCGGTCCAGAATGGGGAATCCGTGGCGTACAAAGGGAATGTCCTCGTCCCGGGCAATGTACTTGCCGTAAGTGTTGCAGATGAGCAGGTCCACAGGTTCGTTCTTGATCCACTGATGCAACAGGAACAGGTCGCCGGGCCCCTTGACGTTAATGTCGTCGCCAAACCGGGCCGTGACTTCCTTAATCCGTTTGGTAAAGGCCTTGCCCGGGGTGCCGGTGACGATGTGGACCGGTTTCATGCCCATGGTGACCAGAAATTCGGTCAGGGCAATCACCTGGTCCGGGTCTCCGGCAATGGCGACCTTTTTACCGTACAAGTGGGGCTGCATGTCTGAAATCACATCCAACAGCTGGCCGCGCTCCTGGGTAACGGTATCGGGTACCGAAACGCCGGCAACGGTGCGCAGGGCATCCACAAACCGGTCCGTCGCCAACAGGCCGATGGGCAGATCATGTACCTGGCAGGGCACCTTGAGCTGGGTGTCAAGGGCTCTGACCGCATCGGCCGAGGCCCAGGCGCCCAGCCCGATGGAGCCGATACTGTCACCGGTACGCTTGAGTTCGTCGATGGTGACGCCGCCCTTGGGGTACATCTGGAATTTGCCGGTCAAAGGACCGTTCAAAATGCCCGAGGTGTCCGGAAACAGGATGGTCTCAACACCCAGCATCCCGGCGATTCGCTTCATTTCAACCATATCCGAAGGCTCCACAAATCCGGGCACAATGTTGACTTTTCCGTTGGATTTGCCGGTCTTTTCAGCCAGCTGGACAGCCATGGCCTTCACCATGTTGGAAAAGCCCGTGACATGGGACCCCACATAGGATGGGGTGGGGGTATGGATGACATACTTGCCTTCGGGGATGGTGCCGTCGGCTTTGGCCTTCTTGACAATCTGGTTCACATCGTCACCGATGGTTTCCGACAGACAGGTGGTGTGTACTGCAACGATGTCCGGGTCATAGGTGGTGAATATGGTCAAAAAGGCCTGAAGCAGGTTGGCCTGGCCACCGAATACCGATGCCCCTTCAGTAAACGAGGAGGTGGCCGCCATAATGGGTTCGCGGTAATGACGGGTCAACGTGGACCGGTGATAGGCGCAGCACCCCTGGGAACCATGGCTGTGAGGCAGGCAACCATGGATCCCTAAACCTGCGTACATGGCCCCGATGGGCTGGCAGGTCTTTGCCGGGTTTATAGCCAGGGCTTTTCTTGCTTTAATCTCTTTAGGTGTATGTCGAAGCAGCATAAATTTCTCCGTTTCTTATTTCTTGTCTCTTGTTTCTTGTCTCTTGACTATTCCCAATTATATTTGGCCGACAATTCAGGGTTTTTCTGCCAGGGCGCTTCCAGGTATTGCCAGATATTGGCGTTGAGCATGCGGTCGATTTCATCAAAAAAATTTATCGCCCCTTCAAATGACGCGTATGGGCCACCCGTGTCATAGGAATGCAACTGCTTCATGGGAATACCGTGCTTCTGGACTGCGTATTTTTCCTTGATACCGGCACAGAAAATGTCCGGCTTGTACATGGCGATCAGGGTTTCTGTTTCGTGCTGGCTGATATCATCAATGATCAGGGAGCCCTTTTCCATTTCAGGGATCATGCCGTCATACGCTTTAAACGGATACCCCTTTTCTTCCAGCGCCTTCATCTCCTCTTCGGTTTTTCTGGGGTTGTACCGGGTGTCATCCGGTTCGATTTCCAGCTCTTCAATGTTTCTGGAGTCTGCATCAATTTTAATGTCCGGAATGACATGGCGTCCTTCGTAGTCATCCCTGTGGGCAAATTCGTATCCGGCGGAAAGCACGGTCATGCCGATGTCCCTGAACAACTCCTGGTAGTGATGGGCCCGGGAGCCGCCCACAAACATCATGGCGGTTTTGCCCTCACACCGGGGTTTGACCTCTTTGATTTTGGCTTCAACAGGGGCCATTTCCTCGGCAATCACCGCTTCCACCCGGTCAATGAGTTCCTGGTCTTCAAAATAGGCAGCGATTTTGCGCAGACTGCTCGCGGTTGACGTTGGCCCCAGAAAGCTGACTTTTATCCAGGGGATACCGTATTTTGTCTCCAACATGTCTGCCACGTAGTTAATGGAGCGGTGGCACATGACCGCATTGAGGTCTGCGGTGTGGCAGTTGGCAAACTGATCCATGGTGGAATTACCTGAAAATGTGGACACCAGCTCGATGCCGCATTTATTGAGCAGTTCTTCAATGACAAATCCGTCGCCGCCGATGTTGTATTCTCCGAGCAGGTTGATTTTGAATTTCGCGTCCATAACCGTATCATCCAGGCCCACAACATGGGTAAAAATGGCATTGTTGGCAATGTGATGGCCGGCGGACTGACTTACGCCCTTATACCCTTCACAGGAGAATCCAAAAATATTGATGCCGAGCTTTTCCTTCATTTCCCTTGCCACGGCATGGACATCATCGCCGATCAGGCCCACCGGACAGGTGGAAAAAATGGAGATGGATTTGGGTTTAAAAATATCATAGGCCTCCTGGATGGCGGCTTTCAGTTTCTTTTCCCCGCCGAAAACAATGTCTTGGTCCTGCATGTCCGTGGAAAAGCAATAGGTCATATAATTGTCCGCATCGTCTGACGGGGGACGGGTCTGGTTGCGCCGGGTCAGCCAGGAGTAGAATCCGCAGCCGATGGGGCCGTGGGTCAGGTTGATAATATCCCGGGTCGGACCCATGATTACACCTTTGCAGCCGGCATAGCAGCACCCTCTCTGGGTGATGATGCCCGGGACGGTCCTGACATTGGCACCGACCTTCAGGCCGTCTTTTTCATCGCTTGAAACCGGCGTGATCTGTTTGGCACGTTTCCGGGCCACTTTGGGCGGATACTTTGCCAGTATTTCTTTTTTTATCTCTTCCGGATTAACGGTGTGGGTTCGTTCGCCTGTCATATGTTTACCCCTATTTTTTCTTTCTTATGGTTTAGCTCAAAATTCGTCCAGAACGGCATCGCCGCTTTCAGATGTTCTCACGGAGATGGCGTCTTCAGTGGGCATAACCCATATCACCCCGTCTCCTGATTTTCCGGTTTGATTGGCGTATATAATGGTGTCTACGGTTTTTTGGACCAGTTGGTCCGGCACAACCACAAACAGGGCCCGTTTGGGTCGCAGGCGGTCGCTCTGGCCCAACTGGGCAATAGCCTCTTCATAACCTTGTTCCGCACCTTTGAGCAGATCCATGTTCACCAGGCCTTTGCCGCGTCCCAGGCACTCCAGGGCGGTCATGGAGGAGACGCCCGCGTCAATCAGCGCCTTTTTGGTATCATTGATCTTGTTCATGCGGACCACGGCCATGATCTCTTTCATGATGCCACCTCCAGGTCTTCTTCAAGGTCTATATTTTTTTTGCCGGAACTGATGGTATAAGACGCAATGACCGGAGAGACAAAAATCTTGCCGTCGCCGAATGCGCCTTTCTCACCGGTCCTTGCCGTGGCCAAAATGGTTTTAAGGACAAAATCACGGTCTTTTTCATCCACAACCGATAAAAGCATCTCCTTGGGAATTTCATCATAGGTAATTTCACCGATTTTGATGCCCCGCTGCTTTCCGCGCCCGGCCACACTCATCCGGGTGACTGCCGGATATCCCGATTCCATGAGGGCGGACATGACGGCATTAACTTTTTCAGGGCGGACGATGGCTTTAATCATTGCTTTCATTTAAATATTCCTTATCGTTTTGTGTTGTGGTTTCCGGTTACGCCGCGATCCCGTATTTAATAAGCAGGTCTTCCAGTTCTTCAATCTCAAGGGGCGTGGGGATGACAAACATCTCATTTTCATCCATCTTTTTGGCCAGGGCCCGGTATTCATCGGCCTGGGGGTGGTCCCGTGCATAATCAATAACCGTTTTTCTGTTGATTTCAGCTTTCTGGACCATGTTATCCCTGGGAACAAAGTGGAGCATCTGGGTGCCCAGCCTACTCGCCAGCTGTTCAATCATTTCCAGTTCGTTGTCCACGTTACGGGAGTTGCAGATCAGACCGCCGAGGCGCACCCCGCCGGACTGGGCAAATTTTACGATACCCTTGCAGATGTTGTTGGCCGCGTACATGGCCATCATTTCGCCGGATACAACAATATAGATCTCCTGGGCTTTGCCTTCACGGATGGGCATGGCAAACCCGCCGCAGACCACGTCGCCCAGAACATCATAAAATACATAATCCAGATGCTGCTCTTCGTCATAGGCACCCAGCTGTTCCAGCAGATTGATGGAGGTGATGATCCCCCGGCCCGCGCAGCCGACACCGGGTTCCGGCCCGCCGGATTCCGTACACAGGACCCCGCCGTACCCTTCTTTTCTCACGTCTTCCAGTTCCACATCCTCACCCTCTTCCCTCAGGGTATCCAGAACGGTTTTCTGGGCCAGTCCGTTGAGCATGAGCCGTGTGGAATCTGACTTGGGATCACACCCCACAATCATGATTTTTTTACCGGCTTCCACCAGTCCTGCTACCGTATTCTGGGTTGTTGTGGATTTGCCGATGCCGCCTTTTCCGTAGATGGCTACTTTTCTCATTGTTGTTTCGCTCCTTTAATTAAGCTTTAGTTGTGTTTGATTTTGACAGGCAAAATACCTGTCCGTCGTCGTAATGCATGTAACTGCAACAGGTGTTCCATGGCGATTTGTGGTGACCGAAAAAAAACATAACCACTTTGAATTACGAATTATTTTAAATCAAAAAAAAATTTTTTTTGTGTTTTTGTACATAACGACGATTTTAATATCACAATTGTGTGATATATTATGATACAAATATGTAACTTGTTTTTAATTAATAAATTATTGATCATCATTGAGTATCTGGGTGAGCGATCCTGAATTTTAACCACTGAAAGCACGGAAGGACACGGAAATGAGTTTGATTTTTTAAAGAACAGCCATGTCCTGACGGACACAACAAACAATGAAAGATATATGAAACGCTTAATCCAGGGATTTAACCAGACAGATCAATGAGGTCTGTTTCCACGCTTTTTTATTATAGAAATCAAGGCCGTTATGGTTGTCTTTGTCTGCAAGCAGGGAAATGGATTTTATCCCTTTTTTTAGCGCCCAATCTTCAATGGCAGACAGTAAAAGGGTTGCTATCCCTTTATTTCTGTATTCACGGTCTACAACCAAATCTTCAACCACGGCAGTGATACGGCCCAAGGCCGTTGAAATTCGAGTTTGGGCCGTACACATTCCAACAATTATGTCATTCACCCATGCCACTTTTACAGTTCGGTGCTTTCCGCAGCCATCCAGCATCAATCGCAACCCCCTGGCCTGGGACCCGGGATTGAATTCAAAATCCTGTTCTATGGCAAATAACTGGGCCAGCAAGGGCAGCATCTGATCAATATCTACAGGTCGTGCCTCTTTAATAATAATTTTCATAGCCTTTTTTCTCAAGTTGACATAACTTTCAAGATCACGGTGCCACGGTTGTTTCATCAGTTCTTCAGTCCTACGGTGCTGCTGAATACAGCCCCCCTTGATCACCAGAATCTCATCAGTCATCATTCGCATCTCCATCACCGAATGGCTGATAAAAATTATGGGAATACCGTAATTGTTGAAGACATTTTTCAAATACGGAATAATTTGAAATTTATGGCCCTCATCCAAAGCCGAAAGCGGTTCATCCAGCAGGATCAAGCGAGGATTCGACAAAACCGTTCTTGCCAGGGCGATACGCTGGCGCTCCCCGCCTGACAAGGTGGAAACATCCCGTGACAAAAGCGGTGTAACACCGAGAACTTCAAAAAGGCCGGCGGGATCAATCTGTCTATTTTCGGATTTGATCCGTTTATATCCATAGAAGATATTTTTTTTAACGCTCATATGAGGAAAGAGATGGGCGTGCTGAAACACAACCCCAATGCCGCGCTGATCGGGTTTGAGGTTAATCTTTTCCTTTGAATCAAAAAGAACCGTTGTACCCAACCGGATATAACCGCTGTCCGGCAGTGCTAGCCCGGCAAGCAGATTCATAATCGTTGATTTTCCGCTTCCTGATGGACCGAAAATCCCCGTCCTTGATGAGGAGAGGCTGAATGCAACATCAAGGGTAAAATCCTTGAAACGTTTTTTCAATTCGACGTCTAATCGCACGGCTATCCCTTCTTGAACTTTCGGTTTATTCCCTCACTAACGAGAAGAATGGCAAAAGACAGGCTGATGGAGACCAGACACAGTGTCAGCGCCATTCGATCACCCCCCGGCACAGCGGTATATTCGTAGATCGCCAGGGGGATTGTCTGTGTCACCCCCGGGATATTACCGGCAAGAATCACGGTGGCGCCGAACTCACCAAGGTTCCTGGCAAACATCAACGACATCCCGGAAAAAATCGCACGGCTGCTTAACGGCAGGACAATGGTAAAAAAACTGTCCCACCATCCTGCACCAAGGGTGCGTGACACGGAAATATAGGATTGATCCACTGCCTCCATACCAATACGAATTGAACGGACCATCAGGGGAAACCCGACCACCGCCGATGCAATAACCGCACCGGTAAGTGAAAAAACCACCTGGATACCCAGAAGATTCAGAAACTTACCGATGATACCGTTGGACCCGAAGGAGAGCAGCAACAAATATCCGACCACGACCGGCGGCAAAACCAAAGGGAGACTGATCATCCCTTCGATCACCGCCTTGCCTCTGGTTTTGCCAAAGGCAAGAAAATAGCCACAAGCAATGCCAAAGGGGGTGGCAATCAACGTTGCCGAGCAAGCGACCTTCAGGGAAAGCCAGACGGCGGAAATATCCTGGGGAGAAAGTGTCAACATTGTAATTTCTTTTACTTGATCATAAAGATTTACCATGCCCCGTATCAGGCAGCGTAAAACCAAGGCGAATCATTTCCGGATGGACCGCTTCAGAAACGATATACGCATAGAAGCGTTCGGCATCGGCATTCCCATCGCTTTGCTTTGTCATGGCAACCGGATAGGTTACCCGACGATAAAGCCCTGGAGGAACTTCAAACAGAATCCCGGCACTGCCGGCAAGCATCGCATCCGTTTTGTAAACAAAGGCACCGTCGGTCTCTCCCCGGTCAGCATAAAGCAGGGCCTGACGGACGTCCTTTGCCATGACCAGTTGCCCTTTTTTAAGCATTTCATCATATATACCCTCTTTATCCATTGCCTGCTTGGCATACTGACCGGCCGGCACACTGCCGGGACTGCCTAAGGCGATACGTGTCAGTTTCCGTAAATCGCTCACGGAATGGGCATCCGTACCTGGCTTACCCACAAACACCAACGCATTATGAGCAAATATTTTTTTGGTGTCTATCTTAATCTTGCCCTTTTCAATCAGATGCGTCATCCACTTCGGATTGGCAGAGACATAGATATCTGCAGGCGCCCCCTGTTCGATTTGCTTTGCCAAGGCGCCGGATGAGGCAAAATTGGGGATAATTTTCACATCAGGATGCTGTCCCTGAAACGTTATTATCAAACGATTGCACAGATTACTCATGCTCTTTGCCACTGAAACACGAACCTGCCCGGCCTGGGCCTGGGTGCTGAATACCAGCAGAATAAAAACAACAAAATTGTTTAATCCTTTCACTTTTTTCATATCAATCCTCCTCCGACTTCATTGTTGTTGGTTTATTTTAATTTTAATTGTGGCCGGTTCGCTTTTGCATATACCCATTTTCAAGTAAAAAATAAACCACGAATCCCTTTAAGAAACAAAATTGTCATAAAATAGAACAAAATTGTCTACACCTACACATTACACCTTCAACTTTCATACCAAAGCTATAAAATTTAATAAAAAGCATTAAACATACCGTTTTTTGGGGGCCTTGGTCATATTTTAGACCATACGAATTTCCGGTAGGTTGGGTTGAGGAACGAAACCCAACGCCGATAAGTTGTTGGGTTTCACTTCGTTCAACCCAACCTACGCTGTGGCCGCTGTTATGACCAAGCCCGTTTTTTTAATAGTTATCTCATCCTTTATATAAGGCGATCCTTCTAAAATAATTATGGACCGTTAAAAACTGGTCTTGTTTTTGCAGATATAATTTTGCAAATGCAAAAAGGTGGCCCCCCTCCTTTTTTTTAAATATCCGCAACCCCTTAACCGGACGCGACTAAACTTAAATTAGCGCCCTTTGGGCGGGATGTTAGGTGGTGGGTGCTGGGTGCTGGGTGCTGGGAAATGGAAATTCCTATACTCTTTAATTAATGGAGAAAAACGATGTCAGAAGAAAACGTTCAGGCCTTTTTAGATAAAGGCGCAGATGATCGCAAATTCCGTGTAAAGTACGATAACTGTTTTTCAATGGAAAAATTTGCAGCCATGGCAAAAGAAGATGGCTTTGAATTTACTGTAGAAGAACTTCAGGCCGTATTGAAGGCCAATGGGGACTCTTTCGATTCATATGGGAACCCGCCCAAAAAGGGAATTTGGGTATAATCGTGAACGGTGCTGTTCAGCAACAGCACCGTTTTTAAATAAAACTTTGGTTATGGGCCTTAGAATTGCTGCGCCAATGTTCAATAGGGGTTTCAACGGTTGAGGCAATACGCATTACGCAAGTCCCAGGTTATCGTAAAAGTGCCGGCGTTTCATCCGGCGCAATGCCTTGTCTTCTTTGACCAGGTAGAAGGATTTGTTGTTTTCATCATCAAAACATTCAAAAAGCCCGGTATAATCTTCTATGTCGGTAACATCACAGATCCTGGAAACATCATCGTTAAACCGCCGGCAGACTGACACCCAGTCTTCGATTTTCGCGTCTTTCTTGATGGAAATTGCCTTTGAGGCCTCATTATATTCCGCTTGGATGGATTTCATATGGATACCTCCGGAGTTTGAAAATTATAGGGTTAAAAAAGCCCTGTTATGAATCCATTCTAACAGAATAGATCTTTTTGTGTAAAACCTAAAATATACAAGCCTATCAGGAAGCAGGATCAAAATCCGGAAATAAAAGTCCATCCGTCTTGGACTTTGCCCCACAAATCTCGGGCACAACCGGGGCGTTTTGGGCTGCCGTGGCGGTATTTGCGGTTTCCCGGGACGGGATGCTGTAATGGACAACCATATTTTCATCACCCTGCTGTTCAGCAGATACCGGGATATTTAACACAAGTTCTTTTTCCTGGCGCGTTACCACGGGAAACCCATAATGCGCATTTTCATATTTGATGGGTTTCCCGGCCGCCAGACGCCCTTGGACAAATTCGTTATGAAGATCTATGCGATGCTGGATGACGGATGAAAAGTGACCAAGGGAATCCCGGCATTTATCGCAAAAATTTTCCAGAAGGCTTGGGTCGATTTCATATCCTGTGGAATTGCGTCCGGCAGCCATGGCCGCAAGCGTTGTGGTGCCCGTGCCCAGAAACGGATCCAGAACAAGATCCCCTTTTACGGAATACATGTTGATCAGGCGATAGGCCAGTTCAAAGGGGAAGGCCCCGCTGCGGTTACGTTTTTTTTGTTTTCCCATGGCCTGGCGGGTGCCTTTAAGGTCCATCCAGATGTCTGAAAACCACTGGTTGCGCTCTTCCCAGAACAATGCGCTTTGGCGCCGGTTTTCCTTGGTTGCAGGAGAGGTGAATTCGCGTTTTCCCCCTTTCCTTAAAATAAGAATATATTCGTGCTCTAACGTAACATATGCCCCGGCCGGCAACATGCCCGATCCCATGAACTTGTTGGGCGCATTGGTCTGCTTGCGCCATAATATGCAGGGTAAGGCCGTAAATCCCAATGCCTGGGTCGCATTTAATATTCTGGCGTGGTTGGGATATAGGGCAAAATTATCCCCCAGGGTACGTGTGGCATCTCCGATATTGATACAGGCAAATCCACCGGGGGAAAGCACCCTGAAGACCTCTTCCCAGATCCGGTCCAGCACCTGATGCATAAGCTCAAAGGCAAGAGAACCGTCCGATTTTCTAAGGGCCTTTTCAATTTTCCGGTCCTGGTGACTAAAAATTTCATCCCACATATCAATCATGGGATAGGGAGGCGATGTCACCACAAGATTGACACTGCCGTCTGTCACCGCTGCCATTTTTGCGGCATTGCATATATAGTGTTTATGGTTTGTTTTCATATGGTTAAATCAGGCACCGTAAAAAGTGCGGGAATCAGGATTTTTAAGCCAAGACCTATTAATATTATTCCGCCGACAATTTCCATTCGGTTGCCGAGTACTGCGCCCACCCGTTTCCCAATGCCGATGGCGGCCACGGACATGGCGCAGGTAATCATACCAATAAGCACTGAAGGGTACCAGATATTAACATCCATCACGGCCAGTCCCAGGCCGATGGCCAGGGCATCAATGCTGGTGGCAAAACTGAGCATGACCATGGTCAGGCCTTTGGAGGGATCTCTGTGAAGACAGTCGCCGGTGTCGGCAACCCCTTCCCGGACCATGCGCCCACCCACAAAGACCAGAAGACCAAAGGCGATCCAGTGGTCCACGGCCCGGACATATGACACAAATCCGGTTCCAAGGATCCACCCGACCACCGGCATCATGAACTGGAACAGACCAAAGTGAAAGGCCAGGCGGAATACGGCCCGCCGGTCTTTTGCATACCCGCAGGCCGCAGCAGCCATGGACACGGCCGAGGCATCCATGGCCAGTCCAATGGCGATGACAACAATATCGAACAAATGCATTGTAATATATTAAAACGTTTTTTGTACCGCAGCCATCTCCACCACAGGCAACGGCCCTAAGGCCGGTCCGGGCAACTGGTTGAGAATTTTCTGGGGCATGGACCGGTACAGCAGCCGTGCGGTCAGTGTGTATCCCTTTTGGGGTGTGGCCTTTAAATTAAATAAACGGGCCGCACTTTTTCCCACAGGAATCCGGGTGTCGGACAAAATTTCCTTTGCTTTGGCCATGTTAATCACCGGATTGCCAAGGCCGTCCCCAAGCGTGACTTTAAACATCACCGTGTTTTCCGGCAGTTCATTGTTATTATCGGGAACACCGGTCTGGAAAACGGTTTTTCCGGCACGGTCTGTTAAAACAACTTCAATCCATACCTGACGCAGATCCCCTAACCCTGTGGGCAGACTGTGGCCGGCACCGGTATTGGTGACAACAACCCGGGCGGTGCGGGCATCCGTCATGACCAGGAAAAGATCTGCCGCATGTTTCAAGCGTTCCACAGCCATGGCTGATTTATCTTCGGCATTAAACATTGCCGGCACACCGGAGTTGGCGCCCACAAAATTGTGGGTGAATATATGAGGCCGCTGCTTTGCACCTGCCGCCGCACTGCCCGGATTCTTGGGCCGGGGCGTCGATCCGGTGGCCGGAACCCCGGGCCGCTGGTACATGTGGCACCCCTGGCAGGACACATGCGTTTCAGGATCAGAGCTGTTATACGGACTGTTTTTCCATTCCGTGTATGTCGTTTCAAGGTCGGTGCCAAAGGACACATGCTTGACATCGTGGCAGGTACCGCAGATTTTTGAATCCGTATGCAGTTTTGAGAATGCGGCATCGTGGAAGTCAGGTTCAGCATCGTCAAAGGGACCATACTTGACACCGGGATCATCCTCACCCTGCCCCGGGGATAAAACCAGTCCATTATTGTACATCCGGCTGACGTCTACAGCCACATGGCAATAGTCACACTGGATGCCCTGGGCCGGGACATACGGGGTTTTGGAAAGATCATCGGACACCTTTGTCGGAAAACCGGTCACAAATCCCACAGGGGTATGGCACTTCACGCAGGACTCGGCCTCCTCAATATGACCGGCATCCGTCAGGCCCTCGCGAAAAAATTTTGCCACCCGGGTATAAATCGGGTCTTTATGGGAAAGGTTGTGCAGGGAGCCCTCCCACTGGGCCATAATCTCATCGTGGCATGCCCCACAGGTCTCGGGATCAATGAATTGATCCAGCTCAAAACTATTTTCCCTGGCAGCGGCACCAACGGGTACAGCCCACACCAGTAAAACACACAGGAAAGCAAGCCCGCAACAGATGGGGGCAACCCGGATTCTTTGTTTTTTGTACATATGAGTACTCCTTTTTATATTAGGATAAGAATTTTTGGGATTGGTTCTAACGTCGGCCGCTGTAGGGGCAGGCCCCTGTGCCTGCCCTAACGAGGGCAACCACAGGGGGATTGTTGCCCCTACAAAAAATGGCCGACAATAGAATCAAGCCCAAATTTTTGGCCTCACGGGCCAATCACTTTTTCGGGCCTCAGGATTTGCAGGGACCACGGCCCTGTTGATCGGCCTTTTGGGTCCCCTTTGCGATCCATTCAAAAAAGCGGACAACGACATTTTTTTTCTTATGTGCAATATTACTGTTTTTCATAAAATGCGGCAAGGAATTGCCGTCCTCCTTATAATTAAGATAGTAGCCCAGGCACCGGACCTTAGCACGTCGTATTGTAGGAATAACCGTCAGATGCATGAAGCAGCCTGCAATATTTCCAGCTAATGCCCTGTACTG
>NZ_JACADJ010000028.1:0-33468 GCF_013389365.1 Desulfobacter latus
ATGAAAACCTACTGGACCGATTTATTTCACACTTAGATTTGGACCCTATCTTGATAAAAAATACGCCTCAATACGAGGAACTGATAAACTACGGTGCTATTAGCGCCTAAATTTGTCCGAACCATTGAATATGAATGTAAATAATATTATGGCTTAATTTATATGAAACTTGAGACAAGATACAAGAAACAAGAGGGCGAAGCGCCTGTTTTGAAAAAAAACAAAACCCAGATTATTGGGAGATGACATTTTTTTTACATCTGATTGCCCTGGCCCGGATCGTTTTGCGCTCGACAGAATTTATAAAATATGCTTGAATATTCTTTCTCAAATGTAGCTTGCTTCAAACTCCAATGATAATTTTAAGGAGGCGTATGGACAGTTCTGCAGCATGCTTATCAGAATCTATCATTTTTAAGGGCCTTGATGCCCGGGATATTGACAATCTTGTTCCGTTGTTTTCACGGCGGACGGTTATGCCGGGTGAAATTTTGGCCCGGGCAGGTCATGGTACCCAGTTCTTTTTTCTTCTGGAAGAAGGAGCCCTGCTTGTCGCCATGGAAGAGGGCAGGGCAGTGGTACTCAACAGGCCAGGGGATTTTGCAGGCCTGTCTATGGTAAGCTTAAACGGCAATAATACGGCGACAATCACCGTGTTGGAAAAAGGGACTGTATGGGTTGTTCCCTGCCTTAAAATCCTTGATCTGAGCGGTCATGATACCCATACCGGGAGTATCATTATGGATGGATGGCACCAGTTCTGCAAGGAAAAAGCCCCCTTTTGTTTAACTCTTGCCGAAACAGGCGTTACTTAAAAATTTAATACTAAAGATACTAAAGAGGTGAGTCTTGAATGGAGTTGACGCGGTTGGCGTTCTTTATGGACTTGAGGCGATAAACGCCCATAATGGGTGGGCCATTTCTGTTGTGGGCGTTACTATTGTGTTTACAGGGCTTATCTCTCTGTCCGCCCTGATTTCCCAGCTTCATAAGCTGGTGGCCCTGTATGATAATCCCGAAAAAATAAAAAAGCTTTTTGCTTCGAAATCTAAGTCTGTTGCTAAGGCGGCGACCCCTAAAAAGCATCTGGTCCTTACTGAGCCTCAAAAACAGATATGCCGGCAGTATAACCTTTTGGCTCAGACCATGGATGATGTGATTTCTTTGCCAAAACTTTTGCGCATGGCCGAGCTTTCCGGCCTTAAAGACCCCCATGCGAACATAAGTCTCCTGATTAAATCCGGTATCCTGTGTGCCGATGAACAGGGATATTTCAGATGGGATGAGGATCGGTTCATCCGTGCCGTTTCTTAATTGAATTTTATTATTTTCATGGTTCTAAAACAAAACTTGATGATCGAGTAAAAGAAAGCGAAATTAATGGATATTTTATTTTTAGAATTTTTTCAGAACACCGGATTTTATCTGTGCGACTATCGAAATATTATTATGATCATCGTTGGTATGATCTTTATATATCTGGGCATTGCAAAGGATTATGAGCCCTTGTTGCTGGTGCCTATCGGATTTGGCATGCTTATGGGGAACATTCCGATTTTCAAGGGGCTGGGCCTTGGCATTTATGAAAATAATTCTGTTCTGCACTATCTGTATTTCGGGGTCACCCAAGGCATTTATCCGCCTTTGGTATTCCTTGGCATTGGTGCTATGACCGACTTTTCAACGCTTCTGGCACGACCGGTTCTTATGCTGTTGGGCGCTGCGGCCCAGGCAGGCATATTTATTACGTTTCTGGGTGCGCTGGCATTGGGATTTCTGCCCAAGGAGTCAGCAGCCATCGGCATCATCGGCGGGGCGGACGGCCCCACGGCCATTTTTCTGACCGCCAAACTGGCCCCGCATCTTATCGGCCCCATTGCTGTTGCCGCTTACAGTTACATGGCGCTTGTGCCGGTAATCCAGCCCCCCATCATGAAGCTTTTAACCTCGCGTAAGGAACGGCTCATCCGCATGGAAGAGCCGCGCCAGGTTTCCAAGCGCGAAAAAATGATATTCCCGGTTGTCGCCTTTTTGCTCTGCTGTTTTCTGGCACCTGCCGCTCTGCCGCTTTTGGGTATGCTGTGCTTCGGCAATGTCCTTAAAGAGGCTGTGGTTACAGAGCGCCTGGCTGTTACTGCACGCACGGCATTGATTGATATTGCCACCATTCTTTTGGGCCTTACTGTGGGGGCATCCACCCAGGGCGATGTCTTTCTTACCCGGAACTCGGTGAAAATTTTTGTCCTCGGCGCGCTCTCCTTTTGTATTGCAACCGCTTGTGGACTATTATTTGCCAAGTTCATGAATCTGTTTTTGAAAAAGAAAATCAATCCCCTGCTGGGTGCTGCCGGGGTTTCAGCTGTACCGGACTCCGCCCGGGTGGTACATGTTGTGGGGCAACGGGAAGATCCTTCAAATTTTTTGCTCATGCATGCCATGGCCCCGAATGTTTCGGGTGTTATTGGTTCGGCCATTGCCGCAGGCGTACTTTGGAGTTTAATGATTTAATCTGACGGTTTATTCGTATCCAAGATCCAAGAAACACCCAAGGGCATATTCAAGTATGTGCCCTTCATTTTTTAACGGTTGTCCACAACCGATGACGCATCATCGGGTTGACTTAATCCTTGGATTCATTCTATATTAAACAGCGTTGAATTTAAATAAAACATATGGCAGACAAACCTGCCGTCACACAAAATAAACTTCTTTAATTCCAGCCTATCAGGGCTGTTCGACGGAATTTTTATAAAAATTTCCGAGGTATTCTCAACTATGATCTTAGTCACTGGTGAAATTTTGTTTGATATCTTTCCTGAATATAAGCGCATGGGCGGGGCACCCTTTAATTTTGCCTATCACATGAAAAAACTTGGATTTCCCGTCAGATTTATTTCGAGAGTCGGAAATGACAGTTCCGGTGATGAAATTTTGAATTTTCTGGATAACCACGGCTTCAATCCCGAAGACATACAGATTGATCGCAATCGCCCCACTGGTACTGTGAAGGTGGATGTACTTGGTAAAGGTGAACATACATTTAAAATCGCAACAGATACAGCATATGATCACATTGATGCTGCGCCGATCCGTCAGTTAGTATCCGGGGCAAAGCCGGATCTCATTTATTTCGGCACCTTGATCCAGCGTACCCAGAACAATTTTGAATTGATTCAAGACATGTTAAACCGAAAATCGCCGGAGACCATATCTTTTTGCGACATTAACCTGAGACCCGATTGTTATACCGAGCATACGATCGTGGCTTCGTTGAATGCCGCAAACATTCTGAAACTCAATACCGATGAACTTGAAGAATTGACGTTCGATTCAAATGACAAGACTTCCCATAGGATGTCTGCCGGACAATTAATGCGAACCCACTGCCTTGAAATGATCATTCTAACCATGGGAGAAAAGGGAAGCCAATGGTTTACTGCAAACCAGGACCATTATATGGAACCGCCGGAAGCATCTTTAGATATTGTTGATACGGTTGGTGCTGGAGATGCCTATGCGGCAATGTCTGTGGCCGGCATCCTGAAAAATCTGCAGATTGAAGAGATCATCTCCTTGGCCGGCGAGTTTGCATCCCATGTCTGCAGCGTTCAGGGAGCATTGATTCAGGATCCCGCAGTTTATCAAAAATTTATAAAAAAATTGGAGAAATAAATGAATCATAGAGGCCTATATATTCAAATGTTCAGCATTCACGGCCTTATTCGATCGGAAAACATGGAACTTGGACATGATGCCGACACTGGCGGACAGATTAAATATGTTATCGAATTAGGCAATGCGTTATCCAAACATAAAGATGTCCATCGGGTTGACCTATTGACACGATTGATTTCGGATAAATCCTGCTCTGATGATTATAGCCAACCTATTGAAACAGTAAATGAAAAATTTCGCATTGTCAGGCTTCAGTGCGGCGGGAAAAAATATATACGCAAAGAGCTGTTGTGGCCGTTTATGGATGAATACGTGGATAAAACAATTAAATTCATAAAGAGTAAAAGAAAAATCCCGGATGTGATCCATGGCCATTACCCGGATGCAGGGTATGTGGCCAAAGAACTGGCCCGGTTTTTCGGCATCCCTTTTATTTATACCGGCCATTCATTGGGAAAATCAAAGAAACAAAGACTGTTAAATGAAGGTCAGAAAGAAGATGATTTAAATAAAAAATTAAAAATTGATCACCGGATTTCCATGGAAGAGCAGATTTTAAAATCAGCAGATATGATTGTGACCAGTACCCGCCAGGAAGTGGAAGAGCAGTATGGTTTATACCAAAACAGTAATCTGCCCAAATACCATGTTATTCCGCCGGGAATCGGCATTGAAAAATTTTGCCCGTATTACCATGAAACATGTTCCGATAATGAACATAAAGAAGAGGCCCTGTTTACAAGACAGTCGCTTATTAAAGAGCTGCGTCGGTTTTTCAGGCACCCCGAAAAACCGATCATTCTTGCGCTATGCCGGCCTGATAAGCGCAAAAATATTGAAGGGCTTGTTAGGGCGTATGGGGAAGATTATGATCTGCAGGCCATTGCCAATCTTGCCATTTTTGCCGGCATCAGAAAGGATATATCCCAGAAAGCGGACAGTGAACGGGATGTATTGACCCAGATGCTGCTGTTAATAGATAAATATAACCTTTACGGAAAGATGGCCATTCCCAAAAAACATGATTTTGAACACGAAGTGCCGGAGCTTTATCGTATTGCCGCGAAAAAAAGCGGTGTGTTTGTGAATTCCGCACTGGTAGAACCGTTTGGATTGACCCTTCTGGAGGCGCTGGCATGCGGATTGCCGGTGGTCGCTACAAATGACGGGGGGCCGAAAGATATCATTGATAATTGTCAAGGCGGTATTCTGGTGGACCCAACGGACACAAAGGCCATTGCCAAAGCCATTAAAGATATTCTGGTACACCCTGATACATGGAATGAATTTTCAAAAAACGGCATCATGAACACCCGTAAGTATTATACCTGGACAAGCCATGTAAACACATATGTTCAAAAGGTCAAATCCCTGCATCGAAAATACGAAACCCTGGAAATGGATATCAATGAACAACGCTTAACCATTGGAAAAAGATTATCAAAACTCGATTATTTGCTCATCACTGATATTGATAATACCCTGTTGGGTGGCAGCAATGAAAACCTTGAACGGTTGATGAAACTGATTCAGGATAACAGAGACAATATTGGTTTCGGTGTGGCCACGGGTCGCGTACTTAAATCGGCTCTGGATATTTTAGAGGCGAATAATATTATGATACCGGACATCATCATCTCCGGTGTGGGAAGTGAGATCACCTACGGTAAATCGTTGTATCGTGACAAAGGGTGGGAAAAACATATTTCCAAAAACTGGAATCGTGACTTGATCATGTCCCAGCTTGACGCGGTTGATTATCTTACCAAACAATCGGATAAATCCCAGACACCTTTTAAAATCAGTTATAACATGTTACCCGGCAAGGATCATCTGCCCCGGTTGCATCATCTGCTGACCCAGAAACGATTACGGTATACGTTAATCTATTCCCATGAAAAATATTTGGATATCCTTCCCTACAGGGCCTCAAAAGGCAAAGCCATACGGTACCTGAGTTATAAATGGGAAATTCCATTAAAAAATCTTCTGATCTGCGGCGATTCAGGAAACGATGAAGAGATGCTCAAGGGGGAACCAGCCGGTGTTGTTGTTGGAAATTACAGCTCGGAACTCGAACACTTGAGAAATATGAGAAACATATATTTTGCCCAAAATGACGCAAGTGGCGGTATTATTGAAGGAATTGAACACTACAAATTTATTCAAAAGGCCGGAGAAAGTCAACAACCCCTCGGCTGAAGACCGAGGGGCTTGTGGGGAAGCCCGCAAGCCCGGTTGATTAGCCTCAGCTACCCTAAAGGGATAGTGGTTTTACGCCTAAGCCATAAATAACATCGAAAAAAAAGCCCCGCCAAATTCCGGCGGGGCTTGGGGTGTCTCGGTAAGACGTATTGGGTTTTGTTTTATTTTTCCCAGAAACGCATGGTACCGTTTTCCATGAAGTTGGTGTGCATTTTGTAGCACTCATCCAACAACTGGGGTTCATGGTGTCCACCAGTTGCCTTGATGGCACGATCAACGTAGTCATGCATATAATCTTTGTAAGCAGGGTGCGCACACTTATCAATGACGACCCGGGCCCGATCAATTGGTGCCAGGCCACGCAGGTCAGCCAGACCCTGGTCGGTAACCAGAACATCAATATCGTGCTCAGTGTGATCCACATGGGGAACCTTGGGTACAACACCGGTGATGCCGAATTCATCAACCTTGGTGGCACGGCAAGCAGGACAATGCATTATGGATATGTAAGCGTTGCGTATAAAGTCGCCGGAACCGCCGATACCGTTCAACATGCGGGTACCGCTTGCATGGGTGGAGTTGGCATGTGCATATATATCAAATTCAAGGGGTGTATTCATGCCGATGACGCCCATACGGCGGATGAGTTCCGGATTGTTGGAAATCTGCTGGGGACGCATCATAACCATGTTTTTATAGGTCTCGAAATTAGCCCACCAATCAACAAATGCATCGTTGGACAGGGACAGTGATGTACAGTTGATGTATTTGCATTTACCTGAATCAAGGAAGGGGAGGAAGGTGTCCTGGAGTACCTCGGTGAAAACGGTCAAATCTTCAAAAGGACTTGCTGTCAGCCCACCGACAACAGCATTGGCAATGGAGCCCACGCCGGATTGCAGGGGCAACAGGTTCTTAGGCAGACGGCCGGCCTTCACTTCAGTCTGGAAAAAGTCAACGATGTTGTCGGCAATCGCCTGGGCAACATCATCGGTACCACGCAGCGCACGACCATTGTCAGGCAGCTTGGATTCGACAATGGCGACAATCTTGCTCTTGTCGGTGGGAACCCAGGGTGTACCGATACGCTGACGCAGATCCGTCACCGGAAGGATTTTCCGGAATGGCGGCAGATCCGTCAAAAGGATATCGTGCATGCCTTCGAAAGAAGGTAGCCCGGTATTAATTTCAACAATAATTTTGTCAGCGACATCAATGATTTCGGGCGCAGCGCCAACGGCACCGGACAGAATTATGTTGCCGTCCTCGGTAATGGCAGATGCTTCGATAACGGCCATATCAAGTCCGCCACCCTTCTCCTTGGTGTAAAAACCATACTTCAAATCCTGGGGAAACATTGAAAGGTGTTTGTCACCCATGCGGATTTGGCCTTTATTAATGGCTTTGCCAAGATTTTTACCTGTCTGGTAGGGCCAGCGGCGATCAATCATGTCCAGTGTGGCCATACGATCTTCAACTTCAGCGCCCACAGACGCGCCAATAAACAGGTTGAGTCTTAATTTGCCTTGCAGGTTGTTTTTCTCAACGTGATCACACAGGGCGATGGGTACAACTTTCGGATATCCGACCGGCGTAAACCCGGACATGCCGACGTCCATGTCGTCTTTAAAGAATTCAATACACTCTTCAGGGGTTTTTACTTTGCTGAGTAACTCTTTACAACGTACGCGTTCCTCTAATGTAGCCATACGCTCTTTTTCTCCTTAATTTTTTACGGGTATCGAAGAGATTCCCCACTGAAGTAGTATTATACTCACTTAAATACAGGGGGAACCGCGCCAGTTATAGGCCATACCGAAACAGGGTTTCAATAAAATAATGTTACAAGTCAGTCTTATATAATGCGTCGGGAAATGGAGTCAAGAAAAATTTTCGAAGCATCTCTTTCATAGAGCCCAAGCACTGCACCTGTAAAAATATTTATACTATTGAAAATAATCTTGACACTATTCACAACAATCATTGACAGCTCGATCTTTAATTTAGTCTGTCCACCGATCTGTTTAATATTTTAATACGCCTTTATGACCGAAGATAGCCGATGGATATTGTAACTTAGCACGCTAACTTTGGTTTTTCAGGCATACCTTTTGCTAACATGCATTTTGCTAATCTGCCAACAGATTTATGTGCAAGTGCAGAATATTATTTGGACGCATAATTTTATAACATACAAAACGATGAATTAAAACTATGGAAATTCCGAAAGAAGTAATGGAGACCCCCCAAAAACTGTCTTTATTTTTTATTAGCCTGGCCATCCTTACTGTTATTATCATTGCGATATATATCAACAAAAAGAGCCGATATGAATTGAGAGGTGCGGCTACCAGGCAGTATCGAATTCAGCAGCTGATGGAGGCAAAACTAGTCGCAGCCGTTATTGAAAAATATTTTGACCGATTTATTTCCGATCTCTATTTCATGGCAAATACCGACGCTGAACTGTCTTCAAACCCGCATTTTGAGGAATTGTTTTATAACCGATATAAGGGATTGCAGAAAATTACCTCCATACGATTTTTAGATACCAAGGGAATGTTGACATTTATTTGTCCCACTGAAGGATTTAGAAGGAAGTTGATTGGAAAAAGATACGATTTTGAGGATTATTATAAAAGCGCATTATCAACTGGAAAAATAGCGATTTCCAGTTTTCTTTATAATGAACAAAATGAACCAAGAATCAGGATCGCCGTTCCCGTTTTTACAAATGACCCGATAACACCCCGCATCAAAGGTGTTTTGGTGGGCTCCTTTGATCCGATAACTGTTTTAAATACGATTATAAAGCCCATTGTATCAGAGAAGGCTGTCGAATATGCATGGGTTCTGGATTCGAAAGGTTATTTTCTCATACATCCCGTTAAAGATCTTGAAGGTCAAAGTAGTTTTGGTGCCAGGAAGAAAAAAAATCAGGCCTTTTCATATGAGAAAATAGAAAGAATTCAGCAAAAAATGGTACAGGGCCATGAAGGAACGGATACCTATATTTCCGGATGGCATCAAGATCAAAAAGGATATATTGAAAAATTCGTGGCCTATTCACCGATAAAAATGGCCGATTCAACCTGGTCCATAGCGATTTGTTCTCCGAAAAGTGCCCTTGATACAGTCATTGAAAGAACCGAAAAATACCACGACTATACCCTGTTTTTCATTGTTATCATTTTTTCGACGGGAGGGATTCTTTTATTCAGAAGCAGCTATCAGCGGTACTGTTTGTACAAGCAGTCACTGAAATTAAAGGAACAAAAACTCAGTGCAATTACCCAGGCATCTCCGGTGGGGATCTGCCTGGTTAAACAGCGAAAAATTTACTGGGCAAACGAGAATTTGCATGCAATGTTCGGATATGACTATGATGATCTGGTGGGGAAAAGTACCTCAATATTTTACCCGGATAATGTCATATATCAAAAGATAGGTAAAGAACTCTATTCTGATTCTTCCACATTAAAACCGTTTCAGTCGACAAATCGATGCATCAAAAGGGATGGAACCGTTTTTCATTGTTCATTGAACAGTTGTCCTTTAAATGCCTTGGATCACTCAGAAGGATTCATTGTGGTTATTTGCGATATTACCGAAATAGTGACCGTTGAAAAAGAGAATATACGACTAAAAGAGCATATGATCCGAACCCATAGAATGGAGGCTATTGCTGTCTTGGCAGGCGGCATTGCCCATGATTTTAACAATATCCTTTTTCCCATTATGGGAAATGTTGAAATTCTATTGATGGATACTGCCGAAGACAGTGATTCCCATAAGTATCTGATGAATATCCTTAACGCATCAGGCCGGGCAAAAAAAGTGATCAATCAAATTCTCTCGATCAGCAAGGAAAGACAGGGTAACACAACTCAGATGCTGGTTCAGCCCATTATTAAGGAAACGCTTAGTCTTTTAAGAGAAAGCATTCCCAAAACCATCAACATCGTCCAGAAAATCGATATGAATTGCAGGCCCATAATGGCGGATCCCACCCAGATTCATCAGGTGATCATGAATTTGTGTACAAACGCCTATCAAGCCATGGAGGACGGCGGTGGAACACTTACGGTAGCGCTTTGTGAAACAGACATTGATGAAAATGAGTTACCCCGTTTTTTAACGCTGCAACCTGGCAGATACTTGCAATTGATAATTTCCGATACAGGCGTTGGCATGGAAAAAGAGATTACTCTAAAAATATTCGAGCCCTATTTTACAACCAAAGAAATCGGAAAAGGTACGGGGCTTGGTCTGTCGGTTGTCCATGGCATCGTTAAAAAAGCGGGCGGGGACATTAAAGTGATCAGTGCGCCGGGTAAAGGCACCTGTTTTTACATATACCTGCCTGTTCTTGGTTCATACATGGAAACCACATTACTTCCAAGTATTGGAAATAAGTGCATGAAAGGAACAGGGCATATTCTGCTGGTAGATGACGAAGAACAGATTGTAAAAATGGAAAAAAAATTTCTTCAGCGGATCGGTTATGACATCACTGCCTGTACAAGCAGTGGTCAGGCGCTTGAAATATTGAAGGCCAATCCGGATACATTCGAACTGGTGATTACGAATCTGACAATGCCTGAGTTAACAGGTAACGAGTTGGCCAGGGAACTGAAAAAGATTAATCCTGAGATTCCTGTAATTATCTGCACCGGGTTCGAAGAAAATTATAAAGAGAAGCGGATGGGTTCTATTAATGTCAAGGAAGTCTTACTAAAACCCGTAAATATGAAAGAATTGTCAAGAATTATATCAAAAACGATAAACACACCGGCAGGATAGAAAAACAATTAAAACAGGAGAGTAAAAAGCATGTCAACGCGTATTAAGCTTGGAACAAAAATCAGCCTTGGCTTCGGCATTATTCTGGTATTGCTGCTGGTAGCTGCAGCAACAGGTTTTAACGGACTGTCAAGAGTGGTCAAACAAATGAGCAATGCCGTTAACACCGGGAATCTGACGATGATGATGTACGAGGCGCGACAGCAGGAAAAAAATTTCATGCTCAGGGGGGAGCAATCCTATGTGAAAGCCGTCATTGAGCAATCGGATTTACTCAATGAAGAAATCAAATCAATCAAGGCACGCTCAACTAATTCCGAAACCCTTCAGCAGTTGGATGACATGGTTAATATGGCGGACAAATACCGGCAGGCATTTGATACTTATATTACCCTGGAAAACAGCATAAAAGAAGCGGATGCGACAATGGTAACATCGGCGCGGCAGATGGAAGCAGCCGCCAAGGCCATTCTTAAAGCGGATCGGGATGAATGTGAACGTCTGATAGCACAGAATGCAGATCCAGGTCAGATTGCAAATTTGATGAAGCGCGCTGAGAATACCGAAGCTATTATCCGACTGATGCTGCAATGTCGTCGCCAGGAAAAAAATTTTCTGATCCGCAAAAAAGAATCCTATTTCATCCAGGTCAACAGTATACTTGATGAAATCCTTGCAAAAGCACAGTCTGTAAGACCGATAATAAAGGCCGCAGAAACATACCGCCAGGCTTTTTCCGAGCTTAACGCATTGAAAGATTCACAAAATGAAATTAACGATACCATGGTGGCATGTGCCCGAAACGTCCAGAATACCGTCAAAATTTCACTGGACGGCCAGCAGCGGAAAACAGATCTCCAAATTATCAAAGCAAAGCGAATGATTCTCGGGATTGCGTTCCTGGCTATTGCCATGGGAATCGGTACAGCCTTTTTTATCAGACGGAGTGTTGTTTCTCAGCTTGGAGGGGATCCTGCCGATATTGTAGATATTACCAACAATATTGCGAACGGGAATCTGGCTGTCAAATTTGATCCGAAAAAAAATAAAGGTGTGTATAACGATATGAAACATATGGCTGAAAATTTGATCCATATGTTTAAGGATATTGCAGATGGTGTACAGACCCTGACGGCCTCTTCAACAGAATTATCTGTTATTTCCGAACAAATAACAACAAATGCGGAACAGACTGCGGAACGGTCCAATAATGTTTCCGCCTCTGCCGAAGAAATGGCAACCAATATGAACTCTGTTGCAGCAGCCACGGAACAGACGACTGTAAATATTCAAATGATTGTCACTGCCGCTGAGCAGATGTCATCCACCATAAATGAAATCGCCGGTAACACGGCCAAAGGCAGCGAAACAACGGCTGAGGCTGTTGAAACTGCAAAGCAGGTATCCTCAAAGGTTGATGAACTTGGAAGGGCGGCATCTGAAATCAGTAAGGTAACAGAAACCATTGCCGACATATCTGAGCAGACCAACTTGCTGGCCCTTAACGCAACCATTGAGGCGGCAAGGGCCGGTGAGGCAGGCAAGGGTTTTGCCGTTGTGGCAGGGGAGATTAAGGCACTTGCCCAGCAGACGGCCGAGGCCACAAAGGAAATAAGTGACAAAATTTTAGGCGTTCAGACAACAACCAGTGAATCTGTAACCGCCATTGAATCCATCGTGAAAATCATAAATGAGATCAACGAAATCGTTACCGCTGTTGCCTCTGCCATTGAAGAGCAGGCCGCCACGACCCAGGAAATTGCAAATAATGTCACCCAGGCCTCACTGGGAATCCGGGAAGTTAATGAAAATGTATCCCAGACATCTGTTGTAGCCGCTGAGGTTACAAGAGATATTACCGAGGTCAGCAATGCTACCGATGAAATGAATAACGGCAGCAGGCAGATTTTTACCAGTGCCGGTGAATTGTCTAGACTGGCTGAAAACCTGAATACAATGGTAGGCCGGTTTCAGCTGTCTTAGAGCCTTCTCATGGAATTGCAGCCGATTCATCAATTATCAAACAGGCTCTTAGGTCGGGGAGGGCACCCAAGATATCCGGATTAAGGAACCTGGGTGAATTTCAAGTCCCTTAACCGGGGTATCATCTTCATGTGCTGCTAACAGGGTGGGCCTGGCCTGGGATTGCCAAATCCCAGGCAGATAAGGCCCGCGGGTCCCTAACGGATTATCCGCCTTCGGGAATAAAATCCGGATCAGTGACCCTGATGATGGCATATCCTCCCTGAAGATTCTGAATGCGGGTGAATCCGTTCTGGCTCAGGATTCTCTGGCATTCAAAAGATCGGGCACCCGTACCGCAGAAAAGACAGAGGTCTTTGTCTTTGGGCAGTTCATTATAGCGTTCGCGCAGCTCAGTCTGGGGCAAAAAGAGCCAGCGGTCTGCCCCGTATTTGTCAATAAACGGCTGGGCTTCCACAAGTTCTCTTAAATCCACCACCGTGATTTCGCCTTTTTCGAACAGGTCAATAAATTCAGGCCAGTCAATGGGGCTGTTTCTCCCGTCCAGAATATTATCCAGCGTATTGCCGGCATTGTTGATCACATCCATGGCAGATGCAAACGGGGGGGCATAGCCCACTTCTAGGGTGCAGACCTCATCCACAGTCATGCCTTTGTGCAGCAGCGGCACCACAGCATCCACCCTGGCCTTGACAGCGTCAATCTGTTCCCCCACGGCCTCCACGCCCAAAACCCTGCGGGTGCATCTGTCGGCAATGAGCTGGACAAAAATAAATTTTGAGTTGGGATAGAAATGGGCCCGGTCAAACTGGGCCACCACAGAATGAACCGGATCAAATCCGGCGGCTTTGGCCTGGTGAATGGTCAGGCCTGCCGTGGCCACCCCTATGCCGAACACCTTGATGCAGAAGGTCCCCACAGTGCCGTCAAATTGGGCTGACTTGCCGAATATGTTGGAGGCAATGATCCGACCCTGGCGGTTGGCAAGAGAGCCCAAAGGCATGGGTTGCTGGTCGCCGGATACCAGATTGCGCACCTCAATACAATCGCCGCCTGCGTAAATATCCGGGTCCGTGGTTCTTAAATTTTTATCCACAATCAGGGAGCCGCACCGGCCGACAGCCAGGCCTGCTTCTGCCGCAAAGCCCGTGTTGGGGCGAACCCCCACGGCCATGATCACAAGGTCACATTCAATCACTTCGCCGTTGACCTCAACCCCGGTAACGCCGTTTTCGGCATCTCCAAGGATTTTGGTGACCTGGGCCCCGATTTTGACATCGACCTCATTGTTCTCAAGTTCTTTTTCAACAATAAGGGCAATATTGGGACCAATGGCAGTGGGCAGCACATGGGGGGCCATTTCCACAAGGGTGGTTTCCACGCCCCACAGATCGGTCAGGGCCTCGGCCATTTCAACGCCTATGGCACCGGCACCGATAACTACGGCATTTCCCACGGCACCCTTGCTGATCAACTCCTTGATGGCTTGGGCATGATGAAGGTTGGACACAGGATATACGCCCGGCAGGTCAGCGCCGGGGATGGGCGGGGTAAAAGGTGTGCCACCCGTGCCGATGACCAACTTGTCATAGGGCATGTCAGACTCGGTGCCGTCTTCAAGATGACGTACTTTCAGCTGTTTGTTTCTGCGGTCAATGGCGATGGCTTCCACCCGGGTAAGTACCTCAACCCCTTTGACTGTGCGGAAAAATTCAGGATCCCTGGCCTGGTGGGCCGTGGTGGAGTATAGTTCTTCGATTTCTCCGATGTCCCCGCCGATATAGTAAGGAATACCACATCCGCCGTATGAAATTAAGCTGTCTTTGTCAATAATAGTGATTTCACAATCAGGATCAAGCCGCCTGAGACGACTCGCCACTTTGGGGCCTAAAGCCACCGCACCGATAATAATGATTTTTTTTGCCATGAAAACCTTGTCTATTTGTCCGGCATTTAAAATGAATATAAAAACCGGATTGTGTTAATATCTCTCAATACATCAAAAAGCCTCTAACTTGATGATCAAGTTAACAAAAACTTGATCATCGAGAATCAGTAAAATAAAATACGCTAATTGAAGGTAATGCTCAAGGATTTATTGGCAGGCTCAGCAATTCTTATTCAGGACTAAAATATGGTTACGTATTGATTATGCAGCACAATTTAAGGTAGCGATTAAATACTTATTCTTATACTCAGTAATTCTTAGTTTCTACTAAATTAATCAATTCGACTAAAGCTGATAATAAGCTTATATTTCAGGCCCTTGATAAAATTTTTGTTTTTTGTTAAAAATTTTTCCGGTTAAAAAATGAAGAAAGTTCCTATCTTTAAAACAGGCCCTGGCCGACCACATGACCAGTCAACTAAATTTTAAAAAACAAGGAGTAAGTATAATATGCAATTGACGGATCTCTTATCCATTGAAAAATGGACTGAACTTGAATTGGAATTAGCGGATAAATTTAATCTTCAAAGCTCTGTTTTTAATCCTGATGGGATTCGGATCACGAATAATCCCAATTGGGCGAACTCCCTGTGTCCGGTGATCAAATCCACTGAAAAAGGACAGAGTTTTATCTGTGCTGTTGCCCATATGAATATGTCCAACCAGGCCCGCGAGACAAAAAAAGCAGTGGTAGAGGAGTGTGATGCCGGATTGCTCAAACTGGTTGTTCCGATTTTTTTTAAAGAGGAATACCTGGGAGTTGTTGGCGGATGCGGTCTTCTTGCCGAGGATGGCGAGGTAGACGAATTTGCCATCAATAAAATTACCGAGATGGATGAAGAAAAGATACAGGCATTATCAGCAGACGTCCAGACCATTACCGATAACGCCGTTCAGGATGCGTGTGATTTCCTCCGGAAGCGTGTAGAAGAAATCATAAACGATTATACAGATCGTCAGAAATAACCTGATCAAAACGGCAGCCGGCGGGAAGTGGTTGTTTGTGAGATTTGTCATTACTCGATGATCAAATTTCCTAAAAACTTGATCATCGAGCATTAGATAAAGTGCAGCTTATGGAGAAAATGATATTGTTTAATCCGTTTGAAGACCGGACAGACCGGGATGTCAGAAATCTTTTGGGAAGTGCATTTATCAGTGCCCTGCAGAAAGGGGATCAGGCAGCTTTGGCACAGGCGGTTTCAGACCTGGGGCGGAAAAATTTGCCCGATACGGCCCAAATTTATATTAAGGCGCGGTATGATCGGTATACCGCTGTTCTGGCACAAGTGTCGTCAAATCCACCTTTAGGTGCCGATATTTATGCCATAGCCGGTCTGCTATGGGATGAATCTCTTTTTTTTGAATGCCATGAATGGCTTGAGCAGAATTACAGGGCTGTTCAGGGTCAGGAAAAGAAGGTCCTTCAGGCAATGATACGTACAGCAGGCACATTTGAACTGCTGACTTACAACAGGAAAAAGGCGGCTGTCTCAGTTGCCGCTAAAGCCCTGTCCGTTTTGGAATCCCATGTTCTGCAGGTCCCTGAATCGTTCAATATTCAACCCAAAATTAACTGCTTGAAAGCTGTTACTCGATCCGAGGGTTAATTTTTATGGCGTGTTAAGTGATTAATTTAAGGCGTAAATACTACATTTCAGGTACCGGAAATGTATTTTTTAACCTTGATACTCAAATTTCAGGTTGATTTTATAAACATTAATTAATATACAAAAGGCATCTTTAACGTATTAGCGTATTGAATCAGAAATAGTGTTTATGTGATATTGAAGAGGGCGGTCAATTGATATACCCCGGTCACATCAGGTACAATCTGATATAACAGCTTTTTTATTGGAGAGGGATCATGAAACGATTATTTCTCATTGCATTACCCTGGTTTGTTTTTGTTTTAACGGGCGTTGCCCTTGCTGAGGACACTGAGGCTACATTTGAACTTCCTGTCGGTACCATGACCTTACAGGCGCCCCAGGATACCGAATATAAGGCTACACTGTCCCCGGTTACTTTCCCCCATTCCCTTCATTTTTCCTATTCCTGTCAAGAGTGCCATCACACTTGGGACGGAAACAGTCCCATAAAAAGTTGCGGAACAAGTGGGTGTCATGAAAATTTTTGGGCGCCGAAACCCGGCCAAGCAGATGTATCTGACAATAATATAAAATCCATGGTCGGGGCCTTTCATCAGGTATGCCGGGACTGCCACAGAAACGAGGCCGACCAGCAGAAAGCTGCCGGTTCCAAGAACATTGTTACAGGACCCGTTGCCTGCACAGGATGCCATCCTGATCCCCATTCCAAGGTTGTAAACAGTGACGAATCCCTCTCGATTCCCATGGGTATTATTACCATAGAGGCACCCGAAGAGGTGGAAGCCACAAGGGGGCCTGTTGGTTTTCCCCATGGACTTCATTTGAAGTTTGCTTGTAAAGAGTGCCACCATGACTGGGACGGAGAAAGCGAAGTTGAACCATGTGACGCATGTCACAGTGAAACCGAGCCTGCGGGCACCAGGAGTATCAAGGATGAAGCAAACCAGATGTACTTTTTGGCGGCTTACCACAATAACTGCTTAACCTGCCACCGGGATATCAACAGGAAACGCAGGGCAGCTATGGCGCAGGAGGATATAAATAAAGCCGATATTCCTAAAGCTACGCCTTTGAATTGCAGTGGTTGCCACAGCTCATCTTAATTAAACCCGTCAAACCCGATTCATTCGGAATTTTAAATACATCAGCCCGGCAGGGCCCGGTTTTCGGGATCTGCCGGGTTTGTTTGTTTTATACTTGATGATTAAATTAGCGCCCTTTGGGCGGGCTGTTATAGGTTCTGGGTTCTGGGTTCTGGGTGCTGGGTGCTGGGTGCTGGAAATTTCTATACGCTCAAGTTATATGAAGGAAGTCAATTTGGAAAAAGCGAAAAAAGGCGGATTTTTGGTATTTGAAGGTATTGACGGGGCCGGCAAAACCACCCAGGCGGAACTGCTTTGCAAGCGCTTGGCATCAAGAGGTACCCCGGTTTTTGCCACATGCGAGCCCACCGACGGGCCTGTGGGCCGGTTGATCCGCCGGATGCTGTCCGGCACTCTTCCGGCAGACCAGCGAACCATTGCAAGCCTTTTTGCGGCGGACCGCACCGAGCATTTGACGGATCCTGAAACCGGTATCCGCCGGATGGTGGATACCGGTATAATTGTGGTGTGTGACAGGTATTATTTTTCTTCCTATGCCTATCATAGCCAGTATATGGATATGGAGTGGGTGATCCAGGCCAATCGACTTAATGCCGATATCTTAAAACCGGATATCACCCTGTTTATTGACGTTGATCCCCAAATCTGCATAAAGCGGCTTCAAACCACCAGAACCCATCTTGAAATCTATGAAAAAATAGATATCATGACGCAGGTCCGGGCAAATTATTTGGCAGCGTTTAACCGCTTGGCGCACCAGGAACGTGTGGCTGTGATCGATGGAAATGATTCTGTTGAAAATATAGCCAAAGCGGTATGGGCGCAGGTCCGCCTTGTAATTTAACACTCAATAATCAAGTTTTTGTTAATTTGCCCGACTTCGGCGTTGGAAAAAAATTTTAATCCTCAAAATATGTTGTATATTCCTCCGGTTAAAAATTGTTTCCGCCTTGAATTTGAACAAATTCCCTAAAAACTTGATAGTCGAGTAACAGGAAAAAAACATGAAAAAAGTGTGTGTTATCGATGGTCAGGGTGGCGGTATCGGATCCACCGTAATCAAGCGGATCAAGGAGCGCTTTGAGGAGTCCGTTGAGGTAATTGCCCTTGGCACCAACGCCATTGCCACTGCCCAGATGCTTAAAGCCCGTGCCAATAAGGGCGCTTCCGGCACCAACGCCATTGTACAGACGGTTAAGGGCGCTGATATGATAATCGGCACTGTGGGGATTATCATGCCCCATTCCATGATGGGAGAGGTGACTCCCCGGATGGCTGAAGCCGTATCATGCTCCCAGGCAAAAAAGGTACTTTTACCCCTGACCCAGGAGAATATTGCCATTGTCGGGATGGTCGGTTCGCCTTTGCCCCAGCTGGTGGATGAATTGCTGGATGTTTATTTTCCGCTGTCATAAAAACGGGTTTTGGGTATTATAAAAATCTGATATCCTGTATATTATTAAATTAGCGCCCTTTGGGCGGGCTGTTAGGTGCTGGGTACTACTGGGTGCTGGGTGCTGGGTGCTGGGAAATGGAAATTCCTATACTCTAAATTTATTGAGGATGTTTTCCGAAAGTAAAAAACGGAAGATGACCTTTTGCTGTAAAAGATCTAAAGATCAGGAGTGCATATTATGTGTGAAGCCAATGCATATCTCGTGGACAAAAGTGGACAGGAGTCTCTGTTTCTGGAGGCTGTGGACAAGGTGGAACCCGATGAAGAGGGGATCCGCCTGGTGTCCATTTTTGGTGAGCAGAAATTTATAAAAGGAAAGATTGATTCCCTGTCCCTGGTGGATCATAAGGTGTTTATCAAACCTGAATAGCAGCCTGCTGTTGCGGCGATACCTCTAAAGCGCAAAAGGCGGGCTGGATAAGCATATCCCGATCCGCCTTTGGTTTTATCGGATAGTACGCGAACAATTAACCTTACCACCCAAGGGTCAGATACTCATGCATGGAGTTGGCTGCAGCACGGCCTGCACCCATGGCAAGAATGACTGTGGCAGCACCGGTAACGATATCACCGCCCGCCCAGACTGCCTTTTTGGATGTTTTTCCGGTAACGGGGTCTGAAATAATATTTCCCCATTTATTTAAGGCCAGGTCCGGGGTGGTCTTGGTGAGCAGCGGATTGGCATTGGAGCCCACAGCCACGACAACCAGATCACAGTCTATTTTGAACTCACTGCCTTCAATGGCCATGGGCCGACGGCGGCCGGACGCATCAGGTTCTCCCAGTTCCATTTTCAGGCATTCCATACCGGTTAATCTTCCGTTTTCATCACCAAAAAATTGTATCGGATTTGTCAGCAGGACAAATTCAATTTTTTCCTCTTCTGCATGGTGCAATTCTTCGTTTCTTGCGGGCATCTCTTCTCTGGAACGTCTGTAAACAACCTTGACGGAGTCTGCGCCTAAACGCATGGCTGTTCTGGCAGAGTCCATAGCCACGTTACCGGCACCAAGCACCACGACATTTCTGCCCCGGGCAATGGGGGTATCGTATTCAGGGAACAGATACCCTTTCATCAGGTTGGTCCGGGTCAGGTACTCATTGGCAGAATAAACACCAATGAGGTTTTCACCGGGCAGATCCATAAATCTGGGAAGCCCGGCACCCACACCGATGTATGCGGCGTCATACCCTTCGGCAAACAGCTCATCAATGGTGACGGTGGCGCCAATGACAGTGTTGCATTCAATATCAGCGCCCATCTTTTCAAGGGTAGCCACTTCCGATGCAACAATCTCCTTGGGTAGACGAAATTCGGGAATACCGTATACCAGAACCCCGCCGGGTTTGTGAAATGCTTCAAAAATAGTAACATCATGGCCTTTGATCAAAAGGTCGCCGGCAACGGTCAGTCCAGAGGGGCCGGAACCGACAACCGCCACTTTTTTGCCGGTTTTTTCAGCCACAGCAGGAACGTCACCAGTACCGTTTGTACGCTCCCAGTCCGCAGCAAAACGTTCTAAATATCCAATGGCAACAGGTTTGCCTTTTTTGCCGAGAACGCATCTGCCTTCGCATTGTTCCTCCTGGGGACAAACCCTGCCGCAGACCGCGGGAAGGGCATTGCGTTCCCAGAGCTTTCTGGCCGCTGCGGAAAAATCACCATCAGCGATACATTTAATAAATTCAGGGATGGATACGGAAACCGGGCATCCTTCCACGCAGGCCGGTTTTTTGCATTGCAGGCAGCGTTTGGCTTCGGTGATTGCCATCTCTTCGGAAAGCCCCAGGGGAACTTCCATAAAATTTCTGCGCCTGACGTCCGGGTCTTGTTCCGGCATCACGACCCGGTCAACTTTCTCTTTTTTATCAGCCATTTATTCCTCCATATATCCCAGAAACGGGCGCATTAATTTGCATTGCATTTGCATTTGTTGTAAGCATCCACGGACTGTTTCTCAACCTCCGTATAAGAGGCAAGTCGTTTGGCAAGTTCATCAAAATCAACCTGGTGTCCGTCAAATTCAGGGCCGTCCACACAGGCGAACTTTGTATTTCCCCCTACGGATACCCGGCATCCGCCGCACATGCCCGTACCGTCTACCATAATGGGGTTCAGGCTGACCATGGTCTTAATGCCCTTTTCCTTGGTAATCAGACTGCAGAATTTCATCATGGGAATGGGACCAATGGCCACAACCAGGGCGATGTCTTCTTTTTCAATGGTCTCCTTGAGTACATCCGTAACAAACCCATGATGGCCCATGGAACCGTCATCAGTACAGATATGCAGGGTATGGGAGGCGTTCCGCATCTGTTCTTCCAGAATAAGCAGGTCATAAGTCCTGGAACCCAGAATAGCTGTGACCTCATTGCCGGCATCCTTCAGTGCCCGTGCGATGGGGTGCAGTACGGCAATACCGGTGCCGCCGCCTACGCAGACGACCTTTCCTATCTTTTCAATATGGGTGGGGGCCCCCAAAGGACCAATGAGGGCATAATATTCTTCACCGACCTTAAGATCCCGGAACCGGGCCGTGGATTTTCCGACAACCATGTAAATGATGGTGATGGTGCCTTTTTCAGGATCCGTATCCGCCATGGTCAGTGGAATGCGTTCGCCGGTCTCGTCCGCCTGAAGAATGACAAACTGGCCGGGTTTGGCCTTTCTGGATATACGCGGCGCTTCTATTTCGTTGAGGATAATGGTTCCCTGAGCCAATTCCTCACGATGCACTATTTTTGCCATTATTATCTTCCTTATTTAGATTTGGAAACATTTTAACGTATGGCACTAAGAGCCAATGTTTCTAATAAATGTCATAACGAATTATCTTATTGATCATTTTGTTTAAAATCAAGTAGAAACCCGGCATGGAATTTGTCTATACATATTTTGCAAAACGCTCGACCATGATTAAGTCAGGTTTTCAAAATAATCCGGCATGATGACATCCCCAACTTTTTCCTTCAGATCCATCAGGGCCGACTTCTGTGCTGCCAGGATCTTAAACAGTTTTTCCGGAAGGTGTTCTTCATTTTTATATGCCTTTTGCTGAAGTTCAATGCGCTGGATGATTTTGACCGTGTACAGGGCAAACTGCATATCATAAAGGGATCTGGGATACGCCTTGTCAATGATTTGATCGAACAATTCAGCCAGATCATTGTAGCAGGGCAGGTTGCCGATGGGGGTGGACAGGTATCCAACTTCATTATGGGCATATCTTTCCAGCCAGGCCAGCCACACTTTAACATCCTGCTTCTCTCCGAGAAGCTTGTCTGAATTCCCGCCCCTGGCCCGGTGGGTTAGAAAATAATTCAGGCCTGCCATCACCGGCTTGAATGGTTCTTTAATGTCAGGATTGTTGAAGAATTTAAACTGGGCATCCATGTAATCACCCAACGCGCCGGGGATAAAAGGGGCGTTGGCCCAGGGTGCGCGTTTAATGCCTGTGACGCCGACCTCTGTGGCCGTGGTGGCAGATACAATACAGGCGCCGATAACCACACCGGCATCCGGGGTCTTGGCCACCCATACCGGCGGCATGGTGTCCGCATCCCTGCCTGAATATGTAAATATCCGTGTCACTACCCCGTCCGGGTTGGCTGCTTCAGGCGAGTAGTTTTCCAGATTTTCCGAGGCCATGGTACACCTGGAATTGGGATGGGATATGGGAATGGGCTCTGCCTTGTCATTGGTTTTTCCCTGGTGCCATTCTCCCTGGAAGTTAATTCCGGTCTCCGGGACAGGTTCCATATTGCCGACCCAGTGGGGTTTAAAATCTTTGTCAACAAGAACATTGGACCAGATGACTTCGCAGCCGGGCTGCCGCAACACTTTCATCAACAAAGGATCACCGTTAATATTTACCCCCTCCACAATGCCGAATATACCGTTTTCCGGATTGATGGTGCGGATGCTGCCGTCCCGGGCAATCCACATCTGGGCCAGGTCATCGCCTATAAATACATTGCCGGCCATGGCTGTGGTGGTTTTTCCGCATCCGGAAGGGGCCGCGCCGGCACACCAGGTCGTCCGGCCACCCGGTCCATTGATACCGGTAATAAACATATGTTCGGACAATTCCCTGCCTCGATCCCGGTATACGGCTTTGTCCACGGCAAACCTGTGATTACCCTTTTTAAGCAGCAGGGTATTGCCGGCATAGGTGCATTTCCAGGCATAAGTGGTCTGGTATTTTCGATCCATGAACACCCGGGCATGGGGAAGGTCCTCGGTACGGTTCAGGCCTTCGGAGTGTATATTGGTGAAAAAATATCCCTTTTGTTCAACTTCGTGATCAAAATCATCAAAGGCGTTTCGGTAAAGCAATTCTGCACTGTGGGATATATAGGCTGAGGATGTCAGCTCCAGGGCCGGGTTGGCTGCAGGGGAGCCCACAGGCCCTCTCATGTAAAATCCAACAATCATGGTCAGATTTTCCATGATGCCGGACATGTGGGTTTCAATCTCTTTTGTGGCGTTTTCCGGGAGCATACGCTTGGCAAGGCTGGATACCAGATCCTCGGGTTCGGCAATGTAATAGGTGCGATCCACGATTCTGCCCTGCTCACTGGCCAGATCAAAATGAATGGTGTGTCCCGCCATGGCAAGGGCACGTTCCTCGCCTTTTTCAATGGCAATTTTTCGGATAATATCCTTATCTTCTTCTGATCCTGTATTGATAAATACGTTTGACGGCCTGCAAAGGGCAATGGCGTTGGCGATACGGACCAGTACATCCGGGTGTTTGATCTTGGCAATTTTTGCTGATTGTATGCTGTCAAGTTTTGCGGCAAACAGATTTCGGGCCTGATCGGGAGAGTTGATTTTTCCAAGGGTATGTAAAGGATCCATAGGTAATTAAGTCCGGATATTTATTGATTTTCAAAGTTCAAAGACTCGCTTTTATCACTTAATCTGTGAAAATTAAATAAAATATTAAAAATTGGTTAAAAAAAGAAAGTATGTCCGGACAGGGATAAATTGTGATAAAACAATCAGCATTGTATAATTCAGGTAACATTACAACAGCAGGAGGCAGTTGATGACACATATATTTGCAGATCTGCATAATCACACCACCGCATCTGACGGAGATTTTTCCCCGGGCGATCTTGTGGCGCTGGCCGCAGGTATGGGCATAAAGGTTTTAGGGGTAACCGACCATGATACATTGGATGGACTTGCACCTGCACTGGATGCCGGGAAATTAGAGGGCGTGGATGTTTTCCCGGGGGTTGAGGTCTCAGTGCGCTTCAAACGGGAATTTTTCACGGGAACCCTGCATGTACTGACCTATTTTTCAAGTGGACTGTTAACAGATTCGGGGTTTGTCACGCGGTTTAAAACCCTCCTGGCCCAAGGACGGGGACAGGGCCTGGTCCGGGCAAGAATTGAAAAGATCAACGAGGTGTTCGGGCCTGGCGGTGAATCGCCTTTATTGTCAAGGAATCTTGTCTTTGAAGATATTGCCGCATATTCGGACAATGCTTCCCGCCGCCATTTTGCCATGGCCCTGGACGAAAAACTGGGTATTTCCGATAAAGAGACCATTAACCGGATCATCGGCAATGACAGTCCCGCCTATCTGCCTTCAGGGATAGACCTTGAACAGGTGAAAGGGTTTCTAGAAACTGAACCTGTGATTGCCGTGCTGGCCCACCCGGCTGCCGGTTCTTTTCCCGGAGAAGGGCATTACAAGGAGGTGCTGCCACCTGTGGAAACCGTGACGCGTCTGCTGCCTGAGCTCCTGGATGCCGGTGTCAAAGGAATTGAGGTGCATTACCCGGGCCATGCACCGGAACATAAGGCACTGCTTTTGTCTTGGGCGCAAAAATATGACTTGCTTGTCACCGGCGGTTCTGACTGCCATGACAATGCCAACCGTCCTTTGGGCGTCACAGGGGCGGATGAACAAGAATTTAATCGGCTAACACAGGAGGTGCTGTGCGTAGAAAAGAAAAGCAAATAACCGATCAGGATCAGATTGAGGGTATCATAAAACAGGCTAAAGTCTGCCGGTTAGGTCTGTCAGATAACGGGCAACCTTATGTGGTGCCCTTACATTTCGGATATGATTCGCCTTTTTTATATTTTCACGGGTCCGATAAGGGACGCAAACTTGATATCCTGGCTGCCAACGACCGGGTCTGTTTTGAATTTGATGACCTTGAAAAGATAAAAAAACACGCATCTGCCTGCAATTGGGGCGCATTCTATACCAGCATCATTGGCGAAGGAACGGCACGTATCCTTGTTGACCCGGAAGAAAAAATAAACGGCCTGAACTGTATTATGGCCCAGTACAGCTCCCGCACCTTTGAATTTGGGACGCAGGATCTGGCCGAAACTGCCGTGATTGAGGTCAAGATTTCAAGTATGACTGCTAAACGGTCCGGATAGTGATTCTCATAGAACAACGGGCAAATGCACCAAGATCTTTTTCATGGCTTTAAAGCTTGTTTAAAAAATAAGGGGTCGAAGCAAAATCTCATGAGATTGCAGCCGATGCATCAATTTTTAAACAGGGCATTAGCCGCTGCTGTCCAAGCTACGAATAAAATTTTCCAAACAAGCAAAATATTCTCTGGCATTCACCATCATAATGCTGTTGTGATCGCCCCGATCAAATAGTTTAATGGTTTTGCGCGTCGTTGCCCAATCATAGAGCCGCTGACCATGGCTGACATCAACCAGGCCGTCATGCACTGAATGCAGCACCAATAAATCGCCTTTAAATAAAGCGATTTTCCGCTGATGATTCAGTTGCTGATCTACAACGTTGCGTAAGGTTGCCAGATCAACATTCAGTTCATCAGGGTGAACACGTAATAACAACCGTTCAAACACATCGGCAATCGCACTTTCAAGAACCAATCCGGCCGCATCAGGAAAACGGGCGGCGGCTTCAAGGGCAAAAATAGAACCAACACTGCGCCCGAAAAAAATTAAATCCTGCGCGTTACATTTTAATGCTTCGATCGTCGGCACGACATCACTGATCATTTTACCCAATTGCGCCTGGCCACTTGATTGGCCATAACCACGTAATTCCGCCAACAGGCAATTACACCCCATTTGATTAATCAAGGTAACAAAATCACCGCGCCAATCATCAACGATTTCACCATTGCCGTGAAAGTGTACCAGCGTTTTTGCCTCAGGGTTAATTTCATGATAGCTGCATGCCAATCTGGCACCATCAACATCAACCCAGAAAGGATCGGCAAAAAATCCCTTACGCGGAAAAAAATAGCGCTGCTCAATTAACGGATGATCAAGTAAATTATCCATAAACACTCCTTATGAATGGGTCTTAAATCACTTGCCCATTTTTATATTTCCGGGAACGCGGGCGTCCCGCCCGCAGTAACGATGCAGGCGGGACGCCTGCGCTCCCAGGTTTCGTTATTTCGGTCTCAGTCCTTAACCATATCAAATTTTTCCTTAGCCTCTCCCGCCACATACAGGGAACCTGCAATGCAGATGGCATCTTCATTGCAACTTGTAGAAATTGCGTAGGATACGGCGTCTTTTACATCTTCGATAACCTGCAGTTCCCCGTTGAATGTTTTTCTGACTGCTGCGGTCAGCACCGCAGGTTCAATACTGCGGTTAATTTTGGCTTTGGTCACAATGACCCGCTGGACCCTGGGCAAAAGTTGACCCAGCATGGCTTCATAGGGTTTATCATCCAGAATGCCGATGACAAGGGTTAGTTTCTTATCCCCTAATGTCTGATTTAGGTATTTGCCCAGCAGAACAGATGCCTTGAGATTGTGGGCCCCGTCCAGGATAACCAGGGGCTGATCCATGATTTTTTCAAGGCGGCCCGGCCATTTAACCCGGGCAAGTCCTTTGTGAATCAGTTCCCGGGTCAGTTCATATCGTGGATCAGTTCCCTGGTTCTGTTCAAAAACAAGTTCGACGGCAGCCAGGGCCAGAGACAGGTTTTCCCGCTGGTGTTCTCCGGGTAACGGTTTGGTCAGGTCTTTGACGTTTTGATAAATTCCCTTGTAATTATAGGTTGACCGGCCAGGGGGGTTGCGCATGGAAAAGTCACGTTTAAACCGGTAAAGCCCTGATCCCCGATCTTTGGCGATTTGGACTAGCTTATCTATTCCCGATGGCTGCGATACGGCCGTAACTGCAGGCACCCCCGGTTTTATGATACCGCCTTTTTCCCGGGCCAGGTCCCTGATGGTATGTCCAAGGTAATCGGTGTGCTCAATGGAGAGATTCGTGATCACACTGACCTTTGGCGTAATAATATTGGTGGCGTCAAACCTGCCGCCCATGCCGGTTTCAACAATCGCCCATTCAACCATCTCTTGGGCAAAATGGTAAAAGGCCATGGCCGTAACAATCTCAAAAAAAGTAGCCCGCCGTGATCCTTGGCACAACTTATTGTCTGCAGCGTTCACGGCCTCGTATGCGCTGACCACATCTGCATTGCTGATCTGCTGCCCGTTCACGCAGATCCGTTCATTGAATCGGACCAGGTGGGGGCTTGTGTATATACCCGTTTTAAACCCCGCCGCATTGAGGATTGACGCAATGCAGGTCGCAGTAGATCCCTTGCCGTTAGTTCCGGCTACATGAACCATGTTGTAATTGTTCTGTGGGGTGTTGAGGTGTGAAAGGATATTTGAAATGGTATCCAGCTCAAGCTTGATGCCGAACCGGCCCAGTTTGTAAATTTTTTCCAGGCATTGTTTATAAGGGAGGGTTGCCATGAAACGTGTCCATAAAAAAACCCGACATATCAACCAATTTGATACGCCGGGTGATTTTTATAGTCTGTTTGAAAATTAAGGGATCGAAGCGAAATCTCATGTGATTGTGATTGCAGCCGATTCATCTATTTTTAAACAGGCTTTTAATGCTCAGCTACGTCTTCTGCGTGATTTTGAGGCGGCAATTCGTTGTCTTCTCATTGCCTCTCTCATCTTACGTCTTCTGTACTGACAAGGTTTTTCAAAATGTTTCTTTACCTTGAGACGTTTGAACAGTCCGTCGTTCTGAATTTTTTTCTTCAGAATACGCAACGCTTTTTCAACGTCATTATCAATAACTGTGACAGTAATTTCTTTCAAGCAGCATCGCCCCTTTCAAAATGGATTTAAATATAAAATATTTATAACCGTATTTTATAGCAAATTGAATGCGGTAAGGCAAGGACAAAACAAAAACCCGGACATACTATGAGGGGGAGACGTCCGGGTTTTATATAGATTTACAGGGCTTGGTCATAAAATCGGCCACAACGTAGGTTGGGTTGAACAAAGTGAAACCCAACACCGATAAGTTGTTGGGTTTCGTTCCTCAACCCAACCTACCGAAAATCCATATGGCCTAAAATATGACCAAGGCCTAAAATATGACCAAGGCTGATTTACAGCTTGGAGATCAGTTCTGCAGTTACGTCGGGCAGTGCCTGCTCGCCGTTCAGGGTGATGTATTTGAAATCTGCATCAGGCAGATCTCTGAAGTAATAAGAAGAGGCCAGGGTACCGGTTTCGGTGTCATAATAGATGGCGTGACGTTTGTTGATGGCCGCCTCGTCCTGGTCATCGGCGCGGGTACTCAGTGCACCGCCGCATACCCGGCATTTGTCTCCGTCAGGTTTGATGGCGTCGATGAAAATGTTGTTGGGATGGTTGTTGTCATTTTCACACAACCGTCTGCCCATAATTCTGTTTTTGGCAATTTCACGGTCCAGCAGCATTTCAATGACGTAGTCAAGTTTGATGCCCTGTTCGTTCAGTGCGGCATGCAGTTTTTCAGACTGAACTTTATTTCTTGGAAAACCGTCCAGCAGCCAGCCGTTTTTGCAGTCATCCTGTTTGATACGGTCGATCATCATGGGGATGGTGATATCATCAGGCACCAGGTCACCCTTGTCAATATACGCTTTGGCTTTTTTGCCAAGTTCGGTGCCGCCCTTGATATTGTCGCGGAAAATCGCACCGGATTCAACATGGGCAATGTTGTATTTGTCTTTCAGTATTTTTCCCTGGGTGCCTTTGCCGCTGCCGTTGGGGCCAAAAAATAAAATGTTCATCTTCACTCCTTGAGATTGGTTTTATATGAAAGCAGCGAGTTTTGAGTGATGATTCGTGAGATTTAAGACAAGCTGTTTTTCTCATAACTCAATACTTACAACTCACATCTTTCATTGTTTGTTGTGTCCGTCAGGGCATGGCCGTTATATTCATGGCCTGTCGGGACACATCCGACATAATAAAAAATCATAATATTTAACCATGAAAGAACTGATCAGCTCAGGCGTTCTTTCATGGCCTGCCATAGGGCACTCTTGTTATGAAAAAATTAAGATCTGCCCATATCGGCCATAACTGTATCAGGAAATCTTAATATAGGACTGCCCTTTTTTTGTCAAGGTATTGCGGCTGATACGTTTTCTAATATATAATAGGTATGTTCTGATGAACACAACAAATAATGAAAGATGTGAGTATTGAGTTGTATGGAACTAAAAGCAGATCAAGAAAAAATTATAAAACAACTGATCACACAGGAAGAAATGCTTTCAAAGCTTTACGGACATTTTTCTGAACAATTTCCTGAATACAGTAAATTTTGGAATCAATTGTCAAAAGAGGAACACAGACACGCAAGATTGATCCAAAAATTATTTGATGCCGCTAACAGAGGAAAAATATTCTTTGATGAAGGCAAAATAACGACGTATACGTTGAACGCATTTATTTCACGGCTCGAACAGATTTTGCACAAGGCGATGAAAAATGAATACGATATAAAAACAGCCTTGGGCTGTGCAATGGATTATGAAAATTCCCTGATTGAAAAAAATATATTTACCCATTTCGACTCATCGAGTGATAACGTAAAACGCACCCTGAATATTCTTCATTCAGAAACGATCACGCATAGGGAATCAATCAGGAAAGTTCAGCAAACAATAGCGGGAAACGGCTAATCCAGGTATTTTTTATACTTTCTATCTTCTTTCAATGTATGAAAACGAAATAAAACTTTTGCGGTTCTTTTCATAATTTTGTAAAATAAAAAAATATTAAATTTCTGAAAATGGAGGCCACCCCTCATGTTAAAGTCCTGCTTGATTATCTCTGTAATCACCTGCTTTGCAATGATTTTTTTATTTTCCAGTACTGTTTTTGCCAAAGCAGAGTTACAGATAATCAGGCAGGTTCAGTCTGGGAGAACTGCCATTGATACTTGCACTTCTTTGGATGGAAAGCGCTTGTTTGTTCTGACAAAGCAAGGGACAGTTGAAATCTATTCGCTAACCGGTTTTTTAGAAGAATCTCTTCCCTTGAATTTTCCCGCAGATCTAATCAGTTCAGCCGGAAGGGGTGATATCCTTTTTCTTACCGACTCTAACACAGGAAACATTCGCATTGTGCAGTTGGATTTTATACAGAATATCAACATCCAGGGCGCTCCGATCAGAGGGCCTGAAGATGCGCAAGTCGCTGTTGTTATTTTTACGGACTTTCAATGTGTGTTTTGCGACAATGCCCGAATTCTCCTTGATCAAGTAACTGAGGCCTATCCCAACCAAGTTAAAATTGTTTACAAAAATTTTCCTTTGAGCATGCACAATTTTGCCAGACAGGCGGCGGCAGCCGCAATGGCAGCTCAAAAACAAGGGAAGTTCTGGCCTATGCATGACCTTCTATTCGATAACTCAAAAATTTTAAGTGAAGAGAAACTCAAAGAATTTGCCCTGACCCTGAAACTTGACATGGAAAAATTCAATTCCGACATGATGTCGACTTCGCTCAACCGACAAATTAAAAATGACATCATCGATGGTCGGAAGGCTGGGGTACAGGGAACACCGACTATTTTTATAAACGGCCGACTGATGAAAAGAAGAGGGTTGGCTGAAATAAAAAAAATGATCGACGCAGAACTTAAAGTACAATGATTGCCAATTGAGGGGGTCTATGAAAACATGGAAAAAGATTTTTTTTGCTGCTTGCGTGTTTATTATGCAGGGTGGTTTGGCAAGTGCTACTGAGGTTTCACTTTATACAGAAAGTGGCTTGCTATCCGACCAAAAAAAATTGCGGGTCAGGGTTTTCGCTGATATAACCGATATATCCAACGGGGGAGAACTTCTCTGTGCAGGGTTCGTTCTAAGCTATGGTGAGGGGCTGACCAGTCCGGTGGCAGAGAAAAATTCGGTTGACTGGTATTTGGGCAACCCAGTTAACCCGCTGATTTATACGGATCCGGACATCACAGGGGATGGAAAAATTGTCTTTTTACTGGGAAAACTGGATGAAAATCACCCGGCAAAAGGTATATCCGGTTATCACGTTCTCCTTGGGAGTGTCCTTTTTGACTATTCCGGATCAAATCCTACAGCAGGCGATCTCAGGCTGACCGAAGGTCATCCGGGGGAGTTCTCTGATTTTGTTACCACCAAAGGTATTGTCCTTGACCCCTCGATTTCATATACTGTTGCCGGCTTTCATCCTGCTGACAGCCTTCAACTGCAGGGCGTTATCCGGGTTTTAGAGCTATTAAGCAATATAGAGGCAAAAGACAAACCCGTGAGACTTGCCCCTGATGATATAACTGAAAATGGAAAAATCGGTATTGAAGATCCGATTTACATGCTGAAACAGATTTCACACTAAATATGCAACTGAGCAATCCGACAGAACCCGCGGGAATATTATCAGAAAACCTCTGGCAATAAAAGGATTGTAGCGGGTGTATACCTGTATAGAAAGGGAGGAGAGAACAAAAGATGAAAAAAATCTGCATGAGACGTTCCATTATTCAGACTGTTTGTTGGATAAGTATTTTGTGGGTAAGCTTCTTTTTAATTTCTTTAACGGCTTATGCAGGACTCAGAGACGGCCTGATCGCCCACTATCCGTTTGATGGCGGCCCTGTGGATGCAGGACAGAATCAATATACTGGTATTGAAAAAAATGGTGTTCTATTGACAGATGACCGATTTGGGAAACCCGACAGCGCTTATCAGTTTGACGGTGAAGATGATTATATCGCAGTTGAAAAATTTCAATTTCCCCAGGTTTTTTCCCTCTCCATGTGGATCAACCCGCAAGACACTACGGATGGCCGGATGTTCCTGGGAAAACAGTCCGCGGTATCATCCCCATCACTCAGCATTGGCTTTTCCAACGGCGGTTACAGCGTCCGGATCGGTACATCAGCCTATTCCAAAGGAGTAAAAACCAAAGATTGGCAGCATCTTGCCATTGTGGTGGAAAAAGACGGCGCTGATTACAGCAGAGTCCTGTTCTATAAAAACAGCAGGCTCCTTTGGTCGAAAAATCATTTTGATCCGATTGAAAATTCAGTTTCGCTGGCGATCGCTATTGGTGCTGCATGGGAAGGGGCATTCCCGATAAGCTTTTTTTCCGGTAAAATGGATGAAATCAGGATTTATGACCGGGCGTTATCTCAAACAGAAATTGAATTGCTGTATAATCCCATTCAAGGTCTGGATATCACCTGGGACGATGATATTGATGGAGAGGATTTCTATTTTTTTTCGAAAAGTATTGGGCAAAAACGCTGGTACAAGGATTTTGATGGAGATGGTTATTCCGATGGGTCAAGCAGATGGAGCAAAAATAGACCTGATACTGAATATTACAGAAAGGCTGATTTAAAAGGCATTTTCGGAGATTGTGATGATTCAAATCCGGAAATAAACCCCGATGTAACCGGAACACAGTGCCCCCCATTCGGTGCCTGTTGCTATACATTGAAAGAAAACTGTATTCCCGTTACTCGATGTGATGATAATGTATCTGAGCGTGTATGCATAACTGAACTGAACGGTATATTTTATAAGGACACCCAATGTTTGGATCTCACACCGGATGAATGCCCTGTGAACAACGGACTGGGCGCCTGCTGTCAGACCATGGTATCCAATGATGGTACAACATCAGCCGTGTGTAATGACAATGTGGGTTCAACGGAATGCGCTGACAGCGGGGGATCTTTTTTTGCAAACCGCCAGTGCGCCGCCCTTACCGCAGAAGAATGCCCGGTTCCTGCACCTGTGGGCAGTTGCTGCCACCCGAAGATTTCCTATGTGAACGAAAGCGGGGTGTTCCCGGTACAATGCCTGGACAGTCTGACTGAGTACAAATGCGATCTGCTCCAGGGCACCTGGTCCGAAAGTCACTCCTGTGACGATTTGACAGAGGCCCAGTGCAGCCCATACGGTGCCTGTTGTTATGATGATAACGGTACGGCCAAATGTGCAAGCGGGATGCTCAAAAGCAATTGTACGAAATTGTCGGGAACCTTTTTTGCCGATCGGCAATGTGGTGAGCTCACGTCAGAACAATGTCCGGCCATGGCACCGCCATCCACCGGGGCATGTTGCCTGACGACAACCGTCACTGATGGATCAAGCTTACCAGTAAGGTGTATAGATGCAAGAACGCAAGCCCAGTGTTCTGTGCTGGGAGGCTCCTGGTTTGAGGATCAAGCCTGTGAGGATTTGACCTATGAGCAATGCCCGGCGCTTACGCAGATAACCGGCGCCTGCTGTCAGACCATGGTATCCAATGATGGTACAACATCAGCCGTGTGTAATGACAATGTGGGTTCAACGGAATGCGCTGACAGCGGGGGATCTTTTTTTGCAAACCGCCAGTGCGCCGCCC
>NZ_JACADJ010000028.1:33568-45021 GCF_013389365.1 Desulfobacter latus
AATGCCCGGTTCCTGCACCTGTGGGCAGTTGCTGCCACCCGAAGATTTCCTATGTGAACGAAAGCGGGGTGTTCCCGGTACAATGCCTGGACAGTCTGACTGAGTACAAATGCGATCTGCTCCAGGGTACCTGGTCCGAAAGTCACTCCTGTGACGATTTGACAGAGGCCCAGTGCAGCCCATACGGTGCCTGTTGTTATGATGATAACGGTACAGCCAAATGTGCAAACGGGATGCTCAAAAGCAATTGTACGAAATTGTCGGGAACCTTTTTTGCCGATCGGCAATGTGGTGAGCTCTCCAACACTGAATGTGACACCACCCCAGAACCAGAGGGCGCATGCTGTCTGACGGCAACCGCCAATGATGGATCAAGATTACCGGTAAGGTGTGTAGATGCAAGGACGCAAATCCAGTGTAATACGCTTGGTGGAACCTGGTACAAAAATCAGGCCTGTAAGGAATTAACCACTGAACAATGCCCTTCTCTCGACAATCCTACCGGCGCCTGCTGTTCCCTCACACTTTACAGGGAATATACCTGCACAGACAACATAACCAAAGAGATGTGCAGCAGTTTCAAAACAAGCGAGTTCTACGAGAATCTGTCTTGTCTTAATCTCCCGGAAAATAGTCCCTGTTATGGTAACAACATTTCTCTGGGAGTGTGTTGCGGTCCTTACGGAGGTTGTTTGGAATCTGTGACGACTCCCACAGAATGCATTAAAATGGAAGGTATTTGGCGTACAGACATTGTGAGCTGCGATGATTGCCTGCAAGAATCGCCCACCCCCATAATTCTAAGATAAAAGCAAGTTCAACTGCAAACCGAAAGAAAACAGACAGGAAACTGGAAAAATCAGAAAATGAATTACTCCGGTTTCCTGTTTTTCTTCGTCTCCCAAAGAAATCCTCTACTCTATCTTGCAACCTGCCGAATTTGAGCTACAATAAGCTGAGAAGCCCGGTACTCAGCGCACTTCAGGATATTCGTCTTCAGCTGTTCAAGCTTTGAATCGCTGTTGAGCAGTTCAACAATGGCTGCAGCTATCCGCTGGGAAGCAATTCCTGCGTCCATGAGAATACAGGCATTGTTTTCATGCAGGTTCCGCGCATTTTTCAGTTGATGATTTTCAGTAACGTCAGGATCCGGAATTATCAATGCAGGTTTGCCAAGCATTGCCAATTCTGCGAGGCTACCGGCTCCGGCTGAGGAAACCACCAGGTTCGAAGCGGCATAGGCATGTCCCATCTTGGGGATGTAGGGCAAAATTGTGCAATTTGGGGGGCTGTGATTACCCAGTAACCTTCGGATACGCCTATAATCCCGCTCTCCAGTTTGCCAGATCAGATGTCCGATATTACCGGCAAGTAGATTTAAATTCTCCAAGACCATGCTGTTGATGGCAACAGATCCAATACTGCCCCCGGTGATCAACACAGTCCGGGCATCTTTGGGAATGCCGAACAACTCGCAACCATGCAGCTTGTCTGCAGCATCCTGCAACAACCTGTTTTGCACTGGTGTGCCGGTAACCACGATTTTATCATGTGGAAAAAAGGCCTCCATTCCCGTATGTGTAACACAAATACGTTGGGCCACTTTTGAAAGAAGGCTGTTTGCCATACCAGGCTGCGCATTCGGCTCAAGCAGCAGTATGGGGATTTTTTCCATCCAGGCGGCCAAAACAACCGGAACACTGGGGAACGCGCCAACCCCCATTACCGCATGCGGGCAGTATTGCCGCAGGATATGCCTTGCTTTTAGGGCACTGTTCAAAAAATTCCAAGGAAGGACCATGTTTCCCATCAGACTTTTTCGGTCATAGGGGGTCATGCAAAGCGAATGGGTGATAAACCTTGCACCAATGATTTTTTGTATATCGATGCGGCCTGCGGCCCCCACGTAAATGGATTCGGATCCTGGAACAGTCTCCGCCAATGTCTCGGCAACAGCTATAGCTGGATAGAGATGGCCCCCGGTTTCCCCTCCGGTTAAAAGTAAACGAATGCTTTTAAGGTTTTGCATAATCTGTATCTGCCGAAAGAATTGTGCCTTGGGGTAACTTGATAAGAATGGGATTAATGCGGTAGATCCGGACAGAAGGAAATCGATCAACAACTAAATCAAAATAGGGTGAAAATTTTTTGGGGTTGTTAAGCAGCATCTGTACCATCATTGTATGGTAGGCCGTATCATCCATAAGGAAAGTAATGCCATCATCCTTCTGCAAAACAGCATGCCAGCCCTTTTTCCGCGGCCAGGTAAAATGCGCTTTTTTTTGGGCTGAAATCATGTCTTTTGAACTCAAATGATACGTTTTGTTTTTGACTGTCATCACGCCTTTGCGCATATCAAATTCGGTTCGTCGCCGGATCATTATAAAACATCCTGGGCTGGGTTTTCTGTTCACAAAATCCCAGGTACCATATGATAGAATAGTATGCGCTTTTTGAAGATCGTCCCAGGTAAGCATCAGATATTGTTCCGGCAGATCATGCGACCAAGCCGCCTTCGGCCATTTAAGTCCGTGCAGAAAAAGGTAGATCTCCTCAGGCGCCATCTTTTGTATCATATCCTGAAATGGATTTGGATATATGGGAATTTTTGATCCCTGGTCCTTCACAGGCCCAGCAGTCTGTTGCAACAGCAAGGAGCGTACGATCATCTGATAAGCGATGCCGGGAGAAGGGCTGCTGAGGACATAAGCCGGAGGAAAAACCGCCTCGGCCGAGTTGCGGTATCCGTCGGCAAATGTCATGCGTTCACTATAGTACTGGGCCTCATATCCTTTATCCCACCATCCCCACACCTGTGCATCAGGAGCTGATTTCTGCTTCAACTCAAGCAGGGCACTGGCTATCGGTTTGGAGATAACAGGTTCCGGATCCAACGCATCAACGGTTTTAACAAGGGGCCAGCACACGGCAATGAGCAACCCTAACTGAACTGTGATGGGTACCCAGCGCGGCACAGGCATCATCCGAAGCCCTATCGCTGTGCCGCAGGCGATCCCAATCCCAAGCACCGCCCCTCCGTAAATTGTGAACCGGATTCCAAGCCTGATACTTCCTATTCCCAAGGCCAACAGTGGAAGCAACAGCAGCGCACTGGGGTGCTTCCAGAAAACAATGACCAAACCTGCAATACCGATAATAAAAAGCGGCCAGTTACCGGTCAAAAAAAGAACAGCCCCATTTAGGCTGATGGGACAGGCCTCAGGGACGGTTTCTATAACCGGCGGCAACAAGGCTGCGCCGTCACTGCCAAGTACGCGTCCATAACGGCTGAGGTGAAAGTAGATATCGGAGGCTTTGTCACCAAAATCAAAATACCAGCATAAAGCGGTCAATAAAAAAAAAAGCAGCGTGATCCCTGCTTTCCTGGTAAAAAAAAGCTGAGGTCGCAATACAGTGAGAATGACCAGTCCGGCGGCAATGGCAGTTTCCGACCAAGCCCCATTCCCTACGAGGCATACGACAAGAATGCCTCCGGCTACCAGCAGACGGAATCGGGGTGCCGAAAGAATCACGCCAATCATCAGGGCCGTTGCGATAATACTTAACCCCACCGCTTCCCCGCTGGGATAAAAGGCAATATAACAGCGAAACAAGAGTCCCAGCAGGAGAGCTTGGAACAGAATGGTCGAAGCTGCGGGTGTGTGCCCACGGCCCCGGGGCTGAGGCGCGAGAGATTCAATCCACATAATCAAGCCGGCGACCAGGCACAAAGGAAAAAAGAGACTAATCAGATCGGTATCAAGACAGGCAATGCGGGTACGGATAAAATACCCTATGGACGAACCCGCCATGATACCCGCAACAATGCCGGTTTCGGGTATCCCCCACCAAAGGACAAGAAGGCAAACAGGCAATGCGGACATGGGGGCTAACAACGCAGGAAGCCAGAAAGCAATATGGTCAAGTGGAATGTCGGTTGCCTCATGCAACAACCGGATGCATGTGGAAAACGGTGTAGAGCTATGCTGATTGATACGCTTAGCGCCCGCCAGCCAGCCGTAGCCGTCATGTTTAGCGAGGAGGATCTCGTCGCCAACCATCAGTGTGGGCTGGTTCCAGTCAGAGACCTCCCATAAACGCATACCCGTCCCCATGAAAAGGGCTATCAACAGAGCCACCAAGCATGAAAGTAATTTCAACTGCGGCCGGTATAGTCGACCGTTAATGGGCAACTTCGAAATCAGCATTTTAGTAATTTACTGATTAGGGAAATGTTTTCATCAAAATATATTGTATATTCCTCCGGTTTAAAAATTGTTTCCGCCTTGAATTTGAACAAATTCCCTAAAAACTTGATAGTCGAGTAGAAATCACTCGTTTTGATTTATAACATCCAACCGTTCAAAAAACAATTTTGAAAAGTTAATTCAGAACATCAGAAAATGCACAATAAATCCTATCAGTTGTAAAAAAAAGACAAACTATTTTTTCGGTTAAAGTTTAAAGAGTTATAAAGGGTGTTAAAATCGATCACCTCTTTTACAATAAAATCAGAGACTTATCCTTAAAACCCCTTTTTATAGATAACCTATTGATTTTAATGAAGATAGTAATTAAAATAAGGCCTCGATTTCAACACCTTTTTATAGAGGAGATTTATCCATGCCTATTTTTGAATATACGTGTAAAAAATGTGGGAAAGAGTTTGAGAGAGTTGTTTTAGCAGGTGATGAAAAGGGGATCACTTGTCCTGAATGTAAAAGCAAGGATGTAAAAAAAAATATGAGCGCATCCACCTTTATGGGTGCCGGTATCGGCTCCTGTGCAACCTCTTTTCCCAAAGGCCCTTCATGAGCACAGTAAATCAATCTTCAGTTTGAAGATTATAAAGAACGATCAGAATAGGGGGTGGCGTCGCCACCCCTGGCATTTTTCATATTTATCTCCACGGGTGTGAGGAAAAGGGCAGATCTTTCAATGATGATGTCTATAATTCGGATCATCTGTTTATCGATCAGAAACTTGACGCCGTCACTAAGCTTGTCCCACCCAGCCTTAAACAGCAGCATTCACTCTATCGGAACCGATATGACATAGAGCAGAGCCGGGTGCTTTCCTTGACCGTCCTACACCACGGCTTTGGGGTCCTGGAGCAAGGCGGCGATTTCAGATACTAACTCTTCCGGGAGCGCTTTATCTCCCTTCCGCTCTTCTGCAATCAGATGTTTTATGCTGCGCTGCTTCAGGGTGATTGCTGCGGTTTCCGGCATAACGCCAATGGCGTTGAGTTTTTCTACGGTTATCAAACTCATAGCGCCAACCACCCGATTTCCACCGGCCTTTGATAACTTCCCGGCCTTGACATTATTCATCCAGCTACGTACATCTTCGGCGATGGCATCAAGCGCAAGTTCTGGAAAATCTGCTGCCATGGAAGCATCTATCCTGGCAGGCATGCTGGTCAGTTTGTCCATGAACAAAGTACCGACACGCCCCAACGCCGACGCCCGCCCCACGTTGTAATCCCAACCCGGATCAATACCCATTGGCACCTGATGTACCGGATCATCCCCACGGGTGTGGGGAAAAGCACAAGATTAATGGTTCATCAAAATCAATCGACGGATCATCCCCACGGGTGTGAGGAAAAGTACGTGAAATAAACCTTAACCAAGCGGCTTTACGGATCATCCCCACGGGTGTGGGGAAAAGTTTTCCTGTTAATGACGGCTATCATTTACTTTCGGATCATCCCCACGGGTGTGGGGAAAAGGTGATCCAGCAGGTCCGGGCGGCTCTATGGCCCGGATCATCCCCACGGGTGTGGGGAAAAGGCAGCCGATCCAGGTGCAGCCGAATTTTTTTTCGGATCATCCCCACGGGTGTGGGGAAAAGAGTCACTATCTTCATACGCACCACCACTAAAGCGGATCATCCCCACGGGTGTGGGGAAAAGCCTCAAAGATGGAAAATCATCATCTGTAATAACGGATCATCCCCACGGGTGTGGGGAAAAGAGCATACAACGAATTTCCAACGACTTTAACTTTGGATCATCCCCACGGGTGTGGGGAAAAGGGGGCACCTGTGATATTCATAATCATCTCTTCTGGATCATCCCCACGGGTGTGGGGAAAAGATCTCAACGTTGGGTTGCTTTTGAGCATTGTCCGGATCATCCCCACGGGTGTGGGGAAAAGTAATATCAAATCCGTATCAGTCATCAGAGTTCCGGATCATCCCCACGGGTGTGGGGAAAAGCATCGCGGCCGGATTTGTTCCCTCCTCCTGGGCGGATCATCCCCACGGGTGTGGGGAAAAGCCATTGACCGATGGGACAAACGGGTTAAAAAACGGATCATCCCCACGGGTGTGGGGAAAAGGTTGCCCTCCTGGTAGAGGGCAGGTTGATCAACGGATCATCCCCACGGGTGTGGGGAAAAGGTTAGCACATAAAGCTGGAATTCCACGCCCGACGGATCATCCCCACGGGTGTGGGGAAAAGAAGACTATGCGTCAGACAAGCCCTATTCTTTCCGGATCATCCCCACGGGTGTGGGGAAAAGTTACTGATAAGTCGAACCCGTTTATCCTGAGGCGGATCATCCCCACGGGTGTGGGGAAAAGTTACTGATAAGTCGAACCCGTTTATCCTGAGGCGGATCATCCCCACGGGTGTGGGGAAAAGACCAATATATTGCGTCATAGAACTTAATAAAATACAATATAGTGTAGTATTAATTGAATCCAAATTCAATAGTCTTAACATTGGATCAGTGCCGACGCACGAATAAATAAGTGCTGTAATAATAACGAGTTGAAAAATGACCTTTCGCGTTAATTTGACTTAGATTGAATCATAACCTATTGATATTTCAATAATCAGCATAAAAAGTCATGCGTCAGCACTGCCATTGGATATAAGCACTTTTTACGTCTAAAGCACCTGTATGTTGTAGCTCAATGGTAGACAAAAATACTATATGTAGTATCCAATTCCTTATGGCAAATATCCAGTCTTAACAAATTTTCAAAGAACAAAATTAACAATATGCCCTTTAGTAAGCATTTTATCAGAAATACTGCTTTTAATTTTCATGGATATTGGAAATTTTTTCATAGCCAGGTTGTAACTTTGAACAGTCAGCTTTTCCAGCATGAAAACATCTTCAGCATTATAAAATATTAAGTGCTTTAAATCTGATTGAATCTGATGGCGTTGCCAGCTTTTCCATAAACTGACAGCGGCTCTACCGTCAAGGCCGGTTGAGAATCTTCTCTTTAAACCTAATGCTGCTTCACATTTTTTTTGTCCGCCTACGTATCCAAGTTGCTTTAAAACCGGCAATAAATCAAGATGGGGTATTGGCAGATCAATTTTAAAGGACTTTTTTATAAAAGGAAGGTCAAATCTGGTCCCATTAAAAGTGATTATCAAATTTATATCTTTTAGGGATTCCAAGAAATTGCTGAGGTTGATATCCTTTACATATGTAAAAATTTTGCCATGTTTTAATACTGCAATACTTGTTATTTCGGAATCTTGCGTCAATCCCGTTGTTTCAATGTCAATAACGGCACTTTCTTTCTGGAATTTCTCTAACACTCTGATTTTATCGGGATTGGCAAATCTGTTGAGAAAATAATCCGGCATTCCTGCTTTTAAGGCTATGGTAGCCTGATCAATCTGCCAACGAATGTTATTCATTTTTTTGGGGGAAAATGTCTTTTCAGGTAGATATTCAAATTGATCCCAGGCTAAGCACCCCAACTCCCACAACTTTTTTTCAGATGCGCTGGAAAGACCGGTAAAACAGGAAAAAGAGCACGTTAACATTCGTCATCCTCATTCCACTTTTCAGCAATTAGATAGTGTCCATCGTAAACCACTGGAATTCTATGCGTTTCACCATAAGAGACAATTGAAAAGCCCTGTGAGTTTGGGGCGGTCGCTAAAATCAGCATACCCAGTCCCGGTGCATTACGGCGAATATATTCAATGGTTTTTTCTCGAGTTCTACGATTTACTGTTCCCACAAAAACATTCGGTTTCGGCTCAACAAACCATCGTTTGAGCATTCCTCGAATGGCAGCAGGGGTATCATTGCATATGATAACGGTCAAAATTCACCTCTTTATTCAGCCAGAAGCCTGCTGATATCTTTGGGCATCCTATACATAAGTCTGGATTGTTCTATGATTTGTTTAAGGCGTGTGAGCGTATCTTTTTCCGTAGCTTTCGGGTTAATGCGAATAGTCTGAAATGCAGCTTCAAGGGTTGTTTCCGGTTTATAAATATCTGCAATATCAAAAACAAAGGGCAGGGTGCCGGCAGAGTGTATAAAACCCAGTTGTGGTAAATATCCCATGGAAGAAACTACAGCGGTGGTTAAGGCATATAACGATGCGTTTGCTGCGGAAATAGCCTTATTCAAGGAATCCGCAAGCTGCCAGTTATCCGGGTTATAATTTCTTCCTTTCCAGGGTACGCCGTATTTTTGGCCCATACTGGTATAAAGCTCTCTGACCCTGTGACCTTCCATACCCATAAGTTTTTTGATTGTTTTTCCTTCAACAGCTGACTCACCCCCAAAGCGCATCACAAACATCCTTCGGGCAATACGTTCACGGTTTTTTTTTGAAGTATGAAGCGCAGCCTGAATTCTTGCCCGCTCATTATCATGTGTAGGAGTTACGCCAAAAGCATAAAAACGCATTCCTTCTGCGCCTACCCAACAAACCGGAGTGTTACAGTCTGCGCAGGCTTTTACAGCCGCATGTGTAATCGTTGTTCCCGGGCCAAGCAGTAAGGCACTGATGGTTGCAATCGGCAATCTTAATACTGTTTTATCAGCGCCAATCCATTTAACGCTGGAGTCATCCACCTCAAGTCTGCCATGCTCAAGGTAGATGGGGGTCCAGCGCTCCTTGGCCGGGGTTAGTGTTTCCAACGGCGGTTTTTCAAAAATAGGCATGAAACCAATCCTTCATATCCTGACTCGTCGGGGCGAATAGCTACGTTTTCCAAAATGAACCGGAATGTCATTGAGTGTGTCGCTGCCTTCCTCAAAGCAGTCCGCTTCTTCCATGGTTCGCAAAACCTGATTTCCAGCTATTTTTTCTAAATGGTTTATTGCAGCCTTTTCGTCGGAAAAAATTCCCTGACATACAGGTGTTGCCGGGATACAGGATTTTCTGCCTAACCAGATACCCCACTTAGGATCATACAAGGCGTCTGCTATTTTTTTCAGAAATAAAGACTCTCCCATGATAAGCACACCATATCTGGATTGCTGAAGGTATTCCCTTCTTGTGATAACGGTACTTCCAACACGGTCTTGAGCCGTTTTGACAATATGTCCAGCATTGGATTTTTTGTCCCAACCACCGCCAACCGTGTGAAAATCAGTCAGCCTGCCATTGTTTTGAAACATAAGCATGGTCATTTTAAGGATTGACAGATCCTGCAATATATTAGGACTGCTTCTGTCAACGCCCATGGCGGCGCAAATCATTCCAATGATACCGCTTTTTGTGGGAAACGAAAAACTGGTGCGCCTGTCGAACCTGCTCTGGTATCCCCAGCTCTGCATGGGAGCATCCAGGTAAAGTCCCAGACAATTTTGGATATTATTCATTGGAAGGCACCTCTTTTATAAGTGCCATGATAAAATCGTCAATATTGTTTTTCGGAATAGATACCTGGATATCGCCTTGTTTTTTTAAACAATATGTGTCTGCTAAGTTATTCCAGTGATTATTCATTCTGTCGATGCTCTCTGTTATATAACCTTCCTTTGATTTCCTGACCGGTTTTTCAAAAGCGTTGACAAGAGATAATGGTTGACCATTTCGCTTGAATCCTAATACATAGGCAGGCGGATTAAACGCAAACATTGAATTTTTTCTTGCAGAAGGCACTGCCATGATTGCCGCTTTTAAAAATGTCCGCACAATCTTGTTAAATTCGTCATTTTCGTAGTGAGCAAGGTGTTGATCATCCTTTAGCATGTCAATGTTCAAACCAACATAACGGTAATAACAGGCTGAATTAAATTCAATTGTTCCAAGGTGGCCTGCACCCTCATCATCGGCAGTATTGTTATCATCTACAGCACTGAAAAAGTCAATTTCGTTGGCAACGGAATGCGTGGAAAGGGCGTGGCTGAATAAGCCGGCCCCTTCAACCATTAATGAGTGATCATCAGCTACCATTCGACCGAAAAGCGCTATGTCTGCATTGTCTTTGACTTTAGCTTTAAGTTTTTTGGATGCTTTATCCGTAAAAGCCTTCAAACTTTTCTTCGCTTTATCCTTATCTTTTTTAGTGCTTTTTTCATCCAATACAATCTGGAGTACTGGTTCGTAATCCTTATCCAGTACCTCGGATGTCACGCTTTCAAGTTCCTGGGGGGAGAAGTAGAGTAACGTCTTAACATTTCCTTTTTCAGGATCGTCCAGCTTTCCCATGGAATCAGCGGTAATTATGGCGAGTTCCTTGGCAGCCAGGGGGGCAAGCTTGCTTTCCAGATATATTTGCTCTAAGGATCGAACGATAAAGCGGGTTCTCTGTCCGGCGAATGCCCCCGGGGCAAATTCCTTTGCCATAGCTCTTATGGGGCGCTTCCATGCCTGACTGGAAACCCTGGCCCGCTGGCTGCCACCAAAATAAGCTGTTTTTGGAGCACCTACATCATCTCTGTTAAGACAGGAAACCGGAAAGGATTGAAGAATGTGAAGTTCAATTAAGTTCATGGTTTTGTATCTCCTAATGATTTGTGAAAATATAAATAATTTGATAAATCTTTTGGCATCCTTCATATCACCCCCAAAGTACTTTACAGTTTTTATCATCAGAATTTTGATCGCAACTATCTTGTCACAGCAAAATACCGTGTTTATTATACTCAAATATGAATTGTGATTATCTCAACATTTCTACAGTAGAGAAATAATCATCACTTACTTCACAGCACAAAATAGCATCATGCTTTTTTTGAGAAAACAAAAAATCAGAATGCAGAGAGTACTCAATATTGCCGGTTGAAGCATGGCCACCATCAATCGTCTCGAAAAGAAGCTCAAGCCAATCTTTTTCCTGTTTTTTACCGCTCAAAATTTCATGGGGGGTCTTATTTGCCCTTTCACCGCTATTGTAACGACGATGATTATGATAAAACATTATAAGATTCAACATCTCTTGTGAAATTTGATTGCGTGAGGTATTCAAATATGGTCGAATGATGGAGTTAATACACTCTACCATTGCTGAACTCTGCACAATATGATTGAGATCATGGTAAACCTGTTCTTTAACAATTTTATATTTTTCTTGAAGGTAACCTTCTGCAATTTCAAGGCAAATGCTTTCATGCTCCTGGCAATAATTTCGACTTCCAGTTTTTTTTGATTTAATATATCTTTTATGCCATTGCCAGCCTGCACAAAGAGTTTTAAGAGCGTCTTTATCAAGGCCGGTATTTTCTAAATTT
>NZ_JACADJ010000029.1 GCF_013389365.1 Desulfobacter latus
TGAAAAACATTTTTGGAAAAAGAAAGTGTTTTGGAGTGATGGATATTTTTGTTGCTCAATTGGTAATGCTTCAATTGAAACAATTAAGAGGTATATTGAACAGCAAGGCTAAAAAGCGGCAATTCATTGCCGAATTCTATAAACTTAACCGGGAGGGAACCAATGACGTTGAAAAGCTTTTATAAAGAGGTGATGGAACTCAATGGAATTCAGGATATGGCTCAACGTGAAATTCAAGCAAAAACGTTTTTTGAAAAACTGAATTCAGCCGAACTGCCCCAAACCTTTAACTGGGCCCAGGAAATTTTCGAGGATATACACGTCAAAGAGCGCCCGGACCAGTTGGCGCTTATCTGGGCAGACCTGAATACGGATGAGGAAGCGCAGTATACATATGCCCAGTTGGCTGAGAACGGCAACAAGCTGTTAAATTATCTGCGTAAAAAAGGAGTTGAAAAAGGCAACAACCTTTATATGCTGACACCCATTGTCCCCCAAACCTGGTTTGCCTCTTTTGCCGCCATCAAAGGCGGTCTTGTGGCTGTTCCCACCGCCACCACCATGACCGAACGCGAAATTCAGTTCCGCTTTGAAGCGTATCCACCGGATGTTATTGTTGCCCATGAGAGTCTGGCCGACCTGGTGGACGATGCCCTGGCCAAGGCAGAGTGTACCCCCAAGGCGAAAATTATTCTTGGCGCAAAAGAGGGCTGGACATCGTATCCTGAGATTGCAGAGGAATCACCGCAGGCATCACCTGCAACCATTAACAGTGAAGACGTTCTGTTCTGCTTTTTCACCTCCGGAACCACAGGCCTTCCCAAACGGGTGGGACATTCCGCCGTTTCCTATCCTTTGGGCCATATGTCAACAGCCGTGATCCTCGGGCTTGAGCCTGGAGGCATTCATCACAACTTGAGTGCGCCCGGGTGGGCGAAATGGGCATGGAGCAGTTTTTTCAGCCCCTTTAACGTTGGCGGCACGGCCACAGGCTTTAATTTCACCACGCTGGATATTAAAAAATACATAAGCTTTGTGGCTAAATATAAAATCAATTCATTCTGCGCACCGCCCACGGCCTGGCGTGCCTTTGTGGGTCTTGACCTGGCAGCGTATGATTTTTCAAATTTGAAGTACTCGTTGAGTGCCGGCGAACCGTTGAATCCGGAGGTCATTGACCAATGGCGGGACGCCACAGGTACTGAAATCCGTGATTTTTACGGCCAGACCGAATCCACAGCCATGATCGGTAATCCGCCCTGGATGGAAGGCAAAATGCGCCTGGGGTCCTTTGGATATCCCTCATTCATGTATGATGTGATTTTAGCCGATGATGAAGGCAAAGAGATCACTGAACCCGACATCACCGGCCATATCGTAGTTCGTCTTTCCAACTGGCGCGCCATTGGACTGTTTCAGGAATATATCGAAAATGAGGCAAAAACATCTGAAGCATTTAAGCATGGACTCTATTTTACCGGTGACAAGGCCACCTTTGATAAGGACGGCTACTGGTGGTTTGTGGGCCGTGCTGACGATGTCATCAAATCCAGTGATTACCGGGTTGGCCCCTTTGAGGTGGAAAGTGCGCTCATTGAACACCCGGCCGTCATGGAGACCGCCGTGGTGGGCGTGCCTGATCCCCAACGTCACCAGCTGGTAAAAGCCTTTGTTATCCTGGTTCCCGGACAGAAACCATCAAGGGAACTGGCGCTGGAACTGTTCCAGCACACCATTAATGTGCTGGCCAAATTTAAAATTCCCAGAATCATTGAATTTGTGGAAGTACTGCCCAAAACCATCTCCGGAAAAATCAGGCGTATAGAGCTCCGGGAAAATGAGGAAGGCAAAACCGAAGACCAGACAACTGAATTCTTTTATCATCAGTTCCCGGAATTAAGCTCCAAAAATCAATAACAGCTCTAAACTTTAAAAAAAAATCAATATTGTAACACCGTCACAGGCAGCGGGTTTTAAAAAACCTGCTGCCTGTTTTTTAGGACTCGGCATAGACCTGTACAACCAGTAATTCTAATTCTATTCTCACACAAAGCCTCAAAGGCACAAAGATTCAGAAAACCAAATAAAATCTTTGTGTCTTGGTGTCTTTGTGCGAATTTTTTAACTAAAAACATTTATATTTAGAATTGCGGCTGTACAACATTTCCCATTGATTCAATTTGTTTTTTAAGATAGAAGAAAAAGCAAATGCAGGCATGAAGTCTGTGATCCATCGTTGTATAGCAATACTTTTACATAGCACAGCCGGGAAGGTTGCACTGCAGTTGGCAGCGCTATTATGCGTATATTTTTAATACTTCAAGGATTCACAGGAGAAAAAAAATGATTAAACCATCAATGCTTGCATCAGGGTTAATGTTTCTTGTTCTTATGTTTACTGCCGTAAGTGTCCAGGCACACTACGGAATGGTCATCCCTTCGGACAATATGGTTATGCAGGATGACGACCGCACGGTTCATCTCACCGCCTCTTTTTCCCATCCTTTTGAAGGACACGGGATGGAACTTGTCAAACCCAAAGCCTTTGCCGTTCTCGCCAATGGCGAATCCCAAAATCTTTTAGACGCGTTGAAACAGGCAGAGGTCATGGAACACACGGCCTGGAAGACCGATTATAAAATTAAGACCCCCGGTGTTTACATGTTTTACATGGAGCCCCGACCCTATTGGGAACCTGCCGAAGACTGCTTTATCATTCATTACACTAAAACCGTAGTAACCGCTTTCGGGGATGACGAAGGATGGGACCAGGAGATCGGGCTGAAAACTGAAATCGTTCCTTTGTCCAAACCGTTTGCACAGTATGCCGGGAATGTGTTCCAGGGCATTGTTAAATTAGACGGCAAAGCTGTGCCTTACGCAGAAGTTGAAGTGGAATATTACAACGAAGACAAAAAATCCGAAGCCCCCACGGATTACATGGTTACCCAGACCGTCAAGGCTGATGGCAACGGCGTATTCACCTATGCGGCACCCAGGGCAGGATGGTGGGGGTTTGCTGCACTGAATGAAGCTGATTTCACCCTTAAAGCGGATGGGCAGGATAAGGGTGTGGAGTTGGGTGCGGTGATCTGGGTAAAATTCGAAGACTGGAAAACTAAGTAGAAGATATTATGCATATTTCCGAAGGTGTTCTTTCCGCCCCGGTTTTAGGGGCCGGGATGGCGTTGGCATTCGCCGGTACGGCCGTAGGCTTAAAAAAACTCAAAGAGGATAAAATCCCCCGGACCGCTGTTTTGTCGGCCGCTTTTTTTGTGGCGTCCCTGATTCATGTACCCATCGGGCCGTCCAGCGTCCATCTGATTCTCAACGGTATTCTGGGCCTGATGCTGGGATGGATCGCCTTTCCCGCCATTTTGATAGCGCTACTGCTCCAGGGGGTATTGTTTCAGTTCGGCGGTATCACCACCCTGGGGGTCAACACGGTTATCATGGCCACACCTGCAGTGGTCTGTCATTACCTGTTTGCAGGATTTGTCCACAAACCCAAGGCGATATCCTATGCCGCCTCCTTTGCCTGCGGATTTTTAAGCGTCTTTTTCAGCAGTCTGGTTTTAGGCACAGCCCTGATGTTTACCCAGGAAAGTTTTTTGGCAGTGGCCTGGGCCGTTGTCATAGCCCATCTTCCGGTTATGTTCATAGAGGGGCTTGTGGCGATATTCTGTGTCGGTTTTCTTAAAAAGGTGCAGCCCGAACTTCTGCCCAAATGGTCTGCGGCACGTCAGCAGAACACATTGGCCGTCTGAAAAACTGTTTGGTAATTAATTAATGAATCGAAGATATTTTATAAAACTTGCCTGTCTGATGCTCTTTTTCATTCTTTCAGGCGGCAATGCCCTGGCGCATAGAGTCACGGTGTTTGCCTGGGTGGAAGGGAACACCGTTCTGGGAGAAGGTAAATTCAGCGGCGGCAAAAAAGCGCAGAACGCAGAAATTATTGTCCGGGACGTGAAGGGAAAAGAACTCTTGCGCACCCGGACCAATAAAAAAGGTGAATTTTCATTTCCCATCCCGGCAAAAACAGGCATGCGTATTGAACTCATTGCCGGCATGGGACACAAGGCCGAATGGATCATTCCCCTTGAAGATATATATGATACCCCCACGATTAAAAACACCCGGGATTCAGGAACACCGCCACCTGCGCCCCCGGAAAACACAGCCCCCGGCCAGGCGGCACATCCGTCAGTGTCCATTGATCCGGCCCAGCTTGAAGCCATCGTGGAAAAGGCTGTAACAAAGGCGTTAAATAAAAAAATTACGCCGCTGACCGGAATGGTGGCGGATCTGACGCAAAAAGGCCCGACCATCGATAAAATTTTTGGAGGCATCGGATACATCTTCGGCCTGATGGGCGTGGCCATCTATTTTTCATCCCGCAAGAAAAAATAAAAAAAAGTTCCCATGATCGAAGAGATCTTTGCATCCGGCCATTCATTTATTCACAAAATTGATCCCAGGTGCAGGCTGGTTGCAGCCACCCTGCTGTGTTTTGTCATTGCCCTTGGGCAAAAAATGCCTGTACTCTGGGCAGGACTGGGACTTTCCGTGATTCTGGTGTTATGGGCCCGCCTGAACCTTGTCCATGTGTTCAGGCGCCTGCTGGTTATCTGGGGATTTCTGCTGTTTTTGTGGATTATTTTACCCTTTACCTATGACGGAGATGTGGTCCGGCAGATCGGAAAACTTGGTGCCACCCGACAGGGCATTGGCCTGTGTACGGTAATCAGTATTAAATCCAATGCCATTCTGCTAATGTTCATCGCCCTGATCGCCACCATGGATTTCAGCACCCTGGGATATGCCTTGAATTTTTTCAAAATTCCTGAAAAACTGGTGCAACTGCTGCTGTTAACCTACCGGTATATTTTTGTCATTGAACAGGAGTACCGGCGCCTGGTCCGGGCGGTAAAACTGCGCGGTTTCCGCCCCGGGACCAATATGCACACCTACCGGACCTATGCCTATCTTTGCGGCATGCTGTTTGTACGGGCATCGGCCAGGGCCCAACGGGTTTACAATGCCATGAAATGCAGGGGATTTTCAGGCAGATTTATCTGTCTGCACGAATTTGCCCTCTCCCCTGCAGACAAAATATGGACGTTGGCTGCCCTGACGGTCACAGTCTGCCTGATTTTTATGGAGATCACCCTATGATGACAACATCGGCTCCCATCCTGCGCCTTGAAAATATCAGTTTCAGCTACCCGGGCCAGGAACGGATTATAGACAACCTGAGCCTTGAGATCAACACAGGGGACCGCATTGGTTTAGCGGGTCCCAACGGCAGTGGGAAAACCACCTTGCTTCATATCATCATGGGGTTGCTCTCCCCATCTTCGGGCACCATTGAATTTTTAGGAAAACCTGTCAAAACAGAGAAAGATTTCAGAGACGTTTACAAAAAAGTCGGCCTGCTGTTCCAGGATGCCGATGACCAGCTGTTCAGTCCCACGGTTATGGAAGATGTGGCTTTTGGACCGCTTAACCTGGGCAAATCTAAATCCGAAGCCCGGGATATCGCCCTAAACACCCTGGAACGTTTAGGTATCGCCCATTTTCAAAACAGGGTTACCCATAAACTGTCCGGCGGGGAAAAGCGCCTGGTGGCCCTGGCCACTGTGCTTTCCATGGAGCCGGAACTACTGCTTTTAGACGAACCCAGCACAGGTCTTGATGAAAAAACAAAAGCCATTCTGATTGAGGTATTGAACCGTTTTGCGCTTTCATATATCCTGATTTCCCATGAAAGTGATTTTATGTCACAGATTGCCAATGCCATGTTTATTTTGGAAAACGGGCAGTTGAAAAAAAATGTCCATATTCACCAGTATATCCATAAACATCGCAACCCCGGGCAGCGCCATTAAGGAACGCGTCTTAAACTAGCGCCCTTTGGGTGGGCTGTTAGGTGCTGGGTGCTGGGAAATGGAAACTCCTATACTCTCATTTTACTTAATCCGGTCCTATTCTTAAGCGCCTGCGCCGCCAATGTTTAAGAACAAAAAAAATGAAAATGATTGCATGAACGGCCATGTCGGATTATAATGATGCGGATATTATTAAAGGCGTTATTCCCTTTATCATCTACAGCTCATCGGCCTCGCCGTCATCGTTATCTGGCCTGAAATCATTCTGTGGCTGCCGTCAGTGGCCTATCAGTAAATCAACTCAAGCCGGGCAAATATGTAATAAATGAATAACAGGAGAAACCCATGGTCGGAAGGATTGAAAAAAACAATTTAAATCCTGAAGAATTAGTTCACCCTATAACTCCATTTGAAATTTTAAAAGCAATTTATGCCATCGATAATGTTATACAAATTACATTTGATGTAAATATCGTATTGGAACGACTCATGGAAGAGGTCCTTAAAATTTTCAAGGCCAGCCGTTCCTGGTTGTTTTACCCTTGTGATCCCGAACTCCCCTCATTTGATGTCACATTTGAAAGCGCTACGCCCGAATACCCTGGCGCAAAGGCATTGAACCAGAAAGTGCCGATGACCGATGACATGGCCGACTATTGCAAGCGGGCTCTGTCGGCGGCGGATGGTTTAGACATTGACCCGCCTGTCGGCGAAACGATTAAAAACGACATTGCAATTCGATTTAATGTCAAATCCATGATGTTCATGGCAATTCGACCAAAATCAGGAGAACCCTGGATGTTCGGGCTCCATCAGTGTGATCGCAACCGAGTTTGGACAAAAGAAGAACAACTGTTGTTTCATATGATCGGTAAAAGAATAACTACTTGTCTAGATAACCTGCTTTATGTGCGTCAGTTAAAGGAAAGTGAAGCAAAATATCGGAACAGTCTTAATTCTGTTAAAGAGTCTGACAAACGGTTTCGACTGGCGTTTATGACAAGCCCTGATTCAATTAATATCAGTTCACTTGAGGATGGTATTTTTATTGATGTCAATGAGGGGTTTACCCGGACAATGGGGTATTCACCCGATGAGGTTATCGGAAAGACGTCTATTGCCTTAAACATGTGGAAAAACCCGGAAGACAGAAAAAGGTTGGTAAAACGTCTGAAAGAAAAAGGGGCTGTTGAAAATCTTGAGGCGGAATTCATTGTAAAGGACGGCAGGATCATATATGGGCTGATGTCTGCCAGAAAGATCACTTTAAATAATGAAAAGGTAATTCTATCCATCATTCGGGATATTACCGAACGAAAAAAAGTGGAACATGCGTTACAACGTTCGGAAAAGGAATTAAAAAAAAGCGAAACCAAATATAGAACAATGATGGAGGCGATAAAAGACCCGGTTTATATCTGCTCGGAAGATTATAAAATACAGTATATGAATCAGGCCATGATCGACAGGATTGGTTATGACGCCACAGGAAAAGTGTGTTATGAAGCACTGCATGGCTTCGATAAAATATGTCACTGGTGTACATATGAAGAGACCTTTCGACGCGGTTGCAGTGAAAAAAATATCATCAGCCCCCTGGACAACCGCTCTTTCAATATTTCAAGCACGGTCTTTGTGAATGAACGCGGATCATTGTCTAAGCTGTCCGTATTCAGAGACACAACAGAACTCATAGAATTGCAAAATCGACTTCAACAAGCACAAAAGATGGAAGCCATCGGCAATCTTGCGGGTGGTATTGCGCACGATTTTAATAATATTTTATTTCCCATCATCGGCATGTCGGAAATGATGATGGAAGACCTGCCGGCTGGAAGTTTGGAGTTGGAATATGCCAATGAAATCAATAAAGCCGGTCATCGGGCCAAAGAACTGGTGTCACAGATTCTTGCATTCAGCCGTCAATCCGATCAAGACAAAATACCCATAAGGTTTCAAAGTATTTTAAAAGAGGTGCTCAAACTTTGCCGGTCAACCATCCCGGCAAACATCACAATAGCGCAGAAAATAGAGCGGAACTGTGGTGTCGTTCGGGGAAATGCCACGCAGCTTCACCAGATCGCCATGAATTTGATCACCAATGCATATCACGCGGTTCAAGAGAAAAACGGGACCATCTTAGTTGCGCTGGAAGAGATTAAAATTAATTTAACGAATTTAACCAATACCATTATTAATCCAGGAACGTATCTGATGCTGACCGTTTCCGACGATGGCACCGGCATGACAAAAAAACTGAAAAACAAAATATTCGAGCCGTATTTTACAACCAAAGAGGAAGGCAAGGGAACCGGTCTTGGACTGGCCGTGGTTTATGGAATTGTAAAAGATTATGGCGGTGGAATTGACGTGGAAACCGAAATCGGTTGCGGTACTACATTCAGAGTCTATCTACCATTAATAGGTGAATCAGAAGATAAGGAGAACACAGAAACGAAAACCGAACTTGAGACAGGTCATGAGCATATACTATTGGTTGATGATGAAGCCGCAGTAATCAGACTTGAGCAACAGATGCTTGAACGCCTTGGTTATCAAATTACGTCACGTACCAGCAGCTTGGATGCGCTTAATCTTTTTCGTTCAAATCCGGACGATTTTGACCTTATCGTTAGCGACATGACCATGCCGAATATGACCGGTGACCACCTGGCAAAAGAACTTTTATCCATAAGACCGGATATCCCTATTATCATTTGTACCGGGTTCAGTGAAAGCATAAACAAAAAGCAAGCCGAAGCGATCGGCATAAAAGGTTTATTAATGAAGCCGGTTGTAAAATCAGATATGGCGAAAGAAATACGCAGGATTTTGGATTGATATTCAGAATTGCTGGACCGGTTTTGAAACCATTGACTTTTTGCCCTGGTCCGCTGTAATAATTCCGTATGAATATAAACATAATGATCAGCCGGGATACCGGTTTCAAAGAAAACCAGGTAACAGCGGTTCTGGATCTGTTGGACCAGGGGTCCACCGTGCCTTTCATAGCAAGGTACAGAAAAGAGCGCACAGGCAGCCTGGACGAGGTGGCCATATCCGATATCCGGGACAGGGCAAAAGCCTTAAATGAACTGGCAGCCAGGAAACAGGCCATTATCAAATCTTTGGAGGAACGGCAGCTTTACAGCAAGGATCTGGCCCAACGCATTGAAAACGCGGACACCATGACCCGGCTGGAAGATGTCTATGAAAAGTACCGGCCCAAAAGGCGGACCCGTGCCGTAATCGCCCGGGAAAAAGGGCTGGAGCCTTTGGCCCAAATGATCCTGAACCCCAAACCCGGCATTGATCTTCAAAAAGAGGCAGCCGGATTCATCGGTCCTGATGTAGAAAACCCGGACGCGGCATGGGCCGGTGCCAGGGATATCATTGCCGAAATCATTAACGAAGATGCATCCATCCGGTCAGAGATCAGGGAGCTGTTCATCAACACCGCCCTGATCCACGCAACGGTAATCAAGGGCAAAGCCGACGACGGGGCCAAGTTCAAGGACTATTTTGACTGGGCGGAACCGGCATTTAAAGCGCCGTCCCACCGGATACTTGCCATGCTCAGGGGCGCCGCCGAAAAAATTTTGCGTGTCCGTGTAGTGCCCGATGAAAAAAAAGCGTTGAATATCATCCATGGAATTTACCCGGGCAAAATAAAGGGTTGCCCCGGCAGCCGGGCGCAGATCCTTGCGGCAGCTGAAGACGCATACAAACGCCTGCTGTCCAAATCCATTGAAAATGAAGCATTGCGAATGCTTAAACAAAAGGCTGATGAAAAGGCCGTGGCGGTTTTCTCGGACAATTTACGGCAGGTGCTGCTCTCCCCTCCCCTGGGCGGCAGACCCGTGCTGGCGATTGACCCGGGGTTCCGCACCGGGTGCAAAATAGCCTGCCTGGATGCCACGGGAAAACTGGTTCACCATGATGTCATCCATCCCCATACCCCAAACGGAAACGCATCCGCATCACAACGCATTCCTGAACTTGTCAGCCGTTACAACATCCGAGCCGTCGCCGTGGGCAACGGTACCGCAGGCCGGGAAACGGAACGTTTTATCAGAGATCTGAAACTGCCCGAAGAGGTGGATGTGATCATGGTGGATGAAAGCGGGGCATCTATCTATTCAGCCTCGAAAACGGCCCGGGAAGAGTTTCCGGATCACGACATTACGGTCAGGGGGGCGGTTTCAATCGGCAGACGGCTTATGGACCCCTTGGCAGAGCTGGTCAAGGTAGAGCCCAAATCCATCGGGGTGGGACAGTACCAGCACGATGTGGACCAAAACTTGCTCCAGACCGCCCTGGACGATGTGGTGGTGTCATGTGTCAACCAGGTGGGCGTGGCGGTCAACACGGCATCAAAGCAGCTGTTATCCCGGGTATCCGGCCTGAACGCCGGCATCGCCGCCAACATGGTCAAATACCGGGATGAAAATGGTGCCTTTGCCTCCAGAACCGAATTTCTCAAGGTGCCCCGCCTGGGCAAAAAAGCATTTGAACAGGCCGCAGGGTTCTTAAGAATCCAAAACGGAAAAAATCCCCTGGACCGCAGCGGCATTCATCCCGAGTCCTATCCCGTGGTCAAACAGATGGCCAAGGACCTGGGCTGCCGTGTGGAAGCAATGATGACCGCAAAAAGTCCGGTGCAGGGCATGGACCTTACGCCTTATGTGACACAGACCACAGGCCTTCCCACACTCAAAGACATCGTTGCCGAACTGGCCGCCCCGGGCCGGGACCCGAGACAGCCGTTCCAGGCCTTCTCCTTTGACAAAAACATCCACGAAATCAAAGATCTGGTGCCGGACATGGTTGTTCCCGGTATTGTGACCAATGTCACTGCATTTGGCGCTTTTGTGGATATCGGGGTACACCAGGACGGCCTTGTCCATATCAGCCAACTGGCTGACCGGTTTGTCAAAGATCCCAATGAAGTGGTCAAAGTGCGCCAACAGGTCATGGTTCGCGTTCTTGAGGTGGACATTCCCAGAAAACGGATCTCGTTATCCATAAAAAAACGCTGAAAGATATGAAGTAAAGGGGATAATTTGTTGACATTTAACGTTAGACATTTTTTTACGGGATGCATACTGGTGCCGACGCTGCTCATGGGATTATGGTTCACGAATGCTGCGTATTCCCATGCCCAAAATCCAGCAGATAATGCCACCGGCAGTATTCAGTTAACGTCCGCTGAAAAAACCTGGCTGGACAGACATCCCGCTGTCACCATTGCCGGTCCCCGTTCTTTTCCGCCATTTCATTATTATGAAAAAGGCAAATTAAAAGGCCTTTCAGCCGATTATATCACCCAGATAGCGGCTAAATCAGGGTTTAAGCTGCATATCCTGACAAATCTTCCCTGGCCCCAGGTGTTGGAAAGCGTTCAACAAGGTGAGATTGACCTGATCACCTGCATTGCAAAAACAGCTGACCGGGAAACCTATCTTGATTTTTCTGTTCCCTACCTGGCGTTTCCCCTGGTTATCATCACCCGTGACAACAGCCCGGTTATGAACGGCATTAAAGACCTTCAAGGGAAAACGCTGGCCATGGTACCCAAAACCCTTGTACCGGAATGGCTTTCCAGGGACGGAATTGAGTTTTCACCCCTTTATGTGGAATCCCCATTGCATGTGCTTGAAGCGGTCTCGTTTTCACGGGCAGATGCCGCCATAGATAATCTGGCAACAGCCAACTATTTGATTCACCAAAACGGGCTGGCAAATCTTAAAATCGCGGTGCCGACACCCTATGACAAATATCGGCTGTATATGGCCGTTCCCAAGGGACACCAGCCACTGCTCTCAATTATAAACAAAGCACTTCCCACCATAACGCCCCGACAAACAAATGAAGTTCGGAACCAGTGGCTCTCCGTCAAATATGACTATGGCGTTAATCCCAAAGATGTGTTCCGATATATAGTTTTGATTCTTTTATTCGCGCTTGGTGTTATTTTTGTTGTACTGTTCCGGAGCCATCGGCTTGCAAAAGAGACCCGGGAACGGATTGCCACGGAAAAAGCCCTGCGGAGAAGCGAAGGAAAACTTCGAAACATCCTGGAAAACAGTACCAACATGTATTACGCCCATACCCCTGACCATGAAATCACCTACATCACCCCCCGGTGCAGACAGATCCTGCAGTGCGAACCCGAAGAGGCCATGAAATCATGGATTGATTTTGTTACGGATAATCCCATCAACCGCAAAGGGCTTGAATATAAAGCAAAGGCCATCAAAACCGGACAGCGTCAGCCCCCGTATGAACTGGAATTGAAAGGAACCAAAGGCCGTAAAGTTATCGTGGAAATCCGTGAACACCCGGTTGTAAGAAACGGTAGAACCGTAACCATTGTCGGTTCTGCAACCGACATTACAGAGCAGAAGAAAGCTGAAAAAGACAGGGAAGCACTGCAACGCCAACTTATCCAGGCCCGTAAAATGGAATCCATCGGCACCCTGGCAGGCGGCATTGCCCATAATTTTAACAATATTCTGGGAATTATCCTGGGAAACGCCCAGCTGGCACTGCTGGACCTGAGCGAAGATAATCCAGCCTGTTCACGCGTCAATGAAATTCAGACTGCCTGCCTCAGGGCCAAGGACGTTGTCCTGCAACTACTCAATTTCAGCCGACAGACAGAACAGGAAAAACAGCCTTTAAACCCGGCTAAATTAGTAACCGATACGGTCCGACTTTTAAGGGCATCCCTTCCCTCGTCCATTGAAATTTTGTATCAAAACAATCCCCCCATACAAACAATCCATGCCAATCCCACACAGATCCAGCAGGTCATTATCAACCTGTGCAACAATGCAACCCAGGCCATGGCGCCCGACGGCGGTACCCTGACCATTGGCCTGGACATGGTGGCCCCCCATGATTTAAAAATGCCTGAATTAAAGGGGTTCTCTGCAGCCGAGGCTGTCCGGCTCACCATTGCAGACACCGGCACCGGCATTGATCCGGCCATACAGGACAGAATTTTTGATCCCTACTTCACCACCAAGGAGTTCGGCAAGGGGGTGGGCATGGGACTGGCCATTGCTCATGGAATTGTTCACAACCATGGCGGCATTATATCCGTTAAAAATAAAATGGGAGGCGGCGCTGTGTTCACTGTTCTGTTACCGGCAAGCCAAAACAGTCCGGACAGTTGATCTGCCCATTGGGACTCAATCCTATATCGTAGGTACCGGCACCACAGGCGCGACAGGCAACCGGGTCCATATCCTTGGTCACAGGATTGTAGGTCATGCTGAAATCCGTATGGCTGCGGCCGGATATGAGCCGGACAAACACGGTCACGCAGGCTGATGTCAGGTACAGGGCGGCTGCCGGTTTAAAATCAATACGGATGCCGTACTTATTGAGCAGATCTTTTTTCTTGGCCGCAAGTTCGGCTGGAATCATGGCGATTTTTTCTTCCCGTTCCCGGATCAGATCCTGGGAAAGTCCGCTCCGGTTGAGGTTTTGTCGCATCTCTTTTTCAAGTGCCTGGTAATATGCGTCAAGACTTGCCGTATCCCTTTGGAACCGCCGGTTCATGCTGTCTACAAATGAGGCCAATCGGTCTTTCACCAGGTCTTGACCATATCGGGAAACAACCGTCCGCATGCCTTCAATTTCCTTTTCGTTCAACCCTTTGGCATGTTTAACGCTGAATGCCTTTTGAACGTGGAAAAGATTCCGGGACATGTCCGGGATGACCACACCCGTATCCAGATTAATACAGATTTCCACAAGACCTTGTTTGATCTCATCGCTTTGGGCGGTATACCGGCAGGTCAGTATAAGATACCGGGTTCGTGCCTCTCCGGTCTTCATTACCTGGATCTTGGACTTGTGAAATTGAAACCGCTCTTTGATCAGCCGGTCAAATCCCTGGGTTTTGATATAGTCAAATTTCAGCTCGGCCCGGGCAAATGGTGCGGATTGCCCTGCCAAGGTGAGTATCCGGTCAAGCAACGGGGTATGCAGTTGCACGGCATGAACCGTTGGCCGGCCCGCCGCCGCCACCGCTTCAGGTCCGACCCGAAAAAATTCATCCATGCCAAGGCTTTGGGCCGTCTCTTCAGGCAGCAGGATATCACGGACCAGGCCCTGGTCTTCCACCACCCCACCCCGGGACTTAAAAAACCGGCAGGCAAAATCCATGACATCAATCTGTTCATGTCCATCAGAGTTCATAGGTATCTCCAAAAAGCTTGCCGTCCAGTTCCCTTGTTTTCACATACCCTGTTTTGGCCCGTTTCAGCTTTGTACCCAGTTTAGCATGGGATTCCAGGGCAGATCGTAATTAACCATCCGGGAACAAAATTGGATATTGCGCCCTTCCCCGCCGATTTCCGTGGTGACCAGTACCTGGATATTATCTTTAAATGCCTCAATGGCCGCATCCTTTTTATCATTGGTCATGCCGCCGTGGAAAAGAACAAATGAGACATCATTCCGTTCCAGAAAGTCAGCCAAATGATCCAGGGTCGCCGTATATTTCACAAAAACAATGAGCTTTTCGCTGTTCGCTTTGATTAGTTTCAGTAACGCCATGTTCTTGGGGGTATCCGCCGTTGTCCGGCACAGGTCCCGAACCGCTTTGATCTCTTTTTCAATCTCCGGCAGCCATGACCGGCTGTCAAGCATCCGGTCCAGGGTGGCTTCCACCGCCTTGGGAGATGATCCGGCCTGGGCCAGCAGATTTTTAATCATCAATTTGACCCGCCCCTTTTGCTGATCATTGAGCAGGTGTAAAAGAACCTGAAGCCGGTCATAAAAAGCCGTTTCATCTTTTGTGGGCGCAATGCGGATGGTGGTCGCAAACCGGGGCGGAATATGAATCCCTGCCAAGGCCCGGGTATTCCGGATCATCACCTCGCCTAACAGATGTTTGAGCATTTCTCTGTTCCGGGGGTCTGTGGGATCTCCGCGCGTCATGAACCGCTCCCTGAAAGAGGTCGCCGTCTCAAGCTGCCCCGGCTTGAGCAGGGTAATCAGGTTGTACAGTTCCATGAGGTTGTTTTCCACGGGCGTAGCCGTAAGTAAAAGGATAAATTTTTTCTTCAGGGCATTGACCAGCTTGAAATTCAACGTGGATTTATTTTTTAAATGATGGGCTTCATCAACAATCACCATGTCATACTCCCGGGTGGTGATCAGATCCCAGTTTTTCTTTGACTTGGCCTGGTTGATGGACGCCACCACAATCTTTTGCTCCCAGAAGTCATTGTCCCCGGATTTAAATTCCGGACTGTCGGTTGACGGCACCTTGAGGTTGAATTTGGATGCCATTTCCGTCTGCCACTGGGAGACCAGAGGGGTCGGGGTCAGAATCAATGCGGTCTTCACCATGCCCCGGCGTAAATATTCCGACAGGATGATCAACGCCTCAATGGTTTTGCCCAGCCCCACCTCATCGGAGAGCAGTGCCCGTCCCCTGAATTGCTTGAGTACTTTTTTGGCGGTTTCTTCCTGGTACCAGAACGATTTGATTTCCGTAAGTCCCGGCAGGCAGATCAGGGTTTCATTGGAATGGTTTCTATTTATAAGCAATCTGGTGTCTGCCCCGGGATTTGGCCTCATACATTTTTTTATCCGCCGCATCAATCAAATTTTTCGGGGTCAAGGAGATATCCTTATCATCCGGTGTTACCGTGGCAATGCCGATACTGATGGTGACATGCGAGGCCACCGACGATGCCCCATGAAAAATGGCAATGCCATCCACGGCCTTCTGAAGAGTCTTTGCCATTGCCACAGCTTTATCAGATTTTGTATCCGGAAGTACAACGGCAAACTCCTCACCACCGTACCGGCCGATGAAATCACCTGCCCTTCTGAGGGTCCGTGCCATGGCCGAAGCAATACGTCTCAGGCATTCATCTCCTTTTCCGTGGCCGTAGGTATCATTATACGCTTTAAAATGGTCAACATCGATAAACAGCAGGGAGATGGGATACCCTGAACGACCTGCCCGTCGCCATTCTTTTTCAATGACTTCATTGAACCGTCTTCGATTGGGGATTTCAGTCAAGGCATCAATAAATGCATATTTTTCAAGCAGTTCCTGTTTCCGTTTAAGGTTAAGGTGGAGTTTTACCCTGGCTTTGACCATGGGCGGATGAAAAGGCTTGGTAATATAGTCCACGGCCCCCAGGGCAAATCCTCTGTTTTCGTCCATGACTTCAGAAACCGCTGTGATGAAAATTATAGGAATATGCTTTGTTCTAGGATCTTCCTTGATTTTGGCACAAAACTCGTATCCATCCATATCCGGCATAAGAATATCAGATAAAATAATATCCGGTGGCGAATCCGAAATAGCCAGCTTCAAGGCGCGCTGGGCATTTCTTGCTGCGGCAATTTTATAACCGCTGCGAAACAATTCCATCAGCAATTCAATATTTTGTTTATTATCATCAACGATCAGCAACTTTTCCCGATGCGTTTTGCTGTCCCCTTGGGTCTCCATATACTTATATCCTAATATATATTTTTAACAGCCTGTTGAGGTGGTTATGGGCGTTCCTGGGCTGTTTTTTCTTTTACGATCCGGAACATCTCTTCTATCATATCAGATGCCTCATCAATTGCAAAATCATCCATTGCATCCATTAAATTCCGACAACGCGCTTCTCCCAGGACTGTTTTAAAATCCCGGGCAATGCGGTCTACCATATCCCGGGCCGCATCCAGATCGTCATCCAGCATGGGGCCGAGGCGGGCCAGTATCTTAACCAAGGCACCCATATCCTGGGCCGGGCCGGGGCTGCTGTTTTGATCCTGTTGGACTTCAAAGGGTTTGCCGTCATCTTTTTTGTCTATATGTTTCTTTATACCCGAGAGTACCTGATCCAGTTCATGGCAGAATGGTTGCCAGACCTGGTCCGGTACGTTTATCTCTCCCTTGCTTTGTTTTAACGCGTCAATGGCCTGCTCCAGGTCGGAAGCCCGGTTGCAAAGGGCTTCTGCACCGATGTTGCCGGAGACCCCTTTAATGGAATGGGCTGTAATTCTAGCATTGTCTATGGCTTTGGGCAAATCTTTTTTTTGAGTCAAAAAAAGGGTCAGTTCATCCCGGGCATGTCCAAAATCCCTGATAAAACTTCTGAGCAATTTTTCATATAATTTTTCATTGTTATTGGCACGGTAAAGCCCATGGGCCACGATAATACCCGGAATTTCAAATGGGGGGGCTTTATCCCCCGGTTCTCCCTCCGGCTTCTCAGGCTCTCTCTTTTGGGGCACAAGGGTTTTTGATTTCCTGGATGCCGGCTCGTTGCTGTCTATGCTCCATCGGGCCAGCGTCTGAAACAGGTTCTCGGGATCAATCGGCTTGGTCACATAATCATCCATACCGACATCAAGACACTTTTCCCGATCTCCTTTAAGGGCGTGGGCTGTCATCGCAATGACGGGTAAATCCGTGTACCGGGGATCTTTGCGGATATAAACGGTCGCTTCAAATCCATCCATTTCAGGCATTTGAATATCCATAAGCACTGCGTCGGGCCTTAACCGATTCCGGTTGTGGGGCTCAATACCCAAAGATGCCAGGGCTTCCTTTCCATTCACAGCCATATCCACCTCAAGTCCTGCGCTGTTGAGCCATTCCAGGGCCACTTCCCGGTTGATTTCATTGTCTTCAACCAGGAGGATATGTTTGCCTTTGAGTTGTTCGTTTTCCAGACTTTTCAGGGCCGGCATCCGGGTACCGGGTTTGGCTATCTGGGCCTCATGCCTGCCGAAAAGCTCCATGATGGTATCAAAAAGAAATGACTGGTTTACCGGCTTATGCAGAAACGCATCCAGAAATTTCCGGTCAGCCTGATGGATGAGATCTTCCCGGGCATGGGCCGAAACCATGCATACGATGGGGGTCTTGTCCAGTTCCATATCCAGCTTGATTTTACGTGAGGTCTCAAGGCCATTCATTTCCGGCATTTTCCAATCCATCAGCACCAGATCAAACGGGGCGGTTTTTGCCTGTTTTCTGAGCAGATCCAGGGCTTGTGCCCCGGACTGGGCAGTGACCGCCTCCATGTGAAAGGATTGGATAATACCGGCCAGAAGCTCCAGGGACGTCCGATTATCATCCACAATCAGCACCTTTAATCCACGTAGATCCTTGGGGGGATTCAACCGGATCTGGTCCTTTGGGGGCTGACATTTCAGGGGGAGAACAAATGAAAAGCAACTCCCTTCCCCCGGGGTGCTGGTCACGGTAATCTTCCCGCCCATGAGGCGGACAAGTTGTCTGGAAATGGTCAGCCCCAGTCCGGTTCCACCGTATTTGCGGGTAGTAGAACCATCTGCCTGGGTAAAGGATTCAAACAGGGTCTCCAGGCGGTCGGCCGGGATGCCGATGCCTGAATCCCGGACTGAGAACCTGAGCCACTGAACAGATTCGCCCTTATCCTGATCTTTTTGAGTTGCCTTTTCAAGGTCTACCCTGACGACAACCTCTCCTTCCCGGGTAAACTTAATGGCGTTGCCCACCAGATTGATCAATACCTGACCAAGGCGAACCGAGTCTCCAATGACTGCGACAGAGACGTTTTCATCAATGGAGAGCAAAAATTCAAGCCCTTTTTCATCGGCATTAAAGGCAAATATTTCAGAAACATTGGCCATGAGATCATACAGGGAAAATGGGGCCTGCTCCAGCTCCAGCCGTCCGGCTTCAATTTTGGAAAAATCAAGGATATCATTGATGACCGCCAAAAGGCTTTTGGATGAAATGGTGATTTTTTGTAAATATTGCTGCTGGGAGTCCGAAAGCTCAGTCCGTGCCAGAAGATCCGTCAGGCCCATTACCGCATTCAGGGGGGTGCGGATTTCATGGCTCATATTGGCCAGAAATTCACTCTTTGCCTGGGATGAGGCCAGGGCCGCCTCTTTTTCCCGTTCAGCCTTTTCCTGCTCAATGCGCTGGGTGATATCCCGGATACTGCCCTCGATAATTTTTCCCTCCCCATTGGATTGGCCGTAATCACAGAGATGGATATTCAATTCCACCATAATACCGGAACCGTCTTTTTGTTTCAATTCCACCTGAAGGCCTGAGATCCGTTCCTCTTGTTTCAGGCGCCGGACAATTTGTCGCCGGTCTTCCGGATTTTGGTAAATATTGCCAATGCTGCCGTCAATGGCTGCCGTCATCTGATCAATACTCTCGTACCCAAGCATTTTAACCATGGCTGTGTTGGCGGTTAGCAACCGGCCTTCAGGGGTGGTCTGGAATATGCCCTCTGAGGCATTTTCAAAAATGTTTTTATATTTTTCAACCATGAGTTTCAGGTTGTCCTGCTCCTGCTGCAAATGCGCTGCCATCCGGTTCATCGCATCAGCCAATATAGCCGGTTCCCTGCCCGCAGGAATTTTAAGGCGGTAGCCCAGGTCCCCTGAGGTAATGGCTTGGGCCCCCTTTTGCATCAAGGTTAAAGGTGCGCCGAACAACCGTCCGATGAGCATTGCACCGCCCAGAATCAAGGGAAGGGTGGCCAGAAAGATCATCAACGACTTAAATAAAAGCCGTTCCTGGTACTGGGCGATGGTGGCTGCCGAAATATCTACCCCCACAACACCGGCCCGGCGCCCCTGGGAATCATAAAAAGGGGCATATCCGGAAAGCCAGGACCCCCATTGATCCTGATAAGCCGACGCCTCAATCACCGGCGTGCGCATATCAAGAAAATGTTTGGTTAAACGTGGTCCGGCATCGGTATATATATCCCCGAGTCTGGCCATTTGGCCGGGATCGGCTTCGGCATCAACCACAAACATAATTTGGGGGGCGGTTTGGGGCGTGCCATAATCCTGATCTCCTGGGGTCTGGGTAGTCCTCATGGTGTAAATAAAATGAATATCGCTTGCCGCATCCCGAATCTTCTGCAATGTCTGTTTGAGTTCTTTATAAATTTTTGAATTTTGAGCCGAGAGTGGGGTTTGCTGCCGGGAAATTGTCAATAATTGCTCGTGAAGATCTGCGTCAATGCTTCTGGCGGAGATGGCGACAATATCATGAAGCCGTTGTTGAATGTCCTGTTTTACCCGTTTAGATGCCGCCTGGTAAAGGGTAACGGTGATAATTATGTTTATCAGCATCGAAAGTATAAGAAAAACGATAATCAGATAGTGTGAAATTTTCAAATTTCGGTAAGATAATGCAGATCCCAAAGTTCTCGTAACCCCCTACTTTTTAATATTCAACATATCCCTGAAATTCACATCGATACCCAGAACCCCTGCGGTTCTTCCATCCGCATACCTGAGGGGCAGCGATACGGTAAAGCAGAATTCCCGGGTAGCCGATGACCGGTATACTTTTGACACAAAAGGGGTGCTGTTGCCAAGCCCTTTGTTGAACCACTCCTTGGCGGACCAATCATTGCCTAAGCCTTTTGTGAGCCCTTTTTTTTCTGCCGCCACCTTTGCATAAATATTGGAGGTAACCTGTCTGCCGTTGGTATCCGTAATATACGCCAGTTCAATAAATGAGAACCTGTCAAGGAATGTCATCAACGCTTTCTCCCGGATATCAAGGTTGCCGTTTATCAGATTTGTATCCGCCGCCATTTCAAGGGCGGCTGCTTTAGCACTTTCGTGGCCGGAAATATGGAACCCCCCAACGTCTGTCACCATACCATCACAGGCGGCAGTTACTCGGTCCGCAATGGTCAAAATGGTGTTTACTTCACCTGTCTGACGCTTGGAGGCGTCTTTAATTTCAGCGATATTCACTGTTACCCCTTTTATGTTTTCGGCCTGTTGTTGCGCAGCACGGCTGATGGTATCCAGGTCTTCGGAAAGAGGCCTGAACTGGAAACAGACATGATCCAGAGCGATATTTGCATCCAGGATCTGTCGTTCACAGTCCGTGACATGTTGTTCTACCGTATCCACGGCTGCAATGGTTTCCGTTATTTTTTCCCCCAGCAGATCCAACCGCTGCCTGATATCATTCGTGGCGTCTTTAGACTGTTTTGCCAGGTGTCCGATTTCTTCGGCGATTACTTTAAACCCTTTGCCGTCGGTCTGCCCTCTGGCGGCTTCGATACGGGCGTTGAGAGAAAGAATGTTGGTCTCATCGGAGATGGCGTTGATGGTATCTGATATGGAACTGATGGAGGCGGAATTCTCTTTGAGGGCCTGGATGGTCTCCACGAGAATACCGACCTGTGACTTGATCTCGTTGAATCCGGTTTTACTTAGATTCCCCTGGTTCATGGCGCTCTCCACATCGCCCTTCATGGCCGTAAAATTTTGATTCAGTTCAGCCGTACTGCTTAGAATCTCCTCAATTCCCAGGGTGATCCTGTCCCCGGCCTTGCTAATGTCAGCCACATGAGCTTCTTGTTCGCCGGCCAGCCGTCCAAAAGTCTTGGAAAAGGCGGTGAGTTCAGGGGCCAGTCCGGCCAAGGCGACGATATGTCTTAAAATGGCGGTAATGGTACGGTTAAGCTTTGCAAAAAACGTATTGAAAATATTAACCACCCTGGCTTCAGGCACCCCTTCTTCCACAGAATGGGCCATGGTCAGATCCCAGGTGCTTTCCAGCATTTTTTCTATTTCATCTATTGGGTCAGATCCTGTTGTCGTCATCCTGTTTTTCATCAATCTGAATAACATCCTACTTCTCCTATTTATCTTAAATCCGTATTTCATGTCTTTTATTGCAAAGCAAATATACAAATTCAATGCCGGTTAATCAACCGGCTGGAAAAGGTCGCTTTTAAGGAATTATTGGCCTTCAATGGTTTTATTACAATTATGTATTAAGAACTATCCAATAAATTACATTTTTGAAAAGTATACTATTTATCCGCACGTCAACCAAGCGATATCCTGGATCTGGCATATAATTTGCTTTTTGCTTAATGTTCGGTTTCGATGAGGGAAGGTCCATTATGGGCAAATACATGAAATTGTAATGCAATAAAAAATTTTGGCAGCCGAAATGAAGCAGACACTGACGCTTGACCTGAATTATATCCGGCAATGGGCGGAATATCGCGCCCCTTTCATGACCGGTAAATTCAACACCCTGAATTTGATGACGGCCCTGCAGCCCATTTACAGCCTTGCCCACAAACGGGTGGTCGGCCATGAAGCACTGGTCCGTATCCAGGATCAAGGCGGGGTCCCCGTCTCACCGGCCATCCTTTTTGACCAGGAACGCTCCGCCACCGAAGTCATTCACTTAGACCGGCTCTGTCGGTTTATCCACCTCCACAACTACCGGCTCATCAACACGCCCATTAACTGGCTATTCCTCAACGTCTCCCCCGTCACCATCAGCAGTGGAAGAAAAGCATACGGCGCATACTTCAATGAGCTATTGAAGTTCCATGACTTTCCCCCCCACCGTATTGTGATCGAGATCGTGGAGAACCCCATCGTTGAAAACGGCCTACTTATGGAAACCGTTGCCTTTTTCAAGGAACTCGGCTGTCTGATCGCGATTGATGATTTCGGGGCCGGACACTCCAACTTTGACCGGATCTGGAGCCTCCAGCCGGATATTGTCAAGCTGGACCGATCCTTCTTATCCTTTTTGGTCCAGGCCGATCGCAACCCTGAAATCAGGCAAATTCTTTCCGGTATTGTGACACTTCTCCATCAAGCCGGGGCCCTGGTACTCATGGAAGGGGTTGAAACCCGGGATCAGGCGATGATCGCCATCGAAAGTGATGTGGACTTCGTACAGGGATTCTTTTTCGGCAGACCTTTTACCAACCTGAAACAACCGCCACCGGCGTTCAACGGATTCAACGGCCTCCTGGCGGATTTCAAAAGCGAGTCGCATTCCAGCGAAAAAAAATTCAGGCAACGTATCCGGACATACCGCACATTGTTTGAGCGGGCCGTCTCCATGTTCAAAGCGGGAAGCGCCATGGATACCGCCTGCAGGGATCTGTTGTCAACGATCGACGTTGTTCGCTGCTACTGCATTGATACCGAAGGCATACAGATCGGCCAGACCCTGGTGACTGCTAAGTATGACGCCATGAGAGACAAGCGCTTCAAACCCCTGGAAGATGCAAAAAGTGCAGACTGGTTCCGTCGCCATTACCTCAGACGCGCCATCTACCATCCTGACCAGATCCAGGTCACCCGACCCTATCTCTCCATTGCCGGGGCGCATATGTGCGTGACCCTGTCCATGAAGTTTACCTGTCCGGACGGAGACTGCATATTGTGCTGCGATCTGAAATTTTAGACGTGCAAACGGTCTTCTTCTTTTGCATCCAGTCTTCCGCATCCCGGGCAGACAAGGGTTTTGAGTAATAATATCCTTGGATAAAATTGCAATTTAAGCCGCGCATGATTTCGAGCTGCTCATGGTCTTCAATGCCTTCAGCCACGACTTTAAGATCCAGGTTCCGGGCCAGGATGATAATGGCTTTAGCAATCTGCAGATTCTCATGACTGGTATTGATCTCATCCACAAAAATCTTGTCGATTTTGAGACAGTCCAGGGGGAAATTTTTCAAGTAGGCCAAAGAAAAATACCCAGCTCCGAAATCATCAATGGCAATTTTAATCCCGATTTTCCTGAGCCGGTTGAGATGAACGATCATGACTTCGGGCTTTTCAATAACACTGCCTTCAGTCAGCTCCACCATCAGACAGCCGGGAGGGAGATCCGTTGCCCTGAGGGCATTTTCAATGATCTGCTCAAGATCGTTGTGGACAAACTGTTGGGCGGATATATTTACGCTCATGGTCAGATTCAGGGCCCCGGGGATACGGGCCCGCCACGCTTTCAGCTGACGGCAGGCGGTTTCAATGACCCATTGGCCAATGGGAACAATCAGTCCGGTCTCTTCGGCAAGGGGAATAAAATGACTGGAAGGGACCTTTCCTTTTACAGGGTGCGCCCATCGGATCAGGGCTTCGAAGCCTTGCAGGGCTTCGGTTCTGGAACAGATAATGGGCTGATAAAAGAGGGTAAACGCATTGCGTTCAACTGCCTTTCTCAGGTCATTCTCCAGTTCCTGGGCCTCATGGGTGATCCGGTGCAACTTCTTACTGAAGACCTTGAACCGTGACTTACCGCTGGTTTTTGCCCGGTACATGGCAATGTCGGCATCCCTGAGAATATGATCGGGCCTGGTGTAGCGGGATGCCTTGAGAATGACGCCGATACTGGCGCTGATAGAGGCCTCGGTGTCTTGAAGCGTGAATGGCCGTGCCGCCTCATTTATGAGCCGCCAGGCAATGGCGACAATCTCTTTAGGACCGGTGATGTCTTCCAGGAGAACGGCAAATTCATCCCCGCCGAGGCGTGCAATGGTATCCACGGAACGGAGGCAGCCCAGGAATCGCTGGGCGACTTTCCTGAGAAGGATATCACCGGCCTGGTGGCCCAGATTATCGTTTACCCACTTGAAACCGTCCAGGTCGATCAGCAAAACGCTAAAGTTGAATTGTTCCTTTCGCTGCTTTCTTTTAAAGGCGTGTTCCAGCCGTTCCATGAAAAGTACCCGGTTGGGGATGCCGGTCAGGCTGTCATAAAAGGCTTTGTGGTAAAGCTCGTCCTCCATGGCCTTGCGCTCGGTAATATCCTGATAGATATAGAAAACCCCTTCAATCGCATTATTGACAATCAGGGGAAACCCCATCAGGGAAACCGGTATCAATTTTCCGGTATGGTGTTTTCTGTGTGTCTCCTTTTCAATGCTTTTACCACTGAGAATGGCCTGCCTGAGCGTAACGCTTTCAAGGCAGAGGTTATCTGGTACAATGAGGTCAATATTACAGGCCCCCACCACTTTTGCGGCAGGATAGCCGAACAATGATTGAAACCCTTTGTTGGCCCTGGTGATACGTCCGTTCATATCCGTTGACACCACAGCCTGGGGGGAGCCGTCGAACAGCTGTTGAAAGGTGGCACCGATCCGGTGAAGCGCATCCATCATCTTATTATAGCGTGTGGCGATAACCCCGGTATCCGTGAAGGGATCGGCCGGTACCCGCAGCGTAAGGTCCCCTGTTTTTTCCTGAATTTCCATGACCCTGAGAAAATCCGCCGTCTCTGTTTTTGCGCCGTGTTCGGAAATATTCAGGCCGATATATTCGTCTTCGGGAGAGACCCGGAGCGGAGCGTTTCGGTTTATTCCCCGGATAATGAAACACGGTATGAGAAACGCCACAACAAAAGCGGCAACAATGCCGGTCACCTGGACCATTAATTGCGGAAGAAACCCAAGGCCGGTGCCAAGAATTTCAGGGTCTCCAAACAGTGCCGCGGCCAGGGTCCCCCAGATACCGCAGCCCAGATGAACCGGGACAGCGCTGACAGCGTCATCAATGCGGTAATAAAGAAGAATATCTTCAACAACCAGACAGACCCCGCCGGCAATGGCGCCGATCACGACCGATTCCGAAATACTGACACAATGGCAGCAGGCAGTGATGGCAACAAGCCCCCCTAAAGAGCCGTTGATGAGAAAAGAAATCTTGGAGATCCGGTTCAACAGATAGCCGATCGAGAGTGAAAATATTGATCCTGAGGCCGCCGCCATCATTGTATTAACGATAATTCCCGGAACCCGGACATCCATTGTCAACGTGGAACCGCCATTGAACCCGATCCAGCCGATCCAGAGAAGAAGCGTGCCGAGGACTGAAAGGGGCAGATTGCTTCCGCATATTTCTACGGGCTTCCCGTCTGGTAAAAACCGGCCTTTTCTTGGGCCGATAATAATGAGAACAGCCAGTGCCATCCAGCCCCCGACACTGTGTACCACGGTTGAACCGGCAAAATCAACAAAACCGGCCTCCCCCAGCCATCCGGAAAAAACGCCTGCGTCTATACCGTTCCAGGCCCAATGACCGAATAGGGGATAAATAAAGGCGGACATCAATATGGCAATAATCAGGTAAGAGGAGAACTTAATCCGTTCGGCCACCGCACCGGAAAAAATAGTGGTGGCAGTACCGCAGAACATTGCTTGAAACAAAAAAAAGGATACCAGGTGGAAATTGTTGCCGAATTCGGGGATGAAGTTGTCGGTGCCAACGATGCCGCTAAAAGAAAGGCCGAACATCATACCAAAGCCGACCAGCCAGAAAAGCATGACGGAAAACACAAAATCAGCCAGATTCTTGATGGCGACATTGATGCTGTTCTTCTGGCGGGTAAGCCCGGATTCAAGGCACATGAAGCCGGGTTGCATTAAAAAGACAAGAACTGCTGAAACAATGACCCAGAAATTATCAACAATGGAATTTCCCATAACCGACTCTTTGATTCTAATAATTTTCAGCTTTTGTTTACACGCGATCATCAAGGTACAGACAAATCTGCAATGCCTGGTACCATTTTCAACTTTTAACAAAAGCAATTAGCGCGCCAGATGAGAACAATCCCTATTATTGGTGCTACTTTCACACAGTTGCAAAGATTATCATGCCGGAAAAGCATTCTAAAATTTCTTTTTTGTTATTTAATCGAAGCAACAATCACATTAATGTAATTGAATAGATGATATAGAAATTTCCACCACCTACTACCCAGCACCCAGCACCCAATACCCAATACCCAGCACCCACCACAAAGTGATCCGGATCAATCAACGGCATCGTTCATCCAGCAATTTTATCAGCTGATTTGTTTCAGGTTTGGTGACATATGTATCAGCCTGGACACCTTCGCATTTTGCAATCATTTGTTTATTGATCAGGCTTGAAAACATCACAACAAAAAGCTCTCGAAGGTTCTTGTCCTGCTTCACATTTCTGCATAGGCTCAATCCGTCCATCCGGGGCATTTCGATATCACTTATCAAAACAACCTTATCTAAATTTTGTTCACCGTTGCTGAATTTGATTTTTAGATACTTAAGCGCTTGGGCCCCATCCACAAACTCCGTAATATTTGAAAACCCGGCTGATTTTAAAGCGTTGGAAACACCTTTTCGAATAGTGGGAGAATCATCTGCGAAAATAATCTGCAGTTGATCTCTTGCAATATCTTCAATTTTAAGAAGATTCTGTTCATTAATGTCTTCAATGATAAGATCAGGGAAAATATTTGAAAGAATATGTTCAAGGTCGATAACAAGTATTTGATCTTCTTCAATATCAACAGAGCCTGTAAAATAATCAGTATTCCAGATCGCCTGATCAAATGGCACCAGATCTTTCCAGGACAATCGAAATATGCGTTTAACACCTTGAACTTTAAAACCATTTACAGCATTGTTAAATTCAGTGACAACAATGATTTCTTTTTCACTTTTATGTGTTACTTCGATATCAAGTATTTGCGCTAAATCCATTACCGGTATTGTACGGTCCCTGTATAAAAGCATACCAAGCACACCCGGCACCTTATTGGGTAACGCCGTAATGAGATTGGGATCATATTGTTGAATCGACTGGACTTTGACAACATTAATCCCGAATGACTGGCCATTTATTAAAACTGCAAGAAGCTCCATCTCGTTAGTGCCTGACTCAAGCAATATACCCTTTTCACTCATACACATTCTCCCAATTAGGCCTTAGTCATAAACATTTTCTGTAACACCAAGCATGTTCGATCCGCAATGTTTAAAATATCTTCAACATAATCAACCGCGCCAATCTGCCTGGCCTCTTTGGGCATCCCATACACAACACTGGAAGCCTCATCCTGGGCAATTGTTACGGCACCTGCTTTTTTCATCTCAAGCAAACCCTGGGCCCCATCTTTTCCCATACCGGTTAAAAGGATACCCAATGCATTTGCACCGGCATACCTTGCAACGGATCGAAACAGAATATCAACCGCCGGTCTCTGATAATGGACAAGTGGCCCGGTTTTAACCGCCACGTAATATCGGGCACCGCTTCTTTTTAAGAGCATATGATAATTACCTGGGGCGATAAGAACGATGCCGTTTGTTACCGTATCTCCGTTCCGGGCCTCTTTGACGGTCACCTGACACAATTCATTTAAACGTTCTGCAAACGAGGTGGTGAATTTAGGAGGCATATGTTGCACCACGACCATACCGGGAGAATTGTGCGGCATTGCGGTGACGACTTTTTTAATCGCTTCGGTTCCACCAGTGGATGCGCCGATCGCAATGATTTTGTTTGTCGTTTCCGCCAATGCCAGGGATGGTTTAGCAATAGACGCGCTCAACCGGTTAACGACCGTTTGCTTTTTTAATTTCACACCATGAACGGCCCGGATCTTTTCTGCAAGCTGCACACTCATATCACCGACTGAATACGCCGCACTGGGTTTGGAAATCACCTCCAATGCCCCCATGGACAAGGCTTCCATGGCAAGCTTACTGCCTTTTGCTGTCAAAGAACTGACGATGATCACCGGAAGCGGATAATATTTCATCAATTTTTTCAAGAACGTGATACCGTCCATGCGCGGCATCTCTATATCAAGCGTGATAACATCAGGATTCAACTTTATAATTTTATCCCGGGCGACGTAAGGATCTGGTGCCGTATCAATAACCGTTATTCCTTTTTGCCGATTCAACTGCTCTTTGAAAATTTTCCTTACAACCGCAGAATCATCCACCACCAGTACCTTGATATTGTTCGCCATTAAGAATCCTTTTCCCTTGATGAGATCATTTTTGAGAAACAATAGAAAAAATGCCGTCTACATCTAAAATAAGTCCCACCTTTCCGTCAGCCATAATCGCACCGCCGGCAATACCCTGAATATCATCCATACTGTGGCCCAGGCTTTTGATGACGTACTCATCTTTACCCAGAAGTTCATCTATCAAGATGGCTCTTTTTTCCTCTTTTGATTCAACCACCACAACCAAACACGCATCTATGGATTTTTTGTTGTTACTGGTTCCGTAAATCTCATTCAATCGTATGAGAGGGATCAGACTACCCCGGTCTTTGACCATTTCTCCTTTATTTTCTACAGTAAAATATTCGCCCTGCCCTGGTTTGAAGGCTTTCTGAATTGCAATGGTGGGAATGACATATCTTTCATCATCTACGCCGACCAGCATACCGTCAATGATCGCAAGTGTCAGGGGCAAGCTGATAATAAATTTAGTGCCCTTTCCTTTTTTTGACTCAATGCTAAGATGACCGCGGAATTTTTCAATACCATCTTTAACCACATCCATACCTACCCCGCGACCGGATACGTCTGTTACCTGTTTTGCCGTGGAGAATCCCGGCTGCATGATCAGATCAAATACCTGGGCATCGGTCATTTGCTCATCGCCTTGAATCAATCCGGTTGATTGGGCTTTTTCCAATATCTTATCTTTGTCCAGGCCTTTACCGTCGTCTTCAATTTCAATGACAATATTCCCGCCTTTATGATAGGCGTAAAGATGTATATTGCCCTGGGCAGGCTTGCCTGCTTCTGATCGTTCCGAGAGTGCTTCAATTCCATGGTCGCAGGCATTCCTGATCATATGTACCATGGGCTCATAAAGGGCATCGACGACATTTCTGTCAATCTCAGTATCTTCTCCGGTCATGGATAAATGGATCTCTTTTCCGGATTTTCGAGAAAGATCGCGGACCAGGCGGATCATCTTCATAAATGTTGCCTTAATTGGAATCATACGCATGGACATGGCAATATTCTGCATATTGTTTACGATCTGTCCCAATTGCGAAACCGTCTTACTGATAAGGGCATCCGATTGAGTCTGCTGCCGGAGCATGGATTGCGCAATAACAAGTTCTCCGGCATAATCCACAAGATCATCCAGTTTCTGCGTGCTGACCTTTACCTGCACATCCATTTTCTTTTTAACGGGAGACTGCTCCATCAAGGCTGAGGCAACCTGTTCAGGTGCCAGCTTTTTCTCTTCAACCAGAATCTCCCCGAGTTTTTTATGCGAATTTTTATTTTGAATTTCAAGCGCCTGATCGAGGTCGGAATACGTCAGCTCTTTTTTACGGACAAAGATTTGCCCCAAAGGCTCTTTTCCGCCTTTGGTAAGGGATGTCTGAAGATACGTGAGATGACGCCGTAAAGCATCGACATCAATATCATCATCCGACGCGCTGTGACCTGTCTGAATACCCTGCTTTACCCTGTCAAGAAGCGCCTTCAGGGTGTCTACAGACGCCAGAATCGTATCTGTGACGCTATGGCTGATAATAAAATCACCACTTCGGGCACTGTCCAACAAATTTTCGGTGGCATGGGCAAGCTTGTTGATTTTCGTCAGGGATAAAAACCCGGAAACCCCTTTTATTGTATGAAACGGCCGGAATATGTCATCAATGATATCTGTATTTTCCGGATCATGTTCCAGCTCGATCAAGGAGACTTCAATTGTATTCAAATTTTCTTCCGCCTCTGAAATAAAATCAGTGAGGATTTCCATGTCATCATCAGAAATTTTTTCAGGGGCGCTTTGAATGGTATGATCGGTGTCTTCTTTTTCGATTTGCGCGGATTGTTCTTTAATATCATCTCTTGACAGATTCTCTTCCAGCATCTCAAGGACATCTGAATAGTCAAATGTAAATGCTTCCCCTTTTTTCGAATACGTCAATATGGATTTTAACAGGGTAATGACCTCTTCAACCGGATTTGTGTCATCCAGGTTTTTAAGCGTCATCTCCTCTATATATGCTTTGCAGCATTTTGAAATGTCACAAAAAATTTTAAGATCACTGTCTTGAGAAATATTGATCAGATCATCAAGGGTGTTGAGCATTTGTCCCAAATCAGGAATTTCCCCGGGGCAGAACCCGGCAATCAGCATGGATAACGCATCTAACTTCACCTCTAGTTCACTATATTCGCTATTCTCTGTTTCATCATCCGGTTTTTTTGTGACTTCCATCTCAATCGCCTTGTCGAGTTCGTTGGGATCAAGACGCTTTATCTGATCCCTGAACTCAGAAAGAATACGCTCCAGATCAGAAAACCGGCTGCCGTTAATCGTTGGTCCATTCTTTAAAATAGAATCAATGATATGTCTGGCCGTTAAGATTTTTTTTGCTTCGAAGTTCAAGGCGGCTTTCGTGCATTGGGTATGAATACATTTGAGGATCGGCAATAACCGTTTTAACGAATCCGGTTTATTCGGATCAGATAAGATAAGTTCGGAGATTAGACTTTCGGTCGTTGATATTATGATTTCATATGGCATATTTTTTTTCCAAATTTTATTAATTTGATTCAGCAATACAGAATATCCTGCGACACAGCAAAAGAGCAAGTTATTTAAGACCCATTCCGGTCATGATCATCGTTTGGCCCAAAATAAAAAATCTGGTTTGCTCATAACATCGGCCACAGCGTAGGTTGGGTTGAACGAAGTGAAACCCAACAACTTATCGACGTTGGGTTGCGTTCCTCAACCCAACCTACCGAAAACCCGTATGGCCTAAAATATGACCAAGGCCCCCATTCCTAAGCAATGCCTTGGCGTTCGTCTAATACGCGTCGAATTTCCAGTGCCATATCAGATATTACAACAGGTTTCATAAGAACGCCTTTGATCCCCAGGGTCTCTATGGTATCTTTGTTGATCCGTTCACTGAACCCGGTAACTATGATGATCGGGATATCCGGATTAACAGCCAACAATTCTTTTGCCAATTGATCTCCGGTCATGTTGGGCATGGTCATATCCGTGATCACCAGGTCAAATGCCCCGTCTTTTGCCTTGAACAGTTCCAGGGCTTCAATACTGCCGGTACGGGATGTTACCTGATAGCCAAGGCGTTCAATTATGGTTTTCTCCATCTGAACAATCGGTTTCTCGTCATCAACCAGAAGAATATGTTCAGTACCCGTGGGATTGATTTTCGTCTTTTGGGCAGTTGGGGGTTCAACCGCTTTTTCTTTTAAAGGAAGATAGACATTAAAGGTCGTTCCTTGCCCGATTTCACTGTACACTTTTATCTCACCGCCATAGGTATTAATAATGCCGTGAACAACAGAAAGCCCCAATCCCGTACCTTTGCCTTTCTCCTTGGTGGTAAAGTAGGGATCAAATATTTTATCGATGATGTCAGGGGCAATCCCTTCACCTGTATCGGAAACGGACAGCATCACGTATCGGCCGGGTTCGAGTGAAAAGGCCGGGATATCTTCCCGGCAAAATTCTTTTTCACAAAGCCTTAATGATATTTCTCCATGGTCCGGCGCAATGGCATGATAGGCATTGGTCATCAGGTTCATGAGAATCTGGTGCAGTTGTGTCGGGTTTGCCGTTATATAACCGCATTGGGAATTGATCTCCTGATGGATGGTTATATTGCTTGGGATGGTTGACCGGCACAGCTTCAACACCTCTTTGACAATACTTTGAAATCGGACCGGTATATTTTTGTCTTCGGATTGACGGCTGAAAGAAAGAATCTGCTTGACAAGCTCGGTCGCCCTTCCGGCTGCTGTCAGGATTTCCCTGGCATGTTGATATGCGGTGCTGTCTTCAGAAAAATCTTCCATCAGCATTTGTGAAAACCCAACAATCGGAAAAAGGATATTGTTAAAATCATGGGCAATACCGCCGGCCAGAGAACCAATGGATTCCATTTTTTGAGCTTGCTGCATCTGTTTTTGTAACCGAAACGCCTCTTGTTCCATTTTTTTCCGTTCGCTGATATCCCGTAAAATAGAATTAATGCCCTGTGGATGCCCCAGATCATCTCGACTGATGCTCTTTGAGAATTCCACCCATATCCGTTGGCCATCGGCAGTCAATCTTTCAGACTCATAACTGGCTACTTCCCCGGTTTCATGCAAACGGCGCATCATTTGTTCCCGTTCGGCCAGGCAATCTTCAGGGCAAAAGCGGGTGATGGGGGACCCCAGGGCCTCTTGTGCCTGGCAATTAAACATTTTTTCCGCGCTGGGGTTGAACACCGTGATCCTGTCATCCATATCCGTGGCCACCACCGCATCCACAGAAACCGCCAATACGTCTGCGTATCGACGTTCAACGGTTTTACGTTGATTATCGTTTTCAATGGACCACAGGGCAAAGGCAATGTCGCCGGCCACTTCCTTTATGAGGTCGTGTTCTTCGGCATCGTGGGCAAATTCGCTGGGACAGGAGAGGCTGAGCCAGCCAAAATTTCTGTCTGCGTAATTCAGTCCCACGCACAATCCGGCCCGAACGATATAGGAATCACTCAGTGGGCACCCCTTGCAATGGTGTAACGGATTTTCTTTTACCTGAACATTGCCGGACCTGTGCACCGCTTTGGCGCAGGCCGGTATATCCCCGGCAAGCAGACGTTCGGCCATGGGAATAAATTCGCCGTTAAACCCCACATGATAAAATGGTTCCTTTGGCCGCCCGTCCACGGTTAAAGCGATCCATGCGTTATAAAAGCCGCGGGTTTCCACCAGCAGGGCGCACGCTTTATTTAAAAGACGGTCCGAATCCTTTTCTCCGACAATGAGCTGGTTGACGTTACGGATGGCTGCCAGCACACGGTTCTGGTGGTCGAGGCGCTCCTGCAGTCTGACGCGGTTGCGGTTAAAGCGATCCAGCACAATCCCAACAAGCAAGGCGGCGATCACATAAAAGGATCTAAAAAACAGCTCTTTGGGGCTTGCCCCATGCACGGCAAGGCCCCAGAAGGTTTGTCCCGTATTGGGGAAAAAAAAGTAATTCGTCAGCACATCCAGTATCCACAAAACCAGGCCGAACAGCATGGCCGTGATATATATGACCATGGTATCGGCCTGGGCCCGTCGTGATGACAGGCCGAAAAAATGCCGGACAGATCCCAGGCTGAGGAGTACATAGGCCACCATCAGAAAAAGATAGGCCGTTACCGTGTGTTTGATGCCCACCGTCCGGAGCCAGGCCGAACTCACATGGTCCTGTAGCAGCAAGGAATCCCAGGGCGGTGGATTCAAAGAGAGCAGCCATGGAAATAGCATCAGAAAGCCAAGTTCACAAACGATACGGAACGGAATCTCCACGGCAAAGGATGTCATATACCAGGGCGAGCTGTCGGAGCGGCGGTCGGCCCACCAGCCGTGCCAGACAATCCATAAGGTGAAAATCGGTACCGCGTAAAAGATCCCCCAGCCGTCCCCGTACCAGAGCCACCACATGGTCTGGCATCCGCCGGCCAGGGCGCAAAGCAGTCCGTAGCGCCAGCCCCAGGCCAAGGCAATGATCAGGGGAAAAAATACCCCCGGCAGAATGCTGATTTTAAAGTCACCGGTTTTTAAAAATTCAATGTCCAGAAAATTAACGAAGAATCCGATCAATCCGAATATAACCGCCACGGTCACCTGGTAGGACCGCATTCCAGGAAATTTAAGCCCGGGAATCTGAGTCCAAAAATCGTTTTTGTATTTATCGTTGACCATTACACATTATCCAAAATCAAGAATTGAGTATCCGGCCTTGGTCATATTTCAGGATCCGGGCGCGCGGGCGTCCCGCCCGCAGTAACGATACCGGCAGGACGCCCGCGCGCCTAGGCTAAGTTATTTGGGAACTGGATTAAAAATCAGTAAAATCATCGTCATCCAGCGGAATCACCTGGTCCGGCCGGACCTCTCTGGATGATGCCTGGCCCAACGTCTTTTTCTTCGTCGCATACATGGATGTTGGGGAAGAAGCAATGGATTTGATATGCGTCCGTCCGGATATCGATTCGTTTTGGCTGCCGCTGCCCTTGACCAGAAGTACCAGGTCCCCCACATACTCCTTGAGCTGTTCGGCCTGGGCGCTCATTTCCTCTGATGCTGACGCCGATTCCTCGGCATTGGCGGCATTCTGCTGTACCACCTTATCCATTTCCGAGATCGCTAAATTGACTTGTTCAATGCCGTTGGCCTGCTCATTGGAGGCTTCGGATATTTCGGTCACGATCTCCCCGACTTTACCGGAACTTTGGGCCACTTGTGAAAAGGCCTCATTGGTGGTGGAGACCAGTTCAGCGCCCTGATTAACCTTTTTTACGGTGTCTTCAATTAAGGTTGCGGTATTTTTGGCGGCTTCCGCGGCTCTCATGGCAAGGTTTCTGACCTCATCCGCCACCACGGCAAATCCGGCCCCGGCTTCACCGGCCCGGGCCGCTTCCACCGCCGCATTCAATGCCAGAAGATTGGTCTGGAATGCAATTTCATCAATGGTTTTGATGATTTTGGAGGTTTCCTCGCTGGCTTTTGAGATCTCGCTCATGGAGGTATTTAAATCATCCATGGAATCATTGGCCGTTTTAACCACCTGGTTGGCTTCTTTCATGAGGTGATCCGCATGGCTGGCATTTTCGGAGTTCTTCTTGGTCATGGAGGACATCTCTTCCATGGAGGAAGAGGTCTCTTCAATGGATGCTGCCTGTTGGGAGGCGCCTTCCGCCATGGACTGACTGGAGGACGATACTTGCGAGGAGGCGGATGCCACCTGATTGGCACCTTCATTCAGACCGGCGATAATCCGGTTCACCGGTACCGTGATGCCCCGGGTGATGAAAAATGCGATCAAACATCCCACAATAAGCGCGGCGATCAAACCGATGGTCATAACTGTGGAGGCATTGCCAAGGGACGCGACCGCGCCGTCGGCAACATCATTGGTTGCGGACATGCCGGTATCAGCCGTGGTATTACATGCGGCAATGGTCATTTCAGAGGCTTTCACACGCTGATGACCGATCTCCTCACGCCGGATCCAGTTGGTTAGAAAATCAGACATGGCGGTTTTATAGGTATTGCCGGCCTGCCGGACCGCTTCAATTTTTTTCAGGTTTTCTGATGAATGGGTTACGGCTTTGAGGGCATCCAGTTTGTCATTCACTTTGAAAAAATGTTCCATGGCGGTTTTCATTACTGCCGGACTTCTCAGTGCCTGGGCCTTAAATGCACCGATACGCGCATCATTTCCCAAATCTATCACATCATTCACCAGGGTTATTTTATGGTGTCGATCCATCATATCCCGGCTTAATTTTTCCTGCTGCCCTTTGAGGTATTCATTACAATTGTTCGTATAGACTGCTACATTTTTGTCCATTTGGGCCTTGAGCCGGGCCAGTATATCATGATCCCCCAGCATACCCTTTCTGAATTCCGGAGCAAAGGCCTTCATGGCATCCTGGTAATTTCGGGCGGCGGATGCGGTGGCATCAATGCGCCGGATGTCTCCTTGATCACTGCTGATGGATCGAAGGTTATCGAGTACTGTGAAGGCACTGTCCAGTTTATCGGCCGCCGCATTAATCATGTCCGGCTGATTATTGGCCTGGGCTTTATAGTTCATCACCCGGACGTTCGTACCGATATCAACCAATTGGCTTACCTGGGCGATTTTATGCTGCCGTTCGGCCAAGTTTGTTTCAAATAACTCGTTTTCATGGGCCAGAAGGGCATTGCTGTTGGTCATGTATTCGGCTGCGGATTTATACAATGTTTCGCGGTTCTTTGCCATTTCGACACTGGTGTCCACGGTTTTTTCCATTAATGCCTTATAATCATGAATCCCCTGGGTCGCCTGGTCCAGATTACCCTTGAGCTTTTCAAGATTCACGGCTTTTTCATCCAGAAGTCTTCCCGCGTCCAATGCTTTTTCCACAGCCGCCATCTCTTCCTGGGCTTTTTGATAGAACGCGTCGTCCTCGGTATATCCATACCCCCGCATTTCATACATCAGCCGGTTTACAGCCCCCCTGAGTTCCATGGCCATCTCCACTTCGGGGACGTATTCGTCAGCCAGCATCACACTCTGTGTTTTAACCGTGTTCATCTTCCAGACCGCCATCCCGCCAAGCGCAATGGCCATGAGGATCAATAACCCAAATCCCCCGGATATTTTAATTCCTAAACTCAGATTTTTCATCTTTGTACTCCCTTTCTTTAATCAATATGTTTTATTTTAAAAGTGCTGTCACTGGGGTTGTATTTGTCACATAACACCTTGAATATTTTGTATTTCTTTAATCGAAAGAACCCGGTCGATATTCAGCAGAATTTTGACCCCGCCCTCTGTTTTGGCCATCCCCATGATATATTCAGTATCCAGATGGGTACCAAAGGCCGGGGTGTCTTCAATTTCATCTCCATGGATATTGAGAACCTCAGATACTGCATCCACCACGATGCCGATGAGTACCGTGGCATCCTTGGAATCAATCTCTACAACGATAATGCAGGTTCGTTCGGTATATGGAATGCTCTCCATGCCGAATTTGGCTCTCAAATCCACAATGGGAATCACTTTTCCTCTCAGGTTAATCACCCCTTTAACGAACCGCGGGGTCCGGGGAACGGATGTAATGGGCATCATGCCGATGATTTCCTTTACCTTTAGAATCCCGATGCCGTATTCTTCCTGTTCCAGGGAAAAAGTCAGGTATTTTCCATTTTTTATGCTGGTCTCCTTGATGGCTTGATCCATGGGGCTTTTGTCTTTGGTCATTCGCTTCTCCTTTTTGATAAACAACAGAGTCAACATTTTGGGTTTGGTCCTAACATCGGCCACAGCGTAGGTTGGGTTGAACGAAGTGAAACCCAACAACTTATCGGTGTTGGGTTTCGTTCCTCAACCCAACCTACCGGAAATCCGTATGGCCTAAAATATGACCAAGGCCAACATTTTTTACTGTTGTTTACACAGATGTTCCAATAAAAGCTTGAGATTGTGCGTTTCAATCGGCTTAATCATGTAGTATAAAACCCCCGCTTTTCTGACACGTTTTTCTAGTTCACGGGAACTCTCTCCGGTCATGGTGATAATGTCGATATCCGGATCAATCTGTCGCAATTCAGGGATGAGATCATATCCCAGGTAGTCCGGCAGCATGATATCCAGTAAGACAATATCAAATGCGGTGTTTAAAATGTCTTGCAATGCCTCTGTTCCATTGCTTACGGCGTGATGGTCATACCCCCATGTTTCCAGTCTTCTTTGAATATACGTGACAATCTGGGGGTCATCTTCAACAATAAGGATTTTCATACAGTCTCCATATTAGTAACTGGAGAGAGACGAGGCAATAATAGTGCCAAATTTTGTTAAATCAACATAACTATATATATCTATTTAATAATACATCATTTTTTTATTATTATCCAATGACTTGCCTGACACGACGCAACGCAACGTGTCAATATTGAAACAATAATTGCATTTTGGAAGCCTTAGAAATGAAACCGAAATACCTTAACTTGGGAGCGCGGGCGTCCCGGAGATATAAAAAGGAGATTTATGCGTATTGTGTCAATATTGAACATTTTGTTTCAATATTAACCCATGCTTTTTCATGCGGCGAAACAAGGTGCTTCGGGAGATACCAAGCTTTGCCGCCGCACAGGACCGATGCCCGTTTGTCGATTGCAGTGCATTGACAATCTGTTCTTTTTCAACCATTTCAATGGCATGCGAAAGGTTGTTACTGTTGTCTGCGATTGAATCGGAACGGTTGGCATCAGCAGATTTTCCAGGATTGACGATCCTGTTTGACATGTCAAATTCCCCGGTTGAAAAAAAACGTAACAGAACATTTTGTAGTTCACGGATATTTCCGGGCCAGTCGTGATTGAGAATCTGTGTCGTAATATGGTTGGGAATTTTTTTAACGGGACTGTCTTGGGCGTACATATCGGTAAAATGATCAAGCAAGAGTGGAATATCTTCTTTTCGATCTTTTAACGGGGGGAGAAAGATGGGAATGACCTGAATACGGTAATAGAAATCCTCCCGCATAAATCCGTCACCAACCAGTTGTTTTAAATTTTTGTTGGTGGCGGCAACAATCCGGAAATCCGATCTATGCTTGGATTGGCTGCCGATGGGATAGTATCCGCCGCCGTCAATGGCCCGCAGCAATTTGACCTGCATGCCTACCGGCAGGTCTCCGATCTCATCCAGAAACAAGGTACCGGTATCTGCCAGATCCAGATATCCGTGTTTGTCAAATGCCGCACCGGTAAAGGCGCCTTTTTTATAGCCAAAAAATTCGCTTTCCATCAGCGGTTCAGGAATGGCGCCGCAGTTAATGGTCACAAATTCCTCGGCATTCCGGGGGCTCATATCATGAATGGCTCTGGCAACCAGTTCTTTACCTGTACCGGACGCCCCGTAGATGGAAACATTGGCATCGGATTTGGCAGCGGTCAGTATCTGATCATATACGTTCTGCATGGCCGGACTCATGCCGATAATATTCTGAAACCGGTACCGGTCTTTTATGCCGGCTTCCACCTCTTTAAGCGCTTCATCGGTCTGTATGCGTTCGATAATTTTCCCAAGCCGTTCGCAGACACTATGGATCAAATCCCGTTCCTGGTTAAGAAAAGGCTTTTTATCTAACTGATCTTCAAGGTGATTGATTTGCGCAATCAATTTATTATAGTTCTGATTTTGATTCATATCAACCTGTTGCACCAAGCGCGTTGGCAATGGCATTAACACACTGCAAAAGGGCAAACAGATAATGATCTTCTTCTTTGGACGTCGCCTTTTTAGCTTTGCGCCATTTCCGCAGCAGTTCAACCTGCGCATCGTGCAAATTATTAAGGGCCTCGGCCCTGAGTATGGTTGAGTAATAATGATTAATGCGGCGTTCGTTAATGGGCCGTTTCAACAGATCAGCCAGCATCTTGCGCGTTAAGTACAGCTCGGTTTTAATCATCTCCATGATTCGCTCGCGAATCTGAACCGCTTCAACCAGCGACGCATACTTTTCCATAATCCGTACATCCGTCGATGCCAGGCTGCTATCCAAATTGGTCATTACATAACGAATCAAGGGATCATATTCAACAAAATTAAGTAAATTTTCATATTCTTCCGGGTGTTCGTTTTTCAACTCATTCAACGTGGACCCAACACCGTACCAACTGGTAATATTGAAGCGCGATTGGGACCAGCTGAACACCCAGGGAATTGCCCGGAGGTCCTCCATGCAACGTTTCCCGGTACGACGTGCCGGGCGGGAACCAATCTTGCTGGACTCAATCACATCAATCGGGGTTGCCTGGGAAAAGAAGGTGATAAAATCAGGATCGGAAATCAGTTGCAGGTAATAATGGCGGCCCCGATCACCTAACCGCCGGAATAAGCTTTCAACGTCTTCTCGCTTGCCTTTTGTATTTTCGTGCAACACGGTTTGGGCGGTGACACTTGAAACCATCAGCTCCAGGTTATAGGCCGCATTGACCAGGTTGGCATATTTTCGTTCGATCGTCTCGCCCTGCTCTGTGACACGAAACTTCCCATTGATTGATCCGTGCGGCAAAGTTTTGATAAACCAATGGCTTGGCCCCGCACCGCGGCTGATGCTCCCCCCGGTACCATGGAAAAAACGGATTTTCACACCGTGTTTTTCGCCTGTTCCGGTCAATTCTTTCTGTGCCTCAAACAAGCACCAGGCGCTGGCCAGCATTCCGCCGTCCTTATTACTGTCGGAATAACCGATCATCACATCCTGAATCAATTCGCCATTGGGATTCTCCGACGATTGCATCTGCAAACTGTTTTTCACAATTGAACAGCTCAGGAAATCATCCATAATGCCTGGGCCGGCCTTCAAGTCTTCGATCGTTTCAAAGAGCGGCACAACAGGCAGAACCGCCCCGAGCCGGCCCTCTTTTTTCACAATTAAACCCACTTCGCGCATGAACAGGTAAACGGTGAGCAGATCCTCGGTATTTCGGGTCATACTCACAATCAGCTTTCCAAACGCATTGGAGGTGTACCGTTGAACATGATCACTGACGACCTCAAAGGTCCCAATCACATTTCGTCCTTCCGGATCAAGGCTTTTATGCTGCACCAGAAACGGACGGTTGATTTTCAGTTCCTGATCCAGGAAAGCCCGCCTGGCCTCCTGGGAATCTTCGATCCGTGCGGCTGCGTCAGCCCCCAGTGATGCGGTCACCAACTGTTTCAAGGCCTTCTCATGATAATCACTGTTTTGACGGATATCCAACTTTGCTAAATAAAACCCGAAAATCTTCAAAATTCGTTTTGCCCACCCAACATCAACATGGGCGACCTGGCCGATCCCGCATCTTTCCAACTCGTCGTGAAGCAAGCTCAAGTCGGCAATCAAATCAACGGACTTGATGTAACTATTCGGTTTATCTTCCAATTCAAAATTGAACTCCCGGCTCAGATCAATGGGAATTTTCTGAATCAAAACGAGCACATACGCCTTAAAGATCTCCTCGGCATGTTCTTCAAGTTCAACATCGGCATTCACGCCGATTTCCTCCTGGAGTTCTTTAATCCGCGCCGCAAAATTCTTGCTTACATCCGAAATATTGTGATAAATGCTCAGCTTTTGCGCCAGACATTTCAATTCATTTCTAATGATATAAAACGCATGAATACGAAGTTTTTCAAGCGTCTGTCGGGTGATCTCCGGTGTCACCAGCGGATGTCCGTCACGGTCTCCGCCAACCCAGTTTCCAAACGACAATACCGGAAGTACATCCGAATTATTCAGCGCATTCGGATCAAATCCGGACTCTTTCCAGGCCTGGCGCAACCGCTTATCCAGAATCATAATCACACTGGGAAACACATGGGTCAGATAGTGCAGAATATTGTTCAGCTCCGACGCCAATCGCGGCTTTTCAATATATATCTCTCCGACATGCCACAAGCGATGCAATATCTGTTTGATCTCCTGCCGAATATCCGCTTGTTCAATTCGGGTGTACATCCGGTTCTCGCGCTTAACCAGCAGCAGGTATAACGCGCGGTATTCCTGTAACACCACCGCGCGTTTGGCTTCTGTGGGATGTGCGGTCAAAACCGGTTCGACCAGCACGTCAGGCAATACCTTTAAAATTTGGGACTCGGTGATCCCCCTGGATGTCAGGTATTGAAACTGATTGGCCCACAGTCCGTTCACCTGGGCCATGTCCTCATCTTCTTTATGGCGGCGGCTTTGTACGGCCCCATTCACCTCAACCAGATTTAACAGCTGAAAACACATCGACATCATATGGATGTATTTATTGCTTGTCAGGTCCGGCTCTGACGGCACCGTCGAATTCAGCCACGGAAGCAAATCAACCAGCTGGTGCTGATTATTTTCTTCCAGCACTTCTTTAAAACAATTTAATAGAAAGTGAAGGTCGTCATAGGGCTTGCCCAACGCATTTTTGACTTGGGTGAAAACTGTGTTCATAGTATTATTTATTTAATAGGTTAAGAAATATATGAACTATGTATCAGTCCACGAAAATTGTCAAATTCAGCCTGAAATTGACAAAAGGATCAAGCGTCAGGTTACAAAATTATATCAAATAGTAATTTAAAGAATTAAACTTACGACTCAAATAGAATTTTTTTATTAAAATGCAAGCACTTTAAATGGCTGAAACCCACAGCCTCTATTCCTTATCCTTATAAG
>NZ_JACADJ010000030.1:0-4700 GCF_013389365.1 Desulfobacter latus
ACGGTTATTCCTACAATACGACGTGCTAAGGTCCGGTGCCTGGGCTACTATCTTAATTATAAGGAGGACGGCAATTCCTCCCCTGAGCTAAAGACTCAGGGGTTTCCTTGCCGCATTTTATGAAAAAAATTCCATATGCTGTAGGAAATTTTGAGCAGATACAGGAACAAGGGTTTTACTATGTTGACAAAACATTTTACATCAGTGTTCTTGAAGAGTGGAATGCCCCTGTATTCCTCCGTCCCCGGCGCTTTGGCAAAAGCCTTTGGTGTTCCACCCTTGAGTGTTATTACGACATCAACCGCAAAGATAAGTTTAATTCTCTTTTTGGCAAAACCTGGATCGGACAAAATCCCACACAGCTAAAAAACGCGTTTATGGTGATGCGCTTAAATTTTTCTGTGGTCTCTGTCAAACCTGACGTCCGGGTGATTGAAGATAATTTTATTGCAACCCAGAGTCCGACCATCAAGAAGTTTCTAAGTCGTTATGGCGCATTGCTTGGCGATTTGAATATTGCAATGGATATGCCGGTTGCAAACCAGCTTCAGATTATAATCGAAGCCGTTGATGAGTACAAGCTCCCCCCCCTTTACTTGATTATCGACGAATACGACAATTTCACCAACCAACTGATCACCTCCCGTAATGATGATCTATACAAGGCACTGACCACGGGGGACTCTTTTTTGCGCTCCTTTTTTAAGGTCATCAAATCAGGCGTTGAAATGCAAAGCATCGGCAAGGTGTTTATCACGGGTGTGTTACCCATTACCATTGATGATTTGACATCAGGCTTTAATATTGCGCAGATGATTACCTTGCAAAAACAATTTGCAAACATGATGGGGTTTACCCATAAGGAAACAAAAGATTATCTTTCCCATGTGTTTAAATCCTATGGCTTTGATTCAGCCCGCATGCCGGAAATACTTGAAATAATGGAGAACCATTATGACGGGTACCGGTTTTTACCCGATGTTGAACAAACTTTATATAATTCCACCATTGTCACCTTTTTTTTAAAACACCTTGTTGTTAATGGAGGGCAAATACCAAGAGAACTGATAGACGATAATCTTAAAACCGATGTGTCCTGGATTCAAAGGCTTACAACGGTTAAAGAAAATACGGATGCCATGATGGATGCCCTGGTTTTTGATAATGCCCTGGAATATGACCTGAAACAACTTGTTTCCAAGTTCAATATGCATAAATTTTTTGAAAAAGACTATTATCCGGTTTCACTTTTTTATCTTGGTATGGTCACTTGTTTTGATGACTTTTCAATGTGCCTTCCCAACAATACCATGCGGGAAATATTTGTTGATTATTACAATGAACTCAATAATTACGAAGTATCCAAAGGGTATACGCAATTTTTCAGGCAATTTCTTGCCAAACCGGATCTCGAAAAATTATTTACGGCCTTTTATGAAACCTATCTTGGACAGTTTCCGGCCCAAGCCTGGGACAAAATTAATGAAAACTTTGTCCGCTGCACTTTTTACGAGATCTGTACCCGGTACCTGTCACGGTATTTTACCTTTTCCATGGAGGTAAACTACCCTTCGGGCCGAAGTGACTGGGAGATGACAGGAAAATACCATACAAAGTACAAGGATACAAAAACCATTATTGAATTCAAGTATCTCTCTTCCCGGGAGGCCGGCAGGATATTGTCTCTTAAAACACCTAAAAATGATGAACTCACACAGGTTCTTGGCTATAAAAAAGATGCGTTGAAAATGTTCCCTGAATTTAAAGTAACGGCATGTATCATCTATGTTGCAGCAAATAAAGGATTTCGTTTCTTTAAACTTTAAAATTTTCACCGCCCAATCCGGCTTTACCTCCCATAAAGGCTGTACACGATGAATCCATGGGTTTCAAAAACATGCTGTAAATGATCTTCAAGTTCCTGCCGGGTCACTCCGGATTTATTAATACATATCATTGGAGAGGTTCATTCCCAAATCATAAATCACGAGAGTGATCCTGCTCAACAATTCTATAAATGACAAAAATGGGCAGATAACTTCCCTAAATTGTCAACATCTCTTTAAAAGGAAGTTCCATGAGCCTGTTTTTGTAAAGGCATAATAGCGAAAAGTCACAAACGTCTCTGTATAAAAGTGGTATTGGTGACACTCGACAATCTAATTTTTTATTTATAATGGTTTCATCCGCTTATTAAATTTTTTGAACGAAACTTTATTTGAAAATCATAGTATAGAGCCCATTATTTTTACGTGATTGGACGAAAAGCTGGATCATCAAGTGGTACTGAACAAAGACAGGGTATGTTTTTTGCTTAAGGTTCTCGTCTCAAAGAAACAATTTCGGTTGATGCGACAATAAGAATTACCACTGTCATCAATTAATAATATTTGCTCAGGTAACACTCGGCCAAGGAGGAATGAAACAGTGCATAAAATTTTCATCGGGGTATTTTTGTGTTTTTCACTTCTAATTTCAGTACAGGTCAATGCGAAGCCACCTCAATACGTACCCATGGATTACCCCGGCTGGTCGCTATTTGGCGAAGACACACAATTACCCGGTGTTCCTGAAGGAGATAAAGCGGATTATGTTCAGGAAATTCTTGCCTGGGCAAAACAATCTTCTCCAGCTACCCCCATAACGGAAGATATGGCCAACGCTGCAATCGACTGGGGCTACCAACCGGAAATCGGGAACCCGACCACCCTTCTGGCAGAGACCAGCGAAGGTGTTATCGAAGAGACCTACATCCCTTTCGGTTCAGACAGCACAATCCGCGAAGCAATGAAAGATATTATTGCCCTGGAAAGTGCCCAAGACAGCATTATTGAATGGGAAGATGACTTCTATTATGAGATTGGTAAAAATGACGTTTCCTTATCTGCATCTTACGATAGAGCGGTGTGTATCCAAGCCGAAATTTTGAAGATTAACCAGGCCCTGAATCGTAACTTTATCGTCAAAACACTCCTCGGTAGCGGCAGCACCTCGTTTTTCAATGTTCTTTCTTCTGATGGCATGCTTGAAAGCTATACTGACTCAAAAGTCCTGTCTCTGTTAGAAGCCGGCATGACCGACAATTTAGGATCCTGGAGCTTCAAACCCGATAAACTTGATACCCTTGGAATCGGTTTGGACTTGAGCATACGCATTTACGAAGCGTATGGTGGTGCCTCTGACGTAGCACAGATACTCAAAAATACCGCCACCGGCATAGGCGGACTGCTTGGGGGAGGTCTCAGCCTCGTCATGGCTCCCGGGATAATATTCTATGACTCAATGATGTTTCTCGGCAATGGCTTACATGACACCTCCAAAGGCGCCCATCTCTTATTTCATTATTACTTTTGCAAAGTTGAAAACGGTGTTATCCCATCGGACATTCTTGAGGGTGGTGCAATCAGTTTAGATTCCTTTGCCGCCTATGCGCCAACCGGGGAACTGGCCAATGACCCCGTATTTAAGGGTTTGAATTATTACGCCGCCTCTCATCAATCCATTTTTTCAAATGCAGCAACAACAGAACAAATAATGGCCGCATACGGCACTTCTGCCTTGTTTACAACAATACGCAATATTGATGTTGCGCATCTCAAACGGGAATTGGCCAGTTACCTGTTTTTGAAATATCTGGAGCAGAATTCAACAGATATCCAAGTCACCCGCGATGATCCTGACAGCAATCAATTTACCCTGCGGCCTGACGGTATTTACGATGCCGATCGGGATGGCCGCGCCATCAATGCGACATGGACCTGGAAAAGTGACGGCAGCAGCAGCACACTGGATCTCTCGGCGGAAGACTATACCGGCGTCATGACGCCCATTGATGTCGAAAACGATGTTCCCAAATATTTTTACCTGAATCTTCAGGCGACTGCCGAAACCAGTGCTGATGGTATTTTAACCCTGGACCTGACCTACCCGGACGGATCACATAAAACCGGCGCTGTTGACATCAACTACCTTCCACAACACGGAACGCTCACCACGACTGTAACGGAAACCGACACCACCCTGACCTTCAGCCTGAGCATGAGCGGTGACACCGATTATGACGCTGCGGTTCTTTATGCGCAGAACACTAATGGCAAAGAGAGCAGCGCAATAGCGACGTACAGTAACAACAGCTCATCCTGGCCGTTAGTCGAAGATAAATACAGCACAACGATCAACAAACGCAGCCTGGGGTCTTACGGGACCTTCAAGTTCTGGTATAAGGTTGATGGCGGCATGAGTAATATCCTGACGATTTCCGTACCGGATCCCAATGATATTGACGCTGACGGGCTGTCCGATTCATGGGAAATCGAATTTTTCGGAAGCATCAACGTGACAACCGGAGACGCCGACCCGGATGGAGACGGCAAGATCAACACTCTTGAAGAAGCGTTGAACACCCATCCGTTGAAAACAGGCCCGGAAGAAATTTTAACCACAGCCGTGATTTCATCCAGCAGCAATCCGTATGGGACCCTGTATGCCAACCTCAAATTGACGGGAGGTACGCTTGATCTTCAGGGACGAACACTCGTTGTCAAAGGCGACTTGATTCATTCGGGCGGCACCCTGACGGTCACCGGCGGCACCCTGGTGGTTGAAGGGGACTACCGGATACAGAGGGCTTCTACAGATGATCAAGGGACGACAACCTACAGCTACTCTTCCGGCAGACTCAACATGACTAACAGCGACGA
>NZ_JACADJ010000030.1:4799-11433 GCF_013389365.1 Desulfobacter latus
AGCCGTGTCATTGTCACAGGCGAAATGGCACCGACAACCACACCGATTGTTAACAGCAACAATTTATCGCTGTCCGGCAATGCGTTGATCAGCCAGGGCAACTGGAAATATGACCTGATCTTGGACTCCCTCTCCGGCGACTGGACATTACAGCAGGACCAGGTTGTGGATCAAAACCTTTACTTGGCATCCTCAACCCTGGATCTCAACGGTAAGACCTTGACCGTCAAAGGCGACTTGATCCACTCCGGCGGCACCCTGACGGTCACCGGCGGCACCCTGGTGGTTGACGGGGACTACCGGATCCAGACCGCTTCGACGGATGCCCAAGGGGCGACGACATATAAATACTCTTCCGGCACACTCAACATGACCAACAGCGCTGACAACGTCCTGGTACACGGCAACTTTGTGATGGATTCGTATTACGGTCATGGGGCTCTTTTAACTTCCGGAACGCTGGAAGTCAAAGGCGATTTCACCCAAAAATCAACTGTTTCCAGCTCAACTGCTAAGGATTATATAAATTTTCAAGCCACTGGTACACATCGGGTTTTGTTGAGCGGTACGGCCAAACAAACGGTCTCTTTTAGCACAGCATCTTGTAACCGTTCCCATTTCAATATTCTGGAAATTACCAATGACACGAATGCAGGGATACTCTTTTCAACCGGCGTAGTTATCACACAACTCTTTAATCATCACTTGAACGATTTCACCATTTCTTCATCAAGCCAATTCCCGGATTATGATCTGGATGAAATCCTTGATCATAATGACCCGGATCCTCTCAATACGTATACTTGCGACCATGAATCCCTGAAAACACTGTATCGGGATTTTGATAATGACGGATATGGCGACAGCAGCAGAATAATGTACTCATGCACCAGCCTTGAAGGGTATGCTGAAAATATATATTCAAGCTCAAAATTTGAAGCCGGTGATATTAACTGTGATAATGAAGTAAACATGGTGGATTCTGTTTTGGCATTGAAACTTCTGTCTGGAAAAGGAGCAGATATACATGATAATAGGGCCGCAGATATGAATAAAGACGGAAAAATTGGAATTGAAGAAGCGGTTCACATCATAAATTTGAATAAAAATCGGTGAAAAATAAAAATGGGCCTTGGTCATATTTTAGGCCATACGAGTTTCCGGCAGGTTGGGTTGAGGAACGAAACCCAACACCGATAAGTTGTTGGGTTTCACTTCGTTCAACCCAACCTACGTTGTGGCCGATCTTATGACCAATCCCAGCCCGAAGTTATGATCAAACCTAATAAATGCAACCGTTGCGGTCATAGGTGTTAAAGGAGCTTGTTTTGCATAAAAAAACTGTATATTTATTTTGTTCAGCATTAATTTCCATATTTTTTCTCTTTGCTAATTTTCTTTATGCTTCAGATTATTATGGTGTATCCATAGATAATATTGCAGATACTGTTGAAAAGGCTGCAGCACATGATGATTATTCTGAAACTGAGTTTCATGATATTATCGACTCAGAAGGCTGGCTGGACGACGCATATATTACCAAGGAGTTGTTAGAAACTAAAGTAAATTATTACTCAACCCATGATGATGGCTTAAATGTAACCATAGGAGATCTTCTGCTTCCACTATATGTAAGATATAAGATCGCCCTTGAATTCTATTATGGTAAAAATCTTTTAGAAGTATTTTCTGATCAAAATATTATTAATGCATGGTCTCATGTTATTGAGAGATCTGAGGAAATGGAAGCCTTGGCTAACATGATGATTGTCCTGAAAGAGTATACTGAATCAGCAAAATCTAAATCTGATTTTTATAATTGTATTGGCGCTATTGATTTAATAAAAGATGGAGTGCCAAGTCTAAAAGAATTTGGTGAATATCTTACAGGAGAGCTGCTAAACGGTACGCATGCTGGTGATCTGTTTTCTCTCTATGGTTTTCTTACCGGACCGACGATTCTTTCCGCACCTAGTGCTGTTAATGCTATTATTGATTTAACAATCAGTGCTATGGACTCGGTTCTTGGATATACTGACCTTCGGCAAGCCTATTTATTCTTTTATATTGGTCATACACTTTTCAACAATGGTTTTTCTCAAACATGGCCTAATTCTGCAAATAATGATCTGCTTGATATGATGGCTAAGGCAGCATCTGGAAATTTTGATTCAATTTACAACAGGTGTAATCGCTGGCACACTAGACCCTATGATATCGGTTATCCTTACAAAGGAGGCTATGTAATCGACAATGACCTTGGCGGATTTAGTGAAATACCCCTTGAACCTTTCAGCGAAGATACATTTTATGAAGAGTGGGGAAAAATACTTTTCCATGATAGTGTAAATGACAGTATCGTTCAGGAGCATACAGAAAAAGCAAAAAACTATTTAATGTTTTTGGAAAGTGTATTTCGCGACTTTTATGAAAACGAGGATTCTTTTCATATTTCACTTGAAAATGCACTCAGTGAAATAAAGGTACCCGATGTTCGAAATGAATCTTTTTTGGGCTCATCAATGTGCGAACAAACCGGTTATTTGGACTATAGACCTTTTCCTGAAATTGATTCTGATTCTCTGGGCAAATGGAAAGATGCAATGGGCAAAATTGCCCATCATTACGCCCGTCAAATATCTCATATGTTCATGGGAAAAAAGGCCAGCTTTAATTTTAATGGAAACGCATATTGGATCGGAAGAGGTTTGGGTGTCTCATTTATAAATGATTCCAAAGGGTTAACTATTGCATTAACGAATTTAAAAAGCAAATTTGACGAAGATTATACAGCTCCTATTTCAGATAGTGACAGTGCTTCCGCCATGATGCTTGGTTTTAACGGCGGATGGCGTCAACATTTTCCAGAGTTTGATTTAATTGTCAGGCCGGATTTGAATGTTGTAAAATTAGATCGATGGCTGGGATATATTCGTAATTTTTACAATGCTGAAAGTGCAGATAACCCGGAGAAAAAAAACAGCGATCTATTAGGCTTTCCGATTAACGATGCTCAAACTGCAACGGATAACACCGGTGATACCTATGCTTATCAATACTTTGATAAAGGTGTCGTATTTGCAAAAAAATTACCGATGTTAAGCTGGGCTGCACCTGGGATGCAAATTTTTAAACCTGTAATCAATGGTCTCCCCGATGGAGACACTGTTCTTCAAGGCCCTTACCAGCTTTCAGTTTCTTTGACACCGCCCGAAGTAAACATGGCTCTGGATGGTAATCTTCTTTTTGGCGATATAACGTACAAATGGACACTTAATGATGAAGTTGTCAGTAATTCATCAAATATTGATATTGAACTGCCTGCAGGCACCAATGATTTGATTATTGAAATGATTTCGTCATTGGGCAGTCGCTGGGTTAGACGTTATAAATTTGACGTTTCAAATGACGCAAATCTAATGCCCGCTAATTTGCAAATTGATATTCAACCTGCATCACCTGCCATTGGTGATCAAGTCACATTAACAGCATCAGCAGATGATCCTTCCGGCACCGGACTCAGCTATGTATGGACCCATCCGGACGGATCAAAAGTTACATCAACCACCACCACATATACACAACCGGACCAGGCTTATCAAGTACAGTTGGAAGTATCTAACTATCATGGCACCCTCATTCGTTCAACTACGACCGGTGCTGCCAACGGTGGTATAGCCGGTGTAGATATTATAGGGCCTAATGCCATCCGGGAAAAAGAAAACGCTTACTATTCGATTGAGGTCACATATGTTAACGGAACAATCGAAAAAATTGCACCGATGGGTAACTGGTCGTATGACTGGCTGTACAACGACAGCATCAATATATATTTAGCAGCTGACGGTAGGTTATGGGTCCCGGAAGTTCCTCAGGAAACCCGGGTTAACCTGACCTTTGAATATGAAAATGAAACTTTTTGCCGCTCTGTGTTTGTAAAAAAAACATCGGCTGCCATAAGTGAAACAGAACTGAATACCGTTGTCCCCTGTAATAGCGAAGCATCCACTAATTTTCCAAGCTACAATATCAGTGATAATGCTACTGATAATCAAAAGATAGCCTGTTATTTATTTAATAAACAATATGGTGAACTTGATGGTGAAAATGGTGTTTTCTACAATTACAATAACTGGGGTGACAATCCCGAAGATTATGGAGGGATTGGCCATTCCGGGATTGATATGCAAACCAAAAATGTTGCAGGCGGCAATCCCGACAATTACCTTGAACCCTTTTATGCGGTGACAAGCGGAAAAGTATTTGCAGCGGAAAATAATTCAACTTACAACCGCGTAGTTGTTTATGACGCAGTCAAAAACATCAGTGTTATTTATCTTCATGCATATCAGACAGAGGTTTCCGTTGGCGACTATGTAGCCGTTGGTGATCGTTTAGGAATTCAGGGGGCACAGGGGACAAACGACGCTTGGCATGTCCATGTTGAAGTTCGGCCAGGGCAGACGACTTATGCATCCTATACGAAAGATGGTACTTTAAACCCGATTCCATATATTTTGTCTTATCTGGAGGATGTGACTATTTCCGAAGAGACTGAACAGATTGTTTCCTTTGTCGAAATTTCCGGTCCAAGAACAGTCGATGAATACGGTACGGCCCAGTACCAATTTGCCCTGCTGTACGAAGACGGCAGCAGTGAGGTTGTTTCAGCCGCTGACTGGCAGGTTGATGACAGCAGCAGCGCTTCCATAAACAGCAGTGGTTTGCTGTCCGCATCTGGTGTTGACTACAGTACATCAATTAATCTCACTGCCGATTACCAGGGATATACTGCCACCCGTACTGTTGTAATATCTGACCAGGGAACTTATGTTCCACCTTCGACAACACTGGCGTTGGCTTCTTATACGGCAACATGTGGAATCGACGGCAGTGTCTACGTTAGCACGTTCCGACCATCAGGAACTGAGTGCTCCGATTACTACTCAGACACAACCCATTATTTTACTGTTGGTGTATTAGATTCCAACATTTCAGAGAATGTTGTGCTAAGTAGTGGGACTCTGGACACGGAAGGGGAAACAATTGTTATTGATGGCAATCTGATCGTCAATGGCGGCACTGTTAATATCAATGGCGGAGAATTGGTTGTCAGGGGGGATCTTATCCAATCTTCCGGTTCAATCGACATCAACAACGGCACCCTGATCGTCAAAGGGGATCTGCGGATTCAAACCCCGGATGCGGTCCAGGACAGTGGCTATAGCTACAGCAACGGTTACTTTCGTATGAACGATGCCAACGATTATGTACTGGTCTATGGTGATTTTGTCTCAGACACCTGTAAACACAATTACAATTATGAATATTTTTCAGCAGGTGTTTTGGAGGTCAAGGGGAATTTTGTTCAGCAAAGCACATCTCCAGACAGTTACGCCCCCTATTCTTTCAGAGCAACAGGCACGCACAAGGTGATTCTGTCTGGGAGCAGTCAGCAGACAGTTAATTTTGACGACCCCACCGCATCTCACTTTGCAGCCCTTGCAATAACAAACAACTCAAGTACCGGCGTCGACGTCACTACGGAATGCCGAGTAGATGTTGACCTGGCCGCAACCGATACGCCTGTCCTGCACCCGGAAAACATATTCCTTTACTCCTCGGCTATCATCAGTGGTGGAGCCTGGGATTATGATTTACGCGTCGGCACCTCCTGGAGTTTGCAGCAGAACCAGCTTGTCCGGGGGAATTTATATGTAGAGGCTAATCTTTATTTGGGAGCTCATACGCTGACGGTAGAAGGAGACCTGATCCAATCAGCCGGTTCTTTGGACATCAACAACGGCACCTTGATCGTCAAAGGGGATCTGCGGATTCAGACGCCGGACGAGATCCAGGAGAGCGGCTATACCTTCAGTACCGGTCGCTTCTACATGAACGATGCCAGCGATTACGTGCTGGTGTATGGGGATTTTGTTGTGGATAGCAATGCCTTTAACACTAGCTCCGAATATTTTGCCGCCGGGGTCCTGGAAGTCAAAGGCAATTTTGTCCAGAAAAGTACGTCTACGGACAATTATACCTCCTATTCTTTCAGAGCAACAGGTACCCACAAGGTAATATTGGCCGGTTCAACGCTCCAGACAGTCAGGTTTGAGAACCCCAGTTCTTCCTATTCTCATTTTAATATTCTGGAGATTACCAATGCGTCTGAACAGGGGGTCGTATTCAGCACACCTTATAGTGCGGTGGAAATGTTGGCAACTAGCAGGAGTGACCTGAATCCCATGACCATATCCGTAATGAGCTGGACGCTTGAAACAGACCACGAGATAAAAGGACGGCTGGATCTTAAAGATTCTACCTTGGATCTTGCAGGCCATACCCTGACAATTGATGGTAATTTCATCCATTCAGGAGGAATCTTGAATGTCAATGGCGGAACCTTGATCGTCAAGGGGGACTATCTAGTCCAGACAGATAATGAAGGCGGAAGTTATACCTACAGCAGCGGGATATTAAAAATGCTCAACGCCGCAGATACAATTCAGGTTGACGGCGATTTTGTAATGGACAGCACTAAAGATCATGACACTTACCTGACGGCAGGCACCATGACATTAAAGGGCGATTTTACGCAAAAATCCACGTATGTAAGCTATTATTCCAACGA
>NZ_JACADJ010000030.1:11533-41233 GCF_013389365.1 Desulfobacter latus
TGACATTAAAGGGCGATTTTACGCAAAAATCCACGTATGTAAGCTATTATTCCAACGAAGAGGAGAACTTTGATACATCAGGTACCCACAAGGTAATATTGGCCGGTTCAACGCTCCAGACAGTCAGTTTTGAAAATCCCAGTTCTTCCTATTCTCATTTTAATATCCTGGAAATTACAAATGAAGCAAATGCCAGAATATCATTTTCAAGCGACATAGTTGTCACAAAACTCTTTAATCACCATTTGAACGATTTTACCATCTCTTCATCCGACCAGTTCCCGGATTATGATCTGGACGGAATCCATGATCAGAATGACCCGAACCCTCTCAATGCGTATACTTGCGACCATAAATCTCTGAAAACATTGTATCGGGATTTAGACAATGACGGATATGGTGACAACAGCAAGATAATGTACACATGCGCCAGCCTTGAAGGGTATGTTGAAAACGATGATGATACGGATGATGCCATTTTCAATGATTTGGATTCCGACGGACTTTCAGACTATATTGAAAATATCACATGCACGGATCCGGAAGATGCCGATACCGATGATGACGGTATCCCTGACGGTGTTGAAGATTTGAACGGAAACGGTATCACAGAAACCGGTGAAACAAGCCCCTGTAATGCAGATACGGATGGAGACGGGATTCAGGATGGAACTGAGGCCGGCCTTACCCTGCTCACCATAGGGCCAGACACTGATATCAATATATTTCAACCGGATTTGGATCCGGCGACGTCAACCGATCCGCTGAATAAAGACACAGACGGAGACGGCTGGAATGATGGCGCAGAGGATAAGAACCTCAATGGGATGACAGAACCTGGTGAAAAAAATCCAACGGATGCAAGCTCAAAATTTGAAGCAGGAGATATTAATTGTGATAATGAAATGAACATGGTGGATTCTATTTTGGCATTGAAACTTCTGTCTGGAAAAGTAGTAGACATACATGACAATAAGGCTACAGATATGAATGAAGACGGGAAAATTGGAATTGAAGAAGCGGTCCACATTATAAATAAGGAATGAGGTTAAAATAACTTGCCCATTTTGCTATATCCGGGAGCGCGGGCGGAACGCCCGCGCTCCCAGGTTAAGTTGTTTCGGACTCATTCCTCATGACATTGAGTTTCTTGTTTCTTGCCTATCTCATATTTCTTGCTGTACCCCCGGGGGGTGATCATCAAATCATTGTAAATAAAGGTGGAAGTGTTTCCCACAATCACAATGCTCTGCATGCCCACGTCGGCCTTATCCAGATCCTGTAAGGCACACAACACCACCTTCTGGTTGTCCCGCATGGCACCGGTGACAATACCCACCGGGGTGGTGCCTGCCCGGTGTTTAAGCATAATCTCCATGGCCCGGCTGAGCTGCCAGTCGCGCTTTTTGCTTTTGGGATTATAAATATTAATCACAAAATCGGCTGCGGCTGCGGCATCCAGGCGCTTTTCAATGATTTCCCAGGGGGTGAGCAGATCGCTGAGGCTGACAGTTGCAAAGTCATGGGTTAACGGGGCTCCCAACAGCGCAGCACCGGCAGCAAGCGCCGGGATACCCGGCACCACCTCAACACACAGGCCGGCCTTTTCGCCGGTATTGCAGGCAATTTTTTTAAGCGCCAGCATTTCCAAAACTAGGCCGGCCATGGCGTAGATGCCCGCATCACCACCGGAAACCAGGGCGCAGACGTTACCGTCAAGGGCGGCATCAATGGCGGCCTGAACGCGGTCCACCTCCTTGGTCATGCCTGTGGTCAGGATTTTCTTGTCCTTGATCACATCTTCAATCAGTTCAAGATAGGTCTTGTACCCCACCACAATATCGCAGGCTGCCAGCACCTGGCGTGCCCGGCCGGACATATGGTCGGCCTTTCCGGGCCCTGTGCCTACGATGTAAAGGGTGTTGCCGCCAGGGCAAGGGTGACTGTCCGAGCCGCTGTTTTTGGTATTAACAGACTCGTCCGGCCCGCTGCCGGCATGGCTGCTGCTTCGCATACGCGTTCCACTGTTCCTTTCTTCTTACTCATTCTTACCCATTGAGTATGAATGATGAGAAATTCCTGCTTCATAGAGTGTGCCCGAACAAACTGCTTAGGTCTCATTTTCTCTCCACAGGCTTAAAATCCCGTAGAACCTACGGTATTTACTACTTACTACTTACTGCTTTTTTGTGATGCACAACACAAAGCTTGGTTTTCGCGGTTGTTTTATGCACATAGCCCAAAAGATTTTACATGCTTCAGGTCTGTAAAGCATAACCCTATATCTTTTCAAAGAACTCAAAAAATTATAGCAGAGAGAATGATATTTTGAAAGAAAAAATTAGTTTGTCAAAATGATCAACAAAAACTAAGTTTTAAAAAAAAAGAACTATAGTTGAACGCTCCTAATTTACAAACTCAACACGGTAATAAATGTCCGAAAGAAGCAGCTCGCAGTCAACGGATGCTATGGAGACGGATTTATTCATATCCGTGCATGGGCTTAATATCTGCCAGATGTCGTTGTCCCCGCGGCGGTAAAGCTCCACAAGACAATGATCCTGAGAGACAAGGATATACTCCTGAAGAGAGGGGATAAGCCGGTAATGGCGGAATTTTGTTCCCCGGTCGTATGCCTCAGTGGACTCTGAGAGAATCTCCATGATGACAATGGGATTCAGCAATGTCTCTACCCCTTTTATTTTTTCCAGCTCAATGTTTCCGCAAACAACCGTAATGTCGGGATATGTGTATTTTTCATTCCCTTGAATCTTGACCCGCATATCACCCACAAAATTTTCGCACGGTGAACCCTCAAGCTGATTTCCAAGTTTGCGGTCAATATTTCTGCTTATCCGGTTGTGATTCAAACTGCCGCCCGTCATGGCAAAAATATCGCCATTAAAATACTCATGCCTGATTTCCGAAGTCCTCTCAAGTTCAAGGTACTCTTCCTGTGTTATCCGGGACTTTTTCTGTGGTTGAGGATTCATTTTATGTATTTATCCCCCATATGTCTTCAATATTTTACAATAACCACCGCTGCCTTCAATATATTCGTTTGTTTTACTCAGAGCAAGGGTTACCGTCCGGTTGGCCGTTTTCGGTACTAACAAACAAGTCCGGCCCGTTGCCAGCATGGCTGCTGCTTCACATACGCTTTTCACGCCGATATGTTTATTCACCAGGGAAGAGGGATTAGGCACGGTCTTTACCTGCGCCAATTGGTCTCTTGTATAAAATTCAATGGGCACGTTTAAGGCCCGGGCAAGTTCCAGAAGCCCGGGTTCCTCCGCTTTAAGATCTACGGACACGATTTTGGACAGGCTGTTCACACTGAATCCATGGGTCTGAAAGACGTGTCGTAAATGATCTTCTAATTCCTGCCGGCTCACCCCTCTTCGACACCCCATGCCGGCCACCAGCATTTTGGGCCGCAGCACCAGAACGTTTTCCGGCAGATCGCGGATCGTGTAATCCACCCATATTCCGGATTTTTCAGAGCTAAATAAAGAAGGCTCGTCCACTAGTGCGGACGGCAGGTGCGGTGACACCAGATGAAAGGGATCATGAACCGGCAGGGGCTCCCCCTTGATAAAGGCCATGCTCACATGTTTAACGGCTGCTGTATTTTCGATATAAAGGTCCTGGTCCCGGGCAATCACATCAATGGCCGGTACCTGGTTGACATCCGTGGCCGTGGTGATCACAGGCGTTGCCCCCAGTATATCCGAAAGCATGCCGGCCAGGTCATTGGCACCACCCATATGGCCTGAGACCAGACTGATCACAAAACGCCCGGCCTCATCCCCGCACACCACGGCAGGATCTTTTGTTTTATCCTGGATTAGAGATGCAATGGTACGCACCACAATACCCGTAGCCATAATAAAGTAATGGGCATCATATTGGTGCCAGACCGGTGCCAGGGCCTTGGCCAAAGTGGAAAACCCGGTATAGGAGTCACCCGGCACAAGTTTTTGCGATGCAAACAGGTCTGCATGGGGCAATGCCTGTTTCACCTGGTTTGCCAGATCCATCCCATGGGGGGTCAGTACCCACACCGCAAGTTTTTTCTCAGCCCAGGCGATCAAGACTTGTCCCGGTATCCGTGGGCAAAGGCCCGGTCGTAGAGCAGAGATCTGGCATCCTTTTCCGTTTCTAAAAAGGGCCCCACAATGATGAGCGCCAGGCGGTTGATCCCGTTTTCCGCCATGGTTTCGGCCAGCCGGTCCAAAATAGTAACAACAATGCGCTCTTCGGGATGGCTCACCCGATAGGCCACGGCCACCGGTGCTTGGGGCCCATAGGTTCCGGCCAGGATATTCTGCACCTGTTTGGCCATACCGGCACTCAGGTAAATCGCCATGGACGCGTTATGGGCGGCCAGGCGTTCCAAAGACTCTTTTTCCGGGACCGGGGTTCGGCCTGACATCCGGGTAAAAATCAGGGTCTGGGATTGTTCCGGCACAGTGTATTCAACCTTGAGCGCGGCAGCCGCGGCAAAGGCCGCAGTAACGCCCGGGATCACCTCGTAGGGGATTTCCCGTTGCTCCAGCACCATCATCTGCTCGGCAATGGCCCCGTAAAGGGACGGATCGCCCGTGTGCAGCCGCACCACCTTAAGCCCCTTGTCCCAGGCATGGGCCATGGCATCCACCATCTCGTCCAGGTGCATGCCGGCGCTGGACGTTTTTTTTGCCCCGTCACCGGCCCAACTCAGCACCGCTTCAGGCACCAGAGACCCTGCGTAAAGGATATAATCCGCCTCTTCCAGGGCTTTCATGCCCCTGACCGTAATCAGGTCCGGCGCCCCCGGCCCTGCCCCGGTAAATATAATCGGATATTTTTTCGTCATACCTTTCCTTTTTGCCGGCAAATTAATTTAGTCCCCAGCAAGTTTCAACGGCTCGTATCGTTGCCATATTTGCCTTTTCCGTATTTTACCAAGGACTCCATCCTCTAAGGAATGAGTCGGAAATAACTTAACCTGGGAGCGCAGGCGTCCCGCCTGCATCGTTGCTGCGGGCGGGACGCCCGCGCTCCCGGATATATAAAAATGGGCAAGTTATTTAAGCCCCATTCCTAAAACAATAACAGCATCGGAAAAATTGTTCTGGATATGGGCATATTGCCGGTTCACCCGTTGCAGGTTTCCAGGAATTACATATTTACGCGCCAATTTTTTTTCAAATAGATTATAAAAGAAATAACGAGAAAGAAAATCATATTTTTCCCAAAGAGACCGGATAAGTGAAAAGGTTTTCGCATGTTTAAAATGGCCAAGATATGAATTCAGCACCGCAAAAAGGGCGTCAAGGACGGGTATGTCAAATGCGTAAATCCTCCTGCCCTCTTCTTCAGACACCAGAAGCCTGTCAAAGCATTCCAGTCTCTGCTTGAAATTGCCCACAACCCGTCTGCGCACAAGGCAATAATCTTTGCGTACAATATACCCCAGGAAATTAATCCCGTTGGTCATCGGCCTCAATTTGCACGCCTTTTGGTTTAATTTCAAACAAAGTGTACCGGATAAAAAGGTGGCGATCTCCTGCTCCCATATTTCCAATACTTTTTTACTGTCGGACAATAAAATAAAATCGGCACAATACCTCAAATAATGGCGGCATTTTAAGATGTGCTTTACAAACTGGTCCAACGCATTCAGGTAGACATTGGCAAAAAACTGGCTGTTAAGGTTGCCAATGGGCAAACCTTTGCCTTTCCGGACCTGGAAAAGGGTTTTGTGCGGTGGCAGATGCTCTGCTAAGCGCCTGTCTCCCTTTATGGCAGGATCTATGGTGCAGTCATGAAAAATCAGCAGGTGACTGAGCCAGAGCGCGTCCTGATCCGGACATTTTTTGCGGATTAGATCAAAAAGGATTGCCTTGTCAATGCGCATGAAATAATTTTGAATATCAAGCTGAAGATAAAAGGCCCGTCGGGTACCATTTGCCGTAATCTGCCGTATAAATTTTTGAAGACGGGAAACGCCTTTGTGAATCCCTTTGCCTTTACGGCAGGCATAGGAATCGTGGATGAATACAGGTTCCCAGATGCTTTCCAGATAATCGACAAGGATATGATGAACAATACGGTCTTTGAAGTCTGCGGCAAAAATTTCTCTGAGATTGGGCTTTTCACTGAAAAAGCAGACAGAACGGCCGGGGCGGTAAGTGTGATCGGCCAAGGCCCTGGTGAGGCGAACCAGTTCCTTTTCCTGGTCCACCTCGAAACGCAGGGCATTGATGGTATTCCTCTTATTTTTCCGACACTGGATATAGTGCCGGTAAACATTTTCAAAGGAAAAAAGCAAGGGAAGCATTATCCGCTGCGAACGGCTAAACCATAATTGTTGTTCGTCTTTTTAAAAATTCAGGCCCCTTCTTTTTATTACACGCCTTTATCCAGCCTTCGTTCTGTCTGCTTATCCGAGCCACCCCTTCGGCTGCAAACTGAAAGGACTTAAAATTTTTAAAGGCCTGGGTTTTCTTGCACAGCCGAATGATGAGCAGCAATTCTTCCAGTTCCCAGCGAAGCTGCAGCAGTTGCGGTGTTTTATCCCAACAGGCGTTTGCCTGTATAATTTTAAGCACCACCGCCCGGCTGCGACCCCGTAGCTGGGTACCAAGGGTATATTTATGATATCTTAAAAATCCGGCAACCACCTTCTCAAAGTGAACGGCCATATCAAAGGCCTGTTTGTAGATGGGCAGATGTTCGTAACGAGCCATGTCCTTAAAAAATCCCGGTTTAAAAAAAATTTTCGACAGGGGCTGCGCCCCTGTACCCCCTGATACCGGATGGCAGCCTGGTACGCATACGTCAATAATACAAAACCTCAACGGCTTTGCATTTAAATAATCAAATCATCAAACGCCTCTTCCCTTTTTCCGGCCTGCTGCGGCCAACCCCAAAAGGCCTGCGCCCAGCAGCAGAGCAGTTCCAGGCACGGGGGCGGAAGAGGCTGAAACTTGTCCGCTGCGAACGGCTAAAACATAGGCGTCGTAATGCTTATTGTTGGTACTCTGGGCGCCGTTTTCCATGCGAAAGTACCAGGCGGAGGAGGGCATATTTGCATACTCCGTGCCTGACCAGTACCTAGACGCAATTAAATTTTTAAAATCTCCTGTTTCGGTCAGGCCCCATCCTGGTTGAGGATAATTACCGGAGGTATCGATATACCCCAGGTTGCCCAGTTCCTCATAATAAAGGTGACCCATCTCGGAATTGGCTAAATTGTACCCCCCTGTATAAGTATAGTTTCCATCGTTATCAGGATCACCCTCATATCCAACATCCCATCCGCCATCAACGGTGGACGGCAGCCGCCAGGCGGCATCGTCCCAGGTAACGCTGTACTGGGCATCAATGTTATAGGTAAGTGCGCTGTCAAGACTGTTGGTCCATGTAACCTGACTGGCCCAGTTTACATAATTTGAATAATCCAACCACACCACTGAATTACCGTTGTTGTCATCGTCCCAGATCAAATTATAGTCATTTCCATTGTAAGTAGCCGTGCCGATGGTGATCATCTCTGCCTGGGACATGCCGGACATCAGTAATAAAAACAAGACTGAGCACAAAAAAATTTTCTTCATACCACTCTCCTCTAAATAGTAGAACATTTTTTACCTTTCAATACCAATTTTTCATCCAATCCCTGCATAGTGTAGCAAAATTCATGCCGTTTTTTACATCAAGTCAAACAAAAGGCTTAGAAATGGATCTTAAGTCACTTGCCCATTTTGTCATATCCAGGAACGCAGGCGTTCCCGGGTTAAAAATCACTATAAGCAGCCCAATCTTATGATCACCCCCCAAACTTTTCAGGCAAATTGCTCTGTAAAAAAAGTAACAGTTTGTAAAAATATTTCATCATAATTTCCCTTTTTTTCCTACAATAATCCACACGGGGTTCAACGCGTCCATACGCCGTCCCCAGGGCATGTTTCGGGATTTACTGATCTGGGCCTGGGTCAGGCTCACCCTAAAACCCTTTTCTTCCAGCTTGGACACCGCCGGATGCAAGGTCTCCATCAGTACGGTATTTACAACGATTCGGCCCAGCGGATTCAAAACTGTTGCCACCACGTCCAGCACCTGGCCCAGATTTTTTCCGGAACCACCGATAAAAACCCGGTCAGGCCTGGGTAAATCCGTCAACCCCTGGGGAAGTTCGGCTAAAAAAATAGACAAATTTTTAACCTTGAACCGCGCAACATTGGCCTTGATCTGTGCCACACGACCCTGATTTTTTTCCACGGCATAAACAAACCCATCGGGTAAGAACAGCGTGGCTTCAATTCCCACAGATCCAGACCCTGCCCCCAGATCCCACAAAATATTGTCCGGGGCCAGTTCCAGGGCGGCCAATGAGAGAACGCGAACCGACGCCTTGGTAATCAGACCTTTTTCATGGACAAACCAGTTATCCGGGGTCCCCAAACGCAATGGGCCGGACGGGACTGCCAATTCACCTTTTTGAAGCACCACCACATTGGGCTGGGCAAAAACCGTATCTGCGTCTGTGTGCGCATCCATGGTGGAAACTTTTTCTTCCGGGGCGCCCAGGTTCTCCAGCACCCACATCTGCCAGGCATACGCATGGGAGTCCACCTGTTTTTTAACAGCCCAGGGATCATTCTTAGGATCGGTAAGCACACACAGCAGCGCCCTGTCATCCATGGCCGTTGCCAGGGCCGACATATTTTCCCGGCCGTGCAGGCTCACCCAGGCCGCATCCTGCCAGGGCAGTTTAAGCCGGGCAAAGGCGGCAGCCATGCTGGTGACATTGGGATGGATGAAAACGTTATCAGCCCCCAGGCGTGCGATCAACGTTTTGCCTATACCAAAAAACAATGGATCTCCAGATGCCAAAACCACCACAAGCCCGGCAGCCATATTCTGCTCAATGAAATCCAGCACCCCGGACACAGGGCTTGAGATCTCTTTTTTTAACGCCCTTGTCTGCCCAAAATATGACAGGTGCCGTTTGCCCCCCACCAGAACGGTTGCCCTTTCAATGAGCGCCAGGTGGGATGCGGTAAGATCCGACGGGCCAAGGCCCATGCCGATCACATGAACGGGTTCAGTCATGGCGGTTATTCCTCTGTTATCAATAATTACGCATAGAATGCGCATAGAGCCATTTCTATGCGTACCTTAACCGGTTTGCGCATTGCGGTACGCATAACGTGCCCAACGGCGATTCCCTTCCTGAACCACTTCCGCGTTTTCCTTCATTAGCTGATAGAATTGTATAAATTCGCGCTCATACACCAGTATGCGCCCCGGCCGGTACCACCATGCTCTATATAGCCGGCTGCTACCATGCCTGAAAGTTTTTCCCTAATTTCGGTTTCACTGCGCTGGCATATGCCGGCAGCCGTCACCGTATCCACCTCCGGATGCTGGCGAAGGTATTGCAGTAATAAGAGTTCCTCAAAATTGATAAACCAAGCAGGCATTAATACGCTGAGTAATCTCATCTTCAATCAGGGTGTAGGCCTTTGAATCAAAATCAGCATAACGTTTTTTAAACTGCAGCGCCATGATCCCTTCAGGCAGATGATCAATCCGGGGCATAAACTGATCTTCCGTTTTGACGGCCGCCATTTTCTGCTGTATTGCAGATGCCTTTTGGGCAGAGCCTGTGGCAAGTTCAGCAAGCCTGACGCCGGCCTTGTCTGCGGCCAGATCAGCAAAGCTGAATCCGCTTCCGCCATCTGAATCCCCCACTTCTTTGACAAGCCCTGCAAAGTTGCTCAGCTTACTGCCCCCGGACACCGCGATCCCGGCAGACACAAAAAAATGTTTGACCAGATCTTCCCTGCCGTAAAGGGTGAGATCGATATGTTCAGGCGGGATAAGTTTTGCGGCTCTTTCCTCGGTCACAAAACGGTCCGGCCTCCGGCCAAGGCAGAATAAAGAGATGGCCTGCAGCAGTGCCCTGTTTTCCCCAACCGGATCTTTTGACACATTACTTTGGTCTGAAGCCAGCTGAAACAACGGCCGGGTCACCCGGATCACACTGATTTTTTTAATGCCGTGTTCTTTGAATATGCGGCTCAATTTGGCCAACGCATTGCTGTATACAATCAGACGATCCTGGTCTTCCGGGGAAATGAGCATCGTTTTCCGGATTTCACGCAGCCGGTTCAGGACATCCGGATTCCAGTCATAGGTAAAACTCAACTGCTGCCGACGTATTGCAACCGATTCCAGGGCATCGAGGCTTTGCAAAACCAGTTTATAATTATCCTGTACAAGCAGGGCCTGGCCCAAACAGGACAGCGCAGACGTGATCAGGGGACCGGGCAATGTAAAAAATCCGACACTGATGGAATGGAGACGGGGGCTGGCGTTCTCTATTTCTATAACACATGCCGTGTTGATATATTCGCCCAAAGGGGTCTGGGGAATCTGCACAGTGGTACTGATATTTATAAACGGATCAGATAAACGAATTCGGGGAAAGATCGCAAACTGGTCAATCAACTGGAAGGCACCGTAAGCGGCCATCAAATTTAAATCCTGTTCGGAAATTTTTACCTGCCGGAACGCCCTGACCGTCATGGAATCGGGCTTGTAACGGCGTATCAGCTGTTCCATGCGCCGAACCTGATCAAATGACAGCTCTGGTGGTTTGCCCACGGCCGGACTTTTATCAATCACACCCAATAAAAAAAGAAGCGGACAGGTCACCACCGCAAGAAAAAATAACAAAAGAAAACTTTTGACAATGAATTTAAACATTTTTTTATTATAAAATAAGAAACACGTAACCACAAGCCTGCGCTTTCTATCCAAAGTCACCATCTAACTTCTTATTTCAATGTAAAATCAACGCACAAAGCCGCCAAGACAAAGATTTTTTGGGTTTGGTCATACATCGTAAGTTGGGTTAAACAAAGTGAAACCCAATAATTTATCGACGCTGGGTTTCGTCCCTTAACCCAACGTACCGGAAATTCGTATGGCCAAAAATATGACCAAGGACGATTTTTTATTCAACTTTGCGTGCCTTTAGGGCTTTGTGCGAGAATGAATCAAAGGCAACACCCCCTTGAAAGTCATAAATAACGGCCCTGAACCGGCATGGTGCCGGGCAAAATTTTTCAGCCGACCGGATCATGGCAGTGCCGACTCTTTCCAGCACCCGGGGGTAACCGGGCCAAACCATCCCAAAGGCATGCCGGGCCGTGTTGGCGTTTAAAACCTCCCGGGCCAAGGCATGATTCCCGGTCTCGTCGCCGACCAGATCCGCCAGCCAATCCATGGTGAGATCCGATTTGGCGGCATGGGTATGGGCAAATCCCCGGGCCATTTTCAAAGCTTTGCCGAAAAACACGGCCAGGACGGCATTGGGGATCTTATTTTCAGCAAGGCATGCCATGGACATGCCGAAAAAATCCCCGATCTGTATAAACGCCTCCGGGTGCACATCGTACAGATCCGTAAAAAACGCTTGGGAAAACCGCTCGGATCGCCGTCCTGTGGTCAAAACGACATAATCGCACCCACACGCCCGGGCCACGGACATCGCCGACCGGATGGTAGCGGTGTAAGCCTCATGGGACAAGGGGTTTACAAGTCCGGTGGTACCCAGAATGGACAAGCCCCCTTCAATGCCCAGCCGGCGGTTCAGGGTTTTTTCGGCCAGAACTTCACCGTTCTCCACAAAAATTTCAACACTCACCCCGGCATTGCTGTGATAGGCATTAAGCACCTGCAAGGCGGCGTCACGGATCATCTTCCGGGGCCCGGGATTGATGGCAGGTTCTCCCGGCGGCACCTCAAGGCCGGGCTTGGTGACCATGCCCACGCCTTTGCCGCGGGTGATCTGCACCGTGCCGGGATCATCAGTCAAGCCCACCACGGCACCGATTCTAGCCCGGTGGGTTATATCCGGGTCATCCCCGGCATCCTTGACCACCACGGCCCGCACCAGACCATGGTGTGGCGATACCGAATCAACAAGCACGTCAAGCATCTGACCGTTAAGCAGATTGATGTTTACCGATCCGGGCACCTGCGTTGTAAACAGGTAGACCAAGGCTGCTTTTACCGCAGCTGCGGCTGCCGTGCCCGTGGTAAATCCCCGGCGTAAATTTTTCGTCTCTCTACCCGACAAACCAATACACCAGCCCCACAAAAACGATACTTGCCATCCGGAACCCCTGGCCCATCAATAACATGGCAAGTCCCATGCCCGGTGAAAAAATGCCCATGTACCGGGGTAGCTGGTGCCGGATGGCCCGGATGGGAAATGCGATGATATTGCCTAGAAGCAGGGCAATCACGGTCTGTTTCACAGTGATGGTGCCGGCATCCATCAACGCGCCTGCCGCGGCAAATCCGGCCGTGAACTCCGAGGCAAAACTTAAGACCACCACGCTTAAAGACTGGGCCGGAACAAATTTTTGCACGGCAAACCGGGTCATAAAAATTTCAACGGCATCAAAGGCACCTGCCGCGGTCAACACGTAAACCACGGTGTAAACCGGCACCACAAAGGCCATCACCCGGGAAAACCGGGCGGGAAGCTTTTCCTTTAACGACTGCATCAACGGCTTTTTCTTTTTTGAAATGCCCCGGGCATTCCCGGCCTGGACATCGTCACCCCCGACAGGCCCTGGATTTTGGGCCGCCACAAAAAAGCGTCCGAACAGGACAAACAAAACGGTACGCACACAGGTGGCCAGAAAGGTTAAAAGAAAATAAAGCAACCCTGCCGTGCGTGTTAAAGGCACCACAATAAAAAACGTCATGGGCAGGTGCAGAAAAAAAGCCGGGAACTGATTGATGAAGTTGGTTAAAAACAGCTGACGCCGGGTGATCTGTTTTTCCTTGTAAAAATCCAGGAGCATGGCATTGGCCGACACCCCTGAAAAAAAAGCCGCCGTAAATGCCGCAGAACACCGGGTGCCTAAGTTGGCAAACCGGAATACCGGGGCGGCCAGGGCACCCAGTTTGCGGGTCCAGCCCGTGTCATCAATGGCCTGGGCCACCACAAGGCCAATGCCGACAAAGGCCAGCATCCGGGAAAGGGGTAAAAGCAGACGGCCGGGCAGCATTGCCGCAGTGACCCCATCCACCCAGACAAGGCCCGCGGCAAGCACGACTCCTGTGATCAAGAGCCCGATCAAAAGCATCAGGCCGGTATTCTTTTTTTTCTCAGGATTCAAGTCCCTGCCCGCTTTTCTTGGATATGATCAGGGTCCAGTATTCGGAGGTTTTCTCCTGAAACACACGAACATTGCGGACAATCTGCTCACCGTCAAGCCCGCATTTGACAATGCCCACACTTTTTTCCGCCATGCCGGCCTCATCCAGGGCCGTTACAATGTCACCGGCATTTTTATACGCTTTTAGAAAAACCACATTGTCCGCATGATCACTGATTTCCCGGAACTTGTCCCCGCCCGTGACACCGGATACAAGGGTCAGGGATTCCTCGCCTTCCACCAGGGGCGTGTTGATGCGGGCCGCTGCGGCCTGGTAGGAGGTAATGCCCGGAATGGAACATATTTCAATGTGCGGGGCCAGCTTCCGGATAGACCTGAGCAAATATCCATAAGTGGCGTAGGTCATACAGTCCCCAAGGGTGATAAAGGCGGCATTTTTGCCCTGCGCCAGCTTTTGAATAACGGTTTCGGCATTATCCTGCCACGCGGCTTCCATGGTCTGCCGGTTCCGGGTCATGGGAAAAGGGAGTATCTGAATGGGCACTGACGCCTTTAAATGGGGTTTGGCGATCTCAGCCGCCTGGCTGTGGGAATTTTTTGCAGAGGACGCGGCAAACACGATGTCCACCTGGTTCAAAGTTTTAACGGCTTTCAAGGTGATGAAATCCGGATCGCCGGGGCCCACACCAATGCCGTACAAAATACCTGGGGTCATGTTATGTCCTTTCACATGCAATCAGTGCCAACGCATTAATCACACTTGCCGCCACAGTGGAACCGCCCTTGCGGCCCACATTTGAGATATAAGGCACGTTGGTTTCCATCAGGGCGGCCTTGGATTCCGCCGCATTGACAAACCCAACGGGAAGCCCCACAACAAGGGCCGGATCAGCCGCTTTGTTTTTTATCATCTCCAGCAGATGAAGCAACGCCGTGGGCGCGTTACCCACCACATAAATACCGTTTTTCATCATGGGTGCGGCTGTTTCCACCGCCACACGGGCCCGGGTCACCCCCCTTTGCTTTGCCTGTTCCGCCACCCGGGGATCCGCCATGAGGCATTCACACCTGCCGCCGAACCCTGCTAAAAGATCTTTACGGATACCGGTTTTGGCCATATTGGTGTCGGTGATCACGGTGCACCCCTTACGGATGGCGTTGATCCCGGCCGCCACCGCATTGGTGGAGATCTTGACCATCTGCATATATTCAAAATCCGCTGTTGTATGAATCATGCGCCGCACAATTTTCCACGCATCCGGGGCAAAGTTGTGGGGACCGGCCTCTGCGTCAATGATGGCAAAACTTTTTGCTTCAATCTCATCGGGCTTCATGTACGCAAGTTTTCCTTTCTTTCTGATATTGAAAACACGCCTGCACAAAATTTTGCGGCACATCCGGGTTGCTTTTAAAATGCAGGTGCAGGTAGCTGCCAAGGGTCCGGTTCTTTTCAAATCCCGGCACGACCCGGGTGCCGCCGGTCCGGTCACTGGCATTATATACACTTTTTTCCCCATGGTCATCCAGGCTGGAATAATGGAACTCATGTCCCCGGGCCCTCACACCTGTTTGGCCAAGGATCGTGTTCCGGTTCAACGTAATTTCGCGATATCCAAGGGCCCGCAACCTTTTGGACATGCGGCAGGTAAATCCAAAACAGCCGGCCATGTCGTGGCATTGCCCGTCTAAATCTTCCAGGGTACGGCAAAGGGTCATGAACCCGCCGCACTCGGCATAAATGGGCATAGCGTTTTGGCAGGCCAGGGAAACCGCCTGCTTGAATTCCGTATTTTGCGCGAGAGTTGCGGCATGCAGTTCCGGGTACCCGCCACCCAGATACAGGCCGTCTATATCATCCGGAATACCTGGGTCCGAAAGCGGCGAAAAATAAATAAGTTGTGCCCCGGCCTGTGCCAGCAGTTCTAAATTTTCAGGATAATAAAAACAAAAGGCCGCATCCCGGGCCACGGCGATACGCACAAACGCCGGTCGCTTTTCCGGGGGCGCCGGCGTATCTGTGTGAATCCAGGGCAGTGAAGCCAGCAGTGCATCAAGCTCCATGCAGCTTTCTACCAGATCGGCCAGGGCGTCCTGCATCTGGCCGTCAAGCCCATGGTCATCACGGGTGACAAGGCCCAAATGCCGGGAAGGAATTTCAATGTCCGGATTCCGGCCCACCCCGCCAAGGCATGGCATCTTTACATTGCCTTCCAGGGCCTGGGTCAGATAGTCCAGATGCACGGGACTGCCCACTTTGTTGAAGAGAACGCCTGCGAATTTAAGGTCCGGGTCAAAATTTTCAAAGCCCTGAACCAGGGCCCCGGCACTGCGGGCCATGCTCCGGGCATCCACCACCAACAGCACCGGCAGGTCCAGCCATTTGGCCAGCTGGGCCGTGGAACCGGCCTCGCTCCTGCCGTCATACCCGTCAAACAGGCCCATCACCCCTTCCACCACGGCAATGTCGGCCTGACCCGTGTTTTGCCGAAAAATTTCAAGGTTGGTCTGTTTCTTAAGCATCCACCCGTCCAGATTCCGCCCGGCAACCCCTGTGATGGTGGTGTGGTGCCCCGGATCAATGAAATCCGGCCCCGCCTTAAAGGGGGCAATCTGCAATCCATGGCGCTTGAATGCCGCCATCAACCCCAGGGTGATGGTGGTTTTACCGCACCCGGAGTGAACGCCTGCAATCACAATCCCCTTCATTGCACACCGCCTTTTTCAAGTATCCCGGGATAAAGCATCTCCGCAATGGTGTAAATACCTTTGAGCAGATCCATGGTGGGCCGGGATACGATCTTTTCGTCCACAATAAAAATTTGATTTTCCTTTACCGCCCGGATCACATCAAAGCCGGGCTCATTTTTGATCATCTCGATTGTGGGCTGGTTCATGGCGCCTTTCTGGGCCAGAAACACATCAATCTCATGTGCATGGGATAAAATGCGCTCCTTGCCGTAAAAGGCGATATTGGTACCTCTCACGGACGGCGCATCCCGGGCAATGTTTACTCCCCCCGCGGTTTCCAGCGCAAAAACGGCCATGGAACCGGGGGTAAAGGTTTTCATCCGGGAATGAATGGCCTCAAAATAGACCTGTTTTTTATCCGGGATCGCCCGGGTCACCGCCGAAATCCGGGCAATTTCATCCTTGAATGCGGTGACCATCTGCCGGGCCTGATCAATTCTGCCGGTCAAGGTACCCAGGGCCGGCCAGTAGTCAAACATCTCGTCTACATTGCCGGGCTGAAGGGAAACAACAACAATGCCGGCGCGTTCCATCCCCGTTACCAGGGCGGTATACGCCCTGTCGATCATGGGCCGGATCAAAACTAGGTCCGGCCGGGCAGCCATAAATTTTTCAAGCCCGTCATGGTAGGAAAATTTGGGTTTGCCCGCCCACCTGTCCAGGGGACAGATGCCGATGATTTCATCATCAAGCCCCAATGCTTTCAAATTCCGGGTGTGGGCACCGTACAGGCTGATAATCCGGGTATAGGGCGCATCAACCTGGATGCTGCGGCCACCGGCATCCGTAAGAGCATTGCCGGCATGACCTTGCACCGGCACGGCTCGGAACAGAAAAGTTGAAAAAAATATAATAATTATTGAATTAATGATCTTCATAAAATCGTTACCTGTTTGCAGTGGATAATTTCATCGAAATAAACGCTGGATGACACGTCAAACACCTCTTTGATCACCGATGCCGTAAACACCTCGTCCACCGGCCCATGGGCTGCGACCCGGCCATTTTTCAAAAACACCAGGGACCGGCAGAACCGGGCGGCCAGATTAAGATCCTGCATCACACTGATCACGGTCAGGCCGTTATTTTTCACCCTGTCCGCAGCCAGGGTCATCAGCGCCAGGGTATGGCCAATGTCCAGATTGGAAGTCGCCTCATCCAGAATCAGGCAGGCGGCGTCCTGGGCCAGGGCCCTGGCAAAGACCACACGCTGGCGTTCCCCGCCGGACAATTCCGTGACATGGCGACCGGAAAAGTCACTGATCCCCGTAGCCGCCATAGCCTGGGCCACCAGTTCCCGGTCCTTTGCACCCGGCGCACTGAACCGGCCCAGATGGGGATAACGGCCCATCATCACCACCTGAGCCACGGTAAAGGGAAAATTCACCCGGAAATCCTGGGGCACCAGCGCACATTTTTTTGCCAGTTCACCGGCGTCGAAACCATCCAGGCGCCTGCCATCCAGCAGGATATTGCCGTTTTCCGGTTTCAGGTGTCCCGTGAGCAGGTCCAGCAGGGTGGTTTTTCCACTGCCGTTGGGCCCGAGCACACCATGGAAGCCCCCGGTCTCCATCTCCAGGCTGATCCCTGAAAAAATGACCCGGTTCTCATAGGAAAAACAGATATCCTTTAATGTGTATCCCATAGGTTTTAAAAGCGTTGTTTTCCGGAGAACTGCCGTTTAAACACATAACAGAAAAACGGTCCTCCGATCAAAGCGGTGAGTACCCCAATGGGCACTTCCGAGGGCAGTACGGCCCGGGTAAAGGTATCCGCGCACAGCAACAACACCGCCCCTGCCAAAAGGGAAACCGGCAGCAGCCACTGGTTGTCCGCCCCCACAATCCCGCGCATCATATGAGGCACCAAAAGTCCCACAAATCCGATGATGCCGGACACGGACACACACACGGCCGCCATGAGCGATGCGGCGGCCAAAAGAATCAGACGCGATTTTTTCACATCCACGCCAAGGGACGCAGCAGACCGGTCACCCAGGGCCATAAGATTCAAGTCCCTCCCAAAGCACAGACACACCACAGCGCCGATACTCACAAAGGCAAACGAAATTCCCACATCCATCCAGGTTTTGGCGACAAAACTGCCCATGAGCCAGAAAATGATCACCGAGACCCGTTCATCCGCCGCATATTTTAAGAAACTGATCCCGGCCGAAAGAATAGCCGCAACGATAATACCCGAAAGAATCAGGTTGTTGGATGAATATCCGCCGGCAGTGCCGCCGGACAGGTAGAGCACCACGGCCAATGTCGTAACGGCACCGGCAAAGGCGCACAGCCCCACACTGAGCCCCTGGAAATAACTCATGTTGAAAAAAAAGGCCACACAAGCCCCAAAGGCCGCACCGGCTGAAATGCCAAGAGTATAGGGGTCCGCCAGGGGATTTTTCAAGATCCCCTGGAACACCACCCCGGAAACAGAAAGCCCGGCCCCCACAACGGCGGCCGTCAAAATTCTGGGCAGGCGCACATCCCAGATAATGGCTGACGCCAGCGCATCCCCAGGGCCCCGGCCCCAGAGCTTTTCCCAGATCACAGCCGGCACCTGTACAAAAGGCAGGCGCACCACACCCATGGCCGCAGACAAAACAATGACCCCGCCCAGCAGCAAGCCAAGACCAATCGCCACCCGGGCGGGTTTTTTTTTAATGCCTGTCAAAGCTAGAAATGCGCCATTGCCTTTGCCAGCTGACCCACCCAGATGTCGACAAATTCATCATACTCCGCCGTGCCTTTAAGCACGGTCCGGCAGGAAAATCCCACCTTAATCAACTGGGATTTCCAGGAATCTTCTTCGTCGCCGGCCATATCATTTTTGGCATGATCACCAGCCACCGACATAAAGGGCATTAACCAGACTTTTCCAGTCTTTCTTTCCTTAAGCCAGGCAATGAGATCCCCAAGTTCAGGATACCCTTCCACGGTGCCCATGATAATGTTGGGGTCTTTTTGCTGAAGCTGCCAGTTCATGGCAGAATAATAAATATTCCCCGGATGGTGGGTGCCATGCCCCATGAGTACAACCGCTTCATTGGCTTTACGGGCCTTGGGAAGCGTGGCAAAGATAGCATCAACCGCTTTGGCTACCGTGTCCTGGGCCCCCAGCAGGGGAAATCCCAGAATGAGCCTGTCAAAACCACCGGGCATGGCTTTAAAACCATTCACGGTCATGGTCAGCTCATGGTACTCTTCCCCCGGGATGGTATGAAGGGACTGCACGGCCACATGGGTGTATCCGTCATCCATCATTTCGGCCAGTGCCTGGGCCGGGGAGAGAATCATCTCACCCTGCTTGGCCAGTTTATGCCGGATGATATCGGAGGTATAGGCCCAGAGCACATCAACCCCGGGAAACGCCTTTTTCACTTTGGCCTCAATATGTTCAAATGAGACCTTGGCAGAAGCCTCGCTGGTACCAAACGCCACCAGCAGAATGCCTTTTTTCATCTCTTTTGCTTCTTTGTGGGCATATGCACTGGCTGCACACAAAACCATGGTCAAAACAACGGCTGCGGAAATTACCTTTCTCATACAACGTTCTCCTTATAATCCTGGATGTTAATAATAAGGCCCGGCAAGCCGTCCAGCAACTGCACCGCGCCCTGAGGAGGCGATCCCGCATCGCATATAAAACAGCCCCAAAAAAACAAAACAGCCCTTCAAGCCTTTTATGACTTGAAGGGCTGCACCCAGTTTTCTTGGCCCTGTAATATTTATGTCTGCGCCGGCAATTCCCTTTGCACAACGCACATCATCAGCTCAGGCAGGTCTTCTGGCTCCCGGATCATGCAAACACCTGCGCCTTCCCATACGCCTTAAAAAAAACGAACAGTGGCAATATGCAGGTTTTGTCCCCGGTTACAGCGGCGGGACCGCTCCCGATTCTCACGGGATTCCCTGTTAGGCCCAGACGGGCACCTCAACACAACCGCATGATTGCGCAATACGATGCGCCTGTCAAGCGGACTTTCAAAAAGCTTGCTCATCTCAAAAAATAAAGGCACACTACAATGTTGTTTCTTTAAGCGAATATAAGCAAATTGTAAATTTTAAAAGTTCTATGGCCCTAATATATCAAATAGAGGATATTTAATGCAGACGTTTATAATTACATTTCAAGCAGTCGCGGTATTGTTTTTTATAGGATTTGTAGGATTTCTACTTCTCAAAAAAAAGTTTCTTCCTCAAAATATTTTAGGCCCACTATCTTCATTGGTTCTAGAAGTCTCACTACCTTCACTTATATTTGTAAAATTGATCGAGAACTTTGATCCATATCAATCAGGAGATAAAATACTATTGCCGCTCTATTGGGCCATGTTTTCTATCGTACTTTTCATACTCTCTTACCTTATAAGTCATATTTCAAAAAAAGAGAGTAAAAAAGAGTTCTTCATATCACTTTTTTTCCAGAACTCAATGTTCATCCCTATAATACTTATCTCAGAACTGTACGGAGACAATTCAAAACATCTGGTAAATTTATTTTTATTCACCGTATTTTTTCCTGCTCTATTTTTTAATACCTATTCCTTATTTTATTCTAAAAAGAATCAAAAAATCGACTGGAAAAAAGTATTTCATCCTGTCTTCATAGCGTTAACGTTGGCCGTAATAATTAAAGTAATAAATGTTCACACCTTTATTCCTGATTTTCTTATCGGCGGTTTAGGATTTATTGGTAATATGGCAATTCCCCTATTAACAATAGTATTAGGAGGAATTGTATATATTGATTTCCAAGAGAAAGGGAAAATCGACATATTAGAAATCTTAAAATTCATCTTTGTTAAAAATATTATTTTCCCGGCAGTGGCCCTTATATTTATTTGGTATGTTCAAATACCTAAAGATATATCCTTACTAATAGTAATTCTTTCCGCTGTTCCTCCGTTAACCGCATTACCTGTTGTAATGGATCGTGTTGGTGGAAACAGGCCATTAGTTAACCAACTACTTGTATCCAGTATGTTTTTTTGTCTAATTTCAATACCGGTAACGATGTCGATTTATGACTTTATCATACGCGCAAAGTACTAGAAAAAATTGTTTCTTTACCAGAATAGATTTATGGTTCCCATATTTAGTCTTGTAATTTCCACCTATAAATGATTTTTTAGTGGAAAGAAATTCTGTACAAAACAGAGATGTGCATTATGTGTATTCAATTTTATGTTTACATGTTCGTTTCAGGAAGCACAGATGACACCATTAAACATTATATTCAGCCTCATAATCCTTTTGATCTCGGGATTTTTATGCGTCCAGCTCCTCAAGCTTTACAAACGGTTTAAACTGGCTTCAGACAATACCACCGCAACAAATATTTATGTCATCAAGTGTAATGACAGCGTAGACGAAGATATTTGCCTGGAAACCATGACAATCGCCGAGCCACCGCCTCCCCGACCGGAAGGTTTGAAAGGGATGGAACGCCGCAGGTACCCCAGAAATGAATTTCATGATTTTGTAGAGTTTATAAACAAAGGCGCCCTGTATAAAGAAAAAGCCCGGGATCTGAGTTACTCCGGCATTTTTATCCAGTCCAAGACACCGGAAAAATACAAAAAAAACGATGTGATTGTGATGACCTTTCAAACCGATGAGTCAGGCCCCCAGCGGCGGAAGGGCCGAATCGTCCGAACCACCCACGCCGGTATCGGCGTCAACTTTGTCTGCTGACTTTCAGTCCCGACCACTTGGACCTATCCACAAAAGATCAATCATGGGTCATTCAACGTTAAATTATTACAGTCAACATTCCTTGGAACTGGCTGAAAGATATGAATCTGCGGATGTCACACACCTGCATGATTTTCTTTCATCCAGCCTGGAACCAGGCGGCAGGCTTCTGGAGCTTGGTTGCGGCTCCGGCAGGGATGCCGCCTTTATGGTCAGCCAGGGGTTCAAGGTGCTGGCGACCGATGGCGCCGCATCAATGGTCGAACAGACAAAACGACACCACCCCGAACTTACGGGAGATGTGCTTCACTTGAAACTGCCGGATGGGCTGTCAAATGCGTTAGGGATCTTTGACGGCATATATGCCGTTGCTGTTCTGATGCACCTATCCGTACCGCAAATCAAAACCACAATATCTGCCGTTACCTCTCTTCTGGCAGCCAAGGGCCGGTTTGCATTTTCAGTCCCGGCCCGGCGGGACGATATCATCACAAACGAGTTTGATTCTAAAGGCCGGCGATTCACAGCACTATCATCAAATGAGTGGAAAACGTTATGCTTGAAATCCAACCTGCAGATTGTCCGCACCATGATTTCCGAGGATGGTCTGGGAAGGGGCGGGATTGTCTGGATGAACTGTTTGGCGGAGAAGGCTTAGGCTGGGGGAATAGCTGATTCTGGAACAGCCGCCAATTATAACAAATGACAATCAACACTCGGTGCTCTCCCGCTACTACTTTGATTATGATTCGGTGACATATTTATAGGTTAAGAGCTCCCTAAATTCCCAAACATGCTCAGATATCCCAGCTGCCATTGCTGGTGTTTTGGGGCGCCACTTTTTTTGAAATCGTTCATCAGAATCCGATATTTTTTCTCGAAGACTCATATGAGGACGTGCAAAGTTATAAAAAGCTTGAAAAAAAATGGTCTGCTTTTGGCATCCTTCATATCCCCATAAAAGTACTTTACACTTTTTTGGAAAGAACCTTGAAAAACGGGGATTGGCCTCAAAAAGTGTAAAGTAGTTATGAAGGATGCCCTGCTTTTCGAGATTTTCTTTTTTTTTGCTGAAGCCAAGAATTTTACGTCCAAAGGGTGCTAAGGACTGCCTGATCGTAAGGTTCAACCTTTCCAGAAAGCTGGTGCCTATATTGAACCCCAAGTTGGCAAGCCGTTCCGCTCCGCATCTGATGCGATGACTGATACCGACCAGTCTGCACCATTATTCGTTTTTCGCCGGACAAAACTCCACATCTCATCCAACTCTACTCTCGTAACGGGAAGTTCTTTGAGAAGTGCTTGGTTGATTTCATTCGCTTTTTTGTATGCTCGATCCAGCCAAAACAAAATTGTGTCTTCTTTAACACCAAGCACGAAGGCGATTCCGGTGATATCCACTTTTACCAGTATCATCTTCAAAGCCATTATGACCTTTTATTCTTCTGTTTTCAGATCAAAGAAGGCGGTATCACGGGTCTCAGAAAATGCTTCATTACATGTGTTGCATCGAAAAATATGCCGTTTCCCACTTTTGGTAATATACGTGCTGATCGATATCGGGTATTATCATTGCGTGTAACTCCCTAAGCTCGAATAGATTTGGCGGCTTCAAACAATTGCTTGATCTGTTTGGTTGTGAATTCAGAATCCTTAATAAATCTTAAAAGCTCCATAACTTCAGGCTGGTCATTTAGAAAATCCGAGACTTCTGGGTCTGTGGAAGATGATAAGCGGAAGAGAACATCTGGATCAGTTGCCAGTTCTTTTGCCAGTGTTTTTATCACATCAGGCTTTGGAGGCCTTTCCTTGCTACGCTCTATTCGGCTGAGATATGCGGGAGAAATGCCTATTTTGCCGGCAGTTTCCCGTAAACCGAGATCCTGAGCTACTCGCAACTCCCTAATTGTATCACCAAAATTTTTCATTCAAGCACTCCTGATTTACCAAACATTCACTTCCCCGTTACTATAATCCAGTGTTTAGTGTTTTGCAACACTAAAATTAATTGGTAAATTTTAGAATATTTTGGTTGATTTTAATCAATATTCTATTTATTTTACGTAAACTTATGATAATTGCGCCCGTGCAATCAACACCATTAGGAGCGGTGATATGCGAAACGACGAAGTGTTAAAAGTTAAAGATATAGCAGCTTTACTTAAGGTTGGAGAAAAAACCGTTTACTCGATGGCTCAATCTGGGGAATTGCCTGCTTTCAAGGTTCGTGGTCAATGGCGCTTCTCCAAAAAAGACATTGATGAGTGGATTGAACAACAGAAAACAAGCACTCAGGACCTAGGAGGTCAAAAATGAAACAAACAGAAAAATTCTTGCCTGTGGAGGCTTGATAATGAGCAAGGAAAGCAAACAGTCAGAGAAAACCATAGCAGCAGGATATCTGCTAGATTATATATCCGGGCAACAAATCAAGGAGACAAAAAAAGAGCAGGTCCGCCAACGAATAGTCCGGGCCTTGATTCATGAATATGGCATTTCTCCGGATGATATGGAGCGCGATTTCAAGGTCGTGGGTCGTAAAAAAGCTGATGTAGCCATTTTTCATCATGGCAAGGATCATATAATTGAAAATATCAGTCGTATGGTTCTGTGTCGACAAGAGCCAAAGGTGGGAAAAACAGCGGTTCGTATCCGTGATTTTGAACAAGCCGCAGCGGACTTGCAAGTTCTTGAAGAATTATTGCAGGAAGTTGAATCATGTAAATACGGGCTTTGGACAAATGGCCTTGAATTTTTTTTCATAGAAAAGGAACAGAAGCGGTTCGAAATCAAATGTAATCCGATCGGCGACTGGCCCATGGCAGAAGAATCCTTGGGTACCAAAGAAGTTGTTTCAGATGCCCGAACTCGTGTTGCCGACAACGATATGCTGAAAGTCACCTTCCGCCGCTGCCACAATTTTATCCATGGCAACGAAGGGATGCCCAAAGATGCTGCATTCTGGCAGTTCCTTTATTTGATTTTCTGTAAAATGCATGATGAAACGTTTAAACGTGGTGAACGTCGATTCTGGGCAGGCCCTAAAGAGCAGTTCGATAATGCCGGGCGCAAAGAAATTCGGAAACGAATCGAACCTCTTTTTAATGAGGTTAAAGCCAAGTTTCAAAATATTTTTAGAGGCAATGAAGAGATTTCTCTTTCAGATCGCGCTTTGGCATTTATGGTGTCTGAGCTTGCCAAGTATGATTTTACCCGGACCGATGTTGACGCCAAGGGGGTTGCCTATCAAGAAATTGTAGGCACAAATCTGCGGGGTGACAGAGGTCAGTATTTTACACCCAGAGGCGTTGTTAAACTCGTGGTCGAGATGCTGAACCCCAAAGAAAATGAACGGGTTCTTGACCCTGCTTGTGGTACAGGTGGGTTCCTTGTTGCTAATCTTGGCCATATGCTGAAAAAATTCCGGGATGAAGAAGGCACCACTGCCGGAACTGAAAACACCGTCGAATTCCTAAATGTCCATGACCGCCTTAAAGAGTATGCAAGTGCAATGGTCTTCGGCTCCGATTTCGACCAATTTCTTGTGAGGGCTTCCCAAATGAACATGGTGATGGCTGGTGATGGGAGGGGGCATTTATACCACATGAACTCGTTGGAATTCCCTAACGGCCATCTTCAGGATGAGGATGCTGCAAAAGATATTCCCTTCGGTAGTTTTGACGTTGTTATGACCAACCCGCCGTTTGGATCAGATATCCCCATCACAGATAAAAACATTCTCAAACATTATGAACTTGCCCATAATTGGGAATCGGATGGTGATGGCGGATTCAGGAATACGGGAGTGATTAAGAGCAGTGTGGCCCCTGAAATTTTGTTTATCGAACGCTGTCTAAAGTGGTTGAAGCCCGGCACGGGGAGAATGGGAATCGTCCTTCCTGACGGTGTTTTAGGCAATCCAGCGGCAGAATACATACGCTGGTGGATCATGCGGGAATCACAGGTTTTAGCATCTGTAGATCTTCCGGTAGAGGCCTTTATCGCTGAAGCCAATGTAAATATTCTTACCAGCCTTCTTTTCCTGCGTAAAAAAAGCGATCAGGAAAAACATGCTGAAGCAATCGGAGGCATGGAAGAATATCCGGTCTTCATGGCTGTAGCCGACAAAGTCGGTTTTGACCGCCGGGGAAATAAGCTTTACAAACGTACACCGGATGGTGAAGAGATCTTGGAGGCAAAGGAATATTCGGAAAAACTTCGTATCGGCGGTCGCATTGTCGAACGAAATCTTGTGCGGAATGAAAAAGTTGAAGATAATGACCTGCCGGTGATTGCAGAAATGTATCGTGAATTTTTAAAGGAGAATGATTGATGAGCAGTCCGGTCCGCTATCATGAGGGGAGCTTCCCTCCCAAAAAGCTTAGTCTGGAACTGTTATTGCCTTTAATCGGCCCTGCCAATGCTGCATTGGCCCGTTATGATGGTATGCTGTCAGCTGTCCCCAATGCAAAGGTTTTACTAAGTCCTTTAACAACGCAAGAAGCAGTACTTTCTTCCCGTATTGAAGGCACTCAAGCGACGATGGGCGAAGTCTTGGAATATGAAGCAAAAGGTGATAGCAGCAACCCAAATGATACTAAAGAGGCCGACATCTGGGAAATTTTGAACTACCGGCAGGCTCTGAATCATGCGACTCGCATGCTGGATAAACTTCCGCTTTGCCAACGCATCATTTTAGAAACCCATAAAATACTGCTGAATAGTGTTCGCGGGCACGGAAAATCTCCAGGTGAATACCGTAAGATCCCTAATTGGATTGGTCCGCCAGGCTGCACCATTGAAAATGCCAAATTTGTACCGATTAGCGCAGACAAGTTGCCTGAGGCTATGGGACAATGGGAAAAATATATTCATCAAGATGCTCCGGATAATTTAATTCAATTGGCCATTCTCCACGCCGAGTTTGAGGCCCTGCACCCATTTCTGGATGGCAACGGCCGTTTAGGTAGAATGTTGATCCCGCTGTTTTTGTTTAACAGTAAGCTCGTTCAGCAACCTGTTTTCTATATGAGTGCCTATCTGGAAAGCAATCGTGATGAGTACTATGAACGGCTACTTTCCGTTTCAAAGGATGGTGATTGGAGTGGTTGGTGCGCCTTCTTTCTTAAGGCCCTTCAAGCTCAAGCAGAGGATAACCTCGCCAAGGCAAAAGCGATACTTGATCTCTATGATCGTATGAAACATAATGTTGCCGAATGGACACATTCTCAATACTCCATTCATGCATTGGACTGGATATTTGAACGGCCGATTTTTAAATCTACTGATTTTGTTCGTTCTGCCGGCATACCACAAGCCACCGCCAAAAGAATTCTGACAGTATTGAAAGAACAAAACGTGCTGAAGGAAATGCAGACGGCCGGTGGGAGAAGAGCGGCTATACTGGCTTATTCCGATCTCCTGAACATCGCTGAGGGATACCATGCATTTTGAAGCTCATCTATTAGCCGCAAATCAATTTGTGGCTCATAAAAGCGTAAAAATGAGCCACAAATTGATTTGTGGTTATTTCATGAGCCACAAACGGTATTATGAGGAGAAACGGTCATGACTGATACAGATAAAGAACTCACTGATGTAACGCCTGATGCAACCCAAGAGGATACCCCGGATAATTTCTTTATCGATATCCTATCGGGAGAGGCTCAGACGCCTTCGCCTAAAAAATTGCTTATCCAGCGCGTACTTAGACAGCTGATTGAAAGTTACGGCTTTGACCGGTCTGACATTGAAGTCGGTTACAACCCGAGAATCCAAGGCCATGGACGTAAAATCATTGATATTGCAGTGTTCCGAAACAGCACTGAGCACACCAATGATAACCTGCAGCGAATCATTGTCTGTAAAACGCAAAAGAAAAGAGACAAACTCAGGTCTCATCCTGAAGCTGAAGCGGATTTTCGTCAGCTCAAGGAGTTGATAGAACTATTACCCTCCGTCTCGTTGGGCATGTGGACCAATGGGCAGGAGGAGTTTTTGTTTCAAGTCGAACGAACCCGTTTTGAAGTGCGTACAAAGCCGCTTGGCGTTTGGCCTGTTCCCGGTGAAAATACAACAGACCTTAGTCAGACCGGTGGTGTGATTCAGGTCAGTGCCGATGCGGAGGATCTGGAAGATGCACTGCTCCGCTGCAAACAATATTTGAACCGAAACCTTGGTCTTGATCACAAGGATGCGTTTAAACAGTTGGCCGTTCTGGTTCTGGCAAAAATATTTGATGAAACCCAACGCCCTAATGCCAGACGGTTCTGGATCAGAGGTGACGAACCGTTTACAAAGGATGGGCAGCAGGCCATTCAGGAACGGATCTCAGCATGTATTACAGACGCGAAAGACTGGCAACCTAACCTCCTTGCGCGAGGATGGGATTTGACGTTGGAAGCCAATGAAACGGCTCGGGTAGTGATGGAGCTTGCCAGATACAATCTGAGTGAAACCCAACCGCGTTATCGAACCGATGCTTTCAGGGCAATGGCTCGAAATGTCATGGACGGTCGTGAAGGCCGCTATCCCACTCCGTTAAATGTGGCAGAAATGGCCGTTAAAATGCTTGATCCCAAAGCAACTGACCGGGTAATGGATTGCTCCAGCGGAACCGGCACGTTTTTAGCCATGGCCGCCACCCATGTTTTCAACCGGTATCTTGCAGATGCTGGAACGACGCCCGAAGAGGCTACTGCCCAGCAGATTGTTGAGGCTCAGAATCAAGCTGCGGAGTGGGTCGGCTCAAAAGCACTGGGATGTGAAATTGATCCGTATCTCACAGTCACCAGCCGTATGAATCTGCTCTTTACCGTAGGAAGTCCCGGTTGAATCTTCAGGTTGGATGCACGGACCTTCCCCGAGGGTGATCTGGATGGCGTTGAAACAGCCCGGACAGCCATACCACTGGAAAGCATGGATATGGTATTGTTGAATCCATGGTTTTCAACTAAAGACACGGTAACAGATGAATCTATTCTTCGTTCTTATGATCTCGGCAAAATTTGGAACAAGGAAGAAGCGGGGGCCGGATACATAAACTCCGGAAACATCAATTCCGCTGGTGTACCTCCGGAAATTTTGTTTATTGAGCGAGCTTTGCAATGGGTTAAACCCGGAACCGGTCGTGTTGCTATACTGTTGCCGAATGGACTGTTAGGAAACCCTGCTGTGGAATATGTCCGTTGGTGGGTTTTACGGCACTGTGAAGTATTGGCCAGTGTCGACCTGCCCGTTGAGCCGTTTAAGGTGACTGTTCAGGAATACGGTCTGACACCTGCCTTACCGAGTCTATTGGTATTACGTCGCAAGAGCGCTGAAGAGCTTCTCAATACTGCTTCCCCCGAATACAAGATTTTCATGGCTGTTGTGGATCTGGCCGGTGTAGATTCTCGTGGAAACCTGCTCTTTGAACGAGCTCCGGATGGTGAAGAACTCCTCTTTGAAGAAGAGGTGGTCGAGCGTGTCCGTATGGGCGACGAAGTGCAAGTACGCCGAATTACCCGGCGAGACCGCAAAATTGATGATGAACTTCCTCTTGTAGCAAGTAAATATGAAGAGTTTATAGAAACCGGCGAGGTGTCAAAATGATAGTGAAAACGATTCCAAACACATGGATTATTGAGGAAGGACATCGATTGGATTGTGGCCCCTTTGTTAAAGGCAGCATTGAAGCAAGAAAGACGTTAGAGGCCCTACCGTGTAGAAAAGAACCCTTAGCTGATCTTACAAGATCAGGAATGAGTGGCATGTACCATGTTGGCCAAGATAAAATTATTTGGGCTAAGAATGAAGACGTTGGTATTCCATTCTTAAGAAGCGCTGATATTTTAAAAACAGACTTTTCTGGGCAACCCCTTATTTCAAAAAAGCAAGTTGAAAAAAATCCCTTATTCCAATGTCCTGAAAAATCAATACTTATAACCAGCAATGGTTCGGACAGTTTTTAGCGTAGTGTTGTAAAAAAAGCTGGACAAGAGTTCTCCAAAATTGAGAAAAAGTTTTATTGAGAAATAAAATTTTCATATCAAACTAAGGAGAACCCTATGGAGACA
>NZ_JACADJ010000031.1 GCF_013389365.1 Desulfobacter latus
TAAAAAAGTATGGGATGCGTTTCCAAAACTTGAAAAACATTTTTGGAAAAAGAAAGTGTTTTGGAGTGATGGATATTTTTGTTGCTCAATTGGTAATGCTTCAATTGAAACAATTAAGAGGTATATTAGACATTATACCGATTTTTCATAAACTATTAATTTTATTGGGAAGTTGATTTTTGCAGATCTAATAAAATCAAGCACTTAGCTAAAATCGGTATAATGTCTATTGAACAGCAAGGCTAAAAAGCGGCAATTCATCCCACCGACACCTTCGGTGATCAGTGGGTTTTCTTGCCGAATTCTATAAAAATTTTACGCAACACTGGGGGATTATTTTTGCCGGGACGGCTGGTATGTACACAAAGGTTCCTCGGCCAGGTAATTGCCGGTGGCCTCGTATGCCCTGGCCCGGCACCCGCCGCACACCTGTTTGTATTCGCAGATTCCGCACTTGGGTTCAAGATTGTTGAAATCCCGCAATGTGTTAAATACATCTGAATTTTCCCACACATCTTTGAAGTGTTGGGTTTTGATATTCCCGCAGGTGACATCTAAGAAACCGCAGGTCTGTACCCGGCCAACATGGGAGATAAAGCAAAATCCGGTCCCTGCAAGACAGCCCCGTGTGACGGCATCAAGCCCATGGGTTTCAAACGTGACTTTTTTGCCTTCAGCCTTGGCGCGCTGGCGCAAAATTCGATAGTAGTGGGGCGCACAGGTGGCTTTAAGCTGCAAAGACGTTTTGTCCCGCTGGTCGTAAAACCAGTTCAGGGTCTCTTCATACTCCTTTGCGTCAATGGCCGTATCCACAATATATTTTCCCCGGCCCGTAGGCACCAGAAGGAAAATGTGGTGGGCCGCAGCCCCTAACGATTCTGCCAGGGCAAGGATGGCAGGGATTTCATCCAGATTGGTTTTGGTGATAACGGTATTGATCTGAAATTCCAATCCGGCCGCCTTTGCGATTTTTATGCCGTTGACAGCCCCGTCAAAGGCCCCGTCAAGGCCCCTGAATGCATCATGGGAGGCGGCAGTTGCGCCGTCCAGACTCACGGAAATGCGTTTGATGCCACTCTGCATAAGGCGTACCACATTGTCTTCATTGAGCAGGGTGCCGTTGGGGGCCATGACCATGCGAAGGCCGATTTTGTCACCATAGGCGGCAATATCAAAGATATCATCCCGGAGCAGCGGTTCGCCGCCGGTCAGAATAATGATGGGTTGCCCCACCTCTCTGATCTGGTCAAGGAGTCTGAAAGATTCTTCGGTGGTCAGCTCGTCTTCGTATACATGGTCTTCGGCAGCAGCCCGGCAATGCTTGCAGGTCAGATTGCACCGGCGGGTTGTCTCCCAGGCCACAAGGCGCAGGGTATTGTTTTTACCTGCACTTTGCGGGGCGCCATGTCCAGGGGGGTGTGTTCCGTGGGGATGTACCATTAGTTGTTCAGCTCCCTTGCCACGTCAATGGCTGCGTAGGTCATGATAATATCGGCCCCGGCCCGCTTGATGGACAACAGGGCTTCCATGATCATGGCTTTACCGTCTACCCATCCCATCATTTCAGCCGCTTTGACGATGGCATATTCACCGGATACATTGTATGCGGCTACCGGCAGATCAATCTCTTCTCTGACCCTGTAAATGATATCCAGATAGGGGAGGGCCGGCTTTACCATGATGATGTCCGCACCTTCCTCAATGTCCATGGTGGCCTCCCTGATTGCTTCAAGGGCGTTGGCCGGGTCCATCTGGTAGGTTTTGCGGTCCCCGAATTGGGGCGCGGATTCGGCCGCTTCCCTGAACGGGCCGTAAAAGGCGGATGCATATTTCACGGCATAGGACATGATGGGTACATGGGAAAAGCCTTCGTCATCCAGGGTTCCTCTGATTTCAGCCACGCGACCGTCCATCATGTCGGACGGGGCCACCATGTCGGCGCCGGCCTGCACATGGGACAGCGCTGTTTTTGCAAGCAGATCCAGGGTGGAATCATTGTCAATGGTGCCGTCATCCATAACCATGCCGCAGTGACCGTGGTCCGTGTATTCACACAGGCAGACATCGGTGATTACGGTAAGATCCGGCACCTGTTCTTTAACGGCGGCCACGGCTTTCTGAACAATACCGTCATGGGCATAGGCCTGGGTGCCGAGGCAGTCTTTTTTATCGGGAATCCCGAAGAGCATGATGCCCGGGATGCCGGCCTCTTTGGCTTGCTTTGCCGTGGTGACAATATGATCGCAGGAGAGCTGGAATTGCCCGGGCATGGAACTGATAGGCTTTTTAACGGAGTTGCCTTCAACCGCAAAAAGGGGAAGTATCAAATCGTCTCTGGACAGTTTTGTTTCCCTGATCATTCGTCTGAAATTGTCCGTGGCACGCAGCCGTCTGCCTCTGTATTCGGGAAACAGCATTATACATTCTCCTTTTTGATCTCTTCATCCGTCAGATAACAGGCCGGATCAGAATCCCAGGGATCATTGGCAACGGACTCGGCCCTGGCCCTGAAATTACCTGCACAGATATCCAGCCACCGGCATTGGGCGCATCTGCCTTTGACGTGTTTTTTCTTCTCTTTCATTTTCATTAAAAATTCATTTTCAGGATCTGTCCATATTTCGCTGAAAGGTCTGTCCTTGATGTTGCCGAAACTGATTTCCCGCCAGAACTGGTCCGGGTGGACTTCACCATCCCAGGAGATGCAACCGATGCCCCGGCCGGAGTTGTTGCCTTCGTTCATTTCAAGCAGTTCGAGCACTTCAGCGGCCCGGTCAGGGTCTTCCTTGAGCAGGCGCTGGTACAGGTAAGGACCGTCTGCATGGTTATCCACGGTGAGGATCTCCTTGGGCTTGTTGCGGTCGTGAAGGTCTTTTGTGCGATCCATGATCAGGTCAAGCACCTGGCGGGTTTCCTCGTGGCTTAAATCTTCCTTGGCAATCTCCTGGCCCCGGCCGGAGTAGACTAAGTGGTAAAAACAGGCTCTGGGGATGTTTTTTTCTTCCAGCAGGTCAAAAATGCCCGGGATGTCCTGTACGTTTCTTTTATTGATGGTAAACCGCAGCCCCACCTTAATCCCTGCTTCCTGGCAATTGTCAACGGCCTGCAATGCTTTTTTATACGCGCCGGGAACACCCCTGAACTTATCATGGGTGGCCTCAAGTCCGTCCAGGCTGATTCCTACATAAGAGAGCCCCACCGCTTTGAGCTGCTTTGCTTTCTCTTGGGTGATCAGGGTGCCGTTGGTGGAGATGACGGCCCGCATGCCTTTGGATACGGCATACCGGGCATATTCCACAAGGCGTGGGTGCATCAACGGCTCCCCGCCGGAAAACAGCAGTACCGGTACCCCGAATTGAGCCAGGTCATCCATCATGGCAAGACTTTGTTCGTGGGTCAGTTCATTGTCATAGGCAATATTTTCAGACTGGGCATAGCAGTGAACACACTTCAGGTTGCATCGCCGGGTCATATTCCAGACCACCACCGGCTTTTTGTCTTTTGAGAACTGAAGCAGGTGTGAGGGCAGTTTGCCTGAATGCCTTGAATAGCGTAACGTATCCGAGGGTTCCACAGTGGCGCAGTAAAGTTTTGAAATTCCAATCATTTTATCTCTTTTCTGATAAGCTCGTTGAGGTAATTTTCGTGGTCGGTTAATGCCTTTCTGGACAGGAAAAACCTTGCTTTCCCGGTTTTTTCCCGGATCAGGTTAAATCCGTCAAAAAAATCCGTGTAGATTTTCGAAAGGATTTCATCCGTGGTGGCGTTATGCTCTATGAACTGCTGGATAAGAAAATCTGCGGCATCTTCTTCAAACACGACATTTAAATCATAATTTTTGGAAATTTCCAGTTCCATCTCTTTGACGTCGTCATAGAATTTTTTGACCTGTTTAACGGCATCTTCTATTTCCATGACATGGGTCGTATAATACTGGACCACCATTTTTGTGCGGATCTGCGTTAAGGTCAGTCCATAGCGGATGGAAAATGTTTTCCAGTTCTTTTTGACATATTCACTGATATAATTTGAAAAAAGGACCAAGGCATGATTATATTCAGCCGCGTATTTTTCTTTGTCATTGCCCTGGATAAGATCGGTTAACGCTTGTTTGGGGTCGGTCAGCAGGTGTTTGGTGATTGCAAATTGCGGGACGGATTCGGACGGTAATTTTTCTTCAAAGCAGAGCATGGCTTGTTCAACCACGGATACCAATCCCCGGGCACCGGTATTTTCCTTATAAGCCCTTTCCGCCAGCGCCTCTAACGCCTCATCGGTGAACACGATATCAATCCCGTATGATTTAAAATCAAGGCGTTTGCTTAAAATCACCGGGTTGTTAGGCATTTTCAGGATGTCGTAAAGATCTTTTTGGGTCAACTCATCCAGCACACAGCGTACCGGTACCCTGCCGATGAATTCGGATTCAAATCCATACGCCACCAGATCCTCGGACCGGGTCTCTTTTAACAGTTCATTCTCTTTTCTGGTATGCGTCAGCGATGCACCAAATCCAATGGCCTGTTTGCTCAACCGTTTTTTTACGATATCGGCCAGACCAGAAAAGGCACCTGACAGAATAAACAGAATATTGGCGGTATTCACCCGTCTGGCCGACCGTTTTCCGGTTCTCTGGAACGCTTCAAGCTCCTGCATCATGGATACGGGATCATGGGGTACCTTTAAATCTACGTCCGTCTCTTCCATGGGTTTGAGCAGGGCCCGCTGAACCCCTGTCCGGGATATCTGGGCACCTATAACATTGGGACTGGCAGCAATTTTATCCACTTCATCTATGTAAATAATGCCGCACTCCGCAAGCGCTATGTCATCCTTGGCCTCTTTAACCAGATCCCTGATCAGATCCTCCACATCCCCACCCACATATCCGGTTTCGGAAAATTTGGTGGCATCGGCTTTGACAAAGGGCACCCCGATTTTTTTGGCGATAAGTTTGATCAGATAGGTTTTTCCGATACCAGTGGGGCCGAGTAACAGGATATTGCTTTTAATATTACCCGTGATCTTGAACGGTTCCGTGATCATGGTTTCCTGGTGGCGGATTCGGTTGAAATGGGTACAGATTTTTGTGGCAAGAACAGATTTAGCCAGGTCCTGCCGGATAACATATTGATCAAGGTAGGTGATCAGTTCCGATGGCTTGATATTGAAGTTAATCAGCTTTTTCTTGCCCGACTCAGGGGGTGTGCCGGTCGTGGTCTCCTGCTGGGGCTGGATGGAAGGTGTTAGAATTTTAACATTTCCACCAAATCTTTTGTTCAGAAATTCCCCAAGTTCTTTTTCGATTTTTTTCGGGTCAGGCCCGGTGGCATCATTGTGATAAGTCATAATTGGGTATAATAAGCTTGTCTGCCCATAATTCAAGGCGTAACTTCGATTGCTTATTTTTTTTTCTTAAAATATTCACAGGGCTTTCCCGAAGATTTGAATACCGTGATGCTGGGCAGTTGACGGCTTTTGAACCCCAAAGCCCTGCACCCGTTCGGGTGGGCCGGTTCCCAGGTGACATAGAAAAACCGGCATTTATAGCAATTTTTTTTATTATTTTCGTTCATAATATTACTAATAAAAAAAGCCGCGGCATATTTGCCGCGGCTTTGAATTTATGGTGCCGAAGGGGAGATTTGAACTCCCACGGGTCGCCCCACACGCCCCTCAAGCGTGCGTGTCTACCTATTCCACCACTTCGGCAAAAAGTTTGTTTTTATTCATTTGCTGCTGGTGCCTGCTGTTCTGCGGGTGCAGATACATCCTTCATAACACTGGACTGTGCCTGATGCCCTGACATATAGGCCAAGGTCAGAGACGTGATCATGAAGATAATGGCCACGGCCGTTGTAATTTTGGTCAGAAAGTTTGCGGGGCCGGCCGCGCCGAAGAGCGCCTGGCTGCCTGCGCCGCCCATAGATACGCCCATTTCTGCGCCTTTACCGGTCTGCAATAACACAACAAGTATTAAAAAAACGCAAACTGCAACATGTATTGCCACTAAAATGCTTGCCATAATAAGCGTATCTAAAACCTAATAATTTTATTAAAATCTGCCGGGTTCAGGCTTGCACCGCCAACCAATGCCCCATCAACATCTTCAATGTGCATCAGGTCTTTGATATTGCCGGGTTTTACTGATCCGCCATATAAAATACGCATCTTTGCCGCCAGGCCTTCTGCATATTTTTCCTTAATCAGGTGTCGTAAAAATCCGTGTACCTCTTTAACCTGCTCCGGCCCGGCCGTCTTTCCGGTACCAATTGCCCATACCGGTTCATAGGCCAGAACCAAGGAGTTAAGATCTCCAAGATCAAAGCCTTTTAACCCATCAGATACCTGTTTGTCAAGGATAAAAAAAGTTTTATCGGCATCCCGCTGGCTTTCCGTTTCTCCGATGCACATCACCGGGATAAGTCCTGCATCAAGGGCGGCACGGATTTTAGATCCCACAGTTTCATCGGTTTCACCAAAGTATTGTCTACGTTCGGAGTGGCCGATAATGACGTAATCGGCACCGGCATCCTTGATCATCGGCCCGGATACTTCGCCGGTAAACGCCCCTTCCGTGCCCGGGTAAATGTTTTGTGCACCTAGACGAACCTGGGCGTCTTTACCCAGCGCCGCGGCCATCAGGGGCAGCGACAGTGCTGTGGGGGCAATCATAATATCAACGCCGGTCACCCCCTGGGTTAAGTCTGCCAGCTGTTTTGCCGCAGCAACAGCCTGGGTACCGGTCTTGTACATTTTCCAGTTGCCGGCAATCAATGGTTTTCTTATCGCAATTTCCGTCATTTTTCCTCCTTTAAAGGGCATTGCCCACCATGGCAGCCAGATCAACCATGCGGTGTGAGTAACCCGCCTCGTTGTCATACCATGAAAATATTTTTACCATCTCTCCGTTGATAACATCCGTACAGGCGGCATCAACAATGGAAGAAAGTGGGCAGGAGTTGTGATCAATGGATACCAGGGGTTTGTCGAGATAGCCCAGAACCCCTTTCAGATTGGTTTCAGATGCGGTTTTAAGCGCCTGGTTGACCATCACCTTGGTCAGATCCTTTTTCTCGGTGGTAATCACGAGATCCACAAGGGATACATTGGGTGTGGGGACTCTTACGGCAAGGCCGTTAAGTTTGCCTTCAAGCTCGGGCAATACCAGGGAAACCGCTTTGGCCGCACCTGTGGTGGTGGGAATCATGGACAAAGCAGCGGCCCTTGCCCGTCGCAGATCCTTATGCGGAAAATCAAGCAGACGCTGGTCACCTGTGTACGAGTGAATCGTGGTCATAAGGCCGCATACAATCCCGAAATTTTCCAGCAGTACCTTGGCAACAGGTGCCAGGCAGTTGGTGGTGCAGGAGGCATTGGAAATAATATGATGGGTACCGGGATCGTAATCTTCATGGTTTACGCCCATGACAATGGTCACATCAGGGTCTTTGGCCGGCGCTGAAATAATGACTTTTTTGGCCCCGCCTTCAAGGTGCTTGCCCGCGGTTTCCCGGTTTCTGAAAAGGCCGGTACATTCCAGGACAATATCCACACCGGTATCCGCCCAGGCAATCCGGGCAGGGTCCTTTAGCGCAGTGACCCCAATTTGATTTCCATCAACGGTAATGAACCCGTCTCCATGACTGACCTTGTTGGGCAAGCGTCCGTGAACGGAATCATATTCAAGCAGATGGGCAATGGTTTCGGTATCTGTCAGATCATTAATGGCCGCCACGTCAATGGCATCATTTTCCAAGGCCGCCCGAAAGATCATGCGCCCAATTCTGCCAAATCCGTTAATTCCTATTTTTACAGTCATTAGAAGCCTCCTTCAAAAATGAAAATGCTTGTCCATGCCCGAAAAGGCAAAACGGGCGTGGGCGGGTTAGGATGAGGACCGGCGGGTCCCTTTCAAGATGTCACTGGCAAGGGAAATGCTTTTTTTCCCGTGTTCAATCAGGGCGACAGTCAATGCTTTGATCTCCATTTTTTCCCGGGATGTTACGGCTTTGAGAAGAATGGGCAGGTTGACGCCTGAAATAACCTCCACCTTTTCTTCTTCAAGAAAGGCATAGGCCAGGTTTGAAGGTGTACCTCCGAACATGTCGGTTAAAATAATAACGCCGTTTTCACAATAGACCTGTTTGATCCCCTGTTTAATTTTTTTTCGTAAACGTTCCGGATCCTGTTTGATGTCTATGGATATGGATTCAAGTTTATTCTGTCGTTCCCCCAGAATAAATTCCAAGGTTTCAATCAATGCCGCACCCAGATTTGCATGGGTGACAATTAAAATTCCTGTCATAATCTGCCTGTTATATCTCGTTGATGTCTCTGTCAATATCTCTGTGCCGCAGGCTTGGATTCAGATCCCTTTTAACCAGCCGTTCAAATATGGCCCGGGATATGGCGACACTACGATGGCGACCGCCTGTACAGCCCAAAGCAAGTGTTAAATATGCCTTGTTTTCTTTTTTATATAAAGGAATGAGATAATCAATAAGATTGTAGTATTTTTTCAAAAAGGTTTTTGTCTCCGGGTTTTCCAGGACAAAGGCTTTTACCGCATCGGATTCTCCGTTATGGGCTCTAAGTTCGGGCACAAAATAAGGATTGGCCAGAAATCGCAGATCCATCACAATATCCGCATCCACCGGGATGCCGTATTTGTAGCCAAAAGACATGATATTCAATTTCATGACGTTTTCGACCCCCGTATCCTTGGACACGAGACGGTGTATTTCCGCTTTGAGCTGATGCACATTGAAATCAGAGGTGTCAATGATATGGTGGGCAAGCTTGCGGATGTCGGCCATGCCCTGTTTTTCAGACATGATGCTGTCCAAAAGATTTTTTCCATCATCCAGCGGATGGTGCCTGCGGGTCTGACTGAACCGTTTGACAAGGGTCTGGTTGTCGGCTTCAAGAAAGATAATGACCGGAGAAACCCCCATCTCTTCTAAGGCAGAGACCCCGGAAATAAATGTCTTTGTAAAGGTTTTTGAGCGCATATCCATCACAAAGGCGGCACCCTTGACCCTGGCGTTTTCCCCTAACGGCAGTTCGAGTACCTTAGGCACAAGTTCCATGGGCATGTTGTCAATACAGTAGAAGGAGGTGTCTTCAAACGCCTGGGCAACGGTTGTCTTCCCGGAACCCGAGATACCGGTGATGATATAAACCTTGAGGGGGTCCATTGTTAAAATTCTTCGTCGGTTTCCAGAATGATCTGATGAAGCTGTTGCGTTGAACCTGCCGCTAACAGGCGCTCCTTAAACTGATTCATTTTCAGCAGCTTGGATATCTGGGCAAGCACTTTCAAATGGCCTCCTGTGGAATGCTCGGGTGTTAAAAGCAGGAAGAACAAATGGACCGGCCGGTTATCCAGAGAATCAAATTCAATTCCTTTGATACTGCGCCCAAATCCCACAGCAATGGATTTAACCGTCTCCAGTTTACCGTGGGGTATGGCGATACCGCCGCCGATGCCTGTGGAGCCTAAGTTCTCCCGTTCCATGAGAACGGCTGCAACATCTTCGGTGTCAGCCCCGGCCACCGGTGCAACCGCCTGGGACAGTTCCTTTATGATCTCTGCTTTATTGTCGGCTTTAAGATCTGCGATAATGGCGTCCAGCTTTAGAATGTCACTGATTTTCATCCGGTTCGATTATCCTTGGGGAGCGATCAATCCCAGTTTTCCGTTATTGTGTTTATAAATGACATTGACCTGTTTTGTGCGGGCATTCAAAAATACATAAAAAGATTTTTTGCCCGATTCCAGCTCAATCACTGCATCTTCAACATCCATGGGTTTGGTTTCAAGGGGTTCTTCAATAATATCAATCACATCTCCGGGGAGTGGCTCATCTATGCTGAATTCCCGGGTATCGGTCAGGCTTGCCTTGTTGCCTGACATGTGTTTTTTTTCTTTTTCCTTGTGTTTCGTGATTTGGCCTTTGACTTTATCCGCCAGGGTGTCAATGGCGGCATACATGCTTTCGGACGCTTCTTTTGCATGAATATTCAGCGATCCGCTGGTTAAGGTGATTTCAGCAATATGCCTTATTTTTTCAACGCTCAGGACGACATTGGCCTCGGCCGGCCCCTCCAGCATTTTGTCAAATCGTTTAAATTTTTTGTTTACGTAGGATTTCAGGGAATCGGATGCCTCTATTTTTTTGAACGTGATGGTGATCTGCATAGATTCGCTCTCCCTATAGTTGTTTGCGTTTGTTGGATGGTAGAATATTGAGTACTTTTCTGTATTTTGCCACGGTTCGCCGGGCAATCTGAATGTCTGATTCCTGCAGCATTGCGGCGATTTTATCATCACTTAAAGGTGCGTTAGGATCTTCATTGTCAATGAGTTGTCTGATTCTCTCCTTGACACTGGCCGATGCCATGGAAGGTCCGTCAACCCGTTCTATGGAACTGTTGAAAAAATATTTCAACTCAAACAGTCCCTGGGGGGTGTACGCATATTTGTTGGTGGTCACCCGGCTGATGGTGGACTCATGCATTTCAATATCTTCGGCAATGTCTTTTAAGATCAGAGGCCGTAGATAGGCAATGCCTTTTTCAAAAAAATCCCTTTGAAATTTTATAATGCTTTCCATCACCAGGTAAATGGTTTTCTGGCGCTGGTGAATGGATTTTATCAGCCAGGAGGCGGACTGCATTTTTTCATTGAGATAGGTTTTGGTCTCCTTGGGAATTTTTTTGCCGGTGGCCACGGCTTCCCTGTAAAATCTTGAAATTCTTAATTTGGGAAGGCCGTCATCGTTCATAACAATTTTAAAATCATCTCCGACTTTATAGACGTATATGTCAGGGGTGATGTAGGCGGGTTCTTCCGTGGCAAATTTCCTGCCGGGTTTGGGTTCAAGAAACTGGATAATTTTGACTGCGGCCCGTACATCCTCAACGGAAATTTTGAGGGCCTTGGCAATTTTTTTACTGTTTCTGTTTTCAAGATTTTTAAGATGGCTCTCAATGATCCGGGTGATGATATCATTTTCGATGCCAAGCAGCCGGATCTGAATTAAAAGTGTTTCGCTCAGGTTTCTGGCACACACCCCGGGAGGGTCAAAGGTTTGAAGCACGGCCAGCACTTCTTCAACGGTTTGGATATCGGCCTGGGCGGTCTGGGCCAATTCCGCCACGTCGGCGCATAAATATCCATCACGGTTCAGGTTGCCGATGATGATGTGCCCAATGGTTTCCTTGTCCTCGGGTAGCTCCGAAAGCATTAACTGCCATTTCAAGTGCGCTTCAAGGGTTTGTTTCTCGGATGTAAATGCTTCGTAATTGGGCGTTTCACTGTTTTCAGACTCCATGTAGAGCCTACCCGTGGAGTTGTATTCATTGATATAATTTTCCCAATCCATATCCGAGGGCACCCGTTCTTCAATCGTGACTTCCTTGACAGGGGCTTCGGTTTCCGTTTCCCGGGTTTCGGTTTCCTGGGCTGTGATGGCTTTGTCAGGGGCATCATCAATGGATATCTCTTCAAGGGCCGGATTTTGCTCCATTTCCTGCTGGATCATGTCGGCAAGTTCAAGCCGGGAGAGCTGAAGTAGTTTAATTGCCTGCTGGAGCTGGGGGGTCATGACCAGCTGCTGGGTCAGTGCAAGGCCTTGTTGTAATCCAATTTCCATGATTAAAGTCTAAAATTATCTCCCAAATAAATTCGTTTGGCGACTTTGCTCGAAATAATTTTTTCCGGTGGTCCTGATTCCACAACCACCCCCTGACTCATAATATAAGCCGTGTCGCATACGCCTAATGTTTCCCTGACATTATGGTCGGAAATTAATATCCCGATGCCTTTGTCCGTAAGCTGGGATATGATTTGCTGGATGTCAATGACAGCCAGGGGATCAATGCCGGCAAACGGTTCATCCAGCAGGATGAACAAGGGGTCTGTGGCCAGCACCCTTGAAATTTCAAGGCGGCGCCGCTCGCCACCGGACAGAGATGCCGCCTTTTGCCCGGCCAGGGTCAATATACCAAGTTCTTTCATCAGGCTTTCGGCTTTCTGATGGATGTCGATGTCCGTATCTTTTTTATCAACAACCTCCAGAATAGCCGTTATATTTTCCCGGACAGTCAGTTTTTTAAATATAGAAGTTTCCTGGGGCAGATAGCCAATCCCCTTTCTGGCCCTGACATACATGGGGTACCGGGTTATATTCTCCGCGTCAAGGTGAACCGTGCCTTTTTCGGGTCGGATCATGCCTACGGTCATATAAAAGGTGGTGGTCTTGCCGGCACCGTTGGGCCCTAGAAGCCCGGTTACCCGGCCGTGGTCCACGTTCAGGCTGACCTGATCCACAACGGTTTTACCGCCATAGGTTTTTACAAGGTTTTCCAGTACCAGCCGGCTCATCTATAAAGATCCACCCTGATCTTCAGCATCAAAAAATGCTTCAACTCTGGTCTTTTCGCTACTTTCCACAACGACCCGGTCCTGGGTTTTGAACAAGGTGATTTTTTTGCCGGAAATCCAGCTTTTTCCCGTAAGCAGACGGGCCTGGGTTTGTTCTCCGGTGAGTATCAGAATTTCCTCTGCCGTATCATAATTCGCCTGATCTGAGAATGCCTTGCGCGCCCCTTCGGTGTATTCCACATTGCCTGTGGCAAGAATCCGCTTGACGTTTGACTGATCTTCCTTTTGGGTTTTTGATGTATGAAAAAAGACCTTAAGCGAATCTGCTAAGAGTATACTGTCTGCCCGAACTGCTTTGACGTTTCCCGTAAATTCAACCATGGACTGATCTTTGCCGGCCACCATTTTATCCGAAGTGATTTTCAGATCAGCCGGTGGTTGCTTTTTATCCGCGGTTTTGTTCTCCTGGGCTGCAAAGGATGGTTGTGTAAGCAGAAGCAGCAGTATTATCAATGAAACCGAATAGATATTATAATAGATTGGCGTTTTTAATATGTTCACTAAACTGTCCTTTTACATGTCCTTTTAAGATGATCAGATCCTGGTTTAGCAGGATTTGCATGCTGTCAGCTTCTATTTCGGAGTCTTCGTCATTCACTGTAATTCTTGAATTGGAGTATATTATATGTGGTTTTTTGGCATAATGCAATGTTTCACTTCTGAGGGTGTAGCGCTGATATCGTATAATAACATTTTTTGAAAAGGTCATGTCGTGGGTTTTGGTGTCGAGTTCTCCTGACGTTGCTGTCAGGTGAACTTGTGTGTGCTGCTTTGTATAGAAAATAATGTTTATATCTTTAAGTACAGCTGTGTTCCGGGCTTTGAGCAGGGTGGCACTGGATGCGTTGAGCTGCCATTCGGTGACGCCGTTTTTTTTGGAAATTTGCTCAATGACGTTGAGTTTGAGTGCAGCCGTGTCATCGACCTCAATATCTTCAAGCGTGATGGGCGTGGTGAGCAGGTAATTGATGTAATAGTAAGCACCGCCTCCTCCAAGGATGAGTCCTATAAGCAGAATCAGGGGCCGTATCAGTTTTTTTTTGCCGATGCCGATGCTGCTCACGACAGAAACCTTGACACGGCGGTTTCCCAAAGCCCTTTGGCTTTGAGGATGGCTTCGCAGACCTGGCGGACAGCACCTTTTCCCCCCGGCAGATCCGTAATCATATCGGCCCGGGTTTTAACGTCAGCAGGGGCGTCAGCCACGGTAACCGCAAATCCGGCCCGGGCCATGGCAGGCAGATCTATGAGATCATCTCCCATGAATGCCATATGTGCGGTGCTGATCCGGGTGCTTGCGGATATGGATGCCAATGCTTTGGCCTTGTCCCGGGTGCCGTCAAAAACCAGGGTGATGCCCAGATTGTCGCACCGGTGGCGCAGGGCACCGGAGACCCTTGCCGTGACAATCCCGACATGAATGCCTGCATCCATGAGCAGACGGATGCCAAGGCCGTCTCTGACGTTAAAGCTTTTGATCTGTTCACCTGTATCCGTGTAGGTAATGCTGCCGTCGGTGAGTACCCCGTCCACATCTAAGAGCAGCAGCCGGATATCTTTTAATTGTGTTGTCATAGGCACCGGCCTGCCGCTTTTCTGATATTGACCAGATGGGTCAAAAGATGTTTCATCTGATCCAGGGGCATGGCGTTTGGTCCGTCGCACAGGGCGTTGTCCGGATCGGGGTGGGTTTCCATGAACAGGCCATGGGCACCGCAGGCCACTGCGGCCCTGGCAAGGGGGGCGATAAACTCTCTTTCCCCGGCCGATGCAGTGCCGCTGCCGCCGGGAAGCTGAACACTGTGGGTGGCATCAAAAATGACAGGCATGCCCAGGTCCCGTAAAATCTGTATGGATCTGAAATCCACCACAAGGTTGTTATACCCGAAACAGGTGCCCCGTTCCGTAATGGCAATATTCTGATTTCCTGTGGATTTGGCTTTTTCAATGATGTTTCGGCAGTCGCCCGGTGCAAGAAACTGGCCCTTTTTGATGTTCACGGGTTTACCTGTCCTGCAGGCGGCTAAAATCAGGTCGGTCTGGCGGCATAAAAATGCCGGTATCTGTATAATATCAAGGACTTGCGCCGCTTTTTCAGCCTGGTCAGGCAGGTGAATATCAGAAATAACAGGGATATCCAGTTCGCTTTTAATCTGTTTTAAGATGTCAAGACCGTGTTCCGGGCCAGGGCCCCTGAATGATTGAATGGATGTTCGGTTGGCCTTGTCATAGGAAGCTTTGAAAATATAAGGAATACCTAAATCCCGTGTGACCTGTTTCAGGTGTTTTGCAATACCAAGGCTTGTGTGTAGATCCTCTATCACACAGGGCCCGGCAATTAGAAAAAAAAGATTCGGGTTGTTTTGGGTCAGGTCAAAAAAAAAGTTTGTCATCGGGCATATCCTTAAAAGAAAAAAATAATGATCACCTTAAGTATTATTCGTCCGGGCAAATGTCAAGATGGATCACAGGGCAGGGGCAGCAATTCTAACTTGGAATTGCCGGGTACCAGGGAAAATTCCTTGATAAGATAGGTATTTGCTGATATTTTAAACAGGTTTTGAATGTACTCTTCTAACCTCTTGAAAAATAAGGTTGTTTGATGAAAAAAACACTCTTTTTTATTATATTTCTGGCGATTATCGTGCCTGTGGGATGGATTCTGTTCTGCAAGTATGAGGGCGGTATCCCCAACGCAGAGATCAGTCTGCCCTCCCCGTATTTGAAACAATCCTATGCAATAAACATGACTGCAACAGATGACGGCGCCGGTTTAAAGCATGTAACGGTTTCCCTGGTGCAGAAAGATAATGAGAAAGTCCTTTTGGACAAATCCTACCCACCCTCCTCCATTTTGTCTTTATTCAGTGACAAGAAAATCCTGTCGGATAATTTTGTCATTCCTGTTGAAACACGTAAATATGGTATGAACGACGGCCAGGCCGTTATTCGGATTGTTATAACTGATTATGCCTGGCGTAACTGGACCAAAGGCAACCGCTTTTATGACGAGCGGCCGGTGATTATTGATACGGTAGCGCCTCGACTCCAGGTTTTAACCTCCCAGCATAATGTGTCCAAGGGGGGTGTCGGCCTTGTGATTTATAAACTTGATGAAGAAAATATTCAAAGCGGTGTCAGGGTAGGGGAGAATTTTTTCCCCGGATATTCCGGTGTGTTTAGTGACCCCATGGTCATTACAGCCCTGTTTGCCCTGGATCATACCCAGGGACCGGATACCCGCCTTGTCGTAGAAGCCCGGGATCCGGCCGGAAATGAGACCAAACGCGGATTTTATCATTATATCAAAGATAAGAACTTCAGGCCCGACACCCTGCGCATTTCAGACGGTTTCCTGGAATTCAAAATGCCTGATTTTGACCTAGGTCCCAAGGAAGCGCAGTTTTTGACGGAATCCAATCCTTTGCTGGCAAAATTTTTATATATTAACGAAACCCTTCGCCGCCAAAATGTGGAAACCGTACTTAAAGTGCCTGCCGATACCCGTGCCGAATTGATGTGGGACGGTCGTTTCAGTCGTCTTTCCGGGTCTGCCAACCGGGCCCGGTTTGCCGATAAACGCACCTATAAATACAACGGCCAGGTCATCAGCCATTCCACCCATTTAGGTATTGACCTGGCTTCTACCGCCAATGCACCGGTGGGTGCGGCCAACCATGGAAGGGTCATCATGGCGGAGAATGTCGGCATTTTCGGCAATACCGTCATCATTGATCACGGGCTTGGTCTTGCCAGCCTTTATTGCCATTTAAGCCAGATGAACGTGACCCAAGGCGATATGGTTAAACAGGATGATATTATTGGCCGTACCGGCATTACCGGGCTTGCCGGCGGCGATCACCTGCACTTTTCCATGATGCTTCACAATGTATTTGTCAATCCCGTGGAATGGTGGGACGCGGCCTGGATAAAAAACAACATCACCTCAAAGATTGAGTCTGTTAAAGCACAGATTCAGTAACCGTATAACTTTTAAGTAAAATCAGGATAATTGAAATCATGAGTACCTGTCAGGTAAATAAGACCTATGAAGAGATAAACGCCAAAATTGCGGCTGGAGAAGCTGTGGTGGTAACGGCGGAAGAAATTATTGATATTGCAGATAAAGAAGGCATTGTGGAAGCGGCCCGGAAAGTGGATGTGGTGACGACGGGAACGTTTGCGCCCATGTGTTCTTCCGGGGCATTTATAAACATCGGCCAGTCCAGGCCTGTGATTCGTACGACCAAAACCTGGTTCAACAATGTACCGGCCTATTCGGCCATTGCCGCGGTGGACTGTTATCTGGGGGCCACGGCGGTTTGTGAAGATGATCCTTTGAATAAATATCACCCGGGTGAGTTCAATTACGGGGGCGGGCATGTTATCCAGGATCTTGTGGCCGGTAAACAGGTTCATTTGAAGGCTGAAAGTTACGGCACGGACTGTTATCCCAATCTTGCAATTGAAAAAACCGTCACCTTAAAGGATCTGCCCAATGCCATACTGTGCAGTCCGAGAAACGCATATCAGAATTATAACTGCGCCATCAACCGGTCGGACAAAACAAAGTACACGTACATGGGCACCCTGAAATCCCATGTGAGCAATGCCAATTATTCCACTTCCGGTTGCTTGAGTCCCTTGTTCAACGATCCCTATTTGAAAACCATCGGGCTGGGCACACGGATTTTTCTGGGCGGGGCCCAGGGATATGTGACCTGGACCGGGACCCAGCATAAAAAAGATGTGGACCGGGGTCTTAACGGCGTGCCCCTGAGCCCGGCCGGGACCTTGTCGGTTATCGGAGACCTGAAGCAGATGTCTCCTGAATGGCTGGTGGGGCAAAGTATCCGAGGCTATGGCGCGTCCCTGGCTGTGGGGCTTGGCATTCCCATTCCCATTTTAAATGAAGAGATCCTCAAATATACGTCCGTGTCTGACGAAGAAATTTTTACCCAGATCGTTGATTACGGCCATGATTACCCCCAGGGCATCTCCAAATCCTACGGCCGGGTCAGTTACGCCGAGCTTAAAAGCGGGACCATCACCATCAAAGGTGAAAAAATTCCCACCGTGCCTTTGTCCAGCATGGTTAAGGCAAGAACGATTGCCCGGATTCTGAAAACTGAAATCCAGAAATCCAGATTTTATATCGGAGTTCCCCAGCATCTGTTTTGTTGACAAGAGAGTTTAAAAAAATAATGAGTAAAAAAAAGAAAAGCACCTGGCGGGAGAATACTGAAGCGATTCTCGTTGCCATTATTATTGCTCTGTTTATCCGTACCTTTATTGTCCAGGCCTTTAAGATACCTTCGGGTTCCATGCTTGAGACGCTTCAGATCGGAGATCAGATCCTTGTTAATAAATTTATTTACGGGGTAAAAATTCCTTTTACCAACGGGAAAACCCTGATCCCGGTGAAAGATCCCCAGCGCAATGACATTGTGGTGTTCAAATATCCGGAAGATCCATCCAAGGATTACATCAAGCGGGTTGTTGCCGTTGGCGGCGATACCCTGGAAATTGTCAATAAAAAACTGTATGTCAATGACAAGCTTGTCACGGATCAGCCCTGGGCCCAGTATAAAGATGATCGGATTTTACCGGGCCGGATCACCACCCGGGATAATTTAAGAAAGATCACCGTGCCGGCCGACAAGCTTTTTGTCATGGGAGACAACCGGGACAACAGTCATGACTCACGGTTCTGGGGGTTTGTGGATTTACATGAAGTGCTGGGCGAAGCCATTATCATTTATTGGTCCTGGAACAAGGCGGAGTTCAGCGTCCGTTTGAGCCGGATCGGCACGTTGCTGTTTTAAGGAATATTACATATGCGGTTTACGAAAAAAGATATTCTGGATATTGATTCCCTGACCCGTGAGGAAATTACTTATATCCTGGACACGGCCCGGGGGATGAAGGAGATCTCCCAGCGGGCCATTAAAAAAGTACCGACCCTTCGGGGTAAAACCATTGTGCTTTTTTTCCAGGAGCCGTCAACCCGGACCAAGTTGTCCTTTGAGCTGGCTGGCAAGCGGCTTTCCGCAGACACGGTGGCCATCTCCAAATCGTCTTCCAGTATTGTCAAGGGAGAAACCTTAAGAGATACGGTCAGGACCCTGGAGTCCATGAAGCCGGATATTATCGTGATGCGGCATTCATCTTCGGGCGCAGCATACCAGGTGGCCAAATGGGTAAAATGTGCGGTGATCAACGCCGGAGACGGCACCCATGCCCATCCCTCCCAGGCCCTTCTGGATATGATGACCATCCAGGAAGAAAAAGGCGGATTTGAGGGGTTAAAGGTTTCTCTGGTGGGCGATATTTCCCATTCCAGGGTGGCCCGGTCTAATATTATCGGTTTGTCCAGAATGGGGGCAAGGGTGACTGTGTGTGCGCCCGGGACCATGATTCCCATGGGCATTGAACAGATGGGCTGCACCGTGGCCGAGGATATGGATACATGTGTGACAGATGCGGATGTGGTCATGATGCTGCGGATTCAAAAGGAGCGCCAGGGCAGCCTGCTGTTTCCAAGTGAACGCGAGTATGCAGCCCTTTACGGGCTGAACCCGGCGCGCCTGGCCCTGGCGGCAAAAGATGCCCTGGTCATGCACCCGGGACCGTTGAACCGCGGCGTTGAAATTTCAACCCGGGTGGCGGATGGCGAACACGCCGTTATTCTGGACCAGGTAACCAATGGGGTGGCCCTTCGCATGGCCCTTTTTTATCTGGTGTCGGGAGGTACTAAGCATGCAGATTCAAATTAAAGGTGTCCGGGTGATTGATCCCGGCAATATTGAAGGCATAAGGGATATCCGTATAAAAGACGGCCTGTTTGAGGCGGTATCTGAACCGGGACAGTTGCCGGACGTTGCCGAAGCGTCACAAGATGTCAACGTAATTGACGGCCAGGGCCTGATTGGCGTGCCCGGACTCATAGACGTGCATGTTCATTTGCGGGAGCCCGGCCAGGAATACAAAGAGACCATCGAGACCGGTTTAAAGGCGGCAGCGGCCGGCGGGATCACCGCGGTCTGTTGCATGCCCAATACCAATCCCGTGAATGACAATGCCCAGGTGACCGCCTTTATCCTTTCCCAGGCGAAAAAGGTACATGCAGCCAGGGTATATCCGGTGGGCGCCATTTCGGCAAATCTTGAAGGACAAAAACTTAATGACATTGCGGATATGAAAAAAGCCGGGATTTGGGCTGTGACCGATGACGGCATGCCGGTTACCGATTCCCAGCTCATGAGACGGACCCTGGAATACTGTAAATCCCTGGATATCCCTGTGCTTGTTCATGCCGAAGACAAGCGGCTTGCCGATGGCGGCGCCATGAATGAAGGGCTGCCGGCCACGGTGATGGGAATCAAAGGAATTCCCAATGCCGCGGAATCCGTCATGGTCATGCGCGATATTGCCTTGGCCGAACTGACGGGTGCCCGGGTGCATTTCTGCCACATGAGCACGGCCCAGTCCATTGAGGCCATCCGGGCGGCCAAGGCAAAAGGGGTGCGCGTCACCTGTGAAACCGCCCCCCATTATTTCACCCTTACGGATGCGGATATCCCTGCCTATGACACCAATTTCAAGATGAATCCGCCCTTGCGCAGTGACAAGGACCGGGCCGCCATTATCGAGGGATTGGCTGACGGCACCATTGACATGATTGCCACGGATCATGCCCCCCATGCCGAGGATGAAAAACAGGTGGAATTCGACCAGGCCGCATTCGGCATTGTGGGACTTGAAACCTCGCTGGGCCTGAGCCTGGACCTTGTAACCCGGGGCCATTTGACCCTGATCCAGCTGGTGGAAAAAATGGCCAAGGCCCCGGCGGATCTCATGGGGATCAACAATGACATTGTGCCGGGCAACCGGGCGGATCTCACCCTGATTGATATGGATACCGACTGGATCGTGAACCCTGATGCGTTTGTGAGCAAAGGACGCAACACACCTTTTACCGGGCGCAGCCTTAAAGGTGCGGCTGCTTTCACCATTGTTGACGGCCGGATTGTTTACACTCGATCATCAAGTTTTTAGGGAATTTTTTCAAATTCAAGACAGTTAAAAGTAGGGTCTTATGCTGCAAAAATTATATATCAATAATTTTAGATGCTTAGAAAATTTTGAGCTAAAAATCAACACCGCATCTACGTTGCTGATAGGAAAAAATGGGACAGGAAAATCAACGGTTGCATCAGCCTTTCAAATTTTTCAAAATATCGGCCGTGGGATTAATAGATTAGGGAATCTAATTAAAAAAAAAGATTTCTCTCATGGACGAATTGACTTGCCTATGCGGCTTGAAATTGAAGTATTTTTAAGTCAAGATCTATATTCTTATATATTAGCTATAGAGTTACCCGAGAATTTTAGAGAGCCTCGCATTTTGGAAGAAGAGCTTAAGGTTAATGATAGATCAATTTTTTCAAGAAATATAGCTCAAGTAAACCTTTTGGATAATACAACTAATCATCAATCAAACTTTATGGTCGATTGGCATCTTGTCGCCTTACCCGTTATCCAGAAACAATCAGAACAAGATCCTTTATATATTTTCGAGAATTGGCTTGCACATATGATTATCCTTGCACCGATTCCATCTATAATGGCAGGAGAATCAGAAAATCAGACATTGATGCCTGAAAGAGATACAAAAAATTTTGGAGAGTGGTTCACAGGTATCCTTTCAATGTACCCTGCCGCATATATGTTAATAGATACATATCTAAAAAAAAGGATGCCGGATCTTCTTGATTTTCAAAATGAACAAACCGGGAAAAATCACAAATCAATGAATGTTAGATTCAAAGAAAAATCTGCAAAGATGACAATTCCTTTTAATGACTTATCTGACGGTGAAAAATGTTTTTTCCTGAGCGCAGTTGTTTTAGCTGCCAATGAATCCTATGGGCCTCTTTTTTGTTTTTGGGATGAACCTGACAACTATCTTTCTCTTTCGGAAGTTGGCCATTTTTTAATTGCTCTCAGAAAATCATTTGAAAAAGGAGGACAACTTTTCGCTACCTCTCATAATTCAGAAGCTATTCAAAAATTTTCAGAAAAAAATACCTTATTATTTTATAGAAAAAGTCATTTTGAACCTACTCGTGTCAAACTTGTTGATGAATTAAGTGTCAAAGATGATCTTTTAACCGCACTCATTTGTGATGATCTGGAACCATGAGTTGTAATAAATACGAAGATCATATTTTAATTTTTCCAGAGGACGAGGCAAATAGTAAAATAGCGCTGGGCTTTGTTTTATGCTCTTATGTCAGGGAGGATAAAGTTCAGATATTGCCGTACACCAAAGGGTGGAAAAAAGTAATCGAAAAATTTAAAAGTTACCACATTCCTCAATTAAAAAAATATATATCAAGAAGATTATTATTATTAATTGATTTCGATAATGATCTGAATCGCTTATCAAAAGTAAAATCTGAGGTGCCAGAGGATCTTATGGATAGAGTGTTTATTCTCGGGACCAAAACAGAACCGGAAAAATTAAAACAGGCTATAAACCCAATAAGGTCGTTTGAAAATATTGGCAAAAAATTGGCTGATGAGTGTGTAGATTTGGAAAATGGTGGGCTATGGGAGCATGAATTAATCATTATTAATAAACATGAAAGAAAGCGATTGATTGAAGAGGTTAGACCTTTTCTTTTTGACGTCATTTGAATGTGTTTAAATCATGTGGGCTTGGTCATAACATCGGCCACAGTGAAGGAAGAAATATATGGCAGACGCACATCGCATTCTAGTAGTAGATGATGAACTGAGCATGCGCCAGTTTCTGGAGATGCTTCTGTCCAAAAAAGGGTATAAAGTTAGTCTTGCCAAAAACGGCAAAAAGGCTATCGGCACCATTAAGCAGAAAAAATACGATCTGGTGCTTACCGATATCCGCTTAGGCGATATTACGGGCCTGGATGTGTTGCGGGCCGTGAAAAAAGAACACCCGGATACCGTGGTCATCATGATTTCCGCGTATGCCACAACGGAAATTGCCGTGGAGGCAATGAACGAGGGGGCTTACGATTTTGTGCCCAAGCCCTTTGACAACAATGAGCTTTGCGCCACCATTGCCAAGGCCCTGGAACTGTTGACCCTGGACCAGGAAAAGGCTTTCCGGTCAACAGAACTTAAAAATCATCTGCATTTCAACCGCATCATCGGTGACAGCCCGGGCATGCAGGCGATTTACCAGCGGATACGCCAGATCGGTCCCACCAAAACCAATGTGCTTATCAGCGGGGAAAGCGGCACCGGTAAGGAGCTGATTGCCCGGGCCATCCACGATAATTCCGAGCGCAAGGACAGGCCTTTTGTGGTGGTTAACTGCGGGGGAATCCCGGATACGCTCATGGAAAGCGAATTTTTCGGTCATGTCAAAGGCGCGTTTACAGGGGCTGTGGCAGACAAGCAGGGATTGTTTGAGGCGGCCAACACCGGCACGATTTTTCTGGATGAAATCGGTGAGTTGTCCATGTTGCTGCAGGTAAAGCTCTTGCGGGCCGTCCAGGAAACCCGGTTCACGCCTGTGGGCGGCACCCGGGAAATTGATGTGGATGTCCGGATTATATCCGCTACGAATAAAAAGCTGGATGAGGAGGTTATTGACGGCAATTTCAGGGAAGATCTGTTTTTCCGCCTTAACGTCATTCCCATCAAGGTGCCGCCGCTGCGGGACAGAAGGGGGGATGTTGAACTGCTTGCGGCCCATTTTGTGGAAAAGTATTCAAAACGGATTGGCAAGGATATTGCCAAATTGTCTTCCTATGCCATTGATTTTTTAAACAAATACTCCTTTCCCGGTAATGTCCGGGAGCTTGAAAACCTGATCGAGCGGTCTGTCGCCCTTTCCGCAACCAATATCATCCTGCCCGAAAGCCTGACCATCTCTTCACACAAGCGGCGGCGCTGGATCGAGGGTATTAAAGACAACCGCTATGATCTGGAAGATGTGGTCTCCGGTGTGGACCTGGACAAAATCATGTCTGAGATTGAAGGCGCATACCTCAAAAGAGCCATGGAAGTTGCCCAGAGCAACAAAAGTAAGGCAGCTGAACTTTTAAATTTAAGCTTAAGGTCTTTCAGGTATCGTTTGAACAAAACCATGCCGGACAAAAGAAGCTAGAGCCTCGAATCGCCCGGTGCTGGATGTGCCGGTTTTCCGGATTTCCAGATTGAAATCCCTGGCAGTCTGTCTGATGAAGGCGCCGATTTTGTCCGACAGTTCATTTTTTGTTTTGACCAATCCTTTGGAAAAATCGACTATCAAGTATCAAGTTTTAAAGATGAACCGGTTTGCCTGAACGCAGTTCATCCAGAAAAGGTTTGAAGTCAAAATACATGCCTTTTAAAGCTATTTCATAAAATGCGGCAAGGAAACCCCTGAGTCTTTAGCTCAGGGGAGGAATGCCGCCCTCCTTATAATTAAGATATTAGCCCAGGCACCCGACCTTAGCACGTCGTATTGTAGGAATAACCGTCAGATGCATGAAGCAGCCTGCAATATTTCCAGCTAATGCCCTGTACTGTTTTGTCCACTGTTTTAATGTTAAACGAACCGCTTTTTCTGACAGCGACACGCCCGGTGTACGTTCCAACCTTTTTGCCGGAAGTAACAACCGCCTTGACGATGTCGCCCGTCTGAAAGCCTTTGACTTTTTTCTCAGTTGACTTTGCTGTTGTCCGGGGGAATCCGAACTTGTTTACCCTGCACATCTGTCTTGAGCCATGACCGTCTGCCTTTACAATCAACACGGCCTTATCGATCTGAAACATCTTTTCCGGTGTGCTTTTCCCAACACAGGCGGCATCGAGCCAATGCGTTTTGTGAAGTCCCCTGGTCGTCCGGTTGAATTTTGTCAGACCGCCGGAGCCTGTTTCAACCGGCAGTCCGGTTTTTTTCAAGGTACGGAACAAGTCCCATCGGGTCGTGTTGACGGCGCCCGCATCCTTGAGCGGCACTTTGGACTGCTTTTGAATTCGCTTCAACAGTCCCGGTTTCCTTGAAAGGAACTGTTCTAGGGGCTTGTTCCCCTTCTTCCTGTTGCACGCCGTACAGGCCAGTGTCAGATTGCTGACTCTGTTGGAACCGCCTTTCGATTTCGGCACGATATGTTCAATCTCCAATGGGATATCTGTTTTTCCGCAGTAGGCACACGTTCTGTCCCATTTTTCCAGAAGGTATTCCCGTACCTCATACCCCATGAGTTCCCCCTGCTGATACGCGACACCGGATATTTCGGGATTCTGTATTTTCTGCATGTCAAACCGAACCAACTCCATTGAAATTGCCTGAATATTGCAAAACCGGCACAAGCGGTTGACCCAGGTTTCGATATTGTGAACCCGGCTTTTTAATGAAGGCGGCAGCCATCCTTCCGCCCTGGTCCGGTTATCAAAGCGTGGTTTTCGGTATCGCGTTTTCCGGTTTCTCCGGGATCTTCTGATGGCTCGTCTTGATTCCAGATTATTTTTGATCTGTTGGCCTCGATGTCTCAGTTCCATGGCAAAAATAATCTCTCCGGAATCGTCGTTAATCACGGCAATTCCGGTCTCTCTACTGCCCGGATCAATCTTGATCCGCAATGGGTTTGATGCCACGTCCAAGACTTTCTCTTTCAAAATGATCGTGAAGGGGAACTGTCTGAAAACCGCGGCTTTCCCTTCTGTTAAAAGCAATCTTGCCTTTGCCGGATGTACCGGATTCTGCGGCTTTCTATTTGTATCCAGAACAAATACGCTCAATTTTAAAGTCCTCTTGTTTCCAAGGTAATGTTTGCCGCGTCAATGTTATGATCGGGTTTAGCGCAAGCAGCACCGGTTTAACCCCTTAGACCTGTTTAACCACTTGCCGTAGAACCTGGAGCTGGCGAGCACCCCAGGGTACCTGTTTCCGATCTAACGTAGTGCTCGAAGCACTTAGACTGGTCAACTTTGGGGCTTTTTCAAGCCCCTCGGTCTTTAGCCGAGGGGTAGTTGACGCAAGATTGTCGAGATGCTGAGCAAAAAGATCATTCTGATTTTCTTAAAAAAATTGGGCATCCTTCATTTACCAGTTTACACTTTTTGGAGCAAGCACCCTATTTTTTAGCAATCATTCCCCAAAAAAGTGTAAAGTACTTTGGGGGGTGATATGAAGGATGCCAAAAATTGATGATGAAAAACAGGAGTTGAAAAATTTTCTGGGTGCCCAATATCAAGATATTATGGCAAACTTTGATCACAATGTTTTGAGGTTCAAGAAAAAATACAAGATTGTTTGCCACAAAGATTCCGGGCTTATTTGATTTATTCCTCATCCGTCCTTTTTTAAATTAAATTGAATTTTCAGCAATTAGTTTTTCGGATGCCCGGATCAAAAATTGAGATCTGTTCCAGCCCATTTTCTGGGAATAGGCATCTACTTTTTCCAGAACAGAAGCCGGAAAGCTTGCGTTAAACCGCTTCTTTTCTTCGTACTGCTTCATTATTCCCTTATCAATTGTGACTCTCATAATATCCTTACCAGGATACAGCTTTCTCAATTCATCAAAAGTTGATGGTTTTTCGGGAATAAAGTCCTTATCTGCAACTTGAAGCCACCCTGAGGCTGCATCGATTGCAGCCTCGTAGGCCTCTTCCATGGTTTGCCCGAAAGTCAGACATCCGGGTAAATCTGGAAATTCAACTTCCACAGCATCAGAAGAATATTCGAAAACAGCATAATACCCTTTCGCTATGGCTTTTTTAGACATTTTTATCTCCTTGTTTTGTTACGCCTCAATCCCGGCCTGCTTCAATATCTTTAAAGCAGTGCCTTTGGCGATTTCATTGTGCCTGGGGACCATTATTGGTGGACACCCGGGTTTCTTAAATACATCATGATTTCCTCCATGGCCTTCTTTATAGCCAGCCTGTATTAAGAGTTTGACGATACGTTTTTTCTTCATAAAGAATTAATCTCCGGCCTATTTTTTTGTTAAAATACTTTGTCATGTCGAATCTCCTTTTTCGCTTTTTGCGGATTGCATTTCAACGGTACAGAATCTCCTGTGTACCGCCCCTCCTCTGGTTAGTTTATTATGAAGGCCCCATCGGGAGTTCAGGCCTTGTTCATGATTAAGATACATCATTCTTATACACATATCAACACACAGGCGTGTGCGGCTACACATAAAATATAAGGCCAAGGCAAATGGGACTAATAGGGATAGCCTACGGTGAAATTTATGTTCAGAAACAATACCTTCGCCAATTTTTGGTGCTCTCCCGCTACTACTTTGATTATAAAATTGACCATTCGGCTACCTGTTTTATCTTTAATTATATAAAGATAAGGAGGGATTTCATGAGACGAGCATCAAATTGGAATCAGCCGTGTCCGAATAAAAATTGCATGCGCTACGGCCAAATAAATCAAGGAAACATCATATCGATCAGCACGTATATTACCAAAAGTGGGAAACGGCATATTTTTCGATGCAACACATGTAATGAAGCATTTTCTGAGACCCGTGATACTGCCTTCTTTGATCTGAAAACAGAAGAAGAAAAGGTCATAATGGCTTTGAAGATGATACTGGTAAAAGTGGATATCACCGGAATCGCCTTCGTGCTTGGTGTTAAAGAAGACACAATTTTATTTTGGCTGGATCGAGCATACAAAAAAGCGAATGAAATCAACCAAGCACTTCTCAAAGAACTTCCCGTTACGAGAGTAGAGTTGGATGAGATGTGGAGTTTTGTCCGGCGAAAAACGAATAATGGTGAGGAAGAAGACCCTGTTTATAGTGAGAACGGCAGTTCTGAAGCAGAAGAATCAGATGAAGGACAGCAGTGGACTTGGATTAGTTTTGCACCGGAATATAGGCTGATTTTGGGGATTATTGTGGGACCACGAACGTCCAAAACAGCTCTTTCACTGATTGCATTGACAGCCAGTATTGTTATGGGAATTCCTTGTTATTTTAGCGATGGCTTTAGCTGTTATTACAATGCATTGCTTGCCTGCTACTATCAAATCAGAGTGTTTCCCAGAACCGGAAAACCAGGACGTCCCAAAGATCCTGTAAAAGAACCTCATCCCGATCTCGTATATGCTCAGGTAGTAAAAGAAAAGAAAAAAGGCAGACTGGTCGGTATCAGTCATCGCATCAGATGCGGAGCGGAACGGCTTGCCAACTTGGGGTTCAATATAGGCACCAGCTTTCTGGAAAGGTTGAACCTTACGATCAGGCAGTCCTTAGCACCCTTTGGACGTAAAACTCTTGGCTTCAGCAAAAAAAAAGAAAATCTCGAAAAGCAGACCATTTTTTTTCAAGCTTTTTATAACTTTGCACGTCCTCATATGAGTCTTCGAGAAAAAATATCGGATTCTGATGAACGATTTCAAAAAAAGTGGCGCCCAAAAACACCAGCAATGGCAGCTGGGATATCTGAGCATGTTTGGGAATTTAGGGAGCTCTTAACCTATAAATATGTCACCGAATCATAATCAAAGTAGTAGCGGGAGAGCACCCAATTTTTACATCACTTGAGAATACCATAGGTTTATTTTACAAGTGTTCCTGAAAAGGCTCGATAATAAAAAATCGACCCTACAAAACATGGGTAAGTTTTTAATATAACAATCTGAAATTATGAACTTTTTAAAAATGGCTAAAATGCAGAAGGTAAAAGGGTTTTTCGGGCTAAGACACGAGACAGAAATGGCGAAGGTATTGAGAAATGAAACTCAAATTTAAGTAGTCCACGCCAATTTGAACCTCAACTTGAATCCGAAATTATAGAATTCATTTAAATTATCATACTGTGATCTCAAACTGCTCATGTATCAAGAACGCAATTTGTATGATATGATACCGGAATAACTATCACAGTGAGGAATCCTTTATGCCAGACAAAAAACCAAGCTTTAAAAATGCATGGAATCATTCAAAAATAAAAGTAGAAAAATCCAATAAATCCAAGCTTGAGACCAGTTTTAAAATTGGAAGATATAATCGGCTGAGTGTTCAAACCAGATCGGATTATGGCGTCTATTTAAGCTCTGGAGAAGACCGGGTTCTGCTGCCTAATAAATATGTCCCGGAGAAGCTGTCTATCGGCGATTACCTTGATGTGTTTGTTTACACTGATTCTGAAGATCGTCTGGTGGCAACCACTTTAAAACCAGCCGGTGTGGTAGACGATTTTGTTTTTTTAATCACAAAAGATGTTGGCCCTATTGGAACCTTTATGGACTGGGGGCTGGAAAAAGATTTACTGGTGCCCAGGAATGAGCAGCAGGACAGGATGGTGCCTGGAAAAAAATATTTAGTCAAAATCTGCCAGGATGACCGAACCCACAGGATTTATGGCACAACGCAAATCTCAACAAACTGTGATAAAGACACCAGGGGTCTTAAAGTCGGGCAACAGGTTGACTTGATTGTTCACTCCATTACTACCATTGGTATCATGGCGGTTGTTGATAACCGGTACTATGGGATGATGTACCTGAATGAAACCTATCAAAAATTATTTATCGGAGATACGTGTAAAGGGTATATCATGCGGCTGCGTGAGGATGGGAAAATTGATTTGAGCCTGAAAAAACCAGGCTACTCATCGGTTCCTAAATCTGCTGAAGTAATTTTATACCGGTTAAACAAATCCGGGGGATTTATCCCCTGCCATGATAAGAGCTCACCTGAAGAAATCCGGAAAAGGTTCTCCATGAGTAAGAAAGAATTCAAAAGGGCTGTGGGCACCCTGTATAAAAAAAGATTGATAGAATTAAGAAACAACGGGATAGCTCTGATCAAATGAATAAAAATGATATTTTACGCAGGATTCGATATATCTTTGATTTCAGTGATTCGGATATGATTTTAATTTTTGGGCAAGCCGGGCATGAGGTGACACGGTCACAGGTCAGTGACTGGCTGAAAAAAGATGATGATCCGGCCTGTAAAAAATGCACGGATACAGAGCTGGCTGTTTTTCTTAATGGACTGATCAATCATAAACGGGGAAAAAGAGAAGAGTCTCAGCCTGAGCCTGAACCGAAATTAAATAATAATGCCATTTTAATGAAGCTGAAAATCGCATTAAACTTCAGGGCCAAGGATGTAATAAGGGTTTTATCCCTGGCGGGTTTGCGAATCAGCAAACATGAATTGAGTGCCTGTTTCCGCAGGCCCGGACATAAGCATTACAGGGAATGCAAAAACCAGATTTTACGTAATTTTTTAAAAGGGCTGCAGCTTGAATTAAGGCCTGGAACAGATATTGAATCTGCGAACCCCTGGGGTAACCTTTGACCATCCCAAGATTTTCACGGATTATTATGACAGAGTATCCGTGATTTCCTTTATTCGAATCGATATCTCCCTGACATTTGTCGTTCTGTTGTCTATCCACCATTTGGCGTCTGTTATTTTTTGCCACTCCTGGAAAAATAGCAGGAAGGCATTGTCTGATAATGCTTTTGCGTCTTCATCTTCATGGTTCAGACTTTGATTTAAATAGTTGGCTGGACAGACCAAATGATAAGAGTTCATGGGTTGTACTGTTCAATAACCTTGCTGATTCGGGCTTTAATGATGAAAAAAATTCAAAAGGCTGGGATATCAATGTCCATCAATAGAACTCAAGAAAAGCTATCAGACATTCGGGAAGTCTTAAATGTATTTCCACAGAAAAGGAGAAAAAAGATCTCCCAATCCGTAGTTTCTAAAATGGATGAAACCCAGCAACGACTGTTTGATCTTTTTAATATGGAGAGTTTTTTATGAAGTTAGGGAGGATACATCATATGCAATTTTTTTTATTAAATCAAATATTTGAGTGTCAAACTTTTGATAACTCGTAAACTCGGGATAGGTGACCGTAATCGCATTTATAAAATTTAATGACGGAAAAACAGGCCAAAGAAAATTATTTCTGCCCAGAATGCTCGACATGGATCTGCAGCGGTTTTAATGTGTCTAAATGGACATCTCTTTGGGGAAAGGCAATCACGAGACCTTCTTCTGCAAACAGCTGATCTATTTTGAACCTTACATTGCTTTCAATTTCGCGCCCTTCAATAATGCGCCGGATTTCAACCCAGAAATATATATTGAAAATCAACGCATTGTCACCAAAATCACTGAACAGGACAAAAGGTGATGGGTATTTTAACACATTTGGGGCTTCTCCAACCGCCTGAATGAGTTTTTTAAAAAGCAACCTCCTATCCCTATCCCTCTATCCCTTAAAGAGGTTGTCTTCCTTTCCGGTTTCCGTCCTCCGGTCTCCGTTCTCCAATTTTTGAGTACAGCCAATTGCTGTTGATCAGTATCGGTTATGTGACGTTTCATGGAGGATTTCCACAACAGGAAGCTCCCAGAAATCACTTAACTGCCGGGTGTTGTCATAACCTTCTCCATCGGTCTTCCGCCGCTGTATCATGCCAAGCACCCTGACATGCAGTATGTTTTGAGTTCTTCCCCGCCACTTTGCAGACCCTTTGTTCGAAAGCCTTGTGATGGTTTGATGGTCTTTATTTTTAATGTAGATATGCCCGTTGTTCTCTGTCAATTGAACTTTATCCATGGGGTTCAGTTTCGATAATGCATGGTGAATGGGATGGTTTCCATGGAACAATCCGGCATATGAAATAAAAAGATCTTCCATGCCCAGGATCGAAACGGTTAAGGCTTCGTTGAAACCACGGATTTCAAACTGATCAGCTTCAGTGACATGGACAAATTCGTTTTGTTCCAGAAAAGGGACATGGGGGTTGACGTGATCCTTGTTTTCGTATTGGATTTTAAAAATGTATAAAAAAGAGATTGCCCGTGTCATGGCCACATAAAACAGGCGCCGCTCTTCTTCAAGATCCTTGTTTTTCCATCCGCCGTCCAGGATAAACATTACTTCAAACTGCATGCCTTTTACGCTGTGGGCTGTTCCGATAAACACGCCGGAACCGGTTTTGTTCTCCTGTCTTTCTTCCAAAAGGGTTTCAAGGGCAAACCCTTTTGCCCGGTCAATGGAGATTTCCATGTCAGAGTTAATTGCGCACCATGATTCAAGAATCTGTTCAACCTGTCGTGTCCATGTGTTTTTCTGCGGAAAACGGCTGAGAATCTCCTGTTTGAGTTCAACCGGTCGTTTGCTTTCTTTTTTATGATCTTCAAGGTAGTTTAGAAATTGTTGAATTTCCCGAATTTTTAATATCGGCACCCCGGAACTGTTTTTGATGGAATAACAAAAGGGGATATCTTCTTTGGCAAGTGCCATTCTAAGGGCCACCAGAAACGAATAACCCATTCCCTGGCGGGATACCACGGCAACATCATGGAACCCCTTGTCCGGATTCTCCGCAATAAACTGTTTTATTTTTTTTGCTGTAAAAACAGCCTGGCCAACCATATCATTCACCTGGATGACCTGGACAAGCTCGTCGGTGTTGATGTTTTGGGCAGGCTGTTCGACGGTTAGCCTTTTGGCATTGATCCGGCAGGGCATGTTTGTTTTCATTCGATTTGAATTTAAGCCGATAAATGCGTTTGAGGCCTGGATGACCGGGTATGAAGATCTGTAGTTTTCAAGTAAATAAAAGGTTTTTGCCCCGTAATCCTGCTGGAATTGCTTGATAAATTTTACGTTTGCATTTCGAAATCCGTAAATGCTCTGGTCATCATCTCCCACTGCCATAATGGAAATCTTCATATCCCGGTCTTGTTCAAGCCTTCCGGTCAAAGCGGAGATAAATCGGTACTGGCGATCATCAATGTCCTGGTATTCATCCACCAGGATGTATCGATATCTGGCCAAAAGGTATTCGCGTGCTTCAGATTGTTCAATTCCAACAATTTCGCGCTCCCCGTTTAAAATATCAAGTGCTTCATCAATGACCGAATCAAACCCGGTTTTGTTTTGTTTCCGGGACTGCCCGGTTTGAGATTCCATAAAAGACCGGCCTGTCAAGCGCATGGCAAATCCGTGGTAGGTCATTGCCGTGACAAGGCTGGCACGTTTGCCGGTCAATTGCCTGATTCTTTTTCGAAGTTCAATCATGGCCTGGTGGTTGAAACACAGAACAAGGATAGAGGACGGGTCAACCGATTTGGCCTTGATCAGCCAGGCACATCGATGAACAATAGTCCTGGTCTTGCCTGAACCGGGGCCGGCCAGGACCAGGATGTTTTGTTCAGGCGGGGATGCGACAATGGTCTCCTGGGTGTGATTTTCAAGGGACTGGACAATATCCTTGTAGGCCTGGGCCGTCATTGCTGTTTGAATCAGCTCTTTTTGCCGTGGGAAATGCTGTTGGATAAAATCATCGTAGGAGGATGCAAAGTAATCGCTGACAAATCCCAGGGCGGTTTTGATTTTTTCAAGCCCCAACCGGGCATACTTTTCCATGACATGGACCTGGACGTTTTTCTGGGCATAGTGGTGGGACAACGGCTCGTAATCCCCCTTGGTGTATTGTCTCTTGCTGCTTTGAGGGCGCATGGTCAGTGTCATGGCCTGCCGGAATACGCCCAACCCGTTCTGCAAAGTGATCACTTTCATGTCGTGCATGAATAAAAGGCCGGATTCAATTAAGGCTTTGTGGTCTCCTTTGAATCCTGCAAAATACATATCCGACTGGATGGCCTGTATCAAAGCGGAGAGGAAAAATTCGCAGATGATTTCAGCCTGGCCCTGCTGGAAAGGTTTAGGCAGACTTGAAATTATTGTTTTCAGGCAAATTCGAGAACAATTATGCCGCAGTGCCGCCCGGTTTTTGATCTCATTCCAGGGGAAATTGACAAAAACTTTTTGCTGTTCCCCATCTTTTCTGCCGGCAATTTTCATGCTCCGGCCTTGGTTTTGGGCCTTATCGCCGGCAAGCGCGGCTAATATTTTTCCCACAACATCGGTATTTACCTGGTGGTGCCCTAAGTCTTTGAGCTTTTGGGACATTAAACGAAGATGGATAATATCCGGTGTGTCCGGTGATACGGATGCGTCGGGGGAGAGCTCCTCCATCAGATCAATCATCCGGTTTTCAATTTCAATGAAAGATTCAAGAAGCTTGACCGAACTTTTTTTCCCCTTGGGCCGGACAAAGGCGGTCATGATCACGCCTTCCTTGATCAGGCCGATTTCGGCCATTTGAGATAAAAGTCCGATCACAAACTTGGGGTCCAGGTATTGTCCGGGCAGGTTTTCGATCTTGCCCAGGCCCGTACAGATCGTGTCTGCCGAAAGAGCGGCATCCTTGTCCGCATTGAACAGGATGTGCAAAACGGTTCTGTATACCGCTGCCGTCATTTTGGAAAGGTTGAGGCGGGCCATTTTTTTTTCTGCCTCATCAATATCTTTAACTATGGGCTTTCCCTTGAAAAACAGGGTCTGGTTAAACGAACGCTCAATAAATCCTTTGCGCTCAAGCCAGGAGACACCGATCCTTGCCCGGGTGTCGTCATCCGCAATATCCGCATATCCGATCAGGCGCATGATTTCACCAGGCGTGATGACGATTTCAGGTGCTTTGGCACCTCGTTTTTTTAAAACACTAAGGATTTTTTTGATATCTTTCAAGGAGAGTTTTGAATAGGCATTTAAGGAAAACTGGTTTTCAATGTCTTCCTGCTCATATAATAGGACACACTCGGCAGGGGCCGTATCTCTGCCCGCACGGCCGGCTTCCTGGAGGTAATTTTCAAGGGAGCCCGGAATATCGGCATGGATGACCAGGCGGATGTCTTTTTTGTCAATTCCCATACCAAATGCATTGGTGGCACAGATCACAGGGATTTTACCGGCCACAAAATCATCCTGGATATTGCGTTTTTCCGGTTCACTTCGGCCTGCATGAAATGCCTGGCAGGCAATGCCTTTTTCATTTAAAAATTCACTGAGCTCTTCTGTTTTTTTTCGGGTGGCACAATAAACAATTGCACCGCTGTCGTTGTCCGGCACACTTTCTTGAATGGTGTTGAAGATTACGTCAAACTTTTCATTTTTTGTCACCGGCCATACCTGAAAACTTAAATTTTCCCGTTGAACCCCGCTGATAAAATGATCCAGATCCAGATTCAGTGTCTGGTTGAAATGGCTGGTGATTTCTTCAACCACATCTTTTTTGGCTGTGGCCGTAAATGCTCCAATAAGCGGAGACGGCTTGGGCGGTTTGTGCTGTTTTTGGATGAACTGTGCCACATGAAGATAGTCCGGCCGAAAATCATGGCCCCATTTGGAAAGGCAATGGGCTTCATCAAAGACCCAGCATCCTACATCTCTTGAACTGATCAGCTGTGCCACGCTGAAGTTGCGTAACTGCTCCGGAGAGATATAAAGAATCCCGATGTCCCCCAGCCGGACTTTTTCCATGACGGCACCTCGTTCCGGAAGGGTCAGGCTGCCGTTGACGGCACCTGCCGCAGCAAACCCCGTGGTTTTATTTAAATTGTCCACCTGGTCCTTCATTAAGGCTTTGAGCGGCGATATCACCACGGTCAGTTCTCCTGTTCTGTGATAGCGGTGCAGGGCCGGAATCTGGTAGCAGATGGATTTTCCTCCGCCCGTGGGCAGGATACCTAAAAGCGGCTTGCCGGAAAGATTGGCTTCAATGATTTCCTTTTGAAGCGGACGGCCGTCCGGCAATTTTCTGTATTCATCAAACCCAAAGTACTTTTTTAAAAGCTTTTCAGGATTATTGTTCTCGTTACAATAGGGACACTCTTTTTCACCGCAGGCGTATCGCAGTTTGTTGATAAGTCCTGAAAGCTCAGTAAACTCATGTTTTACCCAGGCAGGGATGATGGAATTGCCGCCCGATACCCTCAGCCATGACAGGGCATAGGCAAGGATCGTCCTTTTTTGTCCGGGAGCGCACAGCGATTCCCAGGCATTGTCCAGGGCCGTTGTACAGATCTTATCTTTGCAGATATCAAGAAATATCTGTCTGGCTTGATCCCCATGGGGAACAGATTGGCACAAGGTGTAAAACAGATCAAACTGCCCTGATTGATTCGGCTTTTTATTTTCGGTGTTAAAAAATTGGAAGGCAAAGGCGAAAAATGAAGTCAGGTCGGGTTCAACCGCATGTATTGCAGACAAGGCCGTTACCTGGTCTTTAAAAATAGACCAGGCCAGTTCAGCGTCGGCCACAGGATTGTTTTTACTGTGTTTTACAAGCTGATAGTTTTTGACCAGTTTGTGGTAGGGATTTTCCGGGAACGCAAGGGGTGACAAATAAAGCGTATCAATAACCGGCAGGTTTAAAACGGGGGTATCCGGTAAAATTTTTTTTATCAGGGCAAGGTCATGATTGATAATATTGTGGCCTAAGATATATTCCGCCCCATAGGCAAAATCAGATAATGCCTTTAAAGCCGCCTGCTGGTTTTTTATCTCTTTTTTTTCAAATACGGCACCGTTGAGAACCGCACCGATATGAAAGATATCGCCCTGTGGAACAGCCTCAAGATCGATGACGAGCGTATGTTTGAATTTTTTGAAGATTTTGTCTGCAAGGCTATTTAACAGCGTCTCCTTTTCGCCTAAAGCGTCTTTATCCGATACAGGGGAAAGGGCTGTCATACGGTTCACATATTATTTTTGTTTAACCGGACCCATTTTTCCACAGATTTATACGGGTAGGATTCAAGGCAGCCAAAACCTGCCATCTGCCTGGCTTTATAATCGGTTAACCAAGGTGATGTAACGCCGCATAAAAATCGTGTGAGCAAGGTCACTGACACGGGGGTATGTGCCGTATTAATCAGTGGCTGAATAAGGGAATGAAAATCCATTTGTTCAAAAGACGGCAACTTTGAAGACTCAAGCTTGCATGCCTTTTTTTGAATACAAACCGAACAATTCTTGCAGTTATGATCTAACTGTTCTCCAAAATAAGCAGATAAACTTTTAGATAGGCAAAGATCTGTTTCAAAAAAATGAATCATTTCATGCAGACGGGTGATCTCTTTTTTTTCTTTTTCGACAAAAAGATCTGCAAGTTCTTGGGCGGTCCTGTCTGGATCAAATTCACAATCAAGTATCTCAAAAACTTCCACTGCGGATTTGGGTTTAAGGTCTATCCACTTTTTTTCATTGAAATATTCCAGGGCGTTAAGAACCCTTTGTCGATCTGAACCCGATTGGGCCGCCGCATTGTTCACATCAACATTTGTCCATGTTTTGGCTGTTCTGGAGTTGTCAAAAATGATGCTTACAAATTTTTTTCTTTCTTCTTTAAACTGTTCAATGATGTTCTGTGAAGGAATCAAATATTTGAATGCATAATTTTCAAAATAACTATATTTTGGAGAAATAATCTGGGCCATTTCAAGGTATACCAGCAGGGTCTTCAACGGCAACAGTCGAATATCAGATTTTTTGCTCAAGGTGTATGGGCGAACTTTAAACAGCTTGTCTTCACATTGACGAATATCATCAAGAACGATTCGGATACTTTCAAACGTCGGGGTATCGCCGTATGCAAAATTTTCCAGGACCGGTACACTGTTTTTATTTCCCAGAAGAATGCAAAGAGATGGTTTGCCGTCCCTTCCGGCCCTGCCGATTTCCTGGCTGTAACTTTCAATGGATTTGGGCAGGTCATAATGGATCACTTTTCGAATATTTGATTTATCAATTCCCATTCCAAAGGCAATTGTCGCAACAACCGTATTGGTTTTTCCAACCATAAAATCATTTTGAACAGCGTCGCGTTCCTCGTTTTTCATTCCAGCATGGTATGCCGTTGCATTTATTGCGTTGTCCCCAAGCATCCGGGTGACTCGATCCGCTGTCTTTTGCAATGTCACATACACAATGGCCGGGTCATCAGGGGCTTGGGCCAGTATATCCAACAGCAGCTTGTCTTTTTTTTTTTCTTCTACAGGATGTATGCGAAGAGACAGGTTTTTCCTGTAGAATCCTGTTTTAACAACATTTTGGGGGCTGACGGCAAATTTCTCGCACATGTCGTCAATGACTTGCGGGGTTGCTGTGGCCGTCAGCAGCAAGACTTTATTAATCCCGAACTCTTTCTGATATATCGGGATCTTGAGATAATCCGGCCTGAAATTGTGGCCCCATTCAGATATACAATGGGCCTCATCCACGACAAGCAGAGATACATTCATTTGTTTAAGCTGGGTTCTGAACCGTTCATTTTTAAACCGTTCAACAGCAATCATCAATATTTTAAGCTGCCCTGACCGGGCTTTTTCAAGCGTATCTCGGTATTCTTCACTGCTCATCCCCGAGTCCAGCTTTTCAGCGGGTATGTTTTTTGACTTTAAAAAGTCGATCTGATTTTTCATCAGGGATAAAAGCGGAGAAACAACCAAGGTCATCCCGTGCTCAAGAATTGCAGGCAATTGATAGCAAAGAGATTTTCCCGCACCTGTGGGAAAGATGGATGCAGCCGACTGGCCGGAGGTTATGGCTTCCATGACTTGCTGCTGGCCGGGTTTAAATAGTTCAAATCCGAATTGATGCTTTAATATTTTTTTGATTGAGGTCATATCAGAAGTTTACCAATTTCAGAAACGCCTTGTTATTATAATATCGAGGGGGCTTGAATATTATTGTCTTTGTTTGTTTGCCCTTATAAATATATTATGTTTCGAATAAATTAGCCGTTAAGTTGGTTGGAGATTATCCTGTTTTTTGCTCAAATTTCAAGTCTAAACGAACCATTTTGTCAAAAATACGTTGAAAAATAATTTTATAACTCAAAGTTCATCTGAAATCGGTTGCAATTTCTTTCTATTCTATAGATAGGCTTCATAAGCACGATATTAAGGTTCACTGCCCGGGAATTTGAAATTGGCATGGCTGACTAAAGTAGTGTTGGGGAATTTCGATGAGACCAAAGTCCACAATATAACATTTATTTCCCAGCATAGGATTCCTATCAATTTGATTTTTTGATTAGACCACAATGATGGTATTATGAGTCGCCCAAGCATATTTCAAAAAAGTATTCAATAACAGAAGTATTGTGGAGGGAGATTATTTCACATGCTCACTGTGGACCACATCAATATCAAAATGTCCCCAATGTGGAATTTAAAACCCCAGACTATTATTAAAAGTCCAGAGATTTAGAATCGCCTTCAAGACACTTTCTCTTTGAAGGAGGCATCCGGCTTTAGCAGTCAAGAATAATTATCCGATCCTTGAATCAAACCATGAGGAGGGAATAGCTATTTGACCATTTTGATTCTCAGTTTGTTTTTATAAACTGTAAGTCGGCAGGTCGTATTTCTTTTGTCAGAAAAATCAACCAACTGCTCCAGAATATATTCATGAAAGCTATTTTCCCCGGGTTGAGACAGATAATAATCATTTTCGGGCCTACGCCGGGCCAAGGACGCATTAATGGTAGCCTCCCCGACCACCACCTTCACATTCCGCTTTTTTCCAGGTTCCAGCGGCGTATTCTGCAGAAATGTTTCGGCAAATTTGTTATTCAGCACCAGGCCGGGGGAGAATGCCGCCGGATCAAGTTTTACTGTCTGGCTAAGCCGTTCCCGTTTAAAATACAGGGCCAGGGCAAATTTGCTTCTGTCCCTGACAAGGGATTTGAAAAACGGATCGTTCCAGAATTCCCGGTATTCGGGTTTTAAGGTGAACATATTATTTTTTTTGTCCAGCACAAAACAGTCGGTGTCTGCATTACTCATCTTATCCAGGGGCATGTTTTTCAGATGGGTTCTGACCCTTGACAGGGGGAAGTCCGCCGGGTTCCCATGCTTTGCCAGTGCATCCCAGTCGGAAATCTGATCCGGGTGGTCCAGGTAATGGGCCAGGAATTTTTCTGCAATATCATCCACCGGCCAAGAGGTACCTTCAAGCTTTAACAGGGAAAGGAGGACCGCCATTTTATAAGATTTGGTGGGTTTGAGCCCGGCTTCGATGTGTCGGAGCAGGTATTCGGCCGGGGTGTCCATGTATGCTTTTTCCCGGTCCGGGATATTGCCCTCCTCGCAGTAATCCCTGGCCCGAAGCCAGGAGCCGAAGGGTTTGGGCTTCAGGAACCGGCAGGGATCGATATCCAACCCATTGTCTATCAGGTCCATGAGATCCAGGGGCGTTTCCTTGCCCAGGCTCTCCTTGATTTCCAGGTAGGCCATTTTCAGACGGTCTGCGACGGTCATGCCGTTGGTAACGATTTTTTTGATTTCGGCATCCCAGATCCGACGGACCCGGATATCCGGGCTCAGAAAGCAGCCTTTGGGCAAACCGGCCTCCAGGCTTTTGCCCGGGGAGGTGCCGGGGAAAGGGATGAGCTGGTCCGCTGATGTATAGCCGGACAGGGCCAGGGGGGCCACATGTGCCTTTTTGAAATTGCCCACAAAATCCAGTACCACAAGGAACTCTTTATCCTTGGCCTTTCTCAGGCCCCGGCCCAGCTGCTGGAGAAACACGGTAAAAGACTGGGTGGGTCGTAAAAACAGCACATGGCTCAGGCCCGGGATATCGGTCCCCTCATTGAAAATATCAACGGTGCAGATCACATTCAGGGAATCGGACTCATTTTGAAGCCGGGAGATGGCATCATGGCGGCTGAAGTCGCCGGATTCTCCCCACAGCGCCACAGCGGTGACCCCGTGGTCTCGGGTCAACCGTTCTGCGGTGTACCGGGCATGGCTCACCGAGGAACAGAATGCCAGGGCCTTAATTTTTCCCGATGCCGGCAGGTACCGTTTCAGATTCCGGGCGATCAATCTGGTCCGGGTATCGTTTTTAAGGGCACGGTCCAGCTCCTTCTCATCATACCGGCTGCCCCGCCAGACCAATTCGCTGTAGTCGGTTTCATCATAGATGGCATAATACTGGAAGGGCACCAGGTAGCCTCGGTCCACGGCATCCAGCACCCGGACTTCATAGGCAATGTTGTAATCACAGTACGCCAGGACGTTGCGGCCGTCCATCCGTTCCGGGGTTGCGGTGAGCCCCAGCAGGAATTTGGGCCGGAAATGGTCCAGTATCCGCCGGTAACTGTCCGAGGCGGCGTGGTGGAACTCGTCAATGACGATGTAATCAAAATCCCAGGACAGAAAAGATTCAAGGTGGTTGCTCCGGCTCAGGGTCTGGATCATGGCAAAGACGCCCTCGCCGTCCTCCGAAGCCAATTGCCCCCGTCCGTGGATCTCCCCGAAATCCGGTTTCCCAAGCACCCCGCGGAAGGTTTCCTGAGCTTTGAACAGAATATCCTCCCGGTGGGCAACGTAAAGCAGGCTGCGGCATCCGCTGTTTTTAAAGTCAAAGGCGGACAGATAGGTTTTGCCCACGCCGGTGGCGGCAATAACAGCGGCCTTTCCCACCCCCTGGCCCCTCAGTTCCTCCAGGTTGAGCAGTGCATCCTGCTGGGCGCTGTTGGGTGTGATTGCCGATGCAGGTTCGGCAGGTGCCGGGGGTGGATGATAGGGAGCCTGCTCTTCAAACACGGCGTAGATGGGTTTGCCGGCGGCATAGTCCTGTATTTCAGAGGATTTCCATCTTTGTCTATAAGCCGTCAAAAACGCATCATTGACCCGGGTGGTTTCATTTTCCCACACCCGGTCAAACTCATTCATCGAGGATTCAAGGGGAGATGTAAATAGTTATTGATTTTATATCTATTGTTATCTATATTAACTCATTATGAATAATATTTACAGAATAAACGAATTTGCAAAAAGAATAGGGAAATCTGCATCGACATTGCGACGCTGGGATGCTGAAGGCCGATTAGTTGCCAAGCGAACGCCGACAGGTCAGCGGTATTATGATGAA
>NZ_JACADJ010000032.1 GCF_013389365.1 Desulfobacter latus
TAATATTGTTGGGAAAATATTACCAATTTCAGAGATATCTGAACTATACAACGCTGAAGCAGAAACTCTCATTTCCCAATTTCAAAAATTAAAATTATTAGGCTTTGAAATAAGAAATCATAATACAAACAGACAAATAGAAGAGGGATATTTACTTATTCCATATTCTTTTCCGAGTTTAAATGAAAGAAGCCTTCAGCGATTAACGGAGTTATAAATGAAATACAAAAATGATGAATTTCAAAAACATCTTCGTGTATTTGAAGATAGAAGTGAATATTTCACAGATGAAAACAATGTAGAAATGTTTCCAGAAGGTGTTATTTCCGCAGAAGCCAAGAAAAGAATTAAAAAAGTTAGAAATGCTTTTGAAAATAGCTTCCTTGATAAACTGATTATAGATCTTTCAAGTGGAAAAGAAAGCGTTGATGTGGCTGCAATAAGTGAGGCCGCATCAATAAGTGTAAATGGCCTTGTAGATTCATTAACGAGTGAAGTTGGAAGAGCGCTTATAGGCTTGTCTGTAATGCAACTTTGCGTCAAATCCATTGAGCCATCCCAAAATATTCGTTTGCACAAAGGCAGCTCAAATCGCGCATCATTTTCATGGGTTGAAGGCATTTCAATGCGAACATTAGATAAAAAACATGTTACGCCAACACTTCGAAAATATGATTTATTGAGACTGAATGCAGATGGCTTTATGATGACTAGAAGTCTTGCTGAAAACTATCCCTATACTTTTTTGTATAAAGCATATCTTAGAGGCGCGAGAGAACAATGGCTAACTCTTGTTGAAGAGGTTGAGAAAAAAAACACTTCAGCCATTGAAACATTGAAATATCTGCTATCTAGACTTATAAATGCTGCTTCAGAGTTCGTAGATACAGCAAATGTTTTATTAGATTTGGCACACAAATATGTAACTATCAATTCCGACAAAAAATCTATATCTTCTGTTTTAAGGCAACACTCTGAAAATTCAGACTACGCCGCTCGATTATTGGAAATAAACATGCACTCATTAATGCAGACCGCATCAGAATCAGGCGCTTTTGGAGTCGCTGAAGTTAAACCCCTATCTCAAATGAGGTCTGCGAATAAGAAGCATGGGAATATCGGGGATATTGAGTTATTAGAGGATGGGCAAATCATCGAATCCTGGGATGCCAAATATGGAAAAGGCTATCTGAGGGAAGAAATCGAAGAAGCCGTAGAGAAACTTCAGCACCATGAATTTGTAGATACTGTTGGTTTTGTTACGAATGTTCACATTGAACGTACAGAAGAAATATCAAAACGTATTTTCGAAATAGAACAATTGTATTCAATAACTCTCAAGGTGTTATCTTATGATGACTGGGTAGAGATGGTTTTTCGCAGGGCACTTGAAGTTGGAACTGTTTCTGAAGAAGAGTTAGCACAAAAGTGGTTCATCACATATTGTGAATACTTATCGCAAAAACGACGGCAGAATGCACCTATTGATGAGCCGTGTCTTGGTTGGATCAACTCCTTAACGAGCATTATAAAGATTGCACAATAGGGATAGGACTCCCCATTACTGAGGAGCCCTCCCACACCACCCGGCATACGGATCTCGTACCAAGGCGGTTCGGCTGGTGTTAACAAAATCGGCTGTAGGTTATCCCACCGATTTACCGGGTTTTGTGTAGAGTCATGCTATGGAAATTTCGGCCACTGCCGCATTATTCCCATAAAATCCTTCTACTTACTCACCACAACCATTTACCCAAGCCATTCGGCCCGGGTACCGTTCAGGCCTTCATCGGGGTGAGGCCTCCGGGTGTACTTCTCTCAAGACAGCGAGGCCCGGCTCGTTTCCTCCGACTACTATGCCCTCTGCTGACTTCTCCCATGCGGTCAGGACCAGTTACCCGGCCCTCAGCCAATCCGGCACATGGGAGACCTCCCGGGGTAAACACATGCCTTTCAGTACGTAGATGCCGAGTTTACGGACATACCCTGTAATGGATAGAGGACTTTACCTTGTTGTGCAGGCTCGTCCCGGTATGCGCGCCTTATACTCGATTCCTGTACGTCATCCCGTACCTTCGCGGTACCTTGCCTCAGCAAGGCGGCTTCCTCCCGAAGCACCGTCACCGGTACCCCGTTGCACTACCGCTACACCCTTCGCCTCCATCCGGCTGGGTCTAAGACTTGCCAAATGTTTGGAAATCCATTACATTTGACTCACTTTTAAGAACATGTGCCGTGCCCGGCACACACCAAACGCTGCAGCTGACCGTGGGGAGCTAGCGGCTTTTTGAAAGTGCTTGGTTTCTGAAATAACTTGGCTTTTAGAACGTGCTCGGCTATATAAGGGTGTTGAAATCGACCACCTCTTTTACAATAAAATCAGCGACTTAACCCCAAAACCTTTGTTTTCGGATAACGTATTGATTTTAATAAAGATAGTAACCAAAATAAGACCTCGATTTCAACACCCTTTATATGCCCCCCCCGGCCAGCTGAACTCCCCGTTATCATTTAAAACCATCCCTATCTTGATTCAAATACGCCAATGGCGTATTGTTGTGTTATGGAATTCATTGAAACATCAATATTTACCAAGCAAGTCCTGAGGCTTCTACCCGACTCGAGTTATCGAGTATTGCAATCTGCTTTAATGTTAAATCCAGGTGCAGGGGCAATTATTAAAGGAAGTGGAGGGATTCGCAAGATTCGTTGGAAATTACCTGGTGCAGGTAAAAGAGGGGCTTTACGGGTTATTTATTATTTCGATCAACCCGAAACGATTTACATGCTATTCATGTACAAGAAAAAGGAACAAGAAGATTTAACCCCTGAACAAGTCAAAATCTTGAAAAAAGCATTAAAGGAGAATTTATTATGAAAAACGAAGATTTTGATATGTTGCTTTCAAGCATAAAAGAAGCTGGCGATATAAAAACCGGAAAAAAGAAACCAAGTCGAGTTTTTGAGATTGAAGCTCCTGAAATTAAAATGGTTCGGAAAACTTTAAGCGTTTCACAATCTGAATTTGCCATGATGATAGGAGTAAGCGTAAGAACTCTTCAAAATTGGGAACAAGGGAGGAGGAAACCAGAAGGCCCTGCAAAAGCCTTGTTATGTATCGCCTCGAAAAACCCCAAAGCGGTACTTGAAGCCCTTCACGCTTGATCAAAAATTATGATAATCGGGATAGGACTCCCCATCACTGAGGAGCCCTCCCACACCACCCGGCATACGGATCACGTACCAGGGCGGTTCGGCTGATTTAAGGCATCAGTTCCCGGGTAGATACAATCCTTTGTCGATGAAATATCTTTCAGGCATGGCAATGGCAACCCACTTGATTTTACTCATGTGCCAATACTTTTTACGGGCATTGCCGCAAAGCATGGCATCATGGTGCGAAATACCAAGTTTTTTAAGGTTACGAACCCTGGTTTTGGGATTCTTCCATTGTTTCCAAACAAGGCTTCGCAGCCGCCGCAGTATCCAGACTTTGAGCCCTTTAGGGAAAAAGCATAACAGGCCCCGGGCCGGATCGTTGTGTGGTATTCCAGGAGGACGCGCTTTTTCCCTGGCTCACCGTGGCGGAAAATATCGGGTTCAGCCTGAAGGGAAAGGCCTTGTCTGCGGCTGAAAAACAGTCCCGGGTAAACCGGCCAAGGGCATTGGGAAGATATGTCTCGCCAAATCCTTTGTTTGACAATGTTCCCCATTTGAGATACAAAATAAAATATATTCAGCGGAAGAAACGCTTGACCCCATTCACAGGGATCATAAGTTGATTGGCAACTGGAAGGGACGCCGTGAATGTCACATTGAATCTGATTGGCTGCTGATCTATATGATCGAATCGGATAAAGTTGTTTTTGAACGGACCGGAGCTGACCTGGTCCATCGATGATTTCAATACCCAGACTCACCCCCACAACAAAACATAAAAGTTCTATAATAGCTTATTGGAACTTTTAGATAAAAATTTATCATGACCCTGTGCCGAAAGAGAGGGCTTGCTTTGAAAATGCGTAGGACAAAAATTGTAGCGACCATATCCAACCTGAACTGTTCCGTGGAATTCATTAAAACGCTTTATCAGGCCGGAATGAATGTGGTGCGCTTGAATACGGCGCACATGAGCCATGATGATGCCAGGCAAGTGATTGAAAATACCCGCAAGGTATCGGACAAAATCGGCATCCTTCTAGACACCAAGGGCCCTGAAGTCAGAACCTGCGATGCCAAAATGCCGCTGTCCGTTGTTTATGGGGATTTTATCCGCATCAAAGGAGAGGCTGACGGGATTTCCAAAGATGATGTCATCTGCGTATCCTATCCGCATTTTGTCGATGATGTGCCGGTTGGTTCTTTCATTCTCATTGATGACGGATACATTGCCTTGAAAGTGACGGACAAAATAGATAATCATCTGGTCTGTTTCGTGGAAAATGACGGGGTCATTTACCCCAGAAAAAGTGTCAATATCCCATCGGTTCATGTTAGATTGCCGGCCTTGAGCAAAAAGGATATGGGGTTTATTGCCTTTGCCGCAGACCAGAATCTTGACTTTATTGCCCACTCCTTTGTTCGCAATAAGGAAGATGTCCTGGCTGTTCAAAACATTCTTGATGAGAAGAAATCTCCAATCAAAATCATCGCCAAGATTGAAAATGCCCAGGGGGTGAATAATCTTCGGGAAATTCTGGAATATGCCTATGGGGTGATGGTGGCCAGGGGTGATTTAGCCGTTGAAATTCCAACTGAAAAAATTCCCTTGATTCAAAAAGATATTGTCCAGACCTGTATTGAACTTAGACGTCCTGTGATTGTCGCCACCCAGATGCTGCATTCCATGATTCAATCGCCGCGGCCTACACGGGCGGAAGTGTCGGATGTGGCCAATGCCTGCCTGGATCATACTGACGCCTTGATGTTATCAGGTGAGACGGCGAATGGTAAATATCCTGTGCAGGCGGTGCAGACTATGGCCAGGATTGCCCGGGAAGTGGAGTTAACAAGAAGCTCATTCATTGATATCCCCTATTCAAGTAAAGGCAATTTGACGGATTATCTTGCCAAGGCCGCAGTGAAGTCTTCCCTGCGTTTGAACACCAGGGGCATTGTGGCGGATTCACTTTCCGGAAAAACCATTCTGGCACTGGCCGCCTACCGGGGGGACAGCCCGATTTTCGCCCAGGTTTACGATAAAAAAGTGATGCGCAGGCTCTCTTTGTCTTTTGGGGTATTTCCCGAGTACATTTCTCTTGAGCCAAGTCCAAGGGAATCAGTTGCAGGCGCCATCTGCCGTTTAATTGAAGACCAAAATTTTAACGATGACGACTTGATTATTCTGCTTTCCGGCAGTTTCGAGCCTGAGCAAGGTGCCTCTTTTATTGAAATCGGCAATGCAAAAAATTTTAGTGAACACTTTATGTGGCAGCATAAATAAGCGTACCATATAGGATATCGCACATGGAAAAGACTGGAAAAGTAACAGACATTGAGTTTGTATCATACATTTTAAACCGAAAAATGTCGTAATAAAATTTGGAAGAAGGGAGTGGTCATGAAGTGGATGCAATATTTTACGCCTGCCAAATCAATTAGCCCAAAAGAAGCCCGGGAGTATGTCACAAAACACCCCGATGAAGATTTTACCCTTCTGGATGTCCGCCAGGATTCGGAATACCAGGAGGCGCATCTGCCGGGTGCCGTACTCATCCCGTTGCCCCAGCTTTCCGACCGCTTAACGGAGATTGACGCTGAAAAGCCTGTCCTTGTATATTGTGCCATTGGCGGGCGCAGCCGGGTTGCCGCCCAGATGCTGTCTGGAAAAGGGTTCAAAAAGGTTTACAACATGTCAGGGGGAATCAAGGCCTGGCAGGGAAACAAGGCTGTGGGGCCCCAGGATCTGGGCCTGCATATTTTCAGCGATGTGGAAAATCCCTGCGATGTGCTGAAAATCGCCTATTCTCTGGAACAGGGATTGCGCGAGTTTTATCTTGGCATGCAAAAAGAGAGCAAAAGAAAAGAGGTAAAATCTCTTTTTGCAACACTTGCAGAAATAGAAATCAAACACCAGGATGAAGTTATCGCAGCCTATAAGGAATACTGCACAGAATCTGTGGACAGGCAGACGTTTGAACTTGAGGTTGAGGCACATGCCATGGAAGGGGGGCTTTCCACGGAAGAGTACCTGGAACTTTTTGACCCTGATCTTTCGTCGGAAAAGGATGTGATTTCCCTTGCCATGTCCATTGAAGCCCAGGCCCATGACCTGTATCTGCGCCTGGGGGCACAGCTTGAAAATATTCAGGCAAAGGACGCTGTAAATAAAATCGCAAATGATGAAAAACAGCATCTTGAAAGTCTGGGCCGGTTAATGGACACTCTTTAAACATTTATTTCACAACGGGGGAAATAAAATGGAAAAACATCTTGCTTTGATCGGTGGCGGGCACGCCCATATGATGATTCTGGATAACCTGAAAACAATTGTAGACAAGGGGATTAAAGTTACGGTGATCGCGCCGTCCGCCTATCATTACTATTCAGGCATGGGACCTGGTATGCTTGGGGGGCGATACAGCCCTGACGACATCCGGTTTGCCACAGAAGATGTGGTAACCAAACAGGGGGGCACCTTTATTCGTGACCGCGTAGTTAAAATAGATCCCAAGGCAAAAGAAATTTTTACGGAAACCGGGAAAACTGTCGGGTATGATGTGGCCTGCTGCAATGCCGGTTCCTATATTCCCATGGATACGGTTCCGGGGAAACTTGAAAATATATATCCTGTCAAGCCCATTGAGACGCTGTGGGAGGCAGCCCAAAAGCTGAAAATGTTGTTCAGGGAAAAAAGGGTTCGTGTCTCAATCGTGGGGGGCGGCCCCTCTTCGGCGGAAGTGGCCGGCAATATCCTTGCGCTTGCCCGACGAACACATGGGTTCAAGCCGGAAATACACATTTTTGCAAGGCGCTGTCTCATGTCGGGATTTCCTGAACCGGTAAGATCAAGGGTCGTCTCCATTCTTAAAAAAAAGGGGATACTCATCCATGAACAGGCGCCTGTCAAAGAGGTAGGGCCCGGAACAATTCAGCTTGGCTCAGGCCGGAAATATAGCACGGATTTCATTTTCATGGCCACAGGGGTTCGACCGTCACCCATCTTTGAGAATTCCGGCCTTCCCGTTGGCCCGGATAAAGGCCTTCGGGTCAACCGGTTTCTGCAATCTGTGGCATACCCTGAAATTTTCGGGGGTGGGGATTGTATCTGTTTCCAGGAAAGGCCGTTGGCTAAAGTCGGGGTTTACGCTGTCAGGCAAAATCCTGTCCTTCTCAACAATGTCATGGCAGCCCTTGAAGAAAAACCGTTGATCTCCTTTGACCCCGGGCCTGAGTATCTTCTCATTTTCAATCTGGGGGGCGGCATCGGGGTCTTAAAGAAAAAAGGGCTGGTCTTTGGTGGAACGCTTGCATTCATGATCAAAGACTATATTGACAGACGCTTCATAAAACAATTTCAAGCCATTGAGAAAAATTTATAAATTTTTTACATAAATCCGTACTGTGGGGATGATGGTAAATGCGGCCCTCATAATCCATTCCCCTGGGAATCGCGTCTGATAAAAACAGGCGTATTAAAAGGATGCTGGCTTTGTATCGATCCATTTTCCCGTGGCAGTTGTTTTCAATGTCTGAAATTTCGCCGGAACCGAATGCCTTCGGTAAAACACCATGTTGCTCCACACAGGATTTAAGAAAATTTAAGATTCTTGCCAGGCGTAAAAGTGTCACGGCTTCAAGCCTGGACGTTTTATCCACCACTGGAAAAACGGTGGACCGCATTAAGGAAAAATCATGGGGCAGCAGTTTCTGTCTTTCACACAGGGCATAATCTGAACTGCCCGGGGCCGGATAGTAAATGGAGAGACCTACAATGGTTCTTCTGGTCGCAAGTGTTAACAAATCATTTAAGGTGGTCTCGGCGGTCTGACCGGGCGCGGCCCCAAGAAGGTAAGAGACACAATTCATATCCAGATCCCTGGCCATGTCCAGTGCCTTGTCATGGGCATCTCTGACATCCGGACGGTTAAAGCGCTTTAACTGGGCGGCACAAAAAGACCCCACGGACAGGTTTAGGGTTTTGAACCCGGCTGCTTTCATGGCTGTCAGGATTTCTTTGTCAAGGGATGGGGGAAAAAGTCCGTTCATGGCGCGCAGTTCAATCTCTTGTCCCTTGAATATCTGTTGGATGCCCGCCAGAAGTTCCATTACCCATGATTTTTTAAGGGTTAAGTTCTCATCCTCAAAATCAATGAATCCAATCTGTTTGGATCTTGCCTGCAATTTGATTTCATCAAGCACATCTTTAACCGGCCGCATTCGAAAAGCCCCATAATTGCCGGCTGCAGACACCGCGCAATAGGAACAGGAAAAAGGACACCCTCGGGAGGCCACAATGGTGATGGCGGCTTTTTTATTGCGCTGGTAAAAGTGCCGGTTAATTTTATCCAAAGCCTTCTGGTCAAGCCCATGGGGAGAATCCGCCCAAAAAGGTGGATTGAGAACAATATCATTGCCATACCTGAAACCGATGCCGCTGATTTGCCTTAAATCAGCGGCATCAGGTAACGTGTTGGGCGGTTGGTCCTTGAGCAGCCGCGCAAGCTGTACCATGGGGCGCTCGCCCTCTCCCTGGATCAGAAAGTCAATCTCGTTGTATTCAAGACATTTTTTGGGAAACTGGGTGACATGGTGGCCGCCCAGTACAATAAAGGCATTGGGCCGGAATCGTTTCACCGCCCTTGCCGTGTCCAGGGCCTGCGCCCAATAGGGGGTGAACAAGGCGGAGATGCCCACTAAAAATGGTTTTTCCTGCCTGACCAGATTGGCAATATGCTCAAAACTGCAGCCAAAGTGTCTGTAATGGTGGAACAAAGAAAAAAAGGTCAGATCGGTTCTTCCATAATGGGGAACCAGGTGACCGAACGCTTCCGGGTATTCAATGATTTTTGATTTATCCCTGGCAAGCGCATCAATAATGGTCGTCGAAAATCCGGCCTGTTCCAGCTGTTTGGCAATACAGGCAAGCCCATAGGGAATAGTACGCTTTTTTGTCAGGTAAAATTCCCGGATGGGCGGGGCGATTAAAACAACATCCGTCATGGACTGTGCGCCTGTTTTATTTGGTCCAAACACTAATTTTTCAGGCTGTGAATGGGTGCCGGTATATGACCGCCGTATTCCACAAAGCTATCTTCAAGGTCAAGGTGGGGCACATCCATGATACTAGCCTTGCCCAAAAGCCCGCCGAAATTGACGTTGTCCCCTGCTTTTTTACCGGGCACCGGAATAATGCGCGTGGCCGTAGTTTTGGCATTGATCATGCCGATTGCCATTTCATCGGCAATGATGCCCGCCAGCACCTGCTCTGTAATATCTCCGGGCACCGCCACCATATCCAGCCCCACGGAACATACACAGGTCATGGCTTCCAGTTTTTCCATGGAGAGAAATCCTTTCTGTGCCGCCTCGGCAATGTTAAGGTCTTCACTCACAGGAATAAAGGCACCGGACAGGCCGCCCACATGGGACGAAGCAAAGGCCCCGCCTTTTTTCACCGCATCATTGAGCATGGCAAGGGCTGCGGTGGAGCCGGGTACACCAATATAGGAAAGACCCAGGGCCTGGAAGATTTCGCCCACGCTGTCACCCACCGTGGGGGTCGGGGCAAGGGACAGATCCACCACGCCAAACCGGATATTAAGGATATCCGCCACCTCCCTGCCGATAAGTTCTCCCACCCGGGTGACCTTGCAGGCCGTACGTTTGATAATTTCGGCAATGCGACCAAGGGGCAATCGCTGCTGGGCCAGGTTTCTTTCAATGGCGCGTTTGACCACGCCGGGTCCGGATACCCCGACATTGATCACGGCATCTGCCTGGCCCACGCCAAGGTAGGCGCCTGCCATAAACGGCATGTCCTGGGGAATGTTTGAAAAAACACACAGCTTGGCACAGGCCAGTCCGTCTTTATCAGCTGTAAGCGCAGCTGCCTTTTTAATGGCCCTGGACATGGTAAGCACGGCATCCATATTAATGCCGGCCTTGGTGGTCGCCACATTTACCGATGCACAGATCCGCTGGGTGCCGGCCAGCGCTTGCGGGATCGCGTCAATCAACGCCTGGTCCCCTTTGGCAATGCCTCTTTCCACCAGGGCTGAAAAACCGCCGATGAAATCAATATTTACGATTTCGGCAATGTCATTGAGTTCATGGGCAATCTCCACCATCTGCGCCGATGAAAAAGAGGCACCCACCAGGGCAATGGGAGAGATGGAAATACGCTTATTGACCACCTTTATGCCGTACTTTTCACCCACCTGGTCACAAGTTTCCACCAGCGCGGCGGCATGGCCGATGATTTTTTTGCGTATGTTTTTTTTGAATACAGTCAGGTCATGGGAAATACAGTCAAACAGGTTGATGCCTAAGGTCACGGCCCGAACGTCCAGATTTTCATTTTTTACCATCTCTATGGTGGAGATAATTTCCTGATCGTCAAACACCTTGAAAAATTCCTTATATTTTATTGGTCACGTCAAAAATATTTTTGTGCTGGATACGGATGTCCAGGTTCAGTTCGTTCGCTTTTTCTTTAAGGGCCGCAAACATGGCAGGGGCATCAATCTCTTTTGTTACCAGAACCTGGTAAGACATGACATTTTCATTGGGATTGGAGCCGCCCATGAACACGGCTTTCATGTTGACAATATTGGCGCCAAAACTTGAGATGATGGAAGATAGTTGTGCCACAAGGCCTTTCTGATCGGGGCCCGAGGTGGTGATCAGAAAAATTTCCTTTTCCGAAACCGGCGCCTGGGTCTCTTCCTCAAGGGGTCTGACATGGATGGTCAGTCCCCGGTCTTCTTCTTTTAAGGCAAGCTCCTGTCGAATGGTCTCACAGGACAGGCCTTTGGGGACCTGGGTTATAAAGAAACCGGCAAACTGATTTTGCAGGATCATCTGGTTGACGTTTTCAAGATTGCACCCCAGTTCATACAGATCTGACGTGACACTTGCGATGATGCCCGGCCGGTCTTTGGCCAGGACGGATATTATCATTTTTTTCATTTCTTGCCTTTTTCAGAAAGCTTGCGAAGCCCGTCTATGGTTTTCTTGTAGTCAGGTGTGTTAAAAACGGCAGACCCCGCCACAAAACAACACGCCCCGGCCCTTGTAACGGCTTCCATGGTATCATTGTTAACGCCGCCGTCTACTTGGATAATGGCATTGGATCCTGCCTCCGACAGCATTTTAGACAACGCAGTGATTTTATTTAAGCTGGCGTCAATAAATTTCTGGCCGCCGAAACCGGGATTGACACTCATGATCAGGACAAAATCCAGCATATCAATGACATATTCAATGGCTGACAACGGCGTGGCCGGATTCAGGGCAACGCCGGCCTTTGGCCCCAAACTTTTTATCAGCTGCAGACTGCGGTGCAGATGGGGGCATGCTTCGGCATGGACGCTGATGTAGTCGGCCCCGGCTTTGGCAAAATCCGGAATCCGGGCATCCGGGGTCTCAATCATCAGGTGGACATCCATTACCATATTGGTGACGCGTCTGCAGGCCTGAACAACAATGGGGCCGTAGGAAATGTTGGGCACAAATTGTCCGTCCATAACATCAATGTGAATCCAGTCGGCACCGGCTTTTTCCACTGCTTTGACCTCTTCTCCCAAACGGGTGAAATCGGCAGACAGGATGGAAGGGGCGATCAATGTCATAATTGTCTCCTATTTTTTTCTCCGCATCCTGGCTATGAAAAAACCGTCCATGTCAAGATGGTCAGGAAAAGTTGTTTTATTAAATGCCTTAGGCCCGGATTCGCAGAAAAAAGGCAGATGCGCTTCAAATCCTGAAGGGTCCGGGGCAAAGTCTTTTCGTTTGTCTAAGAATCGCTGAATCACCTGGGTTGTCTCTTCGGGTTCGCAGGAACAGACCGCGTATACCAGTACACCGCCGGGGATCACCAGATTGGCGGACCCGTTAAGGATTTTTTTCTGCAGGGCGGCCATGCGCATCATCTCCTTTGATCTTCTTTTCCAGCGGCTGTCCGGGTTTCGGGCAAGGACGCCTAAGCCTGTACAGGGCGCATCCACAAGTACCCGGTCAAAATAGAACGAAAAATCATTGACCCCGGCCCGGGTCATGTCCACATGGGTGTTGTGAATTATATCAATATCCAGGCGACCGGCTTCACCGGCTAAACGCCCGGCTTTGCTTTCGCCGGTATCATTGGCGGTAATGCAGCCTGTGTTATCCATTTCAAGGGCCATGTGGCAGGTTTTGGTACCCAGTCCTGCACAGGCATCCAGAATATTTTCTCCGGGCCTGGGGCCCAAAAGCTGTACGGCAAGCTGGGCCGCTTCATCCTGAACCTGAAACAGGCCTGCATTAAATCCGGGCAGATCAGGTATGGCAATGCCGGATGTCCGGAGCTGAAGGCCTAAAGGACTGAATCGTGTAGTTTGGGTTTTAATCCCTGCGCGTTCAAAATTTGCCGTCAGGTCTTCCCGGCTGATTTTGCGTGGATTAACCCTGAGGGTAAGCGGGGGCAACGCCATCAATGCGGCGGCCAGCGCCAGTGTTTTTTTTTCTCCATATCTTGCAGCCCAGCGTTTACCAAGCCAGGGGGGAATGGAAAACGCAGCCGTCAGGTGCCCAATTAAATCTTTATGGGAACAGGGCAGGGCAACGTTTTGGTGTGACCTGGCGATATTGCGCAAAACCGCATTGATGAACCCTGACGCCTTTTTACCGCAGATCGGTTTTGCAAGTTCAATACTGGTATGAATGGCTGCAAAATCCGGGACCCTGTCCAGGAAAACAAGCTGGAACACCCCCATGCGCAATATGGTTTTTACCTTGGGGTCAATGCGGTCAAAGGCAAGTTTAGAGCCGTGGCAAATCAATTGATCAATGCGGCCCCTGTGTCTGAATACGCCGAACACAATGGCATGGCAAAGCCCTTTATTCTTTTGACTCAACCGGTCAAGCTTTTGTGCCGCATCTTCAATGGCACGGTCAAGGGGCAGGAAGGGCTTTTGCCCTGCTTCAATCAGGGTAAAGGCGATATAACGCGGATCAGCGGTCATATTCATTCACAACAGGCCGGCAGGTCAATCTTATTTCCACAAAGAAATGCGGCGGCATCAAGACGTTTTCCTGAGCTTCCCATCAATTCAAGGATCTGGACAACACCATCTCCCGCAGCTATAAACAGGCCTTTGTCGCTGCAGCTTATAATGGTTCCCGGCAGGGCGGACGTTGGCATGGGTGCGGATGAAACAACGGCTTTAAAAATTTTGAGGCGTTTTCCGCAAAGTTCCGTAAAAGCCCCGGGCCAGGGGGTCATGGCATTGATGTGGGCGCAGACAGATCCTGCACTGCCGTTCCAGTTAATGCGGCCGTCTGACTTTTTGAGCATGGATACATAGCTTGCTTTTGAATGATCCTGGGGAACGGGAGTGATTTTCTTTTGTTCAATGCCGCGGATGGTTTTAATGATCAGGTCGGCACCCAGCTGCGATAACCTGTCATGCAGGGTTGACGCGGTCTCTTCAGGATTCACAGGCGTTTTATCCATCAACAGAATATCCCCTGCATCCATTTTTTCAGCCATGACCATGGTGGTCACACCGGTCTGTTCATCCATATTCAAAACCGCCGCCTGGATGGGGGACGCCCCCCGGTATTTGGGTAACAGGGAGGCATGGATATTTATGGGATAGATTTTGGGGATATCCAGCACCTGCCGTGAAAGGATCCGGCCAAAGGCCACTACGACAAAATAGTCCGGTTCAAGAGCGGTCATCCGCGCTATTGTTTCCGGGGTGTTTATTTTTTCAGGCTGGTAAACGTCAATGCCAAGGTCCCGTGCGGCTTGCTTGACTGCGGAAGGGCTAAGTTTTTTTCCACGACCTTTGGGGCGGTCCGGTTGGGTCACTGCCAGTAAAACATCAACCCCCGGCTCTTTTGCCAGGGTCTTTAACGCCGGGACCGAGAATTCCGGGGTGCCCATGAAAACGATGCGAATGGGTTTCATTTTTTATTTTTCAGTTGTTTTAATCGTTTTTTCTTATACATCGCCCGTTTCAATGCGGAAATCCGGTCAATAAACAGGATACCGTCAAGGTGGTCAATTTCATGCTGCATGATAACGGACATAATCCCTTGGGCATCAAATTCAATGGGTTCGCCGTCAAGATTCATGGCCCGGACCGTGACACTTGCATGCCGCCTGACATCGGCCCTGTAGTCAACGACACTTAAACATCCTTCTTTTTCAGAGATAAAGGTCTCTTTGGATTTGGATAGGATTTCAGGATTAATCAGTGCGGTAAATGTTTTGTCCTTGGGGTCTGTTTGTTCTTCCCCTGCATGGGGATCATAAATAATAACCCGGCGATTAATCCCGACCTGGGGAGCGGCAAGGCCGACGCCCGGTTCATGGAACATGGTCTCCCCCATATTCTCAATCAATCTTTTTAACGCCTCATCAATGGTTTCAACGGGTATGGATATATTTTTTAATGAGGGTTCGGGAAATGTGACAATATCAAGAATAGCCATTTATTTTAAAATTTCCTTTGCCTTTTGAATGTCTTTTTTGATCTGATTGGACAGCTGCTCAATATTTGAAAATTTAATTTCATCCCGGAGTCGTTCCACCATATTAACGCGTATCCGGGAATCGTATATATCTTCTTTAAAATCAAGGATATGAACTTCAATAGTAAACATCCCATCTCCAAAGGTCGGGGAATAACCAATATTGGCCACACCGTTGAAGTTGCCATGGATGGTTTCAACCGTTACCGCATAAACCCCGAACTTGGGACACAACTCATCATGAAGTTTTATATTGGCCGTGGGGCATCCAAGCTGACTGCCCCCGCGTTCGCGGCCCTTTATAACCTTTCCCCGGATCTGATAATAGCGCCCAAGATAGTGCTTTGCCCGGTCCACATGACCGTCCATGACCAGGTTTCGTATTTTTGTGCTGGAAATACGCTCCGTGCCGGTTTCAACATCCTTTATCCAGTCCGGAACAATGGTCTCATAGCCAAATTCTTTTTCCTTGGACTTTAAAAGCGCAATATTGCCGATTCTGTTTTTTCCAAAGGTATAGTCCGGGCCGATAATAATCGTTTTCATACCGATTTTCTTTACAAGAATATCTTCAATGAATTCCTGGGCTGATATCTGTGCAAAAGCTTTGTCAAAGGGCAGACAAAGCAGCACGTCTATGCCCGAGGACTCAATCAGTTCAATTTTCTGGTCCCGCCGGGTAATCAGCGGAGGGCTGGAAAGGCCCAAGGCTCTTAATGGATGCGGTTCAAATGTCATGGCTATGCAGGTACCGCCAATCCGGGTTCCCTTTTCAATCACCTGGTTCAACAGCGCTTGATGACCTTTGTGCACACCGTCAAAATTACCAATGGTAATAACAGCGTTTTTAAAGGGGGCCTTAATTTGATTTAAATCTTCAATTAATTCCATGTTGTCCTTTAAAATTTAAACAAAATACTATTGACAAACCAAACAAACACATATATATATCTCAACCATCGTTTTTACGCAATCTTTAAATGGGTTGCCAATAAAGCGGTTTGACGTGTGCCGAAGTGGCGGAATTGGTAGACGCACTAGTTTCAGGGACTAGCGAGCGTACGCTTGTGGGAGTTCGAATCTCCCCTTCGGCACCATCTCAAGTCAAGTCAAAATCAATATTCCGGTTAAAAATTGTTGCCGCCTTGAATTTGAACAAATTCCTTAAAAATCTGATGATCAAGTAATAGGATTATTTAACCGCACAGGCTAAATCCCTGCCAAGCTGATACGCTTTTCCCATGGCCTCTTTATCATCTTTGACCTTTGCCTTATCAAAAATTCTGAAAACAGCAAGTTCGCCAATCACGTCAAGTCCGAGGGCGGCAAGTGGCTGTCTCATGGCCTCTAACGTAAACCCCATGTCCTCAACGGATTCCTGTTCACATATAGCGGCAATGACAGCCTTTCGACCCTGGTTTTCCAATTGGCTTGTCCAGCTTCTCGGACGATTATCGTTAAAATTATAAAAGCAATATAAACGGTCGATAAGTGCCTTCATCCAGGATGTAACATTATAATTATGCGTCGGGGAGACCAGAATAAGGCCTTTGGCGGAAATAATGCGGTCATAAACGGGTGACAGGTCATCCGTTAAGCCTGTGCAAATTTTATCTTTCCGGCATTTTTCGCACCCAATACACCCTTGAAATTTTAATTTTGTTAAATTCAGGGCATCAGCTGCAATGTTTTCCCGGACCACACCGGATATGATTTGGTTTAGAATCAGATCGGAATTGCCGTTTATTCTGGGACTGCCACTAAAGCCCAGGACTGTTTTTTCCGGGATTGATGGATTTTGTATTAATGATTGGTTTGTATTCATTTAACATTTTCCTATCCGAAAATAACAAACCTGGTCACTTTAGGTAACCAGGCTTGTTATGTTTATAGATCGTTTTCTATCGGCCGTCAGGATACATAATGGCGGCCTGGGCTGCCGCCAGCCGGGCAATGGGCACCCGGTAGGGTGAGCACGATACGTAATTCAATCCTGCTTTATGGCAGAATATGACGGATTCAGGGTCCCCGCCGTGTTCCCCGCAGATACCCAGTTTGATTTCGGGCCGCGTCCTGCGACCGCGTTCCACGGCTGTTGTCACCAGACCTCCCACAGCTTCCTGGTCCAGGGTCTCAAAGGGGTCTGAACTGAGGATGGCATTATCAATGTAGTCGTTCATGAAAGAGCCGATATCGTCCCTTGAAAATCCAAAGGTCATCTGAGTTAAATCATTGGTGCCAAAGGAGAAAAACTGGGCATATTCTGCCATTTTATCCGCAATCAAAGCTGCTCTCGGGATTTCGATCATGGTGCCGTACAGATAGGGCAGGGCGTCTATATCGTAGGCTTCAAGCGCCTGAGCATGGCACTGGGTAACGATATCCCGGACAAAGGCCAGTTCTTTTTCATTGCAGGTCACAGGCACCATAATTTCAGGTATGGGATTTTTGCCTGCCTTGATCAGTTCCGCACACGCCTCAAAGATGGCTTCTACCTGCATGCGGGAGATTTCGGGATAGGTGATGCCAAGTCTTACGCCTCTGTGACCGATCATGGGATTGGATTCTAAAAGCTGTTCACTGCGTTTAAACACTTCTTCTATGTCAATATGCAGGGCATCGGCAATTTCCTGCTGATTTTCCCGTGACTGGGGTACAAATTCATGCAGGGGGGGATCCAGCAGGCGAATGGTCACGGGCAGATTGTCCATGACCTGGAGGGTCGCCTTGATCTCCTCCTTGACAAAGGGGAACAGTTCTTTAAGGGCAGCCTCTCTCTCTTCGTGGGTTTTGCTTAGAATCATTTTGCGCAAAAGGAAAAGGGAGTTGTCTGAGTCCGCACCATAAAACATATGCTCTGTTCTGAAAAGCCCGATACCCTGGGCGCCAAAGTCAAGGGCTGTCATGGCATCTGCCGGGGTATCCGCATTGGTGCGTACCTGCATGGCCCGGTATTTATCCGCAATGCTCATGAATGCTTTGAATCGGACATTTTCCGATGCGTCTTTCATCTTAAGCCGGCCTTGGTATACCATACCTTTGGTGCCGTTAAGGGTAAAGATGTCACCTTCTTTGAACACCCGGGTTCCCACGCGCAGTTCTTTGGTTTCAAAATTAATTTTAAGGGCGCCGGCGCCAACAATGCAGCATTTACCCCATCCCCTGGCCACTAGCGCCGCATGGGAGGTCATGCCGCCCCTTGCTGTCAGAACGGCTGCGGCAGCCCGCATGCCTTCAATGTCTTCGGGATTGGTTTCTTCGCGGACCAGAATGACTTTTTTATTTGATTTGGCCCATTGAACCGCATCGTCTGACGAGAACACAATCTGTCCCCATGCACCGCCGGGGCCTGCAGGCAGGCCTTCTGCGACCTTTACAGCTGTTTTTTCCGCATTCGGGTCCACAACCGGGTGAAGCAAGTCATCCAGAATTTTAGGATCAAGACGGCATACCATGGTTTTTTCATCAATGGTGCCTTCGTCGAGCATGTCCATGGCCATGTTCAGGGCCGCTGTCGCGGTGCGTTTACCCACACGGCACTGGAGCATGTAAAGCCTGCCTTCCTGGATGGTAAATTCAATATCCTGCATGTCCTTGTAATGGGCTTCTAAAAGATTCCTGATCTCAAACAACTGTTTATAAAGTTCAGGCATGGATTCTTCCAGAGAGGGCAGGTGGCTGTTCTGGGCATTTTTGGTGTCGGTGTTCAATGGATTCGGGGTTCTGGTGCCTGCCACCACATCCTCACCCTGGGCATTGACCAGCCATTCTCCATAAAAGTTATTGTCCCCTGTGGCCGGGTCCCTGGTAAAGGCAACGCCTGTGGCAGAGGTATTGCCCATATTACCGAAAACCATGGTCTGGACATTGACGGCCGTGCCCCAGTTGTCCGGAATATGTTCAATGCGGCGGTAGGATACGGCCCGTTTGCCGTTCCAGCTTTTAAATACAGCGCCGATGGCCCCCATGAGCTGATCTTGGGGTTCATCAGGAAAATCGGCCCCCAGATCCTCCCGGATTTTTTTCTTGAACCGCTCGCAAAGGGCCTTTAAATCTGCGGTAGAAATATCCGTATCATTGTCATAGCCCTTGTCGTTTTTCAGGTTATTCATCATCATTTCCAGGTTCAGGCGGATCCCCATACCGTCCTTGGGACTGATTTGTTCCGCTTTTTCCATAACCACATCTGAATACATCATGATCAGTCGACGATAGGCATCATAAACAAACCATTCATTATCGGTTTTTTTGATCAGTCCCGGAATCGTTGCCGGACACAGGCCGACATTCAATATGGTCTCCATCATTCCAGGCATTGAACTTCTTGCACCGGACCGGCAGGATACCAGCAATGGATTTTCCGGATCACCAAAAACCATACCTGTCTGGGATTCAATATTGGCCATGGCCTTTAGAATGTCGCCTTCAAGGGTATCAGGAAAGCACCCGTTTAAATCAAAATAGTGATTGCAGCATTCCGTTGATATGGTGAAACCCGGCGGAACAGGCAATTTCAGCTTTGCCATTTCTGCAAGGTTGGCACCTTTTCCGCCTAAAAGGTTTTTTTGACTTGCATCGCCCTCCGTTTTATCAGGGCCGAACTCATAGATGTATTTGGTCATTTTAAATCACCGTTTATACCGTTTAAATGGTTAAAGACATAATTGATATTAGCTTGCCCAGGCCGTGGAATCAGCCGGAATTTGATTTTTAGTGTTTGGGCGCAAATCCACCCATATGCGGCGTTGCCTCCAGGCAACTTTGTGCCCAAACATGGATTGCCGTTCAGGCACTATTTAGTTTAAATCTGCCAAGACATAACGTCTACTATTAAAACGTTGAAAAAATCAAGTCAAATAAAATCTAATATTTATAAATTCCCCCTTGGATGATAATATTACCATTTTTAAAATGGCGTGTCGGCATTTTATCATCGTCGACAGGCGTAACAGGAGGCATCAATGCTGAATATAGAATCCATAACCAAAGGATTCGCAGATCAGGTACTGCTTGACAATACCGGCATGCAGATCAATTCCGGGGAACGGGTGGGCCTGGTGGGAAGAAACGGCCATGGTAAGACCACGCTTTTAAATATAATTGCAGGCATTGAACATCCCGACGAAGGGCGCGTTATTATACCCGGCGGATATCGGATCGGTGTGCTTTCCCAGCATATAAAATTCACCAAACCCACTGTTCTTGAAGAGGCCATGCTTGGCCTGCCGGATCATGAACGCGATCATTTCTGGAAAGCTGAAAAAATCCTGTCAGGTCTGGGATTTTCAGACCAGGACATGCAAAAGGACCCCATGCTGTTTTCCGGTGGCTACCAGGTGCGTTTAAACCTGGCCAAGGTATTGGTATCCGAGCCTGATCTATTAATTCTTGACGAGCCCACCAACTATCTGGACATTACATCCATCCGCTGGATTACAGGATTTCTTGTTTCGTGGCCAAGGGAGATGCTTCTGGTGACCCATGACCGTGGATTTATGGATAATGTGGTGACCCATGTTGTGGGGATTCACCGTCGCAAGATGAAAAAGATACAGGGTGACACCGCCAAATATTATCTCCAGGTGGCCCAGGACGAAGAGATATATGAAAAAACCCGGGTAAATGAGGAAAAGCGCAAAAAAGAGATGGAGCTGTTCATCACCCGGTTCCGGGCCAAGGCAAGGCTGGCCAACATGGTACAGTCCAGGATCAAAACCCTGGCCAAGCTTGAAGCAAAAGACAAACTGGCAGAACTTAAAAATCTGGACTTCTCCTTTAACTACCTGCCGTTTGCCGGTAAACAGGTGCTGACTGCCGAAATGTTGCGTTTTGGATACCAAAAAGAGACCCCGTTGATTGAAAATTTTTCCTTGACCGTATACCCTGGTGACCGTGTGGCCGTCATCGGCAAAAACGGTAAAGGAAAAACCACCTTGCTGAAACTGATCAGTCAGAATATACATCCGGATGCAGGGTGGGTGAAACCCAATCCAGGCGTAGAAACCGGATATTTTGAACAGACCAATATCCAGACGTTAAATCCGCAATTCACTGTGGAAGAAGAAATTTTGCATGCCTACCCTGAAACAGATCGCCAGACCGCCAGAAACATCTGCGGCGCCATGATGTTTGAACAGGATGCAGCTTTAAAAAAAATCAGTGTGCTGTCCGGTGGAGAAAAGGCCCGGGTCATGCTTGGCAAACTTCTGATCCGGCCTTTAAATCTTCTGCTTTTGGATGAGCCGTCAAACCATCTCGACATTGAGGCCAGTGATGCCTTTGTGGCTGCGTTAAATGCGTTTGAAGGTGCCGTGGTGCTTGTTACCCATAATGAGATGTTTCTGCATGCCCTGGCAAATCGCCTGGTGATATTTACTGCCGACGGCATTGACATATTTGAAGGCACTTATCAGGCGTTTCTTGACAAACAGGGATGGGGGGATGAAGAACTGATCCCTGCAAAGCGCAAAAAAAGCCCACAGCTTTCCAAAAAGGAACTGCGCAAGAAAAAATCAGAGCTTGTGGCCGAAAGGTCAAAGCAATTGACGCCGATAAATAAAACGATAAACAAACTTGAAACTGATATAGAAACAAAGGAAAGCAAGATGGCCCGGGTGGACAAAGCACTGCTCGATGCTTCCCGGGACCAGGACGGATTAAAAATTGCCACTTTATCCAAAGAACATGCTAAACTGGAATCCGACATTGAAATCCTGTTTGACACCTTTGCGGAAATATCTGATAAGGCAGACAAGATAAAAAAGAAATTTGACCGGGAATTATCCGGCCTTGAAGGTGGGGATTAAGATGGACAAACAAAAGCTGACATTTTTTTATGGTATTATTTTGATCGTTGTGGGTATCGCGGTTTTTATAAGGGTTCCCCAGGTGGTCCTCCAAATTGAGACCATTGAATTTTTTAAAAATAAGATCGGAATTGTAAAGTTCTGTGCCTATTTTATAGGTTTTCTTTTGGTACTGGCCGGTGGTATCCGGGTATTCAAAAATTATAAAAAATCGTAACTGTTTCAGGATCTCTTATGGCCGGCAAAACTGCTGTAAAATCCGGTTCCAGCCTTAAATCTACCATTAAAGATCAGTCTGGTGCCGGCAAGGTTAGAATTGGTGAAATTCTTTCCAAAGAAGGACAGATTACCTCCATTATGTTTAATGAAGCCCTCTCTGTCCAGAAAAAGACCAACGAGCGGCTTTCAGGCATTTTGCTCCAGAAAGGCTATATTGATCCGGACACCATCATCAATGTACTGGGACGACTATACAATTATAAAGTTGTCGCTTTTTCTGAAATAAAGCCGGATCCCCAGGCTCTGAAACTTCTGCCCTATGATGACGCCAAAAACAGTCTGGTTTTTCCCTTGAAACTGGCTGGGGACGATCTTCAGGTCTGCATGGCGGAACCCACAGACACGGATGCGGTGGCAGAGCTTGCAAAGAAGACAGGCAAAAACATCCGGGCTTTTGTCTCCACAGAAAATGATATCATCCAGGCCTATCGCGATTTTTATAAAATTTCGGATGAAGAGTATAAAAGTTTTCTTCATTTTGAGGATGAGCCGGAAGACGATGAACCGGTAACCTCTGTTGATGATTTCGGTTCCCTGGTGTCCGAGGCCGCTGAGGAACTTGAGGTGGCTGCCGCTGATGCAGACACTGGTCCGGATGAGTTCATGGCCTCGGATGCCCCCATCATCAAACTGGTAAACGGCATCTTAACCAAAGCAATCAACGACGGCGTGTCGGATATACACATTGAACCTTTTGAAAAATCTTTTCAGGTACGCTACCGCCTGGACGGCGGCATGTACAAGGCCATGAATCTGCCGCTGTCAATCAAAAACGCCGTGCTTTCAAGGGTAAAGATTCTGGCTTCCCTGGATATTGCCGAACGCAGGGTTCCCCAGGACGGTCGTATCAAACTTCGCCTGGGCAAGAAAAAATCCGTAGATTTTCGTGTATCCACCTTGCCCACCCTGTTTGGCGAGAGCGTTGTTATGCGTATCCTGGACCAGAGTGCGTTAAGCGTTGATCTGACTCGTCTAGGGTTTGAATCCGGCACTTTTGATATGCTTAAACGCTGTATCTCCAGACCCTATGGTCTGCTTCTGGTTACCGGGCCCACAGGGTCGGGTAAAACCACAACATTATATTCCGTTCTCAACCGTTTGAACAAGGATGACATCAAGATTCTGACCGCTGAAGATCCTGTAGAATTCAATTTTAAAGGGATTAACCAGGTGCCGGTAAGAGAAGAGGTCGGCATGACCTTTGCCGCAGCTCTGAAAGCCTTTCTCCGGCAGGATCCGGATATTATCATGGTGGGTGAGATCCGTGATATTGAAACCGCTGAGATTGCCATCAAAGCGGCCATGACAGGCCATCTTGTATTTGCCACCCTGCATACCAATGACTGCCCGTCCACCATTGGAAGGCTTGTGGATATCGGCATTCCCCCCTATATGCTGGCCTCATCCGTCACCATGGTGTTGTCCCAGCGTCTTGGGCGCAGGCTTTGTCCGGATTGCAAACAGGTGGTCACCGGATATAATCCCGAAGACCTGGAATCGTATGGTTTTGATAAAAATGAAATTTCGGATTTGACCATTTATGGCCCCAAGGGCTGCCCCCATTGCAATGGGACCGGATACAAGGGCAGGGTTGGGCTGTATGAACTTATGGAAGTGACCGACGAGGTTGCCAAAGCCATCTCTGCTGAAGTGCCTGAAGACCAGTTGCGCAAGGTGGCGATCTCCGAAGGCATGATCACGCTTCGGGATGCCGGCCTGGTTAAGGTGAAATCGGCAGAAACATCTCTGGAAGAAGTGTTAAAAAAAACCGTTATTTCAAAAGAAGCCCTGCCGGCCTACCTGGTGAACCCCGACATTGAACAATACGAAGATAAGGATGTGATCATCCGTGAGGGCAACACGGATATTGATTTTTTTAAGCTCGTTCAAGGCGCTGTCTATGTGGTCAAGGGCGGTAAAATGATAGCGGAAATTACCCAGCCCGGAGAGTATTTCGGCGAAATGGCAGCCATCACCGGTACGTCAAGGTCCGCGTCTATTATTTCAAAGGGACGTGCCAAAATCAAACGGTTTCCCGGAGACAAGCTGATTGAAATCATAGAAAAATATCCTGATGTGGCCAAGCATCTTTTCACGGTCCTTGCCGACCGCCTGAACGAGACGGACCGCAAGCTTGTTTCCCTTTATCATCAGATCAAAAAACATAAAGTCAATAACAACGGCGCTTAGGGCCTATGGTCTTTACTTAAAATAACAAAGGGATTGTTATGGACATGAATGTATTTATTCAGGGTATTCCCAAGGCAGAACTGCATCTTCATATCGAAGGGACGTTGGAGCCTGAGACATTGTTTCGCCTGGCCGAGAGAAATGGTATCCGTATCAAATTCAATTCGGTAGAAGCCCTGCGACAGGCCTATCATTTTGATAATCTGCAGTCTTTTCTGGATATCTATTACGAAGGTGCCGGCGTACTTCAGAAAGAGGAAGACTTTTATGACCTGACATGGGAATATCTCTTGAAAGCCAAAGCTCAAAATATCCGGCACGTTGAAATTTTTTTTGATCCCCAAACCCATACCGAACGCGGCATTGCGTTTGAAACAGTAATAAACGGCATTTATCATGCGTTATCCGACGGGGCCCGCACGCTCAACATTTCATTTTGTCTGATCATGTGCTTTCTACGTCATCTGCCGGAATCCGAGGCCATGGCAACCCTTTCGCAGGCGTTGGATTTTAAAGATAAGATTACAGGGGTCGGGCTTGATTCATCCGAATACGGCCATCCACCATCCAAATTCATACGTGTTTTTGAAAAAGCGAGAAAAGAAGGCTTTATGACCGTGGCCCATGCCGGGGAAGAGGGGCCTGCTGAATATATATGGGAGGCCATCCAAGAGCTTAAAGTCCATCGAATTGATCATGGCGTGCGTGCGCTCGAAGACAAGTCACTTATCAGTGAACTCAAGCGCCGCCGCATTCCTTTAACGGTGTGTCCGCTTTCCAACGTCAAACTGCGTGTATTTAAAGACATCCGGACGCACAGCTTTAAAACACTGTTTGACCAGGGGCTTTGCGTGACGGTCAATTCGGATGATCCTGCATATTTCGGCGGATATGTTGTTGAAAACTATATCGCGCTTCAAAACGCGTTTCAGCTGACGCGGGATGATATCGCACAATTGGCGGTGAATTCGTTTAATGCGGCTTTTATCAGCCAGGATAAAAAAGATATCTTTATTGAGCAGATAAAAAATTTTATGGCTGAATAAAGCAAAGCCTAATCCTTATAATATCGGTCTTTTTCGCTGTAAATACAGCCGCAATACTGCTGGCGATACATGCATAAGGCCTTGGATTTCTCTATCCCCTGTTTCCAGCCTTCACGGAAATCATGATAAATGAATTTAAGTCCATATTGTTTTGCCAGGCCCTGGCCGATTTCCGTAATCAACCCATGATTCTGGAATTTTGAATAGAGCAGGGTAGTGGAGAACCCGTCAAACTTTCCCTTTTTTGCAACCAGGGCAGTGGCTTTAAGACGTGCGTGGTAGCAATACCTGCATCTGTTTTTTTCCCTGAATGTCACTGCACGCAAAAATTCTTCAAGCGCATAGCCTTTTTGCCAGATCATTTTCAGATTCACCTGATCCGCATAATCGCGTAATGTTTCCTCACGCTTCATACATTCTGTAAATGGATGGATATTATGTCGGTAAAAATACCCCATGACCTCTATTTCCATGTTTCTTAAAATCTCAAGGGGATAGATGGTGCACGGGCCGCAGCAGGCATGCAGAATAATTCTCACTGTCTTGCTCCGAAAATGGCTGTGCCCACACGTACTAAAGTAGCTCCTTCTTCAACGGCTACCCTAAAATCATGGCTCATGCCCATGGACAAATGGGTCATGGTTGTATTGGGAAGATTAAGCGTTTCAATATTTTTACTGATCTGTTTAAGCTTTTTAAAATAAATTCTTGCGTCTTCAGGATCATCGAAAAAAGGCGGCATACACATAAGTCCTGAAACATGCAGGTTATCAAACCGGCAGACCTGTTTTGCAATGTCCATAATTTCGTTTTCTTTCGCACCGGACTTGGTCGTTTCCCGGGCAATATTTACCTGGAGTAAAACTTCCTGGATTTTTCCGATTTTCTGGGCCTGGCGGTTGATTTCCCTGGCAAGCTTAACCTTATCCACGGTATGAATCAGGTCAAAATAGCTTACCGCGAATTTGGCTTTGTTGGATTGAAGATGGCCTATAAAATGCCACGTCGCCGATTTTCTGCCAATGAGATCAATTTTTTCCATGGCTTCCTGGATATAATTTTCCCCAAAATCCCTGTGACCGGCATCCATGGCCGCCTGAATCATTTCAGGCGGTTTTCTTTTGCTCACTGCGATAAGGGTCACTCGGGATGCATCCTGTCCGCTTTTTTGCGCGGCAGCATGTATGTCATCATGAATTTTTTTTAGATTGGATTGAATCTGCATTTTTATTTTGTTTCCTTAAAACGGATTGCCCCCAAAGATGCCAGGGCATCAATGAGTTCACACACGGGCAGGCCCACAACGTTGGTATAAGATCCGGATATCTCTTTAACCAGAAAGGCCCCAATCCCCTGTATCCCATAGCCTCCGGCCTTGTCATAGGGTTCGCCGGTGTCTGCATACCAGTTGATTTCATCATTGGATAGTTTTTTAAACCGTACCCGGGTGTTGATAACCCGGGTAACCACATCATGGGCGTCCGGTCTGGTGATGGTAAAGGCGGTAAATACACTGTGTTCCCTGTTGCTGAGCCGGCTTAACATGGTTACCGCCTGCAGGTGCCCGACAGGTTTGCCTAAAATGGTATTATCAATCGCCACTATCGTGTCCGCCCCGATGGTCCAGGCATCCGGATAGTTCGGGGCCACGGCCCGGGCCTTGATTTTGGACAATAAACAGACATAATTTTCGGGGGGCGTGCCCGGATCAACTATAGATTCGTCAATATCGGCCACATGAATTTTGAACGCTATGCCTGCCTGGGTCATAAGCGCTTTTCTGCGCGGTGAACCCGAGGCAAGAACAATTTTTTCTTTGTTTATTGTTTTCATGGCCCTTTATGTATCATAATTTATAAGCGGCGAACAGATTTGTACTATTTTACGATGAAAAATTAACCACTTTTTAGCGGGATCAAGACATAACTATGCAGAAGTTTTTAATCAATAAAGAGGCGTTAAGCGTAAACAAGGCAGTCATTCAGGGTCAGGATGCAAAACATATATGCAAGGTACTCAGGCTTAAACCCCAAGATGCCGTTTCCATGACCGATGGCCATGGTACGGACTTTACAGGCTGTATAGATAAGGTTTCTCCTGAATGTGTGGAAATTTCAATTCTAACTGAGAAAAAAAGCCTGACCGAATCAAATCTCGACCTGACCTTGTGTAGTGCCATGCTCAAACACAACAAGATGGATGAGACTATCAAGCAGATTACCCAACTCGGGGTAACCCGTTGGATTCCTTTTTATTGTAAAAGATCGGTTCCATTGTCAGGCACCCAAAAGGGAAAAAAACAGATTGAGCGGTGGCAGACCATTGCCAGGGAGTCTTTAAAGCAGTGTCGACGGTCTTGTCTTGTTGAAATTATGCCGCCCATGGATTTTCAACAGGTGCTGGCATTCTCAAAAGGCTGTACACATAAATTGGCGTTCTGGGAAGCCTCGGATCGCTCCCTTGCCGTAACGGTCCCTGGAGAGAATAACAAAGCTGTTGTCCTGATCGGACCGGAGGGTGGATTTGAAGAAGAAGAGATCCGGTGTGCCGTTGAATCGGGATTTATGAGTTATTCCCTTGGGCCCAGGATTTTAAGGGCGGAAACAGCAGCGGTATGTGCCTGTGGTTTAATTCAGTATCTGCTGGGTGATATGGGTGGGTCGTAATACTTTTCTAATTTTTTGCTTGACTTGAACGGTTAAAGAACATATATAAGCTGACGTTGTTTGACGTGCCCAGGTAGCTCAGTCGGTAGAGCAGGGGACTGAAAATCCCCGTGTCAGCAGTTCAATTCTGTTCCTGGGCACCACGATTATAAAGGCCTTCGGTTTTAAAAAACCGAAGGCCTTTTTGGCTTTTATCCCGGCTTGTTTCGGCAATATAATTATTACATTATCCTCATATATTTCTAATATAATTTAATTAATGTACAAACGAAAAGTCATCCATCATGGGCAACTTTTTAACTAAACAGGGTTTTCTCAGGTACGAATTAAAAATTTTACTGTCCTTAAACAACATTTTAAAAGGAGGCACAACGGTTATGAAATCATTGAAATATATGACGATGAGGGTTTTTGTCCTTGCCCTTGTTTTGACTTTCATCCCCCTTTCCGGGGTTTTTGCAAAAAATGCAAAATATGTTTTTCTTTTCATTGGTGACGGTATGGGTATGCCCCAGAGAATCGCAGCCGAGCAGTACACCGGCAAAAAACTTCTCATGAATTCTTTTCCGGCCCAGGGCATCACCACCACGCATGCCGCGGACCGGTTTATCACGGGCTCTGCTGCGTCAGCAACGGCCATGGCATCCGGCACCAAAACCAATATCGGCGTTATTGGTATGGACCCGGCGTTGAGACCGGTTAAAACCCTTGCTGAACTGGCAAAGGAAAAAGGTATGAAAGTGGGTATTGTTTCCAGTGTATCTATTGACCACGCCACCCCGGCTGCCTTTTACGCCCATGTACCCAGGCGCAGCCAGTACTATGATATTGATGTTGCCATCGCCAACAGTGGTTTTGATTATTTCGGCGGCGGCGGCCTTAAAGATGTAACCAATAAAAAGAACAACTCAAAAAATTATGTGGGCAACGCCATGGATCTTATTAAAAAGAACGGATACAAGGTGGTGACTGATAAAGCTGAATTCATGGCCTTAAACGCAGCAGACGGCAAAGTTCTTGCTTACAATAACTGGCTTCAGGACGGCAAAGCCCTTCCCTATGACATGGATAAAAGAAGCCGGGATATATCCCTTAAGGAGTTCACAGCCAAAGGCATTGAACTGCTTGACAATGACAAGGGGTTTTTCATGATGGTCGAGGCCGGCAAAATTGACTGGGCCTGCCATGCCAATGACGCCACTGCTTCCATTAAAGATACGCTGGTTTTTGACGACGCCATCAGTGAAGCCTATGAATTTTATAAAAAACATCCTGCCGAAACCCTGATTGTTGTTACCGGGGACCATGAATGCGGCGGTTTGACCCTGGGCTACGCAGGCACCAAATACGCCACCAATTTTGATGTACTGGGTAAACAGAATCTGTCTTTCCAGAAATTCACCGATGAAGTACTCGGCAAATTCAAACAAGGATCGGATAAATCCTTCAATGCCATGAAACCCATCATCACCCAACATTTCGGCCTGACATTCGAAGGTAACGGTCCGCTCGCTTTGCAGGCACATGAAATAAAAGCCTTGAAAGGCGCCTTTGATCGCAGCATGAAAGGGGAACAGGAAAAATCCAAAAATCCTGAAACCTATGTACTTTACGGCGGTTACGAGCCCCTTTCAGTATCCATCACCCATATTTTGAATCAGAAAGCCGGCCTGGCCTGGACATCATACAAACATACCGGTGTCCCTGTTGCCACTTCTGCTGTCGGCGTCAGCGCCGGATTGTTCAACGGATACTATGACAATGTTGATATCGCCAAAAAGACCATGGATATTATGGGAATTGATGAAAAAATCCACTATGCTGAAAAAAGCCCCATTAATGATGTAACGTTTGCTGCTGTAAATTAGGGCTCATGGCCATAACAATAAAAACGTGGGGCAGCATTTGCTGCCCCACGTTTTTTTACTTATTGAGAAGGTTTTGCAATGAAAAAAATCAAGGCAGGAAAAGATACAATCCTCTGCATTTTTTTTATTCTTTTCTGCATTGTGCTTGTCATGCTCCCCACGGGGTTTGAAGATAAAATGGCCCAAAATGCCGTCAGGTGCAAAGGAAAAATAATTTCAGTGGATAATTCGGAAATTCAGACCATTGGAATCATTCAGACAGGGGATCAGAATGTTACGTTGAAATTAATGGACGGGCCGTTTAAGGGTAAGGTTTTGTCTGCTGGAAATCCCCTTCTAGGCCAGATGGATAAGGACAAAATCTATAAGGCGGGTGACACAGCCCTGGTGGTATTGACCTTAAACGAACAAGGTGAAATTATTTTTGTAAATCCCCAGGACCATTACCGCCTGGGGCTTGAAATCTATTTGCTTGGCCTTTTTGCGGTGCTGTTAATCGCTTACGGTGGATTCACCGGTTTGAAAGCCTTGCTTTCTTTTCTTCTCACGGCACTGGTTTTGTGGAAGATTTTGGTTCCTTTGTTGTTAAAAGGGTGGGACCCCATCCTCATTTCCCTTGTGATCATGGCGTCATTAAGTGCCGGTATCATTTTTCTTGTGGCCGGTATTAACAGAAAAGGGTTTACAGCGTTTTTAGGTGCGTTTCTAGGCGTTTTAACAAGCTGTGCCATGGCAATTTATTTTACCAAAGTTTTTCATGTGCATGGCGCTGTCATGCCTTTTGCAGAAACATTGCTTTATTCGGGATTTGGTCATTTAGATCTGACAAAGATATATATTGCCGCAGTATTTATTGCATGCGCCGGTGCGGTGATGGACCTTGCCATGGATGTTGCCGCAAGCATGCATGAAGTCGTATGTACGGATTCTTCCATCACCCGGTGGCAGGCGGTAAAAAGCGGTATCAACGTGGGCAGGGCCGTTGTAGGTACCATGACCACAACCCTGCTTCTGGCCTATTCCGGCGGATTTATTACGTTGATGATGGCTTTTATGGCCCAGGGCGTTCCCTGGGTAAATACCTCAAATTTTATTTATGTCTCTGCTGAGATTCTAAAAACCCTCATAGGCAGTTTCGGACTTGTAACAGTGGCCCCTTTTACCGCTTTGGTGGGTGGCTTTGTGCTGGTGAAGTCACCTGAAACGGCTTTACAGAGGGTCTAAAGGGCGTTTTTGTACCAGCCCGGTGGCTGAATAAGGCCCATGATCGGAATACAATCTTCCAAATAAAATAAGGTCTGATCCGCAAGTGCCGCAATTTCAGAGATGGTTTTATTCCGTCGGCGGGCCCGTCAGCTGATCCGGCGGATCAAGGCGACTCGTCTCATTTAACAGTTTTCTTTCAAGGCCGGCGCTCATGGCAAGCTGGTCCCTGTATTTTTGGATTTCTGCCTGCTGCCGGATGATTTCTTTTCGGGTATTATAAGCAAAAATGGTTTTGAGAATCAGAATAATTCCGCCGACCACAACAACGGCCAGAATGATCCATTTAAGCTGCAAAATGGTATGAACACTGATTCGGCCCACTGCAATGAGCAGATCGGGAACCATCCAGAAAAAAAAGGCCCCCAGCATAATGATGGCCCCCAGTGAGTAAATACTCATCCGACCGAGGGAGGAAAACAGTTTTTCAAACCGGGTTTCTTCAAAAATTTTATTTTCATTTTCATCAGAATGTTTTTTTGCCTTGGCACCGTCTTCTTCTTTAGATTCTTTTGTGCCGAATAGATCCTCAAACGCCCGGATCAGAAAAACAACAAAGAAAATCGGTACCAGGGGCACGCAGACCGATAATGCAATCCAGGTCCGCGTCGGGAATGGTTTGTCAATGGTCTTCCGGATAATTTCATACCCTTCTTCCCTGTAATTTTCAATGCCGTATACGCTTTTGAATTCCGTGGTCCGGATTTGATTGTAAACGCCTTCATATATGATTTCTTTTTCAGGATTATAGATGGTAACCCACTCCTGATTTGCGCCAAGCCACATGCATACCGCCAGGATACCAATTTCAATCAGGGCAAAAATTGATATCATATAAAAAAGTCCGGGAATCCGGCCTTCAATTATTTTTTTCAGTCTCTCGTCACTCATTTACGCCTCATAGATTGCTCTGCTTATTGTGTTGCCAAATAGATAGAATACTGTATTCTGAAATTAAATGCACGATTTTTTCAAGCGGATTGAAAAAATCGATTGAAAGTCCGGCAGGCGGCTTGGCGGGGATGTTCATCCTGCATCAATATCTTATGCGGTGTTGCAATTCCGGGTGTTTTTCCAAGGTTTTCAAAATTATGCGAAGGCGGCGGTCCATGGTCCGTTTATACTGACCGGCCACGCCGGCCATCAAATAATAGCCAATCTCTTTATTATCATTAAACAGGTTCTGTAGGGTTTTCCCGTTCAGGGTCATTATTTCGCACGGTTCCTGGCAGATGGCCGTATAAGAGGCTTTTGCGTCAGAAAGCATGGCTGATGACCCCAACGATCTGCCGGCCTGAAGAATATCAAAGATCACATCAATATCTTCATCCAAGGGAACTTTCAACGCCACCTGCCCCATGACGATCATATAAAAAAGATCAATATTCTCCCCTTGGGAAAACAGCAGGGTATCCTTGCCGTAGATATTGAGCTGGGCCACTTCACTGATCATTTTCAAAAGATGATCCGGCATGTCGGCAAGCATGTTTATTCGCTTGAGATCTTCAATTTTTATCATTGTTATTCCTTCAGTTTAAAATATATATCAGTATAAAAAAGCCAACCGCTGTCGCAGCCCCTAAACCAATGGGCATGGTCCCTTCCATGGCATCGTTATAAAGTCTCGATTTTCTTAATTCCAGGTATCGTCCCCGGATACCGAAAACCAGCCAGATATTCACAGAGACGAACAGTGCAATCCTGGCCGGGGCATCTTTGAAGATAAAGGCCGAAGCTGAAGCCACAGACCGGACCACTTTTTCACATCCGGTATTTAAAGGGTTCAAGATGCCGGCCAGGATATGATACAATTTTTTTCCGCCGATGCGGTAACTCCAGTCTGCATCCAGGTTCACAGCCCGCTGTTCTGCAGGATAGATACCCGAGAGCAGCAATAGGCAAAAAGCCAGTGCTGAGAAGAACAACAACTCCGTCTGGGTGAGCACATGGGAAATGCTGTAAGGTTCGTAATCCACCGGGAACGGCAGCACTGAATATAAATACTGGGGGAATGTGCCGATGAACACGCATAAAAAGGCTGCGATGCCCATGGCAATAAGCATGTTCAAAGGGGCTTCCTTGACCCTGTGTCCTGCATCATGGCCGAAAAAGGCAAAAAACGGGATCTTGATGCCGGCATGGTGAAATACACCGGCCGCAGCAAATAAAAGGACCAGCCAGACAAAGACCAGCGCTCCCTGCCCCGGGTTATGGGACATGTGCGCCACAGCCGACATGACCATGGACTTGGAAACAAATCCTGAAAAAAGCGGGAATGCGGAGATCGAGGCGGCGCCCACAATACAGAAAAGACAGGTCCAGGGCATGCTTTTATACAATCCGCCAAGGTCTGTGGCATTAATCTTACCGGTGCGGTGCATCACCGCCCCCATGGTCATGAAGAGCAACCCTTTGAACAAAATATCATTAAAGGCATGGGCGCAGGCGCCGTTGACGGCAAGCTCAGTGCCGATACCGATGCCCACAACCATGAATCCCACCTGGTTAATCAGGCTGTAGGCCAGCACCCGTCGCAGATCATTCTCAATCACGGCATAGAAAATGGGAAAGGCGGCCATGCCCACACCAATCCAGATCAAAAGATCCGTCCCCGGGTAGAGCCTTGCCAGGGCATATACAGCCGTTTTGGTGGTGAATGCACTTAAAAACACAGCGCCGCCAATGGTGGCTTCAGGATAGGCATCCGTGAGCCAGGGATGCAGGATAGGCCAGGCACAGTTGATGCCGATACCGAAAAACATCAGCCACGATCCCGGGCCGGACAGGGTCATCAGGGACATCTCCAGGGAGCCGGTGTGTGAATAGTGGAACACAATGCCTGCCAGCAGCACAAGGCCCCCGAACGCATGGACCAGAAGATAGCGAAACCCCGCGGCCTGGGCTTTGGGGGTTTTCCTGGCCCAGATCAACATGACCGACCCTAGGGTCAATGCCTCCCAGAAGACAAAAAAGATAAAAAGATCACCGGCAAATATGGCGCCTAAAGCGGCACCAGCATAGAAAAAGCCTGCCACATACTCCACATCGTTTTTAAATCCCAGGATATAAATGACCGTAATAAAAGCAATGATGTGAAAAATATAGCCGAACAAAAGACTTAACCGGTCAACATGGAGCAGCACCAGGTTGAAATCGCCAAAGAACAGGTGATGATGATCTCCCAACGGAATATGGATCAGGTTTAAAAACCCCACCACCGGAATAAGAAGCATATAAACGGATTTGGCCCGGCCCTTGAAAAAGGGTACCAGCAGGCCGCCCACCATGAAAATCAGTGCCGGCATCAGATCCGTTGCCAGTGCCGTATCGGCAGCCATAACTATTTCACTGGTCATAATAATCCTCCCGACGTTTTACCAGGGGCCGCAGCACATACTTGGAGACCAATACCAGGATGACGCAGGCCACAAATCCGTAAAAGGAGTAAAACCCCCAGAAATTTTCCCACTCATAGTAAGCATGGTGGTGAATAACATGATGTTTGGCCAGATAAAGGTAGACTCCGTTCAGAACGAGCAGCCCGACCACGCAAGCGAAAAAGACCGCCAGCAGCCGCTTTACATTTTTGGGATCGTCAAACAGATGTTTTTTTTCTTCCATGGGTAAAAAGCCTTCAACAGGTTGTCTATAAAGGTGAATGGCATAAGATAAATGCCATATACAGACAGGCAATGGTAAAAACCACCACGAACACGGGCTTATACCCCGGCACAGGGTCATGCTTTAATTCCATAAGTTCTTTGTCATCTTGTGGGTTCATCTGTCTAACCTCCTGTAAAACCGGTTACGGCAAGGGTTGAAAGCTTCAGAAAGGGTTGGGGGACAAAAAAGAATATAAAGGATATCAATGCGGTGATCACCAGGGGGACCACGCACATCACAGGTGCTTCGTCAAATTTGCGTTCAAACATGGCCTCCGCCGGTGTGCAGAAAAACGCCTTGTAAAATATGGGCATGAAATAGGCGGCATTGAGAAGAGAAGAGGTTAAAAGCACAAAGAGCATAACGGCCTGATCCCCTTCAAGGGTGCCTAAAACCAGATACCATTTGCTGATAAACCCACCCGTGGGCGGCAGTCCGATAATGGACATGGCGCCGATGAGAAAAGCGGTCATGGTGACGGGCATGCGATAGCCGATGCCCACCATCTGGCTTAAATATTTTTTGCCTGTGGCCACATAAATGGCGCCGGCACAGAAAAACAGGGTAATCTTGCCGAATGCATGCATGGTGATATGCAGAATCCCTCCGGTCATACCTTTGGGTGACAGAAGCGCTGCACCAAGGACGATATAAGAGAGCTGACCAATGGTGGAATAGGCCAACCGCCGTTTGAACTCATCCTGGGACAGGGCAATGGCGGAACTGGTCAGAATGGTCACCGAAGCAATAAACGCCACAAGTCCGCCAAGGCCTAAAGAGGAGAGAAGTTCCACCCCGAAAATACCGGTCAGCACCCGGATAATGGAAAAAACCCCCACCTTGACAACGGCCACGGCATGCAGCAACGCCGATACCGGGGTTGGCGCCACCATGGCAGCCGGCAGCCAGGTGTGTACGGGCATGATGCCGGCCTTGGCAAACCCGAAGACAAACATCAGCAGCAGAACCGTGGCAGACGGTGTTGACAGCTGACCTGTAAAAATACCGGCTGCCGAAAATTCAAGGGTGCCGGTGGCGTGGTAGCACCAGATCATGGCCGGCAACACAAGACCAATGGAGGTGCCGAGAATAAAGGTCAGATACCTGCGGCCCGACACCTTGGACGTTTCATCCTGATGGTGCGTGACCAAAGGATAGGTGGCCAAAGATAAAATTTCATAAAAAAGATACAGGGTGATCAGGTTCGCGGAAAATGCCGCCCCGATGGTGGCGGAAATAGCCAGGGCAAAAAAGGCGACAAACCGGGTTTGACTGTGTTCGTTAAGTCCGCGCATGTAGCCGATGGAATACATGGCTGTGATAATGTAAAGAGATGATGCCACCAGGGCAAAGAGCATACCCAATGCGTCTACGCTCAGGGCAATGTCAGCCCCCGGTGCAATGGGAAACAGTGTCAGCCCGATGCGGTTTCCATCCAGAACCGCCGGTACCATGGAGACCACCAGAGCAAATGAGAGGATACCGGCAATGAAGGTCCAGGCTTCGCGGACATTGGGCCGCCCCCCGGAAGAAACCAGTACCGGAATCACTGCCAGGGGGATCAACACAGCCAAAACAGGTTTGATCGATTGTATAAATTCCATGTATGCCTTTTTTAAGAACGAAGTAACGGCCAGATCAATCTGACAACAATGGTTTTGGAATACATCCCCACTACGATGAGGCTGATGCCGGCGATACCCAGAACCGCAAGGGATATGGCCGGCGCCTCCTGAATTGCCACGGTGGTGTGCCGGCCGTGGGTATCGCTGCCATGACCAACATGGGTGTCGGGGGATTCAAAAAAACAGACCTCAAATACCTTGAAAAAAAGAACTGCACAGATCAAGGATGACATGATCAGGGCTGCGGCAAAATGCCAGGCTCCGGCTTTAAACGCCCCTAAGATCAGATACCATTTGGAGAAAAATCCGCAGGTGGGCGGTACCCCCACAATGCTGAAGGCCGCCAGAACAAACCCGGTCATGGTCCAGGGCATTTTGGCAAAAAGCCCTTTAAGATCCTTTATCTGAACCCGGTCCAGTTTATAAACCATATTGCCCACGGCAAGGAACAAGGCAAAGGTCATTAGCCCATCGTTCAGGATGTGAAGCACAGCGCCTGTTAGACCTAAATTATTGCCAAGCCAGGCACCGCCCACCATATACCCGATTTCACACACAATAATATAGGCAAGCATCTTCTTTAAATTTGTCTGGGCCAGGGCCATGACACCGCCGGCCAGAATGGCGATGGTGCCGAGCCACACAAGAGTATCGGCGATATGAAGTTTTATGAAAATATAATCCAGCCCAAAGACCGTGATCATCAGACGCACCATGACATAAACCATCACTTTGGTCATCAGCGGTGCCACAATCCGTGCAAATCCCACCGGTGCATAGCTGTAGGCATTGGGCAACCAGACATGCAGGGGGAACAGGGCCATTTTGATAAATACCCCCACAAGGCACAGGATAAAGGCAGTCAAAATCGTGGTGGAGTCCTGGAGGGTTGGGATCATGGTGGCAAACTCAGCCATGTTCAGGGTGCCGGTTTTAATGTAGATGTACCCCACCCCTAAAAGATAGAACGAGGCGCCTATGACGCCCACAAAAACATAATTTAAAGCGGAAATCGGTCCCCTGTCCCTGTCGCCTAAAGCGATCATGGTGTAGGAACTTAACGAGGTGATCTCAATGAGGACGTACAGATTAAATAAGTCGCCTGTAGAGGCCACACCGGTCAGCCCCACCACAAAAAGCAGATACATCGCGTAAAAGGATGGGCGTCGGTCCGGCATCTCCTGTTTAATATTGGGCCGGGATGCCGCAAGATTTAAAAAGGCAATGGCTGTAATCAATACCAGGACCATGGCATTTAAGGTATCAATGCGGTACTCAATACCCATGGGCGGCGCCCAGCCGCCCATGTGGTAGGCAATGGGACCGTGACCTGCCACATAGATCAGATCCCGGACAGCTGCGGCGCAGGAGATCCCTGTGGCGATCAGTGCCGCAGGATAGGCATACCGCTCCTCTACAAAAGATAGAATCCCGGCAGTCAAAGCGCCGACCAGGGGGGCGATGACGACAATGGCTGGATAATGAATCATGATTTTATTTTTTCCGATAAGCGCATTCTTAATTCATCTTCTTCCAGCGTCTGGTACCGCTGGTATACCTTGACACAAAGGGCCATGGCCACGCCTAAAGTAGCCACCGACACCACAATCGCGGTAAGCATGAGTACATGGGGCAAAGGATTCATGTAATCAGCGGCATGAATGGCAGCCCCGTGCCCGCCATGGCCGTGATCTCCCTTGATAATGGGGATGGTGGCATTGTGCTTGAACCCGATGGAAACATAGAACAAAATGATGGCGGTCTGAAAAATATTCATGCCCACCAGCTTTTTCATCAGGTTGTTCTTGGCAATCATGGCATAAAGGCCGATCATCATTAAAATGACATAAAGGCAGTAATTGTATTTGGCGGCAATCAGCATGAATAATTCCGTCATTTGCAACTCCCTTATAATCCTTCGTCGTGTTTGCCTTCAGACACGATATTAATGTAAATAATGACCATGACTGCCGTCACAGACATGCCCACACCGATTTCAACCCCGAGCATACCCAACGCCCTGATATGGTGTTCCCCGAAAATAGGGGCATATTTCTCATAATCCAGAAAGTTGCCGCCTAAAACCATGGCCGCCAGTCCAATACCCATATAGACCAGAACCCCTGCAGCAGACAGAATGCCTAAAAACTTCTCACTCACCCGTTTGAGTAGATATTTCAGATTATAGGAGATGGCCAAAAGAATGAAGCTGGACCCCAAAATTACGCCGCCCTGGAACCCGCCGCCCGGGGAAAAATCCCCGTGGGCCACCACATAGAGTGCATAGATCTGGATAAAAGGAATTAACATCCGGCACACCGTTTTAATGATGGTGTCCGGCGGGAGCCACTCCTTGTCCATATCTTCAAATTCATTGCCCGCAATGATCTGTCTGTCCGGATTTTTAACATGCAGAATCACGCCGCTGGGTACATGGCGGTAATAGTGGTCTTTTTTAGGGGTGAAATCCCGGAGCAGCATAAAGCAGGCAAGGCCTGCACAAAAGACCACTGCCGTTTCAAGCATGGTGTCAATACTTCTGTAGTCGGCAAGGACGGCTGTCACAAGGTTGGGCACTTCGGTATCCCTTATGGCATTTTCAATGTAATACTTGGATAAATGAAGGGATGCCGGCGTGTTTGGGTCCCCCCAGTCCGGCAGATCGGCTGTGCCGTACAATAAGAGCCCGCCGGTGAGGCAGACCACAATCAGACTTAGCAGTTTCAATCTTTTGTCCTCCTGCTGGTTCGGAATACCGCGGCCACAAAGAATACGGTACTGACACCCGCGCCAACGCTTGCCTCAGTAAAGGCCACATCCACAGCCCCCATTATCGCCCACAAAAGACACATCATAAAAGAATAGGCCCCAAAGAGGACGGCCGTGGCCAAAAGATCTTTTACATAGATGGCAGCCAGGGCACAGACAATGACAAAAACCAAGATAACCAGGTTAATAGACCAGTACATAATTACTCTTCTCCTGTGCCTTGTAATTGAGATGTTTTTTTTCGGGTAAAAGGGCTTAAGCCCGCCCGCATGCCGGCATCCACAATGGCCTGGGTGGCTGTGGGAATGGAATGGAGTACAAAAAACACAATCAGCATCATCTTGACGGACAAAAGCAAGGTACTCAAAGAGAAATGATGCAGGTTGTATGCGGCCAGACCTGACACCATGGCAAAAAGCCCTAATGTATCCAGTTTACCTGCCGGATGAAGCCGGGTGTAAAAATCCGGCATCCGAATGATTCCCACAGTTCCCCCGAGGAAAAATAAGAAACCAATACACAGACAGATGACAACAAAAAAATTCATGAGACCTCCTTTGTTTCCCCCTTAAAGGATCCTTCATACAGACCTTTTCTTTTGTGAAAATACCGGGAGGCGGCAATGACGGCCACAAAGTTTAAAAACCCATAGGCCAGGGCAATGTCCACAAACATGTCTACCCGCTCATACAAAAAACCTATGAGCAGAAGCAGTACAACGGTTTTGCTACCAATGGCATTGACACCGATAAGTCGGTCTAAAATCGTGGGGCCCATCAAACATCGGTAAAAGGAAACAAACATGAGAAAACATAAGCCTAAACTGATACATAAAAAAAAGGTATTCACTGTTTTTCTCCGTAAATGCCGGCTACTTTGGCAAGCATGGTTCCGGGCAGGGCATCCGCAGAGCGCCTGTCAATGGCATGAACCGAAAACAAGCCGTCCGCTGTGGCTGTGACCGTAATGGTACCCGGGGTCAGTGTTATGGAGTTGGCCAGGATGGTGATGGACAAATCCGAGGTTAGATGTGTTTGAAAAACCGTAATATGAGGATCAATCAACTCATTCATTCTCGGATGGAATATTAGAAACATCAGGTTGAAATTTGCTTTTACGATTTGCCACATCAGCCAGGGAATGTAAGCGATAAATCCGAAAAAAAGGCCTGGATAGCGGGATGTCACATTTGGAAAAAGCAGATCATGAAAAAACCAGGCCACAAGCAGACTCGATATCACGCCTAAGCTGATGAGCAATGTTGAAAAATTACCGGACAGGACCACCCAGGTTAAAAACATGAGTATAAAGGTCAAAAAAAATGATACAAACGAAAATTTTTTTTTGCGTTCTTCGGACTGAACCGAAGCGCAACTATTCGGGGCGGATTGAGCCAAATCAGACCTCCTTAAAAACTTGATCGTTGAGGATACAAGTTCAGGTAACGATCACACACACCAGTCAAAGTTATAATCCCCAACGCTGCATAAACATGTTTATGCAGCGTTGGGGATTACGCTTTAACGCCGTAAAGCCCGCACAGTTTATCAAGCAGCTTAACCATGCCCCCTTTATTCGATGCATCGTCTGGGCTGTCTTTAAATTCTATGTTTTGATTTTCGAATTCAAGCCGGTGGGCATGGGCCTCATGAATCGTTTTTAAGAGCATGGCCATGTCAACCGGTTTTGTTAAAAATTTGAAGGGATTGTATTTCGTACGTTTGAGTGCGCGGTCAATATTGCCGTGTGTCGTGAGTAAGATACTTGGCAAACAGGGCTGCAACTGTCTGAGGCGTTTGAGTACCTCAATGCCGTCGATGCCGGGCAGTTCCAGTTCTACAATGGCCACATCAAAATTTTCTTCTGTAGCAGCCAGGACGGCTTCTTCTCCGGAAAAGGTTGCCTTGACCGTGAATCCTTCCGACACCATACGGGTGGTAAGATACGTTAGAAAGGTCTGTTCGTTTTCCACGAATAGAAGTTTCATAAAGCCCTTTTATAGAATTCGGCAAGAAAACCCACTGATCACCGAAGGTGTCGGTGGGATGAATTGCCGCTTTTTAGCCTTGCTGTTCAATATACCTCTTAATTGTTTCAATTGAAGCATTACCAATTGAGCAA
>NZ_JACADJ010000033.1:0-6770 GCF_013389365.1 Desulfobacter latus
GAAGGGCATAATCAACGCTGATCTGAACGGTGCATTAAACATCATTCGAAAAGAAGTTCCTGAATCCCTTAATGAACTTATAAGGATAAGGAATAGAGGCTGTGGGTTTCAGCCATTTAAAGTGCTTTCATTTTAATAAAAAAGTCTATTTGGATCGTAAATTAAATACTTTTGATTACTATTTAATTAGATTTTATAACCTGAGCCCTAAACCCAACCTGATGTCTGGTCGGTAGCTTGTCAAAATTTTTGAGAAAATCGGCTATAAAAAGATCGGCCAAAAGGGCAGTCACATCAAGATGAAGAACCACAGCACCGGCAGCGTTGCAATCATCCCGGATCACAAAGAACTGGACCGGTGGACTTTAAAAACCATCCTCAAACAGGCTGAGATATCGGACGAGGAATTTAATACCAAGCTCAGCTAAAGCCGGGTCTTGATCAGTAGACATTATACCGATCTTTCATAACCCATTGATTTTATTAGAAGAGTTTTTTTAGGCAATATAATAAAATCAAACAGTTAGCCAAAATCGGTATAATGTTTAATCAACAAAATGCCGCAACAGGGACAGGACGTTCCTTTGCAAAGTTTTGTCGATGCAATTTGATCCGTTCTATTTCATGCAATGTATCAGCGGTTAAATAGCTTTCTTTGCATTTTGGGCAATGAATAACAGGAATGTTTTCAATAATGAGTAAGTCACTACCTTTTCCATAACTTCGCGTTACATAACGGATTTGGGTTGTACTATTTCCACAAATATCACAAATCATTTCACACCTCATAATTTATACACAGTAATAATGACCATCTTTCCGGTAACACTTATTTTGGACACAGCTACTGCGATTTCTTTTGATATATCATTGCCTTCAATGACATATTTCCATTCTGCCGTCCTCCTATCTTTCTGCCGCTCTATTATCTTTCCTGAAAGTATGATTCGTTCTACATCAAAAATTGTCAGATTATCATCATTCATTTCCTCTTCAGCATGCAATGTCATGACATAATTCCGGGTACGAATGGCTTCCCGCATCAATTGTAAAATGCGGTCATGCATATCAGCACCTCCTTTCCGAACTCCGGCCGGAATTCCGTAGTTGGGTTGTGAAACTCAACCTACGGGCTGTACAATCAGCACTTAATACCGTGCCTTTGCCCATATAATTTCCTCCGTCAAAGCTGTTCAGTTATTCGTTACGCTGTCCGAAGGCGTATTTTCTGCTGATTGTGCAGACTGCTGAATGCCATACAACGCTTCAGCCGTACCGATATGTCCATCTCCATCCACATCGCCTGTTGTTACTATTGGGGGCGCTTGCTGTCCGGAGAGAACCTGAAGGGCTGTTGTATCAATAAGGCTGGTATCTTCTTCATCATCGGCAATGCCATTACCATTGAGATCAATAGGGAAGATACCGCCATCGGTGATAATTTCACTAACAGCTATGAGCCGCCCATCAATGCTGACCACACTATCTTGATCATAGCTGCCCAGGCTATAGAGGCTGTCCAATATATCAGGGATACCATTGCCGTCGGCATCGGTATCATAGCGGCTGTCAGCAGGCCAGGTATCATGACGGTCCTGCACGCCGTCACTGTCCTGGTCGCTGAAAATTATCTCAAGCGGGGTTGCTATGACATTTCTGACCCCGTGATTATCTATAAAAGCGTAGATGTTTTCTGCCTGCTCAAAAATATCCGCACTTGCTACCGGGCTGTTGACCGTCTGCCGGTTGACAATGGCGATAAAGGTAAGCTGGTCCGAGCTGTCATACAGATTGATGCTGCTGTTGATCGCCTCGGCCTTGGCATCTGTTAATGATATATCAAAGCTGTCGCCATACGCCACTGAAGCCGGCGTGAGGGTCAGGCTGGCAGTGGGGATCATAAAGATTTTTTTGATCACCACTGCCAAATCAGCTCTGGAAATATGGTTTAAGGGCTGAGCCTCGTCTCCGGTCATAAAGTGCCACAATCCCAACGGATCAATTTTATTCAAATAATTTTACTCTGACCCCATTTATCTCCTGCATTTATCTTTCCGTTTATCCCTAAATATTTATAGTCTGTCCCCAGGAAAATGGGGAAGTTATTTCGTCCTCATTCCCTTAGCATTCTGCAATGCTGCTGGCGCATCAATAATAGAGATTTTTCTATCGTTATTTAAATCCGTATCCAAATAAATGGCGGCGGGCTTTTTTCCCACACAAATGTGAAGCACATTCAAAGCATCCGTGATATTGATTTCAGCATCATGATTGTAATCACCAAGGGGCAAGACCTTCAGCACGGCTGAATCCGAGGTGGTATTTCCAAATGCATTATCGACAGCGCATGTGTAGTTTCCGGCATCACTCAATAGTACCTGCTCGATATGAAGTGTCTGGCCTGAGGCGCCCTCAATTTTTATACCGTCTTTATACCACTGATAATTCAAGGTCGGCGTACCGGATGCAGAAATGGAAAATTGTACACCTGTTCCCACTACCGCACTGGTATCCCGTGGCTGCGACTGAATAGATGGCGGATTGTCTGAATATGCAGGAATAATATAAAGACCGTCCTCTCCGGCGATGTACACACAGGTATCCCCTGCGACAACTGTATTTAACCGGCCGGAAATATCTCCATAGGTATGAGACAATTTTGCAGTTCCTGATGCGATTCCGCTTATCACCTGTACCCCCGTATCATCCGAGGCCACATAGGCCGTGCCGTTTTTCACGTCCAGACATAAAGGGCTGGATGTAAAACCCGGCGGTAACACAATCTCTTTGTCCAGGGACAGGTTTCTCAGCTGATTTTGATCAGACCGTACGAGCAGGTATACTTCCGGATCTGAAACGTCAAATGCAGCATACCCATATGGCTCGGGATCGCACGGGTATTCAGAGAAAGGATTATCCGGATCACTGACATCATATATCATATTTCCCAGGTCATACCAGTCATAAGCATAAAGGCGCTGGTCTTTGATGTCAAAACACTTTATTCCGCTCCCGTTTGCACCGCTTTGCGGATTCAATGTAGACCGAGATGCTGCATTGAAAGGATCACTGATATCAATCAGACCGATAGAATCGCCATAAAATGCATAAAGAATATTATCTTTCAAACGCATTTGCACGGCACCACCCCAGCGATACGCTTTGATAACGGATACTTCAGCAGAAGAGGACACATTAAGAATTCCCAGCAAAATATTTTCAGGATCCGTATTATCATTAAGGAGCAGCGTATCTCCTTCAATCGTTAAACGTGAGCCGGCAAGCCCTGGATATCGCCGGATAAGCACCGGAGACGTCGGTGTTGTCCCGTCAATAACATACAACCCTGTGTCGGACACGGCAAAGGCAATATTCCCCTTGACGACAACGTCGTTAACCTCGCCTATCCCGTCCCACAGTCTCGCAGCATCAGAAGGAAATATACTGAGTTCAAGTTCATGAAGCACGGTGTCGTCCCCGGAGGTGCCGCGTAAGGAAAGTGTCCAGGCGTTTCCATTTGATTCTGCCGGCGGTATGCCGGACAACAGTCCTGTTCCGTCACCATTGTCAATAAAGCTAAGCCACTCCGGCAGCCCCTCAATGGAGATAACTGCCGGCTCATCCTCAACAATCAGCGCTGTTGCAATAAGAGCGGAATACGCTTCTCCTGCATACAACCTGGATGCAGGCAGGGTGCTGAAGCTTATATTATTCACAATGTTCAAGGTAAATGACTGGGTATCATATTTTTTGGAAACAGATGCTTTTTCAACAACCGTCAAAGATATTTCAATTTTTTCCAGGGCTGTCTCGGGAGGAATACCTGATAAAACAGCCGTATTATCATCATTATTTTGTATGGAAAGCCATGATGGCAGGGCTTCTCCTTGAAACTCAAGCGCATCACCGTTTTGATCGGATGCTGAAATTTCATATGTATACATATGATTTACGGCAGCGCTGGTAATCGGTGTGCTGGAAAATGCAGGCGGATAATTATAAATCCAGTGGTCTGAATTTACCCGCCCCAGATCCGGGTCATCCAGTTGATCCGTTATCTTATCATCCGGAGACAAGGAATCCCAGTTATTGTATGTGGCATCTATGGGATTGGCAGTATGGTTTTCAAGTGAGGAAATATAATTTTCGGCATCCGGAGAACCGCCTATGGTGGCGGTTGTGGTGCCGTCAAGGTAAATACGGTCAAAGTAACATCTCTCGACAAGAAGATTGGTGCAATCCAAAACCCTCAGCTGGTTTCGCAGCCTTATATATTCAATATGGGTGTCTGAAATTGTATTATTATCCGATTCGGATATGTATATGCCGTAAGGGGTAGCATAGATGTCGCGACCGGAGAGTGCACTTGCATAAGCTGAATACCCCCCTTCAATATCGGATATGGTAACATCTTTTATCCGGTTATCATCGCTTTTATCTATCTTGATTCCATACCCTTGGCCACCAGTATAGGTAGCGTCAGCACCTCTGATACCGGAAATGCTCAGGTTTTCAAGGATATTATAAGATGCGTTGCTGATAAAAACGCCGTAACCCGGGTATGCACTTCCTATGCCCGACCAGCCTACCACATTTTGAATGGCAACAGAATCAATATAGCAATGGGATGCCCCGTCAATCCATATGCCCGCGGATTCACAATTATTGATCGTAAAACCGGAAACGGTTACATTATCCGCGACAATATGAAAGCCTCTGTACTCACCGACTCCTTTAATGATTGCTTCCCGGCCCACCTTTCCAATAACGCTGATCTCTTTGTCTATATAAATATTTCCAAGATATTCTCCAGGCGACACAATAACGATATCGTTGACACCTGCAGCATCTATCCCGTCCTGAATTTGTGTAAAGGCAGTTTCCGGTGAGGAACCGTCACCGCCGGCGGGCACATCGTTATCCACATAGAGTACGTTCCCCTGAGTTATGGTATGTGATGTGATTACATAAGCGCCGGCTGCGTCGGTGGAGCGAATCGAAACGTTCAAAGATTCTGGACCACCCAAGGGAAAATCCTGTATCAACTTCAATTGATCACCCTGAATGGCAAACCAGTCATTGTCGGCACCTCCGGGTTCAATGGCATACACATACGAATCGCCATCATCCAAATCCACGCTGGTCAGCCCCCCGACCAGCCAGCCTGCATGGGCCACCGGCGGTATGGTGGATTTTGACAGTACAACATCCGTCGGGGCATCATTGGCGCCATTGATCGTCAAGCTGAGGGTGCAGGTGGTTGGCAGCCCATCTGCATCACGCACCGTCATTGTGAACTCATCTGTCGCGGATTCGCCGGCAAGTAGGCTCTGGGCCGCACTCATGTTATAGGTCAGTGAGCCATCCGCCCGAACATCGAGTACGGCGCCCAGATCCGACACCCCCTGGAATGGATCAACGCTGAGATTGTCTCCATTGGGGTCGGTGGCTCCGGCAAGTATGCCGTTCGCCGGGTAGATACTCAATACCGGCAGATCCTCGCTGACGGAGAACTGGCTGTCTGCGCACTTCGGTCGGTCGTTGGCATCGATAATAGTAATTGGTATGTCGGCTGAATCGGTCAGGCCCTCACTGTCGGTCACCAGCAGGGTCAGGTTGTACCGGGCTGTTTGTTCAAAATCGACGTAGTCTGCCAGACTGATTGTACCGGTGTCGGTATCAATGGCAAACGTGCCGTCGTCATTTCCTGCCTGGATGGTCCAGACAAAAGTTTCTCCGGGGTCATTATCCGCAACAGCAGGTACACCGACAATGGAGCCGATCTCTTGGTCTTCTTTAACCGACCAGGCGATCCCATCCTCTATCTGAGGGGCATCAGATACGGACTGGATGGTTATAGTGAACGTTGAGGTGGCGGTGAATCCGTCGGGGTCTTCGGCTTGCACGCGAACCGTCACGGTTCCGTTTGCCTGTGATTGGGGCGTTACATCAAGAATGCCGTCCGCACTCAATGTCAACGAGACGATCCCATCCGGTTCTGCAGATCGCAGGGTATAGCTGAGCTCGGCAGGGGTATGGTCGGGATCGTTGAAGACGGTCTTAAAATCGACAACGCCTGTCTGTGCAGGATCGTCTTCGTTATAGGTCAGGTCGGTAGGAGACGTCTCTTCGTAGGGTTTGGGCCAGCTTTCCGCAGATGAATTTTTATACATAATGGTGTATTTGCCCGTGTATCCGGACTCGGCATAGGCGATCAGTCGATAGGCCGGGCTGTCAACGGACAATGTGATGGAATCTGTGGTGAAGGTGCCCACAGTGCAAGTAGATAAAAGCTCTGAGCCATCGGGTGCGTAAACAACGATACAGAGATCTGCAGAACTGCTGGAAAATGATTCTGAACAGGAAAAGGAAATAGTCTCGTCTGCAAATCCGTGAAAGGTAAACTCGTCAACATCGTAGGGTTGCTCAATCTGCCCGGTTGTTTGTTCGTTGGGTTGCAGAAGCTCTGACGTTCCCTGGGTTCTGCGTCCCTCTCCCAAATTGTAGAAATACAATGTATAATCACAAGTGTCACCAGCTGAACTGCAGAAATACAGCACACGATAGGTACCGGACTGTTCCGCTACAAGATTTCTCTCTCCTGGTGCGGAGGTTGCTTCTTTGCTGAAAAATTCACTCTCGTCCGGATTGTATATGACAAGCTTAGATTTGGTGCTGGAATAATATAGATTTTCTGTAACATAAAATGTCAGCTCGTCTCCGGCCTGGGCTTCAAACGTAAACAGGTCGACATCATAAGGTGTCAGATC
>NZ_JACADJ010000033.1:6865-40530 GCF_013389365.1 Desulfobacter latus
TGATGATCGTGCAATTTCGCCAAGATTATAAAAATACAAGGTATAATCACAAGTGTCACCACCAGAACTGCAGAAATACAGCACACGATAGGTACCGGACTGTTCCGCTACAAGATTTCTCTCTCCTGGTGCGGAGGTTGCTTCTTTGCTGAAAAATTCACTCCCGTCCGGATTGTATATGACAAGCTTAGATTTGGTGCTGGAATAATATAGATTTTCTGTAACATAAAATGTCAGCTCGTCTCCGGCCTGGGCTTCAAACGTAAACAGGTCGACATCATAAGGTGTCAGATCTGATGAGACAGCACTCCCGTCAGCAAGCTTAACAGCACCCTCTGATGATCGTGCAATTTCGCCAAGATTATAAAAATACAAGGTATAATCACAAGTGTCACCACCTGAACTGCAGAAATACAACGCACGATAGGTACCGGACTGTTCCGCTACAAGATTTCTCTCTCCTGGGGCGAAGGTTGCTTCTTTGCTGAAAAATTCACTCCCGTCCGGATTGTAGATGACAAGCTTAGAGTTGGTTCTGGAAGAAGATAGATTTTCTGTAACATAAAATGTCAGCTCATCTCCGGCCTGTGCCTCAAACGTAAACAGGTCGACATCATAAGGCGTCAGATCTGATGAGACAGCACTCCCGTCAGCAAGCTTAACAGCACCCTCTGATGATCGTGCAACCTCGCCAAGATTATAAAAATACAAGGTGAAGTCGCAGGTGTAATTGTTTGCACAGGAATAAACCAGTCGGTACGTCCCAGTTTGATTTACTTTTTGGTTACGTCCTCCTGGATATGAAGTGGTCGTCTCTGTGAAAAATGGGCTGCCGTCCGGGTTGTAGACATTAATAGTGAAACGGGCACCACTGGAATATTGATTATCCACAGCAAAAAAGGTGATCTTGTCATCTGCCTGCGCTTCGAACGTGTATTCGACCGTCTGTACGCTGTCAGTCAGGCTGCCGGTGATTGCGTCTCCATCCGACAACTGTTTGGCCCAGGTTGCGGTCACGCCGCCGATGTGGCAAAGAAAAATGATGAACAAAATTTTTCGTATCAATGTGTCTCTCTCCTTGCTGTGAATTGCAGTTAGTCCAGCAAGTCTCAGTGAGCGTTAGTAATTTTCACAAAACTATCTTTCTACTAAAATAAATTCTTCCAACTCGATATGTTTGACCCACTAACAATTTACGGTGTTGAATTGATTTCTTTATTCATAGCATTTATCGCCTCTTCAAACCCTATTTTTTCGTCCTGATTAATATCCGATGAAATATGAATATCCTCTTGGGATTTGAGTGTCCATGCTTTGAGTATTATCATCGTATCCTCTAGGTTGATTACAAAATCCTGATTTACATCGCCTTTCCAATCGTATTGATCAATGTTTAAAACCAGTTCTCCCCATGTACCGGCAATGATCTCCTGTGATGCAGGCCCTCGGGCCCCCTGATTGTCAAAAGACAGCGTGACATCTCCGGTGGCTGCTGATCTGAAAAAAACAGAGAGAAAGGCCGTGTCTGGGGTAACGTTCACACCATCTGTCTCTCCTGATCTTGTCAATCCTATGACAAGTTTTCCGGGAACCCCATCTTCCAGGGCAACTTTAAAAAGGGTTGTGACCTGTCCATTGTCGTTTAACAGGCTTCCTTCGGTTACTTTGGGCTGAATACCCTCTTTTAACGGATCTGAATCCACAACGGTGAGGGTGGATGGGTCATAGTTTAAGTCAAATGCCAGACCGTATAAATTGGACGCCCCTTCTATGGAAATGTCTACCCTGAATTCGCCCCCCACATATTGGACGGTCTCTGCCTTTATGTGAATATCGGCGGCTGAGGCCGGGGTAAAAAGGGCCAGGATAAACATGGGAATTAAAATATATTGCAGCACTTTTTGATTGATATGGGCCGGTAAATTCATTGTATTTTCCTTTTTCTATCTAGTTGTTCACATCAACCTTGAATGAATAGGAACCGACCTGTCCGGTTAGCCCAACCAGGTTGATTGTTATCATGTGTTCTCCATTGGAGAGGCTTGTGGTATCAAGGGTGTAAACATACGGTGTGTGGGCATGTTCTTCTTCATCAAAACGCCGATAATCGATAAAAATAATCAGTTCAAATCTGGCTTCGTTGAGCATGTCCATGCTTTCCGGTGAAATTACGGCTTTCAGTTGAATCTCTCCGGATACCTGTTGAACGCTTTTTTCTGCAAGACCGGTGGTGTCATCCGTGTTCAAGTAAACCGTGAACCGGGGGGCCGTATTCAAGGCCCGCTGAACAAGAGACTGGGCTGATATGCCCTGGTTTTGCCGCTCCAGAATTGCCTGTCTGGCAGACTGGTAGGAGAGCAGTGAGTCTTCGGGCCGGGGAAGGGTTTTTCGGTATTCAAGATAGTTCTGGGAGCTGCCTTCCACGATAATTGCATTTTCAGGCAGGGCAAAACCATCCAGCATGAGATGAGCGCCGGTAAGATCCATGACATTGATCCGTCCGGTATCGTCCAGCGCGTTCCAGGAAAGGGTATACACACCTGCCGTTTTAGGTTGCCAGTCAATTAAGGTTTTCAGCATCGGGCCATTGCGTACGCCTGCCTTGAGGTCTACTCTGGATGGGCTTGAGACCGAATAAGCAATGCTGTATATGTTGTCTGTCTGTCGCACATCCTGGATATGGAGATCACAATACTCCCCCCCTGAGACGGTCGTGGGATCATATACTACTGTTTCGCCTCCGGACGTTTCAGCCTCAATGCCCACCAGATAGGCTTCGTTCGGCACCTGTTTCCCGTTGTCGTCCCGGCCGTCCCATTTGAACGTGTTGACACCGCCCGGTCTGGATTCGTTCCTGGTCAGGTGGCGGACCACATCAAAATCCGGTGTAAAAATCTGGATGGTTACGTCAGCCCTTTGGCTGATGAAAAATGATATGCCAACGGTCTCTCCGGGTGTCAATTTCCGGGGGACCACGTTGACATTGCTCAGGTTCAAGGCCGATGCCGGAACAGCCACCCCAGTCAAACAGAAAACAAAAAATACAACCGGGATCAATGCCTTTTTGCAGTGTTTCAACAACAGACTGTCTGTGAAATACATGTTGCCTCTCCTATCGTTTAGACCGGAAATCGGTTTATATGAAAGTATTAATAACTTATTAAATTACTTTCATCTTTTGTTATGGGTTGAACCTGGGTGTTGATAGACCAGGTCACAGCCCATGGCTGTTATTTGACCCAGAAGGGACGGCTGCATGTTTTTTTTATGTCCGTTACCCGGCGCAGCCGATCTCCGGAAAGGGATATAATCCATATTTCTCTATGTCCCGTTCTTGAGGACACAAATGCGATTTCATCACCGGCTGGGGACCATACCGGTTCACCGTCAAAAGACCTGTGACGGGTCAGGCGTGTGTTTTTTTCGGTTTCCAAATGGTAAATCCATATATCATAATTGCCCGTCTTATTGGATACATAAACAATCTGTTTGCCGTTTGGCGACCATGCCGGGTGGTATGAATCGGCCTTGTCCCGGGTAACCTGTTGAAACGCTCCGGTTTCTATGTCCAGAACACCAATTTCTTCGATTACGCCTAAAACCGGATCGCGTTTGAACTCCGCACACGCAAGGCGGGTACCGTCCGGCGAGTAAGACGGATATACCCGCATGGGGGGGAATGTGGTTAACCGCCGCGGCTCTTCCCAGACTGTCCCATTACGGTGGATCTGCCATAATTCTCCCTGGTCCGACGGAATCACCGTGTATTTGATATATGCCAGGGCGCTGCCGTCGGGTTTCCATGCCGGATGGGCATAAATACCTGGTGGCAAAGGAAGCCGTTCCTGGGTATCGCTATCTTTGGCATACCACCACAACTCCCTTTTTTTCTGGAATACCAGGTGATGTCTGTCCGGGGAGACTGCGGGAGAAAGTTCATCGTGGGGCGTTTGGGTGATTTGCCGAAGCTGTTTGCCGTCGGGGCTGACCGTGTACAGATCCCAGTTTCCCGAAAGATTGGAGGAAAAGACAATATCGCCGGGTAAAAATGTCCGGGCGGACACGGATACGGTCTCCCAGAACAGAAAAATCATGAGTGTCAATATTATTTTTTTCCACCTGTGTTGTATCATTCCCGTCCTCCAAATATGAGGTAGTCCAGTCTTTTTTTCAAGTGTCCAAGGTAGGTCTCTCCGGCCGGTTGAATATCCCGGTGCCTGAAGGATACAAAAATAGAAGGGGACGGGGTTTTTTCGATGTAGAGTGTCCAGTTCCTCAGGGTGTAAGTTTCTCGCCATCTTTCCCGGTGCAGCATCACCCTGCCGGCCTGGGAAAAACCGTATTCAGCGGTGGACGTATTAAAAAAGCGTTTTCGGGTCTCTATGAGCTTTTTTGCTGTTGAATCAACAATCAGCATGGTTGAAAATCCCGCGGTGATAAATACCCCGCAGCCCAGACTGATGAGCCAGGATACTGCTGTAATCGTACTGTAGTCCATAAGATCCATGGTTGGATTTAGTTCGTCAAGAAAAAGAATGTGGCATGCCAAGGTGACAAATGAAAAAAATAGAAAGGGGACACCGAATCGCCAGAAAACGGACATGCCGGTATTCAACCGAAGAATATTGCCGTTATCTTTAATAATGGCTGATTCCGGAAGGGGGGAATCACCGCCATATGTCCGGGGAAGTGCCTCATCCATATGCTGTGTCAGCCTCATCCAGATATTTTCTTTGCGGATCATGGTTGCGGCCATGAAGATAAAACCGGCCAATACGGTCATTAAGGCAAATGCGTTTCTCAGATAGTCCGTATTAATAACAGCCTCTTCAGGTTTATGCGGATTGTACCAGACCGGAATGACGTCTCCTTTTTTGTATTTGCGAATCAGGTAGGTATATCGTTTTATGGAATCTTCCTTAATGTGAAACCGTACGCCGGTATATGTCCTGTCGCCGGCTTCGTATTGGTATTGGAGGTAGTACCGACCGCCTATATCATCATCCCACCATCCTTTCTTAGATGTTTTGACCACTTGGCCGCTGGTTTGAATCCAGGCAGTACGAATCTGCCACAGGGTATAGGTTTGGAAAATAATTATAGCAAGAACAATGCCGAATATAATACCGACCCCTTTGAAAAGTCCGCTTAGCTTTTTTAAATCTTCAGGTTTGTCCATATTTTTCAGCAGCCTTTATATTGTAAAAACCACATAAGGTCCGACAGAGCCGTTAACTTCATAAAACGTCCTTTCATAGGTAAATTTCCATATCCCTGCAGTGCCTTTTATGGTTCCGGAGATGCCTGCGCCTGCTTCCAGAGAAAGACTTCCCCCTTGAAGTTTTAAACAGACCTGTATGGCGCCTGTCACGCCGCCGGATACATAGGCTTTTACCAGGGAAGAGTCCTTATCTTCCTCGGCAAGTCCAAACAGCGCTTCCATAGTAAGGGCCCCTGTTACACAGCCTTTACCGAACCCCTGTTCCTCACAATTGTCAAATCCACCGCTCAGACTGCCTGAAATTCCCCATGAGACCTTGGCAACCAGTCCAATAAATCCTTTGGATTGAAACAGCCAGACATCAATATCCCATGATATGCCCCAGGGGGTGTTGATATACCCCGTATCTCCACTCCAGCCGACAGTAACACTGAGTTCTTTGTTAATAACGTATTTGCCGGCATTTTTGGTTTTTTCTCCACAGCATTCTCTGCATTTCTGGTAAGTAATACCGATGGAACCGCTGTCCATATATTTGGACAAAAATTGGGGAATCAGTTTTTTTATTCGATCGGCATCATAGGTAATGGAATGGGAGTCGCATGTTTTTACGGAGGTCCCTCTGGGATCGGTATACCGCAGGGGATTCGACATGGCATACTCGTAAAGATTCATTCCGTCAATGAATCCCTTGGGGTCGGGATTGAGAAACCGGCCTAACCCCGGATGGTAACAACGGGCCCGGTAATAATAGATACCGGCCGTTTCATCATACCGCCGGCCGGTGAAACGATAGGGATTCTTTTGTGCTGACGCGGATATACTGCCGCCTGACGCATCAAATACCTGCACCTGGCCGTAGGCATCATATTGGTACCGTTCCGTCAGAGTACCGCCGGCATCGGCCAGGGCCATGACCGAACCGATGACATCGGTCAAATAATAGGCGGTGCTGCTTCCCCTGACCATGAGAATGGTTTCATCCAGCCGGTTTCCGTAGACATAAGCGGCAGCCGTTGTTGCGTTTTCACGCTCTTCGATGATACGGCTGTCATCGTAAATATATTCAGTGGTGACGCCGCCGTCTTGTTTTTTTACTCTTCTGTTCAGTGCATCAATGGTAAATGCAGCAATCACTGAAGAATCTGATTTGCGCGTGATTTTGATCAGCTGATTTTCATAATCGTATTGGTAAATCTGTTTACCGTCATCTATGAGGTTTCCATTGGCGTCATAGACATGGCTGATTGCGCCCACAGCCGTATATTGGTTCATCTCATTTACGGTACGGCTTTCTTCCGTACCGTCTATGGTCACCTTCAGCATATTCCCCACAGGGTCCAGTTCATATTCGGCGTTAAACTGAGGCGTTGGAATGAGATTGGAATCATTTATTTCTCCCTGCTTGAACAGGGTAAGCCTGCTGGTGTCATCATATGCATAAATCTGGGAGGTGTCTGAGAATACCGAATCAATCGTACGCAGACGGTTACCCGCTGCATCATATGCATACTGATAGCCCAGGATTTCGTTGTTTCCCGCATCTTTATAGGAAATGCCGGTAATGCGGCTGGTTTTGCCGTATGTATATCCAGTCGATATCCCGTTGCCGAACGTTTTGGTCACAGGGCGGCTCAGGCTGTCATACTGGTAGGAGACAAGCGGTGTTGTCAATGCGCTGTCTTCTATTTTGGCAATTTTATCACGCAGGGTATATGTTTCTTTAATCTGTTTACCTGATGGGTAGACGATGGTTCTGGTGCGCTTTGAGACGTCATGGCTGTAAGTGATCTGGGTGCCGTTTTGATCTATGGCTGTAATTCTGCCTGCTGCATCATAGTTGAAAGAGATCGTGCCGTAATCGTTTACTGCCGTTTTAAGCCGTCCCAGCTTGTCAAAGGAATAGGTGTAGGATGAGGTGTCCGGATATTGCCGCTTGATGATCCGGTGGAGGTCATCCCTTTCATAATTGATTACCGTCCCGTTCTGATCTGTTTTGCTGATGATTTTGCCGGCCGCGTTATACGTAACGCCCTTAGAAGTGCCGTCGGCATAGGTAACTGCTTTCAGCCGGTTGGCGGCATCATAGGTATACAGGGTTTGCTTTGAGTTGGCATCCGTCATTTTTACCATGTTGCCAACCGGGTCAAAATTCAGGATAGACACATTGCCCAGGGGATCTGTTACTTGTTGGAGACGGTTCAGTTTGTCGTATCCGTTAAGCGTTGTTTTTCCCAACCGGTCCACAACCTTGGTGAGATTATAGTTTGCATCATAAGCGTAGGTGGTTGTATTGCCGGCAGGATCGGTAACCTTCAAAGGCTTATTGAAACCGGTGTAGGTGACTGTGGTAATATCACCATTGACTGTGGTCGTTTTGACTTTATTTCCAACGCCGTCATATGCATAGGTTTCAAACAGTCCGGTTGTATCTCCTGCGGAAATTACCCGGTTCAGCTTGTCGTATGCATATTGAATGACATTCCCGGTGATGGTTTTGTATGTCAGCTTGTTTCCGTTGGCATCATAGGTATAGGTTTTCACCTCACCCAAACTGTTGGTTTGGGTTAATACTTTGCCGGTATAATTAAAGGTCCAGGTTGTTTTTTGTCCAAGGGCATCGGTTTCCGCGATTCTGCGCCCCAGGCAGTCATACTCTAAAATGGTGAGTACATCATCTTCATCCGGTTCCGGCTCAGTATCTCCAACCTTCATCAGGGTACGTATCAACCGGCCTGCCGGGTTGTAGGAAAAATAGGTCATGTTTCCTACGGGGTCGGTTACTTTTATTTTGTTGCCCACCGCATCATAGGCATAGGAAATGGTATTCCCCAGCGGGTTGGTTTCAGTGAGCAGACGGTCCATGGCATCATAGGTGAATGCCCAGGTATTGCCTCCGGCATCGGTTTTGGTCAGTCGGTTGCCTGATTTGTCATAGGTAAAGGTGGTTGTATTACCTGCCGCATCGGTTGAAGAGGTGATCAGGTAGCGGCTGTCGTAGACTTTTGACGTTGTATTGCCCCGGGGATCGGTTGTTGACAGCAGATGGCCGGCAGCATCATAAGTATACCGCGTTGTGTTTCCCAGCGAATCCGTTTTTGAGATCTTTTGGTTGGTGCTGTCATAGGCAAATGTCGTTGTAATGCCGTTTTCATTGGTTTCGCTGATTTTATTTCCGTTGCCGTCATAAACAAGCGTTCGGTGATTTCCTAACGGATCCGTTATTTTGATTAGCCGGTTTAATAAATCATAACTATAGGTCCAGGTATTACCCCGGGCATCGGTTTTGGTCAGCAGGTTCCCCAGGGTATCATAGGTATATGTCTCCGTACTCTCGTCGGGTCTGGTGATTTTGATCTGATTTCCGGCTGCGTCATAGGTATAGGTAAAGGTCTGGTTCAACGCATCGGTCTTTGATTCCAGCCGACCCTGTTCGTCATAGGCCAGGGTCGTTTCACAACCGAGGGGGTCCGTGACGTTGATGAGGTTGCCTTTGGTGTCGTAAGTGTAACGCCATTGAGCGCCCAGGGCATCGGTCTTTGTTTTGATTTTATTGAATTCAGGATCATAGGTATAGGTGGTGGTGTTGCCCAGGGGGTCTGTCTCTGTAAGAATTTGACCGTTATCGTTGTAAGTATATCGCCATTCGTTACCGTTTGCATCGATCCGTTTGACGGGTCTTACATCCTGATTGATCTGTGTGATGACCTCCGATCCATCGGGCAGAATGGTTTTGACGACATTGCCGTTTTGGTCGTAGTAAAATTTAAAAATATTGCCCAGGGGGTCAGTTTTCTGTGTATACCCCTCATTGGGAAAATAGGCGTAGGTATATATTTCGCTTCCCCGCCCAAAGGTCTTGACCCTGAGTTTTTCATCATAGGTAATAACCGGATTCTGGTGTCCGTTTTTATCGGTTACCGATAGTAATTTATTCTTGGCATCATATTCATAGATCAGGGAATACCCTAGCGGATCGGTGACTTTCGTTAGGTTTTCCCTTTTATCATATTCATATTGCCATATCTGTTCTCTGTTAATTTTAATTTTTGATATTTTTTTATTCTCACCATAGGAAAGGGATATGCTTCTTCCCGTAGCGGAACTGCTTACATAAAAAAGGCGGCCTTCAGGGTCATAAGCAAAATATAATCGGTTGTCATTATTGTCGGAGATTGAGGATAGATTACCCTCAGGGCTGAAATAGTATGTGGGTTTTAAAAAATTTCTGGAGCAGGTTTTACAATTCAGGATAAAGGAGCCGTCAGGCCCTGTTGTCAACTGATCGGTTACACTGGCGGCAACAGGCTCGAATGCGCCTGTTGCGGTTTTAATAAATTTTAAGCGCGTTCCCGAGGGCTTTCGAATGATGATATAATCACCCGAATTGTCTGAGACCTGAATGAGTTTGGCAGCCAGGTTAAAGGTCCATCCGTTTCCAAAGGGTCCGTTGTACCGGTCATGGCTGTTGTAGTTTCTTATAACATTTAAGGTTGGTCCAATGCCCGCAATTTCAAGATCAATATACTTAAGTTCCAGGTTGCCGGATTTTACATAAACCGGTGATTTTTTTGCATCGGGCTTGCATTCGTTGTTGCAATCTTCTTTACAATCATCGTCGTCATCTTCTTCATCCTCATCCTCATCCTCATCCTCATCTTCATCTTCATCCTCATCGCCGTCGTCATCCCCATCATCCTCGTCATCCCCATCATCTTCGTCATCGTCATCATCCCCCCCGGTATCAGGGCCCGGCGGTTCATAGGGATCCGGATCTTCCATGTCCGTTGTAATATGCCCGCCATCCCATTTTTTGTCATATGCAAATCCGTGGCTGGGTTTAAAGCAATATATAAGTGCCAGCAAAAGTATGATAAAGGGAAGTACTGCCTTCAGCCTGGTATGGAAATTCCCGATCAGTTGCATTATCATGCTCCTTTTATAATCTAATAAAAGATAATTAACAGTGCATTGGCATCAAGGGATTTGCTGCCGTTGGCATCTGTTGCAATCAGTTTTGTACGGTATACGCCGGGGGTTACATTTTTACCGCTGCTGTTTTTCCCGTCCCAGTAAATCTTGTTGCCGGGACCGGCCGGGACCTTTTCTAAGGTGACCGTGCGTATAATATAGTTTGAAGCGTCAAAGATAGACAAGATGACATCAGACTCTTTTGACAGGGTAAATGTTATCTCTGTCCTGTTTTCATCATCATAGGGGTGTGCGTCCGGATTCAGATAGACCGGGTTTATAGATGGATCGGAAATAACCGGACTGGTGTTGATGATGATTGCATTGTCCGGCAGGGGCCATTGAAAGACGGCTAAAACGTAACTCATGGCCTCTACCAGATCCCCCGAGTCATCCGTGCCGTCCCATACCAGTACATAACTGCCTGCTTTCTGGGGTTGTCTGAGTAGCAGTGTTTTGGCCCTGGTCTGGGCGCCGCCCACAAAGGGAGAGATGTATACCGTAATTTCAGATTTGGCATCAAGGGTATACCTGAAAAAGTTGGTCTCTGCATTAAATGGGTTAAAGGTCGACGGGTAGTCCGGCGTGATGATTTGGTTTGCCGGATCCACATCGTTGGTCAGGTCGTACACGTATGTTGTGCCGCCGGTTTCGTACTCAATCGTGTACAGGTAAACACCGGATTCCAGAATAGCGCCCTTATCGTCTTTCCCATCCCAGGTGTCCGTATAATATCCGGAACTTCTTGTTTCATCTGTTACAAGGGCTCTGAGCAATTTTCCGGTGCGGTCCGTGATTTTGATACTGACCTTTGCCTGTGACGTCAGTACGGAGTTGATGTCAATGGTTTCTCCGGCAGTGGGATCAAAGCTGTCAAGACTCAAAGAGGCTGAAACACCTGCAGATACATTAATTGTTACCATTGCCGTGTCTGACAGGCCCTGGTCATTTGTAATCCGTAACAGTGCATTGTAAGCACCGGGGATGGTGTAAACATGATCGACCTGGGTTGCGGTGGCGGATGTAACATCATAGACTCCGTCGCCGTTGAAATCCCATTCATATGTCACAATATTTTCTTTTTCACCGCCGCTCCCGTTAAATTGAACCTCAAGGGCGGCAGAACCACTGGTTACCGAGGCTTGGATTGTTGCCGTCGGCGCGCCTATGGGTTTGACATTCACACGAACCCTCTCCGTAGTGCTGTTGCCGGCCTGGTCTGTGGCGCGGAAAACGGCATTGTAAAGACCGGCGGCGGCATATGTGTGGCTTGTAATTCCGGAGGTATTGGAGCTGTAGTCGTAGCTGCCGTCACCGTTAAAATCCCATTCAAACAATTTGAGGGTTGTATTGGCACTTTTACCGAGCCCTGTGAATGTTACCTCAAGTGGGGGATAGCCGTTTTTCGGATCTGCGGATGCGAAAACTTCAGGTCCCTCATTGGGTTTCAGAACCGTAATGGTCACTGTTTTAACATCCTGAAGTCCCTGGTTATCCGTAACCGTTAAGGTTGCGGTGTAAACCCCGGGTTTGGTAAATGTATGCTCTTTATTTTCACTGATTACCGTGTACCAGTCCCGGGTGCCGTCACCGTCAAAATCCCATTCAAAGGTTTCAATGGTGCCGGCAGGACTCTTGGCATTGGCCGCAAATCTGACCGTCAGGGGAACCGTCCCTGTCGTGGGATAGGCAATGGCAAGCGCTTCCGGGTAGCTGCCGGCTTTGATAACGATCGTATCCGTATCTGTATTGCCTTGATCGTCCGTGACCCTCAGAGCCGCCGAATATTTGCCTGTGTTGGGATAGGTATGTTCAACCGGCTGATCCGATGTCAGGGAGATGTGTTTGCCTGTATCCGGGGTGATCAAAAGTGACGTGGGACGGTTAAACCCGTCGATACGCTGCAGCAGCCGGCCACCCGCATCCAATACGGCAATCTGATGGTGATCGGTATCTGCAACCCATACGGATCCGTTGCGTGGATTGACGGCTGCCTCATGGGGGTGATTGAAGCCGTCTATCCGTGCAAGCTCACGGGTACAATCCCTGGAAACTTTGACCATTTGGTTGTTGTTGTAATCGCAGACCCAGGCAATGCCGTTGGCGGGATTTAATGCAATAAACTGCGGCTGGTTGAATCCACCGAGGGTCTGATGATACGGGGTCGGGTCAAGGGTGTTCAGCTTCCAGTAAGAGATGAGTCCGGATTCGGAACCGTCCAGTTCAGCGTCTTTGGATGCGTCTAACTGGGTGGGTGTACGGGCCGTGTTCCAAAGCCTGACCTCGTCGATTGTTCCTTTGAAATAATTGCCCAGAGAGGTGTTGAAACCATCATAATCCGCACCGATCAGCGCGTGGCTGCCCTGGAATTCCATGGCGGCGGAGAGTGTGACCGGTGTACCGTAGGCTTCGCCGTTCACAAAACAGCTCAGGGTTTGGGTGGTGGCGTCATAGGTGACTGCCACATGGTGCCAGGCATTGTCGATAAAATTGAGGTTGCCGCTGAATCTCTGGGACGACCCGTTATCCAGGATGACCTCAATGGCTGAATTGCCGTAGAAACCGATGTAAATTTCATTTCCGCCGTCAGCGTTTCCTCTCATAAACAGGGCGCTGTTGTGGACATATTCCCCTTTAATCCATGCCTCCAGGGTGAAATCCGTCAGGTCCGGGAAGGTGCCGTCGGGAATCAGGAGATAGTCTCCACTTCCGTCAAGATAGAGGCCGTCTGACAAGTTGCCGCCCTGGCGGGTGGTTTGGCCGAATGCCATTGTGGGTATTTCTTCCGATATTTCTTCCGGTGTAACGGAGTGGACGTCGGTATGATACCCTTTCGGCGCGTCGGCGCTCAGTTTGACAATCCGGTTGTTGGATTTGTCGGCAATCCATACACTGCCGTCCGAATTATCCACGGTCACCCAGGACGGATAGTAAAATCCGCTGAAACGTTGGCGTTCATTCCCATCGGCATCCAGCCGGACCACTTGATGGTGGTCTCTATCGGTGACCCAGATCGTATCATCAACAGGACTGACGGCCACTGAGGTAGGATTGTCAAATCCATCCAGGCGAAGCTGCTCAGTTCCAGTGCCGTCCAGTTTGACTACCTGGTGATGGTTGTAGTCTGCAACCCATGCACCGTTGTCGGAAGGAGAGGCTGCAATGCCATAGGGGTAATAAAATCCATCGGCTCTTGCGATTTCCGTTTTGCCGTCAGCACTCAATCTTACGACCTGGTTGTTATTATATTCCGTAAGCCAAAGGGTCTTGTCCGGCAGCATGGAGAGCCGGTAGGGTCTTGACAGGTTGTCCACCTCTTTGACAACCTGATATCCATGTAATTGTTTCACTTTATTGTTGTAATGATCTGCCACCCAGACTTCCGGATCACTGTCAAAGAACCAGTCATACTGAACAATACTGCCATCCGGGTCATTTGAGCCGGTGGCGGTGAACTCCACCGTTAAAGGCGTTGTTCCATTTTGAGGGGTTGCATTGGCAACCGCATTGGGGGCGCCGGCAGACTGGACGGTGATCAGCTTTGTTTCCGTATCCGTCAGTCCGTCCGAATCGGTTACCCGGAAAATGGCGTTATATTGTCCCGGGGTTGTATATGTGTGGGAGATGTCACCTGTATCTGTCGCGGATGCGTCGTACACACCGTCTCCGTCAATATCCCATTCATACAGCTGGATCTGGCCGTCGTCATCTGTACCGATGCCTGTAAAGTCAACGGCCAGGGGGGCAGGGCCTTTATCGGCAGAGGCTGATAAAGTGGCGCGGGGAGGAAGCTGGGCCTGTCCAACGGTGATTGTTTTCGTTGCCTGGGTTGTCAACCCGTCATTGTCTGTGGCCCTGAATACGGTGTCATAGGTGCCGGGTGTGCTGTAAGTGAATTCCGTGTCTGCGGTCGTGGTTGAGAACCAGTCATAGGCCCCGTCTCCGTTATAATCCCATTCGTAGAATACAATGGCGCCGTCCGGATCATTTGCATAGCCGTCTAAGACAACGTTCAAGGGGGCGTTTCCCGTTGTGGGAGATGCGTAGTTGTTTACAGACGGTGGCTGCTTTACCGCAGTGATGGTAGATGCTGCAAAAAACTGGTTTCCCTGGGTGTCTGTTACCCTGAGAATGGCCGTATATGCACCGCCCGGTGAATAGGTATGAGTTGTTTTTGCGCTTTGTGTACTTATAAAATCATAAATGCCGTCCCCGTTGAAATCCCATTCCCAGGTTTCAACGTTTACCCCTTTGTCGAGTCCGGTCGCTTCAGCCTCCAAGGTTACATTCAGAGGCGAGTTGCCTGTTTTCGGGGACACAATAGGTGTAATCGTTACAGGTCCGACATGGATGGGGCCTGGAGAGGCATAGCCGGCAAGGTTATTATCATCCGTGACCCGGCACAGGGGCGCGTATGTACCCGGGGTGTCATAGGTATACTGGGTGGTTGCCGTGGTATTGGAGGACCAGTCAAACCGGCCGTCACCGTCAAAATCCCATGAGTACGCTATAATGGTTCCGTTATCCGTTGCATCGGCGTTAAAGGAAACAGTAAGCGGGGCATCCCCGGCTGCCGGCGCCGCCTCTGCTGTGACTGACGGCGGGTCGTTTTTCAGCCTTCCCGCAGGGTCGATGGATACGGACCATGGATCATTGAAACCGCTTAGCCGGAGAAGTTCAGTGCCGTCGGCAGAGAGTTTTACCACCTGGTCATTGTAACGGTCTGCCACCCAGGCTGTTGCGTCATCGGGATTGACCTTTATATCCGCAGGATTGTCAAACCCATATAACCAGTGGGTTTCCACACCATCGGATCTGATTTTTATGATCCGGTCGTTATTGTAGTCTGAAATCCATGCGCCTTGGGTTGCAGGATCCGCATCGATCCAGTGGGGAGAGCTGTAGCCGCCTTTGGTGTACATTCGCGTGCCCTCCTGGGCCAGTTTTACCACCTGGTCATTGTTTCTGTCTGCCACCCAGATGCCGTGATCTGATGGATCCAGGGAGAGACCGTAAGGGGAACTGAATCCGGTAACCGTTAAGGCGGAACCGGGTGAGAGGCTGTTCAGTTTCCAGTATCCGACAAGACCGGATGTTCCTGAAGGGATCTCTGCCGCCATGGCGTCATTTATTTCAGCCTTTGTCCTGGCACTATTGAAAATCCGAACTTCATCAATGTACCCCGGATAATAATTGCCTAAAGCGCTGTTAAACCGGTCAAAATCAGCCCCGATAAGGGCCTGGCTGTCACCAAAGTCAAGGGTGGCACTCAGGGCTGCGGGCGTGCCGTATTCCGTTCCGTCTACATAGCAGATCAGCTGGGACCCGTCATAGGTCAAGGCAACGTGGTGCCACTCCCCATCCTGGAAATCTACAGGCGTGTCTGTATTGGTAAATTTATTTGCACTGCCGTTATCAAGTATGGCTTCCAAAGTGTTGGAAGTGTCAAATCCGAAGTAAAGTTCATTTCCCCCTTCATTGTTAGCTCGCATAAAAATGGTTCTGTTGTATACACTGCTGTCGTTTTTCACCCACGCTTCCACGGTAAAATTCTGGACATCCAGGGCAGGGTCGGGCGGAATGACGATATAATCGTTACTGCCGTCCAGCTTGAGGCATCCGGACAATTTACCGGTATCTGATCCAGGCCCGCCGGCAACCATTCCGGGTTTCTGGGCGTTGGTTTCATCCGGCGTGAGCTTATCTGCCCTAGCAAAATATCCGTCAATGGCCGTCTGGTTCAGTCTGGTCATTGCGGACGCGTCGGCAACCCAGACGTTTCCGTTGTCGGGGTCTGCAAGAACATTGAGCGGGGTATTGAAGCCGTATATCCGTTTGAGTATGGCGCCCTGGGGCGAAATTTGAATAATGCGGTTGTTTCGGGTATCTGCCACCCACGCATTGTGGGTGGATGAATTGACGGATATCCCTTCAGGATCGTCGAATCCGTCTATAATTTTATGGTAAGGAGGCGCATCGGAATTCAGTTGCCAGTATCCCGCAAGGCCGGCCTCATTGCCGGTCAATTCACTGGTGCGCCCGGATGACAGTTCTGCCTGGGATTTAACCGTGTGCCATACCCGGACATCATCAATCCATCCCTGGAAATACTCACTGCAGCAATTGGACCGCCCGATCATCAGCGGGTCGGTATTGGTCATATCCAGGGTTGCTGTGGTTTCAATTGCCAGGGTGCCGTCCAAGTAGAGTTTTATGGCGCCTGTGGTGCCGTCATAGGTGACGGCGACGTGGTACCATTGGTCGGCGATCAGGGGTGTGGGGGCTTCGAGATATTTCCGGCCACTCTGATAGTAAAGGAAACTTATCTTATCTGCGGTCATGATCAGGGCACGGTCTTTTGCCTGACTGACTTTGCCCAGTACAGTCCGGTTGCCGGTCAGAATTTCCGGGCGAATCCAGGCCTCCATTGTCCAGGCCGATGTATTGTACTCCTCAATATCAGGAATCTGGATATAATCCCCGCTGCCGTCAAAATACATGCTTTTGTTCAGTTGGCCCTGATCACTGAGAACGGTATTACCGTATAGAACGCCGTGGCTTTGCTGGGGTGATGCATCTGTGGCGTAGGCATAGCCGACATTATATCCGTCGGGGGTCTCCGGTGATAGCTTGACGATTCGGTCATTGTATTTGTCGGTTACCCATGCGTCACCGGTTACCGGGTCTGCAGCCACCATAAGGGGTCTGTTAAACCCATTGATCCGGGCAAGGGTATCACCCAGATCGGAAAGCCTGACCACCTGGTTGTTGTAATGATCCGTTACCCAGATTCGGGACATATTCTCATTTGCAGCCACTGTAACCGTCCGGCTGCTGGTATGGGTGTTTCCTTCATTATCGGTTACTCTAAGTGTAACCGGGTATTCACCTGCCGCAGTAAATATATGAGAAACAGGTTCTCCCACCCATACATCGTCTATATACCATCCGTCAGCCGTATCGGCACTGTTGCTGGTCAGCCGGAACCTTAATTTTACTGTGGCGTTTCCTGCATAGCTTGATAAATCCAGTTCCACCCGTTGCCAGGTGTCAAGGGTGTTATTGGAGTAATATTTAACCTGACTCCAAGACGCGCCGTCATTTGATGAGATTTCCACCCGTCCGTAATCGCCGTATTGAAATTCATACTTATGCCAAAATACCAGTTTGGGAGTGGTCGCTGAAGACAGGTCAATGGTCTTAGATGTCAGTGAGGCGTCGGTGTCGTCGGCATAATCAGTCTCGGGACTGTCCGTCCAACTGTAAGCGGGGGAGTGGGCCGCACGGGTTGTACGTGCCCATGTCCCTTCGGCAGTCCAGTTCATGGTGCCGGCTTCTGCGTTGTCTCCAAAGGCCGTCGGCTGTATGGTTTCAAAGGTACCGTCGCCGTTAAAATCAATTTCATACTTGACGATACTTCCGTCCGGATCCAGGCCCTGAACATAAAAGTCACTCCGGTAGGGGGTATACCCTTTTAACCGGTCTGTATTTTCTATGAGCGCCAGGGGCTGGGAGGCAGGATAGGCTTGTATTTGAACGGTATCTGTCCCGGTCCGGCCGTCGTCATCCGTTACGCGGAGTACCGCCGTGTAGTCACCCTGTGCGGTATAGGTGTGCGATGTCATGCCGGTGGCTGCCGAGGTAAAGTCGTAGGTGCCGTTATTCTCAAAATCCCACTCATACTTGACAATGCTTCCGTCGACGTCCGTGCCTGTTCCTGTAAAGTTGACGGTTAAGGGTGTGTTTCCCTGTGCCGGGGTTGCCTGGGCAAACGCTTCAGGGGAGGCGGATGAAACCGTAATCGTGACGGTGTCTGTATCGCTTTGGCCCACATCATTGATTACGTTGACTTTTGCTTCGTAGGTGCCGGCTGCCGGATAAATATGCCTGATATTGGCCGTTGCGTCCGACTGGCTGTCATAGGTACCGTTGCCGTCAAAATCCCATTGATAGCTTGTTATGATTCCGGTTTTATCGGTGATATCGGCAGAAAAGTAGACTTCAACGGGGGCTGTACCCGTTGTTGTATTTGCTTTGGCCGTTACATGGGGGCCGCCCGCCACCGTAATATCCACGGATTGGCTGACGGTAAAACCATCGTTATCCTCTGCCGTGAATACGGCATGGTATATTCCGGGGCTGGTGTATGTGTGGCTTGTATTTCCGGTTGTCTCCGAGGTGAAAAAATTGCCGGATCCGCTGCTGACGATGGTCACTCCTCCCGGGGAATTAAATCCGTCCATACGGCTTATTTCCCTGCCGGCAGCGGAGAGCAGTACCACCTGATGGTTGGATGTGTCCGCAACCCAGACATTACCGGTCGTCGAGTTGACGGCCACAGCAACAGGCCGGTAGAATCCGCCGGTTCTTAAAATCTCTGTACCGTCTGCAGCCAGATGCACCACTTCATTGTGATACCGGTCTGCGACCCATACACTGTTGTCTGCGGAATTTACTGTGATTCCTGCGGGGAAATCAAAACCGTCAATGACCTGATGGCTTCCTGTGTCAGTGGTATAGTCGTACCCGTTGGCAATATCGGCAGATAGTTTTACTACGGTGTCATTGGATTCGTTGGATACCCACACGGTGCCGTCGGCGGGATTGACGGCCAGGGTTCCAGGGGAAGAAAAACCGCTGATTCGGATCAGCTCTGTGCCGTTCCGGTCCAGTTTCACTACCTGATTATGGTTGTAATCCGCTACCCATACGCTGCCGTCAGAAGGATTCAAGGATATGTGAGTGGGCCGGGAAAAACCGTTAACTCTGACTTGTTCCGTGCCGTCGGCATCCAGTTTAACTATCTGGTTATGACTATAATCGGCCACCCAGACGCTGCTGTCTGAAGGATCAATTGTCACACAATAGGGCGAATCAAAGCCAGAGACCCTGAGGAGCTCCATTCGACCGTCAGCCGTCAGCTTTACAACCTGATCGTTGTACTTATCTGCCACCCACAGGGTGCCGTCGGACGGGTCAACCGTGATGGAAGAAGGATCGTTGAATCCGTCCACCCGGGCCATTTCTCCTGAGCCGTCATGAAAGAGCCGTGCCACCTGGTCGTGGCGGGTGTCTGCAACCCATACGTACGCTTCGCCGAAATTCCAGCGGTAAGAGACGATGGAGCGGCCTTCATCGCTTGCGCTTGCACTGGCGGTGAAATCAACTTTGAGGGGAACATCCCCCTCAACAGGAGAGGCGGTTACAACAGCCGAAGGAAAGGTTTCAGGAGTTACTTCAATATGAATATCGGTAATATCCATTGCTTCGGTATCATCAGTGACCCTGAGTTGAGCGGTGAAAAGTCCGGACTGAGGGTAGGTATAGGAGACCTGTCCGTCTTCATCCGTCACCCAGTTATCGGCATCGGAACAGATCTGGATATCATCAACATACCACCCGTCACTTGTGTTGCTGCTGTCTGTTGTGAGTCGGAAACGGATACGCAGATCCGGAGCGGGCAAATAATTGCTGATGTCAATGCTTTGCCGGTTCCATTGTATCTGTTGGCCGTAGTAACTTTTAATCTGGCTCCAGGAGGTGCCGCCGTCTGTGGATAGTTCTACCCGGCAGCGGTCATAATAGGAATATGTGCTGTAACGGTGCCAAAAGCTGAGGGTTGCATTTTCCACCTCGGAAAAATCTAATGCTTTGCTGGTCAGGGCTGTGTCGGAATCATCGGGGTAATTGGTGCCAGGGCTGTCGGTCCACGCATAAGACCGGCTGTGAAATTGTGCCCGGGTCCTGGCCCAGGTGCCGCCGGCGATCCAGTTTCCTGAATCCGTATCCATGCTGTCATAGAATAGAGGGCAATGGCCGAAATTCCACTCATATTTTACAATATTGCCGGTAGAACCGGATCCATCGAAATTCACCGTAAGTGGTGCATTGCCGGATGACTTGTCAACAACTGCAATACTTTTCAAAGGAACCAGTGAGGCATTGACGGTAATATCGACGGTTGCGGTGCCGATCATGCCGTCGTTATCCGTTACTTTAAGGCCGGCTGTATACTCTCCTTCATCAGGATAGGTGTATGTGGTGTCCGGACTGGATACAGAGGACCAGTCGTAGATCCCGTCCCCGTCAAAATCCCATTCGTACAAAAGAACTTTTCCGTCCGGATCTGTTCCTGATCCTGTAAATTGGACTTTCAAAGGCGGCCGGCCGACTTTGGGATCGGCATCTGCCGATGCTTCCGGCGCAGATGGGTTAACCTGGATGGTAATGCTGTCCACTGCGGCATGGGGTCCATCCGTAACCTTCAACGTGGCCACATAGGTGCCGGCTTTGTCGTAGGTGAATGTGGTGTCAGCTGTGGTGTCACTGAAATAATTGAAAATATTATTTCCGTCGAAATCCCATTGGTAGCTGTCAACATAGCCGTCCAGGGGGTCCACAAAACTGCCTGAAAAGCTTACCGTAAGGGGCGCGGTACCACTGACCACATCTGCTGCGGCAGATGCTTTAAGCGTACCGACTCTGATAATCAGGGAGTAATCCGTGGCGGTGAGCCAGTCGTTGTCGGTTACTCTGAAAACCGGATTATAAAGTCCTTCTTCAGGGTAGGCATGGGTCGTGGCAACAGGTGTTTTGGAACTGAAATCAAAAGTGCCGTCTCCATCAAAGTCCCATTCATAAAGCCGGATCCGGCCGTCCGGGTCATTGCCGGTTCCCATGAAGGTGATGGGGGTATTGGTGGCCGCATTGGGCGTATCCACTGCTGCCGACACGCTGGGATATCTGCCCGTGGAAACGTCATCCGGGAAGACCGCAATTGAAGCCGGGCTGCTGATTCCGTTAATCCGCATGAGTTCATTGCCCGAGGATGACAGTTTGACCACCTGATTGTTGCCGTAATCCGCCACCCAGGCCGAGGCATCCAAGGGATTTACACCGACTGCATATGGCTGGTTAAAACCGCTGGTTCTGCATATGATCGCACCGTCTGATGCAAGCCGTACTACCTGGTTATTACCGTGATCCGCCACCCATACGGAGCCGTCTATAAAACTGGTATCAACGGACATGGGCTGCCTGAAACCGCTTATGCGGACAATTTCCGTTGTCCCGGTGGCAGATAGCTTGACGACCTGATTATTGCCGTAATCCGCCACCCATACGGTACCGTCTGCACCGTTAACCGAAACACTGTATGGGGAGTTGAATCCGCTTTTGTCTGTATGGCTGCCGACGTCTGTGCTGATATCGTATCCATCTGTAATGTCGGCAGAAAGACGAACCACGGAACCATCCCCTGTGTCCGCCACCCATATGGTACCGGTTGCCGGGTTGACACTGATCCACTGGGGTCTGCTGAATCCGTTGACGACCAGGTGGCTTCCGGTATCGGTATCTACCGTATAACCGTCTGCGATGGCGGGGGATAGTTTGACGACCCGATTGTTGCCGTAATCCGCCACCCAGGCGGACCCGTCCCTGGGATCTACACAGACGGCGTAGGGCTGCATGCCGTTTATTTCGATTTTTTGAGACCCGTCAAAGCCGGACATGCGATAAACCTTGTGATCTGAACTGTCCGCTATCCAGATGGTATTGTCCGCTATATTTCCGGAAATGGATCGGGGATAGGAAAAATTGTTTAATTGCTGGAGAATATTCCCCTTGGCCGATAGTTTGAACAATCTATCATTGGTATTGTACCGACTTCCCACCCAGAGTCCGAAAGACATGCCGTTACGACCAAAATGAGTTGATAGTATTTCAAGGTCTTTTGAGTCCACGATTTCGTCCCGGTTCAGATCTGCATCCGGATTCCATGTGGCGTCCTGGCTTTGCGAACCGTTTGCCCGTCCGAACATAATCAGGTCAAAACCGTCTACCCGGCCCGAACCATTCAGATCTCCCGGCAATGCATATACTGTAACAGGAAGCAAAGCGATTACCAATACGATAGCCAACAGTTGTGCAAAAAAATAATGGCGACAGCGTGTCTTCATCACACATTTCCCCCGATTTTAATATCCGTTGGGATTTTATTTCGTAAACAAAAGGACTTTAAATACAATCAACTATAACAAAAAATATGGCTAAAAAAAAGTTGTTATTTAATCTTTTGATTATTTATTGGCCCGTAGGCTGGATTGAGGGAGAAAACCCAACAAGTGGGCTTAATCTTTATTTTGATTATGGGCCTAATGATGATGGGGGGGCTGTGGGTACCAGGCCGGCGGGCAGCCTTTTATATAATGCATCAAAGTAGGCTGATGCCTTTTGGATTATTTTTTCCCTCTCTTTCACCGTGTCCAGCAGAGTGATAAAAAACAATTCCAGATCATGTGTCAATTTGAATCGTTTATGTTCCCAAATATTAATTTCCATGTCATGGATCAATTTTGCCATGGTGTCAAGTTTAGGATCCGTGATGCGATAATGGTCCATTAATGCTTCAAATGAAGACTGGTTATAACGGCGCCTGATTTTAGAGTAGGGGGTGTCAAATACAATTCCTGAATTGATTTTTGTACCATGGGGATAAAAAACAATATCGCTGTCTTGGGAAATGAATTTTTGAATCAGCCAGATAGAGGCCAGTTTATCCGGTTCAAGGCCCTCCCAGGTTGCGAATGTCCCGGATATAGAAATATCAGGGGCCGAACATAGAACAAAGATCAGAATCAACATGATTTTATTCATCATTTTTCCCGCAAAGTTTTGATAATAGATTCCATGTTCCATTGATCCGTCCTTTGAAATTGTTCTGTAATTTTTCCTTGTCTGATAACACTGATGCGGTCCGATAGCAATAGTGCTTCCCTGATGCTGTGGGTAACATAAATCATTGTTATTTCTATTTTGGTTTTAAGATCGTTGAGCAGTTCCAGCAATTCTTCTTTGAGTACAGTATCCAGGTTGCTTGACGGCTCATCCAGGAGCAGGTAATCCGGTTCCGGAGCAAGGGCCCTTGCTATGGCTAATCGCTGCTGCTCGCCGCCTGACAATTCTGAAGGAAGCCTGTTTTTATAGCCGGCAAGATGAAATTTTTCCAAAATCGCGTTAATCTGTTCATCGCGTTGGTTTGGCTGTCGGCATCTGTGGCCGGCCATGACAAACTCAAGATGTTTTTGAACGGTCATGTGGGGCCAGAGTGCCAGTGTCTGAAAAACCATGGCCACTTTTCTTTTGTCGGGTGACACCATCGTTTTAGAGCTGCTTACGGTTTGGCGGTTCAAACGGATACACCCTTCATCCGGAATAATCAGGCCGGCAATGGCTTTAAGCAGTGTTGACTTACCCGCACCGGATGGACCGATCAATCCCATGACCTCACCATGGTTCACTTCAATATTAATTCGATCCAACAGGCAGTGCCCCCCGGAATTGACGGAGAGCTCCGTGACTTCAATCATTTTTTCACTCCGCGGTTAATAAACCTGTACCCAATCAGTAAAATGCCGGCCAGGCCGGCACAAATCATAATTAAAATCAGACTTTGGCCACACACCATATCAAAGGCGCCATAATGTAAAAAATTATATAAACTGATGGGAAGGGTGGTTTCTCCCGGTGGAATAATGAGCAGTACGGTTCCTATATTGGATAAGGAAAGTGAAAATCCGATAAAAAAAGCTGCGATAAGCCCCGGGAATACCATGGGCAAAACGATGTGACTTACAATTTTGAACCTGCTTTTATTAAACAGTGCTGCGGCTTCCTCCAATTCCTTTGGCACTTGTATGAGTTTTGCGTAAATTACATTAAGGACAAAAGGCGTATACGCGCAGACCAGCGCCAAAACTATAATCCAAATTGAATCGTACATCGGTGCCGTCCATTCCCGGTTCCATACCCGGATCATGCCGATTCCCAGAACCACCGGGGGAACGCCCAGGGGAATCTGGGAAAAGTAGTGTAAAATTTGATTGATTTTACCATCTGTCCGGACCAGATAGTAGGATACAATAAATGAAAAACATATCATGATCAAGGCAGATAATGTTGATACGCTAACGCTGTAATAAATCTGTTCCAGGCCTGTATCCAAGGCCTTGATAATGCCTTCACTGCCATGGCTTCCTTTGATCAGCAGCCCTACGGGGATGAGTGCGGAACCAAGAACAATTGATAAAAGCATCAGGCAGGATGGGTATCGGCCCCGGCCTAAGGAAAAAAGGGCGTCCGAAGGCGCATCAAATCTCATGCTGATATATGTTTTCTTTTTCATATAGTGCATCTGTCCCCAAATCAGAACAAGAGACGTGACTATCAAAGGAAACGAGAGCAGCGTCGCTTTGCCGGTATCATAAAATGCACTGAATTGACAGAAAATTTCAACCGGAAAAACCGGTATTCTCAGAATGTCCGGTACCTCAAAATTAATAAAGGCGAAGACAAAAACGATGATGGCGCCGGCAATGATATGCGGCGTCACCAAAGGTAATGTAACCTTGAGCGCTGTCGCTGTTTTTCCGCGGCTCATGCATGCGGCGTGGTGGGCATTGATGTCGGATGCTTGAAGTCCGGAACCGGTTATGAGCATAACAAAAGGGAAAAAGGATAAGGCAAAAACAAAAACCCCACCGGTCATTGAGAACATAAAGGGCATTCCTGTTTTTGACCAAACCAGGGCCTGGACATAAGGGGGAATGATCAAAGGGAACAAACTTAAAAATATAAGCGGCTTTCTTAAAGGGATATCCGAGCAATAGAGCAGGAATGCCGCCGGTACGCCAAGGGCCGAGGCACCAAGGCTGCTCAGAGCCCCCAGCATTATGCTGTTTTGAAATAGTCCCAATTGTCTCTTATTGATCAATAGCGTGGTCAGATGTTCTATTGTAAATCCTCCGGAGCCATCTGTCAGGCTGTCACAGATCAATAAGATAATCGGCAGGAGGATTACAAATAAAAAAGGAACAATGACAAAAAGATATTTTTCATATTTCATTTTATAACCACGGAATACACGGAAAACACTGAAAATTAGCGCGCAAAGCGCTCAATTTGTACTTTGGTGTGACTGCCAAAAAAGACAGCACCACGAATCACATAAGTCTCTTCTTCAAAAATCAAACTCAGTTCAATGTTTTTCTCGACTTTCCGTGTTTTCCGTGGTTCAGCAGATCAGCGCCCTAGGGCGCCAATACGTCCTGACAAAAACGAGAGGTCTGTTTTATATAAGCGGCAACTTCCATGTAGTCCACTTCCATGGCCTTGATTTCAGAATAATCGGGCATATGCGCCGGTTTCTTTACGCCGGAACGCAACGGCATTTGGGCCGATTCTCCAAAAGCCAGCCGACTCTCCGTTTCTCTGGATAATAGGTAGTCAATAAGCTGTTTCCCGTTTTGGGGATTGGGCCCGTCTTTAATTAATGCAGCGGTATTGGGTATTAATAATGTCCCGATTCCTTTTTTATCCGGATAAATGATTTTAACCGGCTTCCCTTTCATTACAGCCACATTGGCATCGTCCGTATCCGTAAAGCCGATGGGGATTTTTCCCTCGACAACCAGGTCTCTGGTGACGGAATTTCCATTGACGATAAGGGTCTCGTTGGCTGCCAGCCCTCTAAGATAATCTTCCGTTTTTTCGGGGCCTATTAAAGAATAGAGGGCTGCCACATGCATGTTTGTGGTGCCGAAAAGCGGGTAGGCCATGGTGACTTTTCCACGCCAGGCAGGCTGGGTGAACTCAAAGATGGAGTCCGGCACATTTTTGTCACTCAATAGGTTGGTATTATAGATAAGAACCCTTGCTCTTGCGGCAAACCCGGTCCAATAGTATTGGCTGTCCTTAAAAATTTTGGGGAAGGCGTCCCAGTGTACGGACTTATAGGGCGTTAATACCCCTTCTTTTTTCAGCTGAATTGTCCGGGTCACTTCAGAATTCCAGAACACATCCGCCTTGGGTCTGTTTTTTTCCGCAATAAGCCGGTTGACCAGGCCCACGGTCTTGGATGCTTCAACATCGTAAAGGGCGGCAACCTTTATACCGGTCTCCTTTTCAAAATGTTGAAGAATGGGTTCGCTGAAAATTTTATCCACCGAGGTATACACAACAACTTCCTGTGCGCTGCAAATCGTCCATGAAAATAGAAACAAGATAAGCATTAACAGCGTTCGTTTGATCATTTTATTCCCCCCTTAATTTTGATGCTTTTTTTTAATACACAACATTATAACTGTGGATAATATTTGAAAAACCCACATTGAGCAATTGAATTTTTTTAAAAAAAGAACATCAAATTAAGTTACCCAACCCTAATCCAACATTGGCGTTTACTGATTTGAAATCGCCTTTAAAATATGCATGACTTCCGGCAGACCCTGCTTTCCGTCGTCACCGATATCCCATTGAACCATGGTCCGGCATCCCCTGTTGTTGACAAAACTGCCGGCCGGTGTGTCCGGACACTCATCCCAGGCATCCGGGACACCGTCCAGGTCCGTATCCGGACACAGGCACGGCGTCTCACTCTTGTTCCACGGCGCGTAAATGACATGATCGGAAACCTTGTTCCCTTTGGCGGCAGGATTATGATGGGTAAACCCTCTCCGGTACACACAATCTGCTTCATCTGAATCATCCAGGGGGCCGGTGCCATGCCCCCAGTAGTTATTACGGGCGTCAATACAGACGTCTTCTTCATTGTAAATGCCGAATGTTTCGTTTTCCTGGAATACGGAACCTGAAACGACAACATCATTCCCGGGCTGTTTCGCATAAATGCCGTATTGGTTGTTCAGAAACCGACTGCCGGTTATTTTCATGTTTGCTGAATTTTCAATGAAAATCCCCTGTCGGGACCGCCTGAAAATCGTTTGTTCCACTTCCAGTTTTCCGGTCTCAATCCCGATTCCCTCATAGGCCTGTTCAATAACAGCCCCTGAAATTTTTGATGATTCCGGAAATGAATCGTTGTAAAACCAGATTCCGGTCCAGACACTGTTCTGGGTTTTATCCGGTTCCACACCGGTAAACAGAACCGGCTTTTCATCTGTTCCCGATACGATCAGCACCCCGTTTTTTCCCAGGGTGAGCCGGCAGTGGGACACCCCCCTTAAATCGTTGAAAACAACATTAACCCCTTCCTTAATGGTCAGTTGAACGGTTTCGTCCTGATTTTCCACATAAATGGTTCGCCATAAAAAATAGGGCATGGGTGTGCCGTCGTCGCGTGTGCCGGGCACCTTCCAGGTGGCGCTGCGGCTGAAATAATCGTAAATAGAAACGAACTGATTAATGCCTGATACGGCATCATAGGCCGGACAGGTGTTGTAGGAAAGTTCCGGGTCTGAATCATCAATACCAATGGCGCCGCCCTCGTCCGGGACCCATTTTCCGTTCCAATCCCGCCAGGTGCCGTTGTTTTCGAACCGGCAGGAGCTGATCGCGGCATCGGCTTCGGAAATAAAAACACCGAATTTATCGTGATGTAAAAATGTACAATGGGTCACGGCGGGCTTTATGGTTGGACCGGTATAATTGTCCGGTGTTTCAATCCAGATACCGTTAATCCCGTACCTGAAAACCGAACTTTCGATCACCGGGGTGCCGTTGTAAATTTCAATTGCCGTGCTGGTCTGTTCAAAAACCGCATGAGAGATGTGAGACCCGGAGCCATCAGCGGTTTCAAGGATACGGATTCCGTTCCAGACCCCGGTAACGGTTTTATCCGGCTCTACATTGGTCAAAAGAACCGGTTTGTCCTGGGTCCCCTGTATGGACAAGGATGCATTATCGTCGATATCGATTCTGCAGTGACTGATGCCGCGCAGATCCTGGAATGCAATTTTCACCCCTTCAGGGATGGTCAGGGATACTGGAGAGGTTTGATTCCCGATGGAAAACGATGCCGTGACAACATAGGGAAATTGTTCACCACCATCCAGTTGCCCCGGCAGTTCCAGGATCAGGTTCCGGTCATAGTTGTTGCGGATTTCAACGAACTGATTTACGCCGTTGGTCATATTCCAGGCCGGAGCTGAGAGGCCTGACAATACCGGATCACTGTTCTCCAGGCGGATGGCCGCCCCTTCTTTGGGAAGCCATCGTTCGTGAAAATCCCACCATATCCCGTTGTTTTCAAACCGGCACGACGAAATTCGGGCTGTTGAATCAATGAGATGGATACCGTAATTGGAATGGTGTTCAAACGCGCACCCGGTGATGAGGGGATTGATGGCGGTCTGTGTGTTTTGCGTGGTCTCAAGAAACAATCCGATTTCATTGTACCGGAACACACAATCTTGAAATAGAGGGGTGCCGGTATAAATCTTGACCGCATCCCGGCCCTGTTCAAACACAGCATGGTTGATTGCCGAACCGGCGGCATCGGCATCTTCATGGAAGCGTAAACCGCCGTAGATACCGATCTGGGTTTTATCCGTCACTTCAGAGGTAAACAAAACCTTTTGGTCAGCGGCTCCCTGTACCACCAGTGACGCGCCGTCGATAAAGTCGATACGGTTGTCTGCAACGCCTCTCAGGTCCCTGAAAATGACTTGAACGCCCGCTTCAATGGTCAGCGTAACATCCTGAGTATCATTTCCAACGGATATGGAATTTTTGATGTGATAGGGACTGCCGGAAAGGGTCCATGTCGCATTTTCAGTGATGTTATCAGTCACATCGGTTGCGGCATTGACTAAAGGAATCCCCAGGAAAAAAAATAAAATAATGAGTTGAAATATCGTCTTTAGCGCTTTTATCGATCTCATCTGCAAAACTCCTTTCTCCCGCATTGTGGAACAGAAAACTACTTTAATTATGCTCGGACGCCACTTAATTTTCAGTGCTTTCCCTGTCTTCTGTGGTTATAAACAGGAAAACTCTATTTTAAGGCCAATATATTACATCTTCAATACCAATTGTCCCATTGCCGCTGGTATCATCCCCCTGATCCCATTCCGGCAGATCCCCGCCATGGGTCAGCATTCTCAGCTCAAGTATTTTATCTGCCACCGTGACCTGGAAATCTCCGTCAACATCACCCGGCACAGTGAAAACCGTCCTTGACATATCAACACCGAGAAGATCGGCAAGCTGGGAGGTTGAGGCGGAAAAATCCGGTGCTTTGACCTGTATGACATATTCATCATGATCCCCCTGTGTATAGGGATAAAACCATCCGCCGGATTTCAGGGAAACAGACAGGGTATACACATCTAAAGGCAAAGGGGAGGGAATATCTGCAGCCCCGAAATCATCTGTTATGGCAACAATGACCTGCCCCCGGCTGTTTTTCAAGCCCATATAAAAGGCTTGATTGCTGTATCCCCGATCCCCTGAGATCGTACATGCGCCCTGGAGAATGATTTTGTGGGTATAGACGGCATCCTGGCTTCCGAATTTACCGGTCTGGTTCTGGGAAGGCCCAAGGGTGATGGCGTCCCCCGTAATAACTACCAAAAAGTCTTTGCTGACTGCCTGGCCGCCGGCCTCAGCTGTCACGCGAACGGTTGCAGCATTACCGCTGCTGCCCTGCAGGGGGGTCAGACTCAGGATATCATTTTCAAGGGCTGCCGATACAGCATCCGGGTTGCTTGAAATGGTTTTAAGTATTACGGCATCACCATTTCCATCCCTGGCGTCCACCCTGATTTTCAGAGTACTTGCGTTCTCCTTCAGGATGAGGTCGTCAAACCGGTTATTCAAAACCGGCGGCATTGATTGAGTGACCGGATCAGGAGATTCACAATCCGGCCCGGTGCAGGGTTTGACATTGTAGATCATTTCAAGGCTGGGAGGGTATATTTTGTTGGTTGTCACAATATTCTGATCCAGATAATAAAAGTTATTGTCTGTGCCCCCCCACCCCATATTAAGATGAAAGTTTCTGCCCGTACCGTCTTCATGATACCCGTCTGCAATGACCATATGTCCAGGCAGGGATAACAGCACAGGTAATTCCTGATCAATCTGGGCTTTGAGGGTTGAAAAAAATGCATCGGTATTGGAATTACTCATCGTTGCCATGGTATTGGAAAACCCCAGATGCTTTATCACACTATCCTTATGGAGATAAGCGCTGGATTCAGTTATACCGAATTGGGTTTTATTGATAATACCGATGTCCTTGAACAGGATGGCGATTTCATCCTGGATATGGGGTTGCGCTGACATCCCCGGTGTGTCCGGCATATTGGTCCAGTAATAGGGATGATGTAAAATAACAGTAAGTTCCTGATTATTCCAGGTATAACTTGATGAAATTCCCCTGCCGGACCGGGGGTGGCCGTGGTATTTCATCACTTGGGCAAGGGCTGTATTTACGCACCCGGTGGCCACATTTTGGCCGTCGATTTCAGGCAGGAATTTATTATATGGAAATCCCTGGTTCCATTGTGTTTTTACCAGAAAATCAGATGGCGTGTAGGCTTGGGCCACCCTTCTATGCTCTTTTTCATCCCAGGTTAATAATAAATTCCGGGCAGTTTGTTCTGGTGTCAAAGCTTCCGAAACAAGGGATGTGCGTTTTGGTGCTGCATCCCCGGCCCGGGCGCGCGCCTCAAGCTCTTTCTTGATGAAAATCTTGAAAGGTTCCGGCAGATCATCAAATTTCGTATCAAATGAATAGGCTTTAATGGGATAGGCTGCCGTGGATGACGGCAACACGATATAGCCTTTGTCGCTTAAATCAATGATCCAGCCGGACAAAACAGGCGATTCCGCCCCCGCCAGGTTGGTTTCCAGGGGCCGGACCTTTTCAATGGTTTTAAAACGCTTTGCGTAGGCGATAAAATTTTCAGCAATGATTTCGGCCTTGTCTTGTGTGGTTAGTGCAAAGGCCGGTGACAAAAAGATCAGCAGAAACAGGGTGAACACAACAAAGGCGCTGGGGGTGCGTACCTTAACATATTGATTACTCATTAATGAGACCTTTATTTTTTATGAAACCACGAATAAACATCTTGGGGGTTAAAAAAACAGTAAGCTGCATCGTGCGCGGGCCGATATCTGTCCAGGAATCCGTGTTCTGTTCCAGCCGGGCATAGGCGCAGGTGGGCAACTTTTCTATGGTTGTGTCTCCCATCCGGTTGCAGAAGTCATGAAACGCCGGATTATGGCCCACAATAACCGCCTGGTCAATGTCTGCAGGCAGATCATCCCGGCAGAATTCCAAAAGGTCGTGGGCGCTGAAGGTGTATAGTTTTTCTGTCACGGTCCAGGTAAAAGAGAGCGTTTTAAGACTGTCGGCAATCCTCTCAATGGTTTCCCTGGCCCTGGCTGCAGGACTTGTGAAAACATGAGAGAAATCACAGCCTGTTTTTGCAATTTCAGGCGCCATGACAGCGCATGCCCGGATGCCCTTGGGGGCCAGGGGTCTGTCAATATCTGCAAGACTTGCGTCCTTCCAGCTTGATTTGGCATGACGGATAAGGTGAAGTGTTTTCATGCTGACGCTTTCTCTAATTCTTCCCGGATAACTTTTCTTAACATATTTTCAAGATTCGGCTGGTCGGTTTGGTCTTCTGCTATAATTTTTTTTAAGCTTTCATTGATCAGGGTCTGGTATCCTTTTTTTCCTGCTTTTGATTTGAAATAACTAATAACCCCGGCATCCAGCATGATGGTAATCCGCTGTTTTTTTTCTACTGGTTTTAATCCCTGACGAAGAACAGCTCTGTCAAAATCAGCCTGGGTTACTTCCGGGTATTCATCATCCATAGAGGTTTTTGAAATAGAGTCTTTGTTCATTTTTGGTCGCCTTTCTCATGGATATTATTCTGATTTCATCGGTACTTTCTGTATGGACGATAACCACAACACCATCCAATAATCCAATGGTTACAAACCGCTGTTCACCATAATCCATTCGGGTGTCTTCAAAGGTGAACGTGGACCCGGCAAAAACCATGTGGGCTTGGGCGAAGTCAAGTCCATGCTTGACTATATTGCTTTGCCGTTTGCTTTCATCCCATATGATTTTCATAATTCAACTATATACATATAATCATGCATATACAAGATCTTCTTCTGCTTTATTTTGTCAGTTGGGAATTCTGACCTCTTTGATATGGCCTTACTATCCTTTTAACGCAAACATATATTCATTGACCTTTTGGGGTGGCAGTTTATTATCTGGTAAGTTGAATCAAAAAGTGGAAAGGTAGCCGCCCGATGATTTTTAGGATCGTCCTGATGCCACCATTTATTTTCCGGGCTTGGGGTCTTAAATTCTCACTTTTTATCCCAAAAACTTATATTTCAAGACTTGACCCCATCCCCCATTTTTCCCGAACGGGCAATTTTTTTATAATTCATTCCAATTCCGGGTAATTTTTCCTGATCGGGAATAATGGAGTTGTTTTGCATTATTAAGCATGATATTTTCCCGGTGGGGAATATTTTATGAAGAGGTGTACAATTGGATTCGAAACGTATCGGCGAACTGATAAAAACCGTCAGGAAAGAACAAGGGTTTACCCAAGCAGAAGCTGCAGGTTATCTCAATGTTGGGATACGTTTCTTGTCTGAGTTAGAGAACGGAAAACCTACAGCTCAGCTTGGAAAAGTATTGCAGGTGCTTGAAGGTCTCGGATATGAAACTGTGCTGATACCAAAATCCAAAAGGAAGCTTATAAACTACATCAAAAAGAACTTGAATGATGAATAAACTTTTTGTGTACATAAATGGCATGCTTGCCGGTGAGCTTTGGTTGGATGATCAAAACAGATTTTGTTTTCAATACTCAAAAGAGTAGTTGAGAAAGCATGATAGTTTTCATTTATCCGTTTCCTTGCCTTTACAAGAAAAACCTTTTCTGAATGATAGCTGTTATTCCTATTTCACAAATCTTTTACCTGAAGCAAAGGTATTGACGGCTCTGTCACGAAAATTAGGCATTGCTGAAGAGGATAAATTTTCCTTGCTCCGTGCTATTGGCGGGGATTGTGCCGGTGCCGTTTCTCTTTATCCCCCTGATGTCGATTACCCTGGACCGAATGATTACAAATATGAACCTTTTTCAGAAAAGGATTTAGCAGAAAAAATAACTGAGTTGGGGATCAATCCGTTGCTGGCTGCAGAAGAAAGAAGGCTTTCCCTGGCAGGAGGAATGGAGAAGCTGCCGGTCTATATCAAAGATCATCGAATCTATCTGCCCTTAAATGGGGCTCCGACTACTCATATCATCAAGACTCCTGTCAAAGATTTGCAGGGTGTTGTGACCAACGAAGCCTATTGCATGAGTCTGGCTAAAAATTGGGGTTTTGATGTCCCAGATGTCGATATATTGAAAGTCAGGGATCTCTGGTTGTATGCCGTAAGGCGTTATGACAGAAAGATAGAAGAAAAGGGTATTGTTCGGCTTGTCGGCATCCTTCATATAAGTTCAAAAGTACTTTACAGTTTTTATCATCAGAATTTTGATCGCAACTATCTTGTCACAGCAAAATACCGTGTTTATTATACTCAAATATGAATTGTGATTATCTCAACATTTCTACAGTAGAGAAATAATCATCACTTACTTCACAGCACAAAATAGCATCATGCTTTTTTTGAGAA
>NZ_JACADJ010000034.1 GCF_013389365.1 Desulfobacter latus
TCTGACGGCTATTCCTACAATACGACGTGCTAAGGTCCGGTGCCTGGGCTACTATCTTAATTATAAGGAGGACGGCAATTCCTCCCCTGAGCTAAAGACTCAGGGGTTTCCTTGCCGCATTTTATGAACAGCGTGCCGCAGGTCAACAACTCCTATGGTTTGCAGAATCGTGCAGCACTGTCAAACACCAATACCGCGTCACGTTCAAGCGAACGTTATGTTGATTCATATTCAAGCCTTAATGCGGGACTGACCATCCAGACCCGGGAAGGGGATATAGTTTCCCTGTTCACCAGTCAGTATTCTGAACTTGAAGCCCATGAATATAGCCGCCAGGGTGTCGTCAGCAATGAAGAGGGCTATGCCGCAGCCTCTTACAATGTCCGGGAGATTACCTTAAGTTCCGGAGAGACGTTTGCGTTCACAGTGGAAGGGGACTTAAACGAAGCGGAACTTGAGGACATTGAGTCTATTATAACCGGTGTGGACGGCATTATCGGCGAGATGAGGCAAGGGGATCTGCAGGATGCTGTTTCCCAAGCCATGCACATGGGATATTACGACTCAATATCTTCATATGAAGCTGATATTACCGTGCAGTATGGATACGCCATATACAGCAAAGAGCAGACCGCTACCACAGGAGTTCTGGGACAGGACCCGGCTTCAGCTTATCTTGAGGATTTCGATAATACGGGTACCGGTACCGCGGACGGCGGAAGCACACCTATGGCGGGTAATCTGGAAACTTCTTTGATGGATCAGCTGTCCGAACTTCTGGAGGAACAGCACGAAGAAGCCCTGGCCCGGGTGCGTGAACCATTAAGCAGCCTGTTTGCTCATTACCTGGAAACCCAGGACGCCGGCGAAGCAAGTGAGGCAGCGGCCAACGAGGAGGAGGCGCTGGTGGATGCGCGTCAGGCAGACGATACGATGACCTCTTTTTCCGATCTTCTTGAAATTGCAGCCAAGGTTGTTGACCGGACCATTGCGGACATGCTGAAAAACGCTTTTGATAATACGTTAAAATACATGATTTAATGTAATACAGGCATTCGTCCGGTCAGGCCTGTGGTGACCTCGTAATTGATGGTCCCGGTGAGACCGGCGATGTCGTCGGCCGTAATCCGTTCATTTCCCTGGGGGCCGAGGATGGTGACATCGTCTCCGGGTTTGACCCCTGGAATGTGTCCCACATCAATCATGGTAAAATCCATGGTGACCCGGCCCACAATGGGCGCTTTTTGGCCTTTAACCAGCATGTATCCCTGGTTGGACAAAAGCCGGCTGTACCCGTCGGCATACCCGATAGGAACTGTGGCAATTACCGTGGGGGCCGTTGTAACATGGGTGCAACCGTAGGAGACGCTGAAATTTTCAGGCACCGCCTTGACATAAATGATTTTTGCCGTGATGGACATAATCGGCGTAAGTTTATGCCGTGCGATATCCACCTCATCCGAGGGGGCCATCCCGTACATGGCAACGCCCGGACGAACCATGTCAAAATGGGCTTCGGGCAACTCAAGAACCGCTGCGGAGTTCGCTGCATGGCGGATTTCCGGATAAATTCGCATATCCGTAAGCATGGCAACCATTTCATTGAACCGGGTCAGTTGCTCTTTGGCATGGGTTTTGTCAATGATGTCTGCCTTGGCAAAATGGGTGTAGGCGCCTTCCACCCCAAGGCCTTTTAGGCCTGCAATGCCCGCGGCCTGACGGATACCGGCCGCGTTCCCGGATTTTGAGATACCCACGTCGGGATGAAGAAACCCCAGGCGTCCCATGCCCGTATCCAGCTTAATATGAATTTTCAGTGTGGTATTCAAGGCTTGGGCAGCGGCAGACAGGGCCCTGGCTGCCTGGATATCCGCCACACTTGCCCGGATGCCGTGGCTCGCAAGAAAAGAGACCTGTTCGGGCAGGGCTTCGCCTAAAAGAAGAATGGGTGCGGTAATACCGGCATGTCTCATGGTGACGGCTTCCGAAATCCGGACCACAGCAAGAAAAGAGGCCCCGTTTTCAAGGGCGGTTTTTGCGCATTGTATTCCGCCGTGCCCGTAAGCATTGGCCTTGACCACAGCGCAGAATCGGGTACTGGTTGGAATCAGGCGTTTCAGGGTTCGTACATTCTGTCCAAAGGCGGACAGATCCACCTGCACCCGGCTTTGGGGCTCAAGAATGGATGCTGCATTGGAAGAATTCATCAATTTACTTCTCCACGTCCGTATGCGGTTGTATATGCTTTCCAGTCCGCCATCAGGGCAAGGGTTTTTTCACCGGGTTTACCGTCTGCGATAACTATATCATCCACCTGGATAATGGGCACGATCTCTTTGTTGGATGCCGTGATAAACATTTCATCCATCTCGGCCAAATCCGCCTGGGGGATAAAATCCAGAACAATGTCATATTTTTTTTCCAAAAGTTCCAGCACAGCGCCCCGGGTTACGCCGGGCAGAATGCCGCCGGGTGGGGTGATCAGGGTGGTGTCTTTAAACGCAAAAAGATTGGTGGTGGTTCCTTCGAGCAGACGATTGTCTTTATTTTTGTAGATGGCTTCAATGGCACCCTGGCTGCGGGCCTTCTGCTGGGCGAATACGGCTGACAGATAGTTGCTGCTCTTGGCTTCGGGGATGAATCGTTCCATGTCCACAGTGATGATTTTGGTGCCTTGGGTGTACCACCAGTCCGGCAGCTCATGCTTGGGCGTGGCCATGACCATGAGAATGCCGTTTCCCTGGGGAGTTACGCCGTCAGAGCTGATACCACCGGTGTAGACAATGCGGATATTTTCTTCTTTGTGGTGTGGATTTTTTTCTATGGTCTGCATGACAATGTCGCAGATTTCTTTGTTGGCGTGCGTCAGTTCAAGTCCGATATGGCGGGCGGAATTTTCCAGGCGGGCCACATGCTGTTCAAGGCGAAACGGACGTTTGTTATAGGTGATCAGAAAGTCAAATACGCCAAATCCCCTTAATACGGTGATATCTTTTACAGAAAGGACAGCCTCGTCTTCAGATACGAATTTGCCGTCAATATAATACGTGTCCATGGTTTGCTCCGTTCACTGCAACTCGGTCATCGAGCAGCAAATATGTATTAAACATATTTCTTTATTAACGCTCCTAAAATGCTTAAAAAAAGCCTATATATATAAAGAATATTGTTGTCAAACACATTCATAACCTTTTTATTCTACTGAGGGAAGGCCCATGATTCTTGCAGGGGATATCGGCGGCACAAAAACAGTGCTTGGGATCTATGCCGAAAGAACACAAGTGCCGGGAAATCCGGTTCACGAAACCCGCTTTAAAAATGTTGAGTATCAGTCTTTTGAAAGCATTGTTAAAAGATTTTTAGATCAGACCGGTGCAAAACCGCAAGCAGCCTGTTTCGGGGTGGCAGGCCCGGTAAAAGACCGGCATTGCCGGATCACCAATCTGCCCTGGGAAATCAGCGCTGATGAGATTGAACAAACTTGCGCCATCCCGAGGGTTTCATTGATAAATGATTTAAAAGCCATTGCCGTTTCAGTACCCTGTCTGGACAAAGACGATTTGTTTACCCTGAATCCGGGAACTCCTGAGCCCATGGGCAACAAGGCGGTTATTGCGCCGGGCACGGGTTTAGGCATTGCTTTCATGGTCTGGACAGGCGCCCGGTACCGTGCCTTTGCCGGCGAAGGGGGGCATACAGCCTTTTCCCCACGGAATCCCCAGGATGTTAAACTTCTGGAATTTTTAACCCGGCGCTATGGTCACGTCAGTTTTGAACGGGTGTGCTCGGGCAGCCACCTGCCCATTATTTATGAATATTTTCTGGAAAATAAAATTTTCCCGGAACCTGGCTGGCTAAAGCAAAAACTGGCTGCAGCGGCGGATAAAACACCGGTGATTGTAGAAACCGCCCTTGAAAACAAAGTTGATATCTGCGACGCCACATTGGATATGTTTGTCCACGCCCTTGGCACGGTTATCGGCAATATGGCTGTGACGCTTCTGCCCACAGGCGGCATCTATCTTGGCGGGGGGATACCGCCGCGTATCCTCAAAAGGCTGGCCCGGCCCGATTTTTTAAGCAGTATTGCCGACAAGGGCCGGTTTTTTTCATTGTGCGCCAATATGCCCGTTTATGTGATTCTTGATCCCAAGGCGGCTTTGCATGGTGCTGCCTGGTATGGGTTTGAGAATTTGACAGATAAGTAATTTATGATTGATTGCTTTTCATTCTGATTTTATATATTCGTCATTTTTGTATAATTACGGATAAAGGACTGATTCAATGATTTATATAGTTTTGTATCTGGCTGTGGGCGGTGTGGCGGGGGTGCTGGCCGGGCTTCTGGGCATTGGCGGCGGCCTTGTGATTGTTCCCATGCTCACTTCGGTGTTTACGCACCAGCATGTGGCCCATGAAGTTATTGTTCACATGGCCCTGGGCACCTCTTTGGCCAGTATTTTGTTTACTTCGGTTTCCAGTATGCGTTCCCATCATAAACGCAAGGCTGTGGTCTGGCCCGTGGTCTTCAGAATAACGCCGGGTATCCTGGTAGGGACGTTTACAGGCACCTGGATTGCTTCCATGCTTTCCACTAATTTTCTTAAATGTTTTTTCGGCATTTTTTTATACTATGTGGCCACCCAGATGATTATGGGAATGAAACCCAAACCCACCCGGGATATCCCCGGCACCACAGGTATCTTTGCGGCAGGCAGCATCATCGGCGTCTTTTCAAGCCTTGTGGGCATTGGCGGCGGTACCTTGTCGGTGCCGTTTCTGACCTGGTGCAATACCAAAATCCACAAAGCCATCGGTACCTCATCCGCCATTGGATTCCCCATTGCTGCAGCCGGTTTTTCAGGGTATGTGATCAACGGGCTTGGCACCCCGAATCTGCCGCCCCTGTCCCTGGGGTTTGTCAATCTCGTTGCTCTGGCGGGAATTGTTGCAGCCTCAGTACTCACGGCGCCCATTGGGGTAAAACTTGCCCATAACCTGCCCGTTGACAAGCTCAAACGTATTTTTGCCGTGCTGCTTTACGTGGTAGGCACGAGGATGCTGATTTCTGTTTTATATCAATAGTCAACAACCCCTCGGCTAAAGACCGAGTGGCTTGAGAGGTAACTTTCAAGCCAAGTTGATTAGCCTAAGTTCTTTGAGAACTACGTTACTGTAGAATATATTGTAGGCAGCCTGGAATACTCCACTCGTTCCAAAGTCTGCGGTTTGTGTTTAAACATCTCTGAGGGTAGGAGAAGTGATGCAAACTTTAAACCTACGGATAACATTGGCGAAGTGGATCAATCACTTTTGTGAGAGTAGATCTTGAGAGTATCTGCTAAATTTTTATTAAGGAAATTAATTTGAAAGTTTGTGTATTAAATATGAGAGGTGAGGCTTTAATGCCTACAACCGTGCAAAAAGCAAGGTTATTGTTGAAAAATGGGAAGGCACGAATTCATAGCCATCGACCTTTTACCATTCAACTAACCTATGCTACCGGAGAGGCGAAGCAAGATCTAGTCTTAGGTGTTGATGCTGGATATCACAATATCGGCATTTCAGTAGTAAGCCCTACGAATGAAGTTTTTTCAAGTGAAATTAAGTTACTTCAAGGACAGGTTGAAAGAAACAAGGAAAGACGTATGTATCGAACACAAAGACGTTCACGTTTAAGATACAGAAAACCACGATTTGACAATCGTATTAAGCCTAAAGGTTGGCTTGCTCCCTCTATTCAACATAAGTTTGATTCCCATATCAAATTTATTAAGCGTCTTTGCTCTGTACTACCTATAACCAAAACGATTATTGAAATAGCTGCCTTTGATATTCAAAAAATTAAAGCTCCAGAAATCAATGGCAAGCAATACCAAGAAGGGGAGCAATTAGGTTTTTGGAATTTAAGAGAATACATTCTTCATCGAGATAACCACAAATGTCAAAATCCTAATTGTAAAAACAAATCTAAAAATCAGATATTAGAAATCCACCATATTGGTTTTTGGAAAAAAGATAGGTCTGATCGACCCGGAAACTTAATTACACTTTGCGATAAGTGCCACACACCAGCTAAACATAAGAAAAAAGGTTTTCTTTATGGTTGGGAGGCAAAAACAAAGTCATTCAAACCGGAAACGTTTATGTCGATTGTTCGTTGGAAATTAGTTGATGAACTGAAATGCGCCCATACATATGGGCATATTACAAAGCATAAGCGAATAGGATTGAGTTTGCCCAAGACACATTACCATGATGCTTTTTGTATAGCAGGCGGAGAGAACCAGGAAAGGTGTAAACCAATATTTTTTCATCAAAAACGTAAGAATAATCGTTGTCTTGAAAAGTTTTATGATGCAAAAATCATTGATACTCGTACAGGTAAAAAAGTTTCAGGTGGAGAGCTTCACTCTGGGCGTAGAACTCGAAACAAAAACCTTAATGGTGAAAACTTGAGAAAGTACCGAGGAGTTAAGGTATCAAAAGGCAGGCGTCAAATTAGAAAACAAAGATATGCTATTAGACCTGATGATATTGTTAAATTCGATGGTAAAATATATCGAGCTATAGGCGTTCAAAACAAAGGGCAATATTTAAAAATAGTTAATGGCAGCAAGCCTATTGTAAAAAATATTAAGTATATTGAAGTATTATTTCATCAAAAAACGTTAAAGACTGTGTAGATGAAGTATAGAAGGAAAAATCATTTCTATTGGGAATGCTTCAATTGATACAATTAGGGAATATATCGAATCACAAGGTTAACAATATGGCAATTCATCCCCGAAGCTAAAGACTTCGGGGTTTTCTTGCCTAAGAATTAATAAAAGGGGGATAACCGTTAGATTATCCCCCTTTTATTTTATGAATGCCGGGGAACAGTGTTTCCCAGGCTTAATGCTTTAATTACAGCGGTTATCCCTTGAAGGTCGCTTTAAACTGAGGCAGCGCGCCACCTAATTTCAGCGTGGGGATCACGTCTTTATCAAAAGCGCGTTCAAGCGGAAGTTTTTCGCCATTGACCTCAAGGAACAGATCGCCGGCCAGGTCTGTGGCATCAAAGGATACCGTGTCGCCCTGTTTGATTTTGTCATAGTCATCCGGGTTTTTAAAGGTCATCGGAACAATACCGAAGTTCACCAGGTTGGCCACATGGATACGGGCAAAGGATTTAACAATGACGGCCCGGATGCCAAGCCATCTTGGGCACAGCGCGGCATGTTCACGGGAACTTCCCTGACCGTAGTTTTCAGCACCAATGATGAAACCTTCTCCGCCGGCGTCTCTGTGCGCCACAGCGCGTTCGGCAAAGGTGCTGTCAACCTGGTTGTAAGTTGCCTGCATGGCATATTCTTTAACATTGGAGCGCAGAGGCAGGAATACACCGGCAGGCTGGATGTCGTCGGTACTGATGTTGTCGCCGGTTTTAAGCAGAACTTCGCCTTTGACAACGTCGGGCAGCGGCTTGAAATCAGGCAGCGCCATGATGTTGGGTCCGCGAACAACGCCTTCGGATTTATCAGCCTGATCCGGCATGATAAAGGAGTCGGTGTCGATAACCGGCGGAATGACATTAATGGGAATGTCTTTGGCTTCCGGAACGGTGATCTCACCGGTCAGGGCACTGGCCGCTGCAACAAGCGGGCTGATCAGATGACACTCGGCGTCGTCCGTACCGGAACGTTTGGGGAAGTTCCGGTTGAAGGTTCTCAGGGTGATACCTTCGCTTGGGGGAGAACCGCCCTGGCCGATGCAGGCGCCGCAACCATTCTCCATGATTCTGACACCGGAATGAAACATCATTGACATATAACCGGCGTCGGCCAGCTGCATGGCCACGGATCTGGAACCCGGATAGAGCAGGGTATCAACTTTAACACGTTTGCCTTTAAGGGTTTCTGCAAAGGTGGCGATGTTTTCAAAGGAGCTGTTGGTACAGGAACCGATACAAACCTGATGAATTTTGGTTCCGGCATGATCTTTAACTTTTTCAACATTACCCGGAGAAGGATAGATGGCGATCAGCGGTTCGATTTCAGACAGGTTAATTTCAATTTCGTCATCATAGGATGCGCCTTCATCTGCGGACAGTTCGGTGTAATCACCACCGCGGCCACGGCTTTCCAGGTATTCTTTGGTTCTTTCATCACTGGGGAAGATAGAGGTGGTGGCACCCATTTCAGCACCCATGTTGGTGATGGTGGCCCGTTCTGTCAGAGACAGGGTCGCAACGCCGGGACCTGCATACTCAAAGATAATGCCCTTGCCGCCTTTTACGGTGACAATTTCCAGCATCTTCAGGATGACGTCCATGGCCATGCAGTTTTTGGCCAGCTCACCAGTCAGGTTAACCCGGGTCACCTTGGGCATGGGCATGGTGTACATGCCGGTTGCCATTGCCAGGGCAACGTCATATCCGCCGGCACCCATGAAGATTGCACCTGCGCCACCGGCGTTCACGGTATGGCTGTCAGCGCCAACACCTGTCATGCCGGGTTTAACAAAGTTTTCCATATTGGTGAAATGGCAAATACCGGTTCCCGGCGGTGAAAAGATGATGCCCAGCTTAGCGGCAACAGTTCTCAGGTATTGATGATCATCCGGATTTCTGAAACCGGATTGAAGCATGCTGTGATCAACAAAGTTTACAGAAAGGGGCTTTACCTTATCAATGCCCATGGCTTCCAGTTGAAGCATACACATGGTGCCGGTGGCATCCTGTGTAAAAGCCTCATCGATCTTGATCTTGATCAATTCCCCGGGGGCCGGCAACTCAGCCGGTTCAACCAGGTGATCCTTGAGGATTTTGTGTGTTAAACCTAACGCGCTCATTTTACCTCTCTTCGTTTATGGTTGTGATCAATGTCTCGATTCAAATGGAATTTTTCGAAAAGCAAATGAAACATGCTTTTATCCCTCTTAAACCGAGGACTAAAATCTTTGTCTCCGGTAGTACGATTATCTGACTTGTAAGTACACCACTCATACTTTTAGGATAGTGAGACAGTTTTTGTCAAGAAAAGTATTAAGTATGATTCAATTTAGATGGTATTCGTTGTAATTTTTTTACCCGGCACTGAAATTTCGGTGGTGGTTTCAGGTGTGAGCTACATCTTGAAAAGAGCTGCCTCGGTATGATAATTTATTTCTCATATAAACCTACATGGGCCACAAGCCCACAACAAACAATGAAACTAAAGACACCAACAATGCAGGCTAAAATGGGCGCCGGAGGCGCTTCATCCCCTTGTTTCTTGTATCTTGTCTATAGTTTCTTATAACATGCTTGCATCTGAAACTGCGATGCAGGCATGTGCTTTTTTAAATTAAGGATTTAATTTATGCCGCTGCTCAAAGAACGCCGGAAAACCCGGCAGATAAAGGTGGGATCACAACCTGTGGGCTCCGAAGCCCCGGTTTCGGTTCAGTCCATGACCAACACCCAGACCCAGGATGTGCAGGCCACGATAAATCAGATATTGTCCCTGGAAAAGGCCGGGTGCGAAATTGTCCGGGCAGCTGTGCCGGATATGGAAGCGGCCAGGGCCTTAAAAAAAATTAAAGCCCGGATTCACATTCCCTTGATTGCCGATATCCATTTTGATTGGCGTCTGGCCCTTGCGTCGGCCGAATCCGGGGTGGATGGACTGCGGATAAATCCGGGTAATATCGGCACGGCAGACAAAATAAAAGCCGTGGTGGATTGTGCCAAGGCCCACCACCTTCCCATCCGCATCGGGGTAAACGGCGGATCTTTGGAAAAAGAGATTGAGAAGCAATTCGGTGTGACAGCCCGGGGCATGGTGGAAAGTGCCCTTGCCAATATCCGGATTCTGGAGGATCTGGGGTTTTATGACATCAAGGTCTCCTTGAAGGCTTCGGATGTGGAACGCACCGTGGAGGCCTACCGGCAGCTTGCACCGTTAACCGACGTGCCCCTTCATGTGGGTGTTACCGAGGCCGGTGGTCTTTATGCCGGCATCACCAAGTCCGCCATCGGCATCGGCATGCTGCTGGCCGAAGGGATTGGTGACACTATCCGGGTATCCCTGACCCGGGACCCGGTGGAAGAGATTCGCACCGGGTTTGAAATTTTACGGGCATTGGGTTTGCGGCAGCGGGGGCCGGAGTTGATTTCCTGTCCTACCTGCGGGCGGTGTAAAATAAATTTGTTTAAAATTGCCGAACAGGTAGAAAAAGCTTTACTTGAGCGCTCCGCACGGATTAAAGTTGCTATTATGGGATGCGCGGTCAACGGTCCCGGAGAAGCCAAAGAGGCGGATATCGGCATTGCCGGCGGCGACGGCAAGGGCATTTTGTTTAAAAAAGGCAAAGTTATCCGTAAAATTGACCAGGCGTATCTTGTGGATGAACTGATAAAAGAGATTGATGCGATGACTTTAGATGCGGAGGAAATAAATGGGAAAAAAAGTTAAAACCGCCATTACCCCCACAAGGGAAGAAGATTATCCCCAATGGTATCAGGAGGTGGTAAAAGCCTCGGACATGTCGGAAAATTCGCCGGTCCGCGGATGCATGGTGATCAAACCCTGGGGATTTGCTATTTGGGAAAACATCCAACGCCGGATGGATGATCTGTTCAAGGAAACCGGGGTAAAAAACGCCTATTTCCCACTATTTATTCCCCTGAGCTACCTTGAAAAAGAGGCTGAGCATGTGGACGGTTTTGCCAAGGAGTGTGCCGTTGTCACCCATCATAAGCTGGAAAAGGGGGAAGACGGCGGACTTGTACCGGCCGGGGAGCTGGCCGAACCATTGATTGTCCGGCCCACATCTGAAACCATTATTGGTGAATCCATGGCCAAATGGACCTCCTCCTACCGGGATCTGCCGATTCTGTTAAACCAGTGGGCCAATGTGGTGCGCTGGGAAATGCGCACGCGCATGTTTTTGCGCACCAGTGAATTTTTATGGCAGGAAGGCCATACGGCCCATGCCACCAGAGATGAGGCCATGGCGCGTACCCTTCAGATGCTGGACCTTTACGCCGGATTTGTTGAAAAATGGCTGGCCATGCCGGTAATTAAAGGCCGTAAGAGTGAATCCGAACGATTCCCCGGGGCGGATGATACCACCTGTATTGAAGCCATGATGCAGGATAAAAGAGCGCTTCAAGCCGGTACCTCCCATTTCCTGGGCCAGAATTTTGCCAAAAGCGCCAACATCAGATTCCAGAATGAAACGGGTCAGGAAGACTATGCATGGACCACCTCCTGGGGAACATCCACCCGGATGATCGGCGGCATGATCATGGTACATTCCGATGATGACGGCCTGGTGGTTCCGCCCCGCATTGCCCCGGCCCATGTCGTGATCCTTCCCATTATCAAGAAAGGGGCTGATAATTCAGGTGTCCTGGAAAGCGCTGAAGCACTTAAAACCGCCCTGAGGCAGCAGACCTTTTACGGCCTGCCCGTGGAAGTGGAGATCGACAACCGGGACATCGGCGGTGCCAGAGGATGGGACTGGGTGAAAAAAGGTATTCCGGTGCGCGTGGAACTTGGCCCCCGGGACATTGAAAACAACAGCGTGTTCATGGCCCGCAGGGATACGGGTGAGAAAAAGGCAATTAACAGAGAAGCGTTTATAAATACCATTGCCGACATTCTGGATGACATCCAGAGTACGCTGTTCCAGCGCGCCCTTGCCTTCCGGGAGGCCCACACCTTTTCCATTGATGAAAAAAAACAATTTTACGATTTGTATAAGAAAGCAAAAGGATATAACAACGGCGCGTTTGTCCTGGCCCACTGGTGCGGATCAGGTCAATGTGAAGAAAAAATAAAACAGGATCTGTCCGTAACCATCCGGTGTATTCCGTTTGACAGCCCTGATGAAGCGGGGACCTGTATTTGCTGTGATGCAAAAAGTGAGCGACGGGTCCTGTTTGCCAAGGCATATTAAGCTTAGGACAAAACAGCAGCCGGCAGAATAAAATGATTCGAATCACCGACATATTGGACAAAATCTATGAATACAGTCCAGATGCGGACGTCTCGCTCATTGACCGGGCTTATATCTATTCCGCCCGGGTTCATGAAGGACAGGTCAGGCTTTCAGGAGAACCGTATCTGTCTCACCCCCTGGAGGTGGCCAATATTCTGGCCCACATGAAGCTGGACATGGAGAGCATTGCCGCCGCCCTGCTCCATGATGTGATTGAGGACACCCCTGCCACCAAAGAAGATATTTCCGATATGTTCGGCCCCGGGGTTGCACATATTGTGGAGGGCGTGACCAAGCTGTCCGCCCTGCATGCGGCCACCAAGGTGGCCCAGCAGGCAGAGTCCCTGCGTAAAATGATCCTGGCCATGGCAGATGACATCCGGGTGGTGCTCATCAAATTGGCTGATCGCCTGCACAATATGCGGACCCTTAAATACCACAAAAAACCGGAAAAGCAGGCGGCTATCGCCCAGGAAACCCTGGATATCTATGCACCCATCGCTGCACGTCTCGGCATCTTCTGGATTAAAAATGAACTGGAAGAGATTGCCTTTTTTTACACCCTGCGGGAAGAGCATGATCGTATCCTGAACCTTGTCAATAAGGCCAAGGATGAGCAGGAAGCGTATATTAAAGAGGTTTCAACCTCCCTGCACTATAAAATGGAAGAGATGGAACTGCCCTGCCAGATCAAGGGACGGTTTAAATCTTTTTATTCCATTTACCAGAAAATGTTGTCCCAGGGCCTTGAGTTTGATGAGGTTTATGACATCATTGCCTTTCGAATCATCCTGGACACCGTGCCCCAGTGTTATGCCGCCATGGGGGCGGTTCACTCCATGTGGAAACCCATCTATTATAAAATAAAGGACTATATCGGCAATCCCAAGCCAAATATGTACCAGTCCATCCACACCACGGTCATCGGCCCCAAAGGTGAACGGGTGGAGATCCAGATCAGAACCCATGAGATGGATCGGGTGGCGGAATCCGGCATTGCAGCCCACTGGTCATATAAGGAGGGAAGCAAAATTGACGAAAACACCGGTGAACTGTTTGCCTGGATCCGAAATCTTGTGGAAAATCAAGAAAACCTCAAAGATCCGGATGAGTTTCTTGAAAATGTGCGCATCGATCTCTATCCTGGAGAAATTTATGTATTTACGCCGACAGGCGAGATTAAAACGCTTCCCAAAAAAGCCACACCCGTCGACTTTGCCTACCGGATTCACACGGAGGTTGGGGCCCAGTGTACAGGGGCCCGGGTCAACGGCAAGCTTGTACCCCTTTCCCACGAGCTGCGCACCGGTGATACCATTGAAATTATAACCACCAAAGGACACAATCCCAGTCGGGACTGGCTCAATTTTGTTAAAACAGTCAAGGCAAAAACAAAAATCAGGGCCTTTATCAATGCCAGGGAAAAAGAGCGAAGCTATTCCCTGGGGCGGGAAATGTGTGAGAAAACATTCAGAAAACGCAATCAAAATTTCAATGCGCTGATTAAATCAGGTGACATTGGCAGGGTAGCGGAATCATTGGGGTTCAAGACGGTTGACGACCTGATCGCCCATGTGGGATTCGGACAAATGACAGCGCTTCAGGTGTTGAAACGGGCTGTGCCGGGCGTTGAAAAAGATGCGGAAGATGCCGATGCTTCTTTCATTGAAAAAATAGTTTCCCGGGCTTCGGGCAAACGAACCTCCGGGGTTATTGTAAAAGGACTCGATGATATTCTGGTCAAATTTTCAAAGTGCTGCAATCCTCTGCCGGGAGATCCTATCATCGGATATATCACCCAGGGCCAAGGGGTCGCCATCCACCGGAAGAACTGCATTAATGTTTTAAAAATGAGCAGTGAAAGGATTATTGACGTCGAATGGGCCAATGATATTAAGGAATCATACCCTGCGTCCATCTGCATCAAAACAGACGATCGCCACGGCCTGCTGGCCGACATTGCTGCTGTGATTTCAAAGGCCGGGATCAATATTTTAAACGCGCATTCGGAAACATCGGACGAGGGTATTGGGGTTTTTTATTTCACCATCATGGTGGAAAGTTCCGGGCAGCTTAAAAAAGTCATGAAAGAATTACGTCAGGTAAAAACCGTCAACGAGGTTAAACGGGTAACCACTGAAGAGACTTGATTTTATACGGAGATTTGTATGAAAAAAATATTTATTCTGGATACCAATGTCATTTTACATGACAGCGGATGCATTCACCAATTCAAAGACAATGACATTTGCATTCCCATTACAGTTATTGAGGAACTGGATAAATTTAAAAAAGGAAATAATGTCATAAATTGCAATGCCCGGGACTTTTTAAGAACCTTGGATGCATTGTCCAGTGATACGGTACTCAACGGCGGGGCACCCATTGGTAATGGAGAGGGCAGTATTTCCATCCGCCTGGACACCGACCTGGATCCCAAAATTAGAAATAACTTTAATGAGATCACCCCGGATGTCAAAATCATAAACATTGCCTATTCCATTGCCAAAGAAAATGGTTTCAATAATGTTGTTTTTGTAACCAAGGATGTTAATCTGCGGCTGAAAGCCCGGTCCATTGGTTTGAAAACTGAAAATTACAACTCCCAGTTTGTTGAAAACATCTCCGAGATGTATACCGGTATGAAGGTGGTAAATAACATCAGCTCCCAGGTACTGGACAAGCTGTATCAGAAACCCTATGAAACACAAACCGAAAGCCTGGGTGAGGATGTTGTGCTTTTTGCCAATGAAAATGTAATATTGAAAAATGGATCTAAGTCGGCCCTGGCTTATTTTGACGGCGCAAGCCAGACCGTAAAACTGATTCAGCCCAGAATATGCTATGGCGTCAAACCGCGGAATTCCGAGCAAACATTTGCCCTGAATGCCATGCTCAATCCGGATATATCTCTTGTTACCATTTCCGGCAAGGCCGGAACCGGAAAAACCCTGCTGGCCCTGGCCGCGGCTCTGGCTAAAAAGCAGTTCTACCGCCAGATTTTCATCGCCCGACCCGTGGTTCCGCTGAGCAACAAAGATTTAGGATTTCTGCCCGGAGATGTGGCTTCCAAGCTGGATCCATATATGCAACCCCTGTATGACAATCTCTCTGTTATACAAAATCAATTTAATGAAAATGGTGTCAACGGAAAGAATATCAAGGAGCTGATAGAAGAGGAAAAGATCGTTATTACACCGATTTCATATATCAGGGGGCGGTCTATTGTCCGGGTATTTTTTATCGTGGATGAGGCCCAGAATTTGACTCCCCATGAGGTAAAAACCATTATCACACGGGCAGGCGAGGGCACAAAAATTATTTTTACAGGAGATATCTTCCAGATAGACCATCCCTATCTGGACACCCAGACCAATGGGCTTGCCTATATCATAGAAAAGATGAAGGGGCAAAATCTTTATGCCCACATTAATCTTGAAAAGGGGGAACGTTCTGAACTGGCAGAGCTGGCTTCCAAAATCCTGTAGCCAATGCATCTAAATTAAAGCGTATTTACCACGAAAAACACGAAGTCCACGAAGATATGGTAGTTCTAAATTTCGTGGACTTCGGTTTTAATCTAAAAGCATCTTAACGCCGCAGATGGGGTGACTTTTCGTTCAAACACTAAGAGGCTTTGGTGACTTTTCCCGCCTTTATGCAGGAGGTGCATACATCAATTTTTCTGACGCAACCCGGTTTAATCACCGCACGAACTCTCTGGAGATTGGGATTGAAGCGCCTTTTATTGAGATTATGAGCATGGCTGACATTATTGCCGACCATTGGTTTTTTTCCACAGATTGCACATTCTTTTGACATAATTTATACTCCTAATAAAATCGCTCTATCAAAATTAAAACCCAAGATGGATACAACATATTATAATAAAAGTAAAGGTTTTTTATTTCTTTTTGTTGTCTGATTCAATTGCTTTAATCTGTTCAGACACCTCGGGAATTTTTTCAAGGGCGATTTGACTTTGATCGGTCCCGGCATAGTTTTCCACAATATACTGGTAACGTTTCAGCGCAGCCTTGTATTCTTTTGTTTTATTATAAAAATTGGCGATATATAATTCATGGCCGGCTATATTGTCAATGCAGGCATCTATATGCGCCAAAGCTTCTTGGCTATACTCATTTTCCGGGAACAACCGGATCAGTCTTTCAAATTCAGCCATTGCTTTCTTTGAAGGCGTTGCATCCCTGTCTATGGTGTCTATCTGATTGAACCAACACATGGCGATTTGGTTGATAATATACGGCACCGCCTCATTTTTAGGATGCATTCTTTCAAAGCTTTCATAGGCAGCAATCGCCTCGGGATATTCCCTAAGCTGAAAATGCGCATCGGCAACTTTTAATTCCGCCAGAATGGCATATTTACTGAAAGGGTACCAGTCTTTCAGATCCGTATACGCCTTGATCGCATCTGCGTAATCCTCATTCATAAATGACGCAGCCCCTTCAGCGGCCAGCTGCTGGGCGTTTTTGTTCATCTGATGTTCTTCTTCAAACAGGGAACACCCTGACAGTAGAAGAAAGATCAATCCTGCAATGAGAATTTTTTTCATTTTATAAGTTCTCTACATAGTGCTCTGCACAAAACGCAGCCACAGCACCATCTCCCACAGCTGTTGCAATCTGTCGCAAAGGCGTATCCCTGACATCGCCGATGGCGAACACACCGGGTACGTTTGTCTGCATTTGGGTATCCACAAGAATAAAACCACTTTCATCGGTCTTCACAGCACCTTTTATAAATTCGGTGTTGGGCAGAATACCGATCCAAATAAAGCAGCCGTTTGCCTCAATTTTAGACTCATCACCGGTTTTCAAATTTTTTACATTCACTTTTTCAACGCTGAAAAATCCATCCATTCCCGTTACGACGCTATCCCATATGAACTCAATTTTGTCGTTGGCAAACGCTCTTTCCTGGAGAATCTTGGTGGCCCGTAATTCATCCCTGCGATGGACGACATACACTTTTTTAGCAAACCGGGTGAGAAAGATGGATTCCTGGATCGCGGTATCCCCGCCGCCCACGGCTACCACCACTTTATCTTTGAAAAAAGGCCCGTCACAGGTACCGCAAAAGGACACCCCTTTACCCATGAACTTGTCCTCGCCAACCCCAAGTTTCCTGGGCGATGCACCCGAGGCAATGATCAGGGATTTGGTTTTAATGCGTTTTTGCTTGAGGATTACCTCCTTAATTTTCCCGGAAAGATCAAGGTCCTGAACCTCTGCGGTTTCAATATCCAACCCCAGGGTCAACGCCTGTTCTTTTATTTTTTCGGCCAGGTCAAATCCGGAAATCCCTTCGGGAAACCCAGGATAATTTTCAATCCAGTCCGTTACAAGAACCTGACCGCCGGGCGCTGCTTTTTCAATCAGCAAAACATTCATCCGGGCCCGGGCCGCATAGAGTCCTGCGGTTAGACCGGCCGGCCCGGCACCGATGATCACCAGATCATATTCACTCATTGGAAATCTCCTTAAAGAACGCTTTTGATGGCCTCTTCAAGTTTTTCCTTTGCCACCATGCCGGTAATTTGATTAACAACCGATCCATTTTTAAAAAAAATAAGGGTTGGAATGGCCTGTACATTATGTTTACTGGGGCTTATGGGGTTATCATCCACATTGACTTTGGCAATGGTTATCTGATCACCAAATTCATCGGCCAGTGCTTCAAGGCTCGGTCCAATGGCTTTGCACGGGCCACACCAGGGTGCCCAGAAATCTACCATAATCGGCTTGTCAGATGTTTTTAACAATTCGTCGAAGTCTTCGTCATTGAGATGAATAATATTTTCCGCCATAATTATTTCCTATTTTTTTAGGTTAAAATTACCGAAACTATAAGTTCATAATCGGATTTTGTCAATTTTGGACGTCAAAAATCAACATTGCTATTAAAAAACGATGCGCTCTGTTCAACAAAAGAACAAAGCGCATCCCTGTTTAGGAACTGCTCTTAAAAAATTTCCGATTACCAGTTTTCACCAAGAACCTCAAAATGCGCCTGGGGATGGGCGCAGGCCGGGCACATTTCAACCGCTTCAATCCCTTCATGCAGGTAGCCGCAGTTCCGGCACCGCCAGGTGATCGGGGCTTCTTTTTTGAACACCGTGCCTGCCTCAATATTGGCCGCCAGGTCATTGTATCTTTTTTCATGCTGTTTTTCAGCAACAGATACCATGTCAAAAACCAGGGCAATGGCATCAAAACCCTCTTTCCTGGCAATCTCGGCAAATTCCGGATACATATGAGACCACTCTTCATGCTCTCCGGCCGCAGCCGCTTTCAGGTTTTCCAGTGTGGTACCAATAACACCGGCAGGAAAGGTGCCGGAAATCTCGACCTCGCCACCTTCAAGAAATTTAAAAAAGCGCTTTGCATGCTCTTTTTCCTGGTCGGCAGTTTCGGCGAAAATTTCAGAAATCTGGACATACCCATCCTTTTTCGCCTGGCTGGCAAAATAAGTATAGCGCATTCTTGCCTGGGATTCACCGGCAAAGGCGGTGAGCAGATTTTTTTCCGTCCTGGTTCCTTTTAAACTTGCCATAATTCGAATCTCCTTAATTCCTTAAATTTATTTATAATACCGAACATCAGACAAAATAACCACGAATAAAACCATTCAGGTCATCATAGCTTATGTCTTCCACCCTGGCCTGTCCGATCTGTCCGAGAAAAACAAAAAAGAGATGATTGCCTTGTTTTTTCTTATCCCGGGAGGCCGCCTCAATGATCTGTTCCGGGGGGAAGTCAAAGGCAACAGGCAGCCCAAGACCTGAAAGCAAATTTTTGATTCGATCCACATCTGCTTGATCAATATACCCTTTTTGTCGGGAAAACTGTGCTGCCGCTACCATCCCTGCGGCAACCGCACGGCCGTGGCCGCAGGGGTTCAATTTTTCAAACGCATGTCCGATGGTGTGGCCGAAGTTAAGCTTGCGGCGCTCCCCGGCCTCTCGTTCATCTGCCTGGACCACACGGGATTTAATGCCGACTGAATCCACAACCATTCGGAAAACCGTTTCCCGCTCCAGGGCCAGGGCCTTATCCCGGTTGTTTTCGATAAACGCCAGAAGGGCGAGATCCTTAATCAGTCCATGTTTGACAATCTCGGCCAGACCGTTGGAGATTTCCCTGTCCGGCAGGGTGGACAGCATGTCGATGTCACACAGGACAAACCGGGGCTGGTTGAACACCCCCACCATATTTTTAAAGGCGTCCAGATTGACCCCGTTTTTGCCCCCGACGCTGGCGTCCACCTGGGAAAGAAGAGAGGTGGAAACAAAGCCGAAACGGATGCCTCTTAGAAAAACAGATGCTGCAAATCCGGCAATGTCACAGACAATGCCTCCGCCGATGGCCAGCAAAAAACTTGACCGGTCGCACCCGGCCTTAATCATTTCCCGCAGGATATATTCCACCGTAGCCAGGGTTTTGACCTTTTCCCCGGTACCGATGGTGATCACATGGCCGGCAGGAAAGGATGCACCGTAATGCTTGAGGATGTTTTCATCGGTAACAATAACCACAGAACCCTGGTCCGGCAGGTAATCTTTTACACGGGACAAGGACGCTCCCACATGGATGGCAGAGGTTCCCTGCCGGCCCTCAACTGTAAAGGTTTTAATCATATTTTTCGCCTTGGGAAATGATAAGATTGATATTCTTTTTTTCAATTAGCATGCTTGCTCCCATGTTTTTATCAAGATTCGTTGGCTTGGGCAAATAAAAAACTCGCACAACGATACTAAGCCACAAAACGTTGATTTGGTTTTATGACCTTTTGTGTCTTTGCGGCTTTGTGCGAGAATAAAACGGCATTGCTGAAACCACAATAAATTAGGTAAATAATCCGAATTAATATTTGATTTTAATTGATCTTCAATATAGACTTTAACAGAATATTTTGGCGTCATATGCTGTTAAAGGCTCTGAGAGCTGATGACCATGCCATCATTCGGGAGGGCTTAAAGATGCTTCTGGAAAATAAGGAATGGAGAACAGAAACCATCAACATTAACGAAAGGCTGGAAAGTCTTTTGGTATTGACTTGGGACTTGATGATTGAGTGGGAGTAAAACATAAGGACGAAATGGAACATATTACAACTGCAACCCAATTTGAAAAAACAGATGCAGTGGAGGCGCTTGCCAACGGAATTGCCCATGACGTCAACAATCTGTTGACCACCATTAAGGGACATGCCTCCATGATGTTGAACAATGTTAATCCCACAGATCCGCTCTACAACCACATTATTGAAATTTTGTCCAGTGTTGACAAAGGTTCAGATTTTGCCAACCAACTGCTTGGCTTTGCCATGGCCGATGAGGTTTATTTAAGACGCATTGATGCGAACAGGCTGGTGCGGTCGGTGGTGGAAACGTTTAATCTGGACGGGCAACGGATTATCCTGGATGTAAGCCTTAATGCCAGGCCTTTAATGATAAGAGGCGATTCTGAAAAAATTAAACAGGTGGTCACCGATATAATCAATAACGCATTGCAAGCCATGCCCGAAGGTGGCAAACTTTCCGTGCGCACGGAAGCTGCCGCAATTCTTAATGATGCCGCAGAGGCCGTTGGACTGGAATCCGGTCTTTTTTGTAAAATCACAATATCCGATACCGGTATCGGCATGAACAGGGACACCCTGGAAAAAATATTCAAAGCCTTTTATTCCTATAATCATAAACAATTTCCGGAAAAAAAAGGACTGGGCCTTACGTTTGCCAAAAAGATCGTTAAACATCACAATGGCGTCATTGATGTATGGAGCTCTCCAAATGTCGGCTCCTCTTTTTCCGTTATTCTGCCCCTGGCAGAAGACAATCACCTCAATGACATGCCTTCCGCCCAGGAGGAGCTGAAGCTCGGCCATGAGTCCGTACTCCTGGTAGATGATGAACAGCGCATTCTCGACGTTGGACGTACCATATGTAAGGCCCTGGGTTATACGGTTTTCACAGCGGCTTCCGGCAAGGATGCTTTGAAGATTTATTCAAAAAAAAAGAACGACATCAATGTTGTGGTGCTGGACATGATCATGCCGGGCATGGATGGATTGGATGTGTTTATGGCGCTCAAAAAACTTAACCCTGATATTAAGGTGCTGCTTTCCACAGGATATGCCATTGATGACAATGCCCAGGAAATGCTCAGGCAGGGTTGCAAAGGATATATTCTCAAGCCCTATTCCATGGTGGATTTTTCACATAAGTTACGAGAGATTCTGGGTTGACAGGTTCTTTTCGGTATCTGTCCGGATATGTGAAACTTGATAGTCGAGTGAAAATCCATCATTCCTTGACACCGTTTTTATGATTTTCTATAGTCTCGTAAACATTCATAAATTCATATTCTGAACAGCTTTTTACGCCGGGCAGAAATGGTACGGATCAATCTCAACTTTGCTTGTGGATTTTAATGATAAATTTTGATAACACCGCCCCTGTCAAACTCAAAGGTGCTGGTAGCGGATTGTGGATTACCATCGACCCCTCCCACCCGGAGTCTGAAATCATTGCTGAAATTGACAGATTGTTTGAAAAAATCAAACATCTGGCCATAAATGTGGATATAGTCCTTGATACCGGTGATGTCGGCGGGCAGGAGGAACTGGTTGACAGGATAAAATCACACCTTAAAAGTAACTTTGAGCTGGGCACGATTTCCACTTCCCCCAAAAAACGCTCCATTCCCACCGAACGTCGCCGTCAAAGGGATTTGTCCAGGGGCTGGAACCATCACAAAAGTGACGTGCTTATGCTCAGGGGACGGGTGCGCTCCGGCCAGAAAATCAATGCCGGAAAACATCTGGTGATCACAGGGGACGTGAACCCCGGCGCCGAACTTACCGCAGGCGGTGATATTATTGTGCTTGGCACCCTGGCAGGAAAAGTCCATGCCGGATACCCCAAAAATGATGGGGCCATGATATTTTCCCTGGTATTTAACCCCAGTCTGGTAAAAATCGGACTGATAACCGCCACCGGCGCCAGCGAACCAGGCACCCAAGGTCCTGAATTTGCCTGTGTGGAGCAGGGCATTGTTGTGGTTAAAAATTATATGAAAGAAAATCCGTTCAAACGCATGCCCTGGCCGGAAGTGATATAAGGACCATAAAAACAATCATAACTATTGAGGTGTAATTTGGAAGGAAAAATTATTGTTGTAACATCTGGAAAGGGCGGCGTGGGAAAAACAACAGCGACCTCTTCCATTGGGGCGGCCCTGGCACTTGAAGGAAAAAGGGTCGCTATTGTGGATATGGATATCGGACTGCGTAACCTTGATGTGGTTATGGGCCTGGAAAACCGGATTGTTTTTAATATCGTAGATGTGGTTCAGGGCAGGTGCAAAATTGACCAGGCAGCCATCCGGGATAGACGCATTGAGAATCTTTTTCTAATCCCGGCCTCCCAAAGTGATAATAAAAATGTGTTGACATCGACAGGGGTTGAACGGATAGCCAAGGAGCTGCGCAAAAAATTTGATTATGTGATCATGGACTCTCCGGCCGGCATTGAACGCGGGTTTGAGAACGCCATTATCAGCGCCAATGAAGCGGTTGTGGTATGTACGCCCGATGTCTCCGCCGTCAGGGATGCAGACCGCGTTATCGGTCTTTTATATGCCCGTTCCCTGGAGCCCAAACTCATTGTCAACCGTATTGAGCCGGTCCGTGTGGAACGCGGTGAGATGCTCAGCCATGAAGATGTGCTGGAGATATTATCCATTGATCTGGCAGGACTTGTGCCCATGGATGAAAAGGTACTCATCTCCTCCAACACCGGTACGCCGTTGGTGCTTCAGAACGATTCCACCGCCGGACAAGCCTTTCGCAGGATTGCCAAACGTCTGAATGGAGAAAAAATTCCCATTGAGATACCGAATCGGAAAACCAGCGTATGGAGCAAATTGAGTAAAACGTTCGGGTTAAGATGATAAGGAGGGTTTTGAATGCTGCAAGACTTTTTGAAACGGTTCTCAGGCCAGAAAAGAAGTAGTGACGAAGCAAAAAAGCGCCTTCAATTTTCTTTAGTTTATGACAAGCTGGAGGTGAACGATACGACTTTGACGGACCTTCAGACGGATATTGTTGATGTGATATCAAAATACTTTGAAATTGATAAGGATGCATTGGAGCTTAAGGTTAAAAATGATAAAGATGTCTCTGCCCTGGTGTTTAACACCCCGATTCTCCATGTAAAAAGAAAACGGGCATAAACTTAGACTATTGGGACATGTAGGCTTTGAAATAAAACCGCCCGGAAACAAATTGTTGTTTCCGGGCGGTTTTTAAATTTCGTATGCCGGGATTGGTTCTAACGTCGGCCGCTGTAGGGGCAGGCCACCGTGCCTGCCCTAACGAGGGCAACCACAGAGGGTTGCCCCTACGAAAAATGGCCTACAATGGACATTCGGCTTACTCGATGGGTTTTACCGTTTTAATAGCCAGCTCCTGAAGCTGAGCCGCAACCGCTTTTGAGGGTGCCTGGGTCATCAGGCAGGTGGCTTTCTGGGTTTTGGGAAAGGCAATAACATTGCGGATGGAATCCTCACGGCAAAGCAGCATCACCAGGCGATCCAGACCAAATGCCAGTCCGCCGTGGGGCGGTGCGCCAAACGTCAGGGCTTCCAGCAGGAACCCAAACTTTTCCTTTGCTTCTTCTTGACCGATTCCTAAACACTTGAGTACCCGTTCCTGCAATTCGCTGTCATGGATGCGGATGCTGCCGCCGCCGATCTCAACACCGTTGAGAACCAGGTCATAGGCCCGGGAGTTGACCTCCAGGGGGTTGCTCTCCAGTTTGTCGATATCCGCTTCCATGGGGGCGGTAAACGGATGATGAAGCGCCTGGTAGCGTTTTTCCGTTTCATCATATTCAAACATGGGGAAATGGGTGATCCAGGTAAATTTGAACTCATTATCATCAATGAGTCCGAGCCTGCGTGCCAACTCGTTTCTCAACTGCCCCAGGGCTTCATTGGTGATATTGGGCTTGTCTGCCACAAAAAAGACAATATCACCGGGTTCAAGATCCAGGCGCTGCTTTAACGCCTCTTTTTCATCATCCGAGAAAAATTTGGCAATAGGGGACTGCCACTGATCTTCTTTTATTTTTATCCAGGCCAGGCCTTTGGCTCTGTAAACAGCGGCAAATTCGGTGAGTTCATCAATCTGTTTTCGGGTAAAATCAGCACAGCCCTTGGCATTGACGGCCTTGACCAGCCCGCCGTTTTTAACCACAGAGGCAAACACTTTGAAATCTGCATTGGCTACAATGTCGGACACATTTTTTAATTCCAGACCAAACCTTAAATCAGGACGGTCTATGCCGAATCGCTCCATGGCCTCGGCCCAGGTCATGCTGGGGAACGGTTCGGGAAAGTCCACATCCAGCACATTTTTGAATATGGCTTTGATCAATCCTTCGGTAATCGCCATCACCTGATGTTCATCTACAAAGGAGAGCTCCATATCAATCTGGGTGAACTCGGGCTGGCGGTCCGCCCGCAGATCCTCATCCCTGAAACATTTGACAACCTGATAATACCGGTCAAAGCCGGCAACCATCAAAAGCTGTTTGAACAGCTGGGGAGACTGGGGCAGGGCATAAAAGTCGCCCTGGTTGACCCGGGAGGGAACCAGATAATCCCTGGCACCTTCGGGCGTGCTTTTGGTTAACACCGGGGTTTCAATATCTATAAATCCGTTGGCATCCAGATAATTTCGAACCGTCATGGTGGTTTTGTGCCGGGCCAGCATGTTATTTTTAAGCTGGGTGCGCCTTAAATCCAGATAACGGTACTGGAGTCGTATGGTTTCCGATGCATCCACCCGGTCTTCAATTTGAAAGGCGGGTGTTTTGGCCCTGGAAAAAATCCGCAGCTCCGTCACAAGTACCTCTATAACACCCGTGGTCATTCTGGGGTTTATCATGTCCGCAGGTCTTGCCGACACTTTTCCTTTGATGCCCAGGACATATTCGTTTCTGATTTCCTGGGCTTTTTCATGGACAGCCTCGGAGACCGATGGATCAAACACAACCTGGGTAATGCCTTCCCGGTCCCGGAGGTCTACAAAAATAACACCGCCGTGATCCCGTCGGTGCTGAACCCACCCCATGAGTACGACGTCCTGGCCAATGTGGCTTTTTCCCAACTCAATACAAGAGTGGGTGCGTTTCATATCTCCAAGTAAGTCAGTCACTTTTATTCTTTAGCTCCTTAAACTCCATAACTATATTAATTTTTGGCATCCTTCATTTCCCGCTTTACACTTTCCAGATGCCGACCCCCATTTTTCGGGAACCTCCATTCAAAAAGTGTAAAGTACTTTTGGGATCATATGAAGGATGCCTAATTTTTAATCAATTGTGCCAAGTCATTCACTAGGTTTTCTATGCCGATTTCCGTTTGTTCCTTGGTCTCCATGTTGCGCAGCACAATTTTTTTTTGAGTCAGTTCATTGTCCCCGACAATAAGAACAAGCGCGGCATTAAGCTTGTTTGCCCGCTTCATCAATGCCTTCATACTTTTTCCACGGAAATCCGTATCTGTTCTAATGCCCATGGTGTTCAGTTTGCAGGACCATTCAAATGCATATTTCTGGGCATCCGCTCCCAGGCTGACAATAAAAATGTCAGGGCGCTTTTCATACGTCTGGTCGTCAAGCTGTTCCAACACTTCCACCAGACGGTCAAACCCGATGGCAAACCCGATGGCCGGTGTTGAGGGTCCGCCAAGCTCTTCCACCAGACGATCGTACCGGCCGCCCCCGGCAACGGCGGATTGGGCACCAAGTGTTGTGGTCTGAATTTCCCAGGCTGTGCGGGTATAATAATCAAGTCCACGCACCAGGGTATCATCAACCATGAAATCCACGCCTAGTTTTTCAAGGCTGTTTTTCACGGTTTCAAAATGGGTACGGCAATCCGGACACAGATGATCCACCGTGGCCGGTGCCCCTTCAAGGGCCTGCCGGCATGTTTGTGCCTTGCAGTCTAATATCCGTAACGGATTTTTAACCAGCCTGCGTTGGCAGTTTTCACACAGTTTGTCTTTTCGGTCGCCTAAAAAATTCAGCAGGGCCTTTTGAAAATCAGGGCGGCAGTCAGGGCAGCCAAGGCTGTTGATATGGGCCGAAAGGCCCGCAAGTCCAAGGCGGTGCAGCAATGTGTGCAAAAGAAAAATCAGTTCACTGTCAATATAAGGGGAGTCGATCCCGAAAACTTCGGCATCAATCTGGTAAAACTGGCGGTAGCGTCCTTTTTGCGGCCGCTCCCGGCGGAACATGGGACCTGTCAGGTAGAACTTGCGGAACGGTTCGGCAGCATACATTTTATGCTGGATATACGCCCTGCAAATGGATGCGGTGGCCTCGGGCCGCAGTGTGAGCATATCTCCTTTTCTGTCTTCAAAGGTATACATCTCCTTTTCAACAATATCGGTTGTTTCTCCGATACTCCGGGCAAATAATGCTGTTTTTTCAATAATCGGAATACGGATTTCCCTGTATCCAAAGGATTCAAACAGGGCTGCCGCTTCTTGTTCCACCTTTTGCCACAGAGCGATTTGCTCCGGTAAAATATCTCTGAACCCGCGTATGGTCTGCATGCTTTTTTATATCTTTAAATTTATGTCGTTTATTTCAAAAAAATATACAGCCGATCTATATAGTTTAAAATCAATGTTTTAGTCAACATATAATAAATGGTTTCATTCTGATTTCGGGTTATATCAATACGATCTATTAAATCTCTTTTAGACGCTCCTCAATTCATCTTAAAAAAATAAAAAATTTGTTGCACTTGATGAATCTAGGCGATATAGTACCATCTATATCAAAAAGCGACCACCAACGGGAGCGACCAAATATGTCACAAGGCATGTTGCCATTCAAAGAAGAAGAAACATTAAGCTGTTCAATCTCCTTGGCCTTCTTGGCAGATCTGCCTGTATGCCTTGCGTTTGCTAAATTTATTGATTCAGAAAAATTTATTGTACCATTACTGTTGGTATAAAGATGCTAAATGCAGGAATAAACAAAAAAATAATAACAAGTTATAGTTTTGAAGAACTAACAATTGATGGTTCTTGAATAAGGTTAAGATATCTATGGCTGGCACCTGTTCGTATTTTTGTAAAGTTATATTAAATTTCGGCGGTGAATTTTGGCTATACTATCCTATTGACAAACCGGAAGTTCCTATCTTATATAAACTTAAACTTGATAAGAGATCATTAACTTTGAAACGACTGTTTAAATTTATTCAAATCCCAAACAGAAAGGAGGTTTTGGTGTGGGAAAGCGTTTGAGGGGATCTTTAAACCTTCTTGCGAGGTGGAGTGGCTGACGGCACCTTGACGCAATATCCGACCGGATGACATTGCCGCAAGGTTGAGTTTAGGTGCTTTAAAAAATGACATTTTGTTTTCGCAGATAAATTTAAGAAAGACAGAAAGACAGGATGTCAGAATTGATGTCTGTTGGTAATATCAAATGAATTGAGAAATTATTTAATTAAATTCACTACAATTATCAGGGAGGAAAAATGCAACTAACTGGATTAAAATACGGAAAGCAATTGATGGATGTCGTTGATTTCCCTGTAGCAGAGACCCTGACAGAAAATGCTACCAAAGAACAGATTGAAGCGTTGCTGAAAAAAGGCGGCAAGCTCGTTGTAAAACCGTCTTTTATGGGCAGTGCCGGTAAAAAAGGAAAAGCAGGACTGGTAAGAATCGTCGACAACTATGCCGATGCCGTCCAGGCCAAAAAAGATCTTTTCTATGCCGAATATCAGCAAGGACCTACGACACATAAAGCAAACGGCGTTACATTTGAAGAGTTTGTCGCCTCAGATGCAGAGCTTTATGTAAGTATTACAACCTCAACAATTACCAGAACACCCGTCATGCTGTTGATTGTTGAGGGTGGTGTTGAAGTTGAAGAACTTCCGGACGACAAAAAAGCAATCGTTCCGTTTAACCCCAATGAAGGCCTCAGAGGCTATCATATCAATGATGCACTGCTGAAACTGGGATGCCCCAAACCGTTCATCAGCCCGCTGGTACAGCAGCTTCCCAAACTGTGGGATCTGTATAACAATTATGGTCTGACCATGATTGAGCTGAACCCCATCCGTATGAAAAAAGGCAAACGTCCCCTTCCGGTTGCCTGCGACGTTAAAGCCGCTTTTGACCAGGACGATCCCGCACATACCCGCATTGAATTCCCCAATGAAGTATTTGCTACCGAATTGACGGAGTTTGAAACCGAAATCAACCAGCTGAGAACCTATCAGGGACAGAGTGACGTTGTGGAACTCAATCCCAACGGAACCATTCTGCCTTTCATGTTCGGTGGTGGTGCCAACAGTGCGGCCACTGAGGTTCTGGGCGACAAAGCAATGTTCTCATCTGACTTTGGTGGAAACCCGCCCTATGCAAAGATGAAAGAGATTGCAAGCATTTGCTACAGACATTTCCTGAAAAATGCAAACATTGTTCAGATTATTGGTGGTAAAGCAAACAATACAGATATCTTCGTTACCATCAAAGCGATGCTGGATGCCCTGAGAGAAAATATTCAGCTGAATCCTGATGTACACGTTGTAATCGGTCGTGGTGGACCAAATGTCGTGCAGGGAATGATTTATGCCCGTGACCTTCTTGACAGTATGAAAATTCCATACAAAATGTTCGGTTTTGACAGTAGTATGATTGGTGTATTGAATTACACCCTGGAACTGGATGCATGGATTACAGCAAATAAGAAATAATTAATTGCTGAACCAAAAACAAAGGTCAAAGGTAATCTGACGATTTAATTATAAATCAAAAGCATTTTAGCAAATTAAACAGGAATTAAATCATTTTATTGGAGAAGCTATGAGCCAAACTAATCCGTTCCCCTATTATGTGGGAGTAAATAATCTAGAAGAAATAGCAAATAAAGAATCCCGTTGCATCGTGATGAATCTTCTGGGTGGTGAAAGTAGAGGCGTAACCCCCACATCACATGAATTCAGTGGCGGCAACATTGTTGCTGGTGTTCAATATGGAAAGTCCGGTGCAAAACTGGAAACCAAAATTGGTGATATCCCTGCATACGGCAGTGTTAAAGAGATTGTCGACGCTGGTATTAAATTTGATGTAGGCGTTATCTATCTGCCGCCCACAGCGGTTGCTGCTGCTGCAGCCGAACTGATTGCCCACAATCCCGATCTGACCAAAATCGTTATCCTGACAGAAAAAGTAGGTGTTAAAGATTCTGCGTTTATCCGCGCCATCGCACAGGAAAATAAAATTGATGTATTTGGCGGAAACTGCCTGGGTATCGGTAACTCCTGGGACCAGGTACGTGTTGGTGGTGCCCTGGGCGGAAATAATCCGGGTGAATCCCTTGTAAAAGGCAGTGTTGCTGTTTTCAGTAACTCCGGTAACTTCAGTACCACCATTCCTGAATACCTGAAAACCTCTGGTTTCGGTACATCCACCGTACTGAGTTCCGGTAAAGACCTTTATATCCAGTTTGCTTTCCCCGAATTCCTCTATTGCGCAGAAAATGATCCGCGTACCAAAGCGATCTTCTGCTACATTGAGCCCGGCGGATATTATGAAAAACAGGCACTGGATTGGGTTGCCGACGGCACCATCAAGCTGACCAAACCCATCGTATGCTGCGTAACCGGTCGCTGGAAAGCAAACCTGAGCCGTGCGGTTGGTCATGCCGGTGCCATCGCTGGTGGTGGTGACGATGCGCTTGCAAAAGAGAAATGGTTTGATGAGTACTTTGGCGTAGAGATGTTCAATCCTGACAGCCCCAAAGCTTCCAAAAAGGGTGTTAGAATTGAATCCATCCAGGACGCCCCCACAGCTATGGCTGCTGTCTACAAAGAGATCGGTGAAGATCCCGATTTTGAAGCCTTTGGCGACCTGAGCCTGAAACCCTGGTTTGTAAATGAACAAGGTCAGGGTCTTCCGGAAAAACTGCACATGGACGCCGTTGAAGCCATGGAACCCTACAACGATGCCATCAAAAAACTTGGTAATCAGGTAGGTGCCCAGCTGACCAGAGAATCCATGCGCAATAAGTCCGGCGCAAGCCGCATGAATCCGAAAACCGACGTTACCGAAGTACATGGTGTCCCGGTTCTCGATCTTGTTGTAAAGAATTTTGCCCTTTCCAACCTATTTGCCGTATCTTCCGTAGAGCCCGATGTGAAATATCTACCGGTAGCCAATGCCCTCATGAACTATTTCACAGCCGTGGGTACGCAGTATATGGATATTACCGCCCGTGGCCGCGCCAATGGCGCCCTGCCTAACGCTTATCTCGGCGCTGCGGTGTTAACATCCGGTAACTGCAAACTGTATCAAGACATGACAGAGATGACCAAAAATATGATCAATCTCTTCTATGTCGATATCTATGGCGATATGTCTGTAAACGATGCGCTTGTTACTGAAAAACTGGCACAGAAGATTATGCCCCAGGGTGAAACCACTGCTAAAGAAGCAGAAGTTGCTGCATTCTTTGGTGACCTGCTGGCTAAAGAAGGGCTGGAAACCATCTTCACCAAATATGCCCAGAAATATGCCGAAGCAAACAGTGATGTAAACAAATTGGCCCTGATGCTGTCTGCCATGTCCTTAAGCCTTATCTGGACGCCCCTGGTTGACAGGCAGATGACTGTAGAAACAGCTCATGAAGTTGCTACATATCTGGCATGCAACGGCGTTCTTGTTGGTTGCTGCGCACCCCAGTATGAGATCAACGATTTCTACAAATCCTTGGTAGAACTCAACGATCTGTCCGTACTCAATACCGACTTTGCAACGACCTGCTTTAAACTGCTGTTCAACCGTGAGCCGGAAGTGAAAGAACAGTTTGCCATCAACGGCCTGCTCAACCTGCTGATGTCCAACGGCCCGGGTACCATCAGTGCCAAGGGTGCCAAGGAATCCGTCAGTGGCGGTAACTTCATCGCTACATGCTACTCCGGCTGGATGAACAACACCGGTCGTGACCATGGCGGCAACGGTTTTGAAGCCATCAAGTTCCTCAAAGACGCCTTTGGCGACTTTGATCCGTACCTGGAACCGGATGAAGAAAAACGCAATGCCACAATGAAAGAGCTGGCCCAGGCGACTGCACAAAAATACCTGGATACCAAATTAACGGCAAAACGCGAAGGTATCATGAATTACTTCAAGGTACCGTGCGTAAACCATCCGGTATTCAAGGGCAAACCTGTCAACTACGATCCGCGTGAAGTTTTCATGGACAAACTGTTCACTGAAAGAAACGAGATCAACCACTTCCAGGTATTCTATCATTACCTGGTTCAGGCAATGTTTGACGTTGGCGCCACCAAGAACGTATTCTGCGTGAATATTGACGGCGTTATCGCAACCATCTCTCTTGACCTGCTCTGGAAAGATGTTAACAGCGGAAAAATCGGTGCCAAAGAAATGCAGGATATCGCATTTATCATGTTCCTGCTTGGTCGTATGGTGGGTTGCTCTGCTGAAATTGCTGACCACAAAGCGCGCGGTAATATCATGGATTGCCGTACTCCTGCAAGCCAGGTTGAATTTGTTGGATAACATCCCATTGGTTTCAGCGGAAAGTTAGTTTTTTAACTTTCTTAGATATATGAAAAACTGAGCAGGTTCTTTAGAACTTGCTCAGTTTTTTTTGTTTTAAATACCGGGATTGATTTTATTGTCGGCCATTTTTCGTAGGGGCAATGCCCTTTTTAGGGCAGGCACGGTGGCCTGCCCCTACAGAGCCCGACGTTAGAACCTTCCCTAAATATTTATATGCATAAATTGTTTCACATGAAACGGTAAATGATTACAAGTCAAATAAGAAAGGAGCTGTTTCGTGAAAGGTTACGTTCAAGTCTACACGGGCAATGGTAAAGGAAAAACAACCGCAGGCTTGGGGCTTGCACTCAGAGCAGCCGGTGCCGGGCTTGGGGTTTTCATTGTTCAGTTTATGAAACAGGGCATGTATTCCGAAATAAACGCACTTAAAAAATTCGATAAGATCTTTGTTGAACAATATGGTGCCGGAAAATTTGTTAAAGGAACCCCTTCTGATGTAGAACGCGCTAAATGCCGCCAGGGGTATGAGCGATTATGCCGGATTATTGAAGCCGGGAACCATGATCTAATTATCGCTGATGAGGCCAATATGGCCTGTTCTTGCGGCTTGCTTTCAGCGGAAGACCTGTTACATCTGATTGATATAAAACCCGAACATATTGAACTTGTGATCACCGGACGCGGTGCACCTGCGTCTGTTATGGATAGGGCAGATCTTGTAACGGAAATGACAGCGATCAAACACTATTATAAACAAGGTGTTGCGGCCAGGATAGGCATTGAAAAGTGACATAAACAAAGAGCAGCGTCAGTTTAATAAATATGATCATGACGCATCCCATACAGAAAGCAGATTATCTGATAATACCGAAAAGGGCAGGGGCGGGGACACTGAAAAACAATCTGGAATAAACATCCTTGTCAGTTCAGATCGTATGACGGCCTGGGTAGAGAGAGACAATCCTGATGAAATGGCGACTACATTAAACCAGGTTAAAGATGCGGCCATGACATATGGCATTATAAATGGTGTGTATCCGGATGCATTTATTCAGTGTTTTCTTGATGCCGGTATTCGGAAATTTCCCGTTGCCCGGGTGGATTGCGCTGACCTTTTGAAACGGCAAAGCAAGCTTTCTTTATATATAACTGGGGATAACGACAAACCAATAGAGAAGAAAAAGGGTGACATTCTCGCCGAACAGACAGGTGCGCCCACAGAAATCCAGGTTAAAAACCTGTATGGTCAAAATATAAACATTGCAACGGGAAATGATTTTGCTGTTTGTTGTGGCGAAAATACCCGATGGTCAAGGGACAAATTGAAAATCCTTGCCGCAAAATCCGGACTGCCGTCTCTTTCAGTCACCCGACGCATGTTTATTCATCCTGTGGTGCATGTTCTCGAAGATGCCGATTATCGTTACGGACCCATTGAACCCTATGCCGATTTGTCGGTATCAGGAACGATTACCGGTGCATATTCAATAACCGCCGGTAAAGTAAGCGCCGATGAAATCCGGGGTGCAAATATAGATGCGATCGGCGATATCAATACCCGGATCGGTATTTCGGATGCGATTGTTCATGCCCAGGGGGATGTCCATGCCCGGTATGTACACAACAGTAAAATAGAGACCTTTGGCAATGTATATGTTCAAAATGAGATCATTGACTCACAGATCCGGTGCAGTGGAAAATGTGAAAGTCCAAAGTGCAGGGTCATTTCATCAAGCGTTTATGCCAAGGAGGGGGTTATCCTTTCCAGCGTCGGAAGTGAGCGGTCAGTGCCAAGCACGATTATTGCCGGCGGCGAACAGCATGCCATCGGCCTTGTGCAACCCATTTTGGATATGATGAATGCCGTTTTTGACCGATTAGAGGACCTTAAAGATGAAAAAAGCTATCAGCAGTCCCAGGCCGAAAAAATTTTTAAAAAAATGATCAAACTTAAAACGTTTCATGACAAGGCCAAGAAAAGAAAAGATGCCTTGTTATTTGAACTTGATAAAAAAAGAGACCTCATACACGATAAAATTTTGAACAACATCCAAACGTTGATTTCAACCTACGATACGAGAATGAACCGGTCTCTGGCGACACTGAAAACAATGAATGGTTCCAAAAAAGAGCATGATGCGTCTGCTCTGGAACTGGAAAAAAAGATCTCCATCGCTACTGTCCAGGCAGAAAAAGAGATTTTTTCACATGAAAAAATACTCTTTGCATATTTGGAAACGTCAAAGAAAAGCATCGGCATTCCAATTATTGAAATTAAAGGAACCGCCTATGCCGGTACCACTTTGGGTGGCATTTATCAACGTATGCCGCTCAGGGATGATAAAACCGGTTTTAAGATTGAAGAAGTGAGGGGGCAGGGCCGGGCACCTGAATTAAGATTTACCCCACGGTTGCAGACGTCGTGAAGATTTCAAACCGGCACAGAATAAAGACGAGTGGACAGCCCCGGAGGAATAAAGCCGACTTTCGATCAGGTGGATCTGATTTACCGCAATTTCAATGGCGTCGGTTTTAACGTTAAGGGCTTTGTTTAATGTGCCTGGTTTTGCATAGTAGCGTACCCGGGATAAGGTGATGTGTGGTGAAAATCTTTTCTCTTTAACGAACGGGTGGCATCTATTCAGGTTTGAATCAATGTCCTGATGCAACGCGACTATTTCTGGATTTATCTTATCCGGCCCAATCCAGATGACTTTAGGATGGCGGGCGTTTGGAAAAACGCCAAGCCGGTTAAATGTAATATTAAAACGGGCCTTATTTGCCACCGCTTCAGATAACTTCGTTTTAATACAGGGTAGTGTCTGCACTGAAATATTCCCGAGAAATTTAAGGGTCAGATGAAAATTTTGCGCAGACGGCCACCCTGCATGAATGCCGGTGGAACGGATGGCCGCCTGAACCCGGCTCAGCTGACGCTTCGTACGCTCGTCAAGAATAATTGCGATAAAACATCTGATTGTGGGATTATCTTTCATTTTTTTTTCGGAGTCCAAGCATATCTCCAAAATGTTTCATGTGGAACAAATATTGAATTATTCTAAGATGTGGGCATGAACCTGATCCGTATCCAGGGTTTCAACCCGTTCAATGATAAAAGAGACCCCCGGGTATGTTTGGGCCAGCCGGTCAAGATTGGTTTTCCGGTTGCCCTGGAGGCGGGACAAAGACCTTGGGTGCACCTGGAGCACAACACGCCGTTTTTCATCTGATGGTTCAATTGCTTTCCGGTCTGCCGGCCCAGTTAGTACGCTGTCAATCTGTTTACAGGCCCGGTCAAACATAAGCGCAGATAAGACCAGATGACCAAAGGCCGGATGCCATGGACCGGCAATCATACGGTCGGCATCATCCATCATCTCTGTGGCCTGCAGCCCTATACGTGCCACGGATACCCCGGCACCCTTGAAAATTGTGACCATTTTTTTGGTCTGATCAACCGCCTGCTCAAGACTTAACGGCACATATCTTCCAGACCGGTACCAGTGGGCAAGCCTGGCGCCCTCCAGCACCAGAAGCGGATAGATCCTGGCAAGATCCGGCTTAAGTGCTGCCAGTGTTTCGGCTGTATGTACAGCACCCAAATCGTCATCACCAGGCATGCCAACCATCACCTGCACCCCGGTTTTAAGACCATTATTTTTAAGCCGGGCCAGGGCTTTGCGGGTATCCTCACGGGTGTGTCCCCGTTCGGCCAGGGTCAGCACACGATCATCCATGGACTGAACCCCGAGTTCTACGGTTTCAAGCCCAAAGGGCCGGGCAAGATCCAGAATCCGGGGCGTTACGGTATCCGGACGTGTGGAGCAGCGAATGCTGTGGATCTGTCCCTGCCGGATCCATGGCTGCACGGCCTTAAGCAGTGCAAGTAGCCTGGATGTTTCCAGTCCCAGAAAATTACCGCCGAAAAAGGCCAGTTCTACCTGGTTTCGATTTTTTTTAAATTTAAGATAGGTATGGATCACATCAGACAAGCGATCTGCCTCACTGTTAATCGTCTGGGTTTTTGACGTTTGTCTGGCGATCAGGCGCTGGTTACAGAAAACGCATAGATGGGGGCATCCCTGGTGCGGAATAAAAAAAGGAATGACCAGGGGGGGGGACATAAAGATCTAAATAGAATTCCGGTTCAAAATAGCCAGCGCTTTTCTGGCAGCATCCTGTTCAGCAGCTTTCTTGGTTTTCCCGGTACCTATGGTAGAAATCATATCCAGGTTCAGGGCGATTTCAAATGTTTTGTCATGGTCTGGGCCTTTCTCCTTTGCCAGGGCATAATCCGGGGTTTTGCCAAAATGCTCCTGGGTAAATTCCTGGAGACCACTTTTATAATCAATGAAGTTCGATGAGGCCAGAACCTGCTGCACCGGTTTTTTAAAAAGACGGTTCACCATGTTTTGTGCCCTGTCAAATCCGGCATCCAGGTAAACCGCCGCAACCACTGCCTCAAAGGTATCTGACAGAATTGAGTTCTTGTCTCTGCCACCGGACAGAGATTCTCCCTTGCCCAGCTTAATAAAGCGTCCCAGATCAATCTTGCGGGCAATGTGCGCCAAGCCTGTTTCACTGACAAGATTTGAACGCAGCCGGGAAAGATCCCCCTCATTTTTTAATGGATCACTTTCCATGAGCAGATGCCCGACACATAGTCCTAATACGGCATCTCCAAGAAATTCAAGGCGTTCATTATCCGTATCACAGGTCTTCTGGTTTTCATTAAGATAAGAGCGATGGCACAGGGCATTGGATAAAAAGGCGCGGGACTGAAATTGGTAACCAAGGTTTTGTTCCAGGATATCCAGGCGGTCAATGGCCTGGATATCCAGCAACCGCTCGTTTAATGTTTTGAATACGGAGATCCCCACATTCAAATCGCCTCTGCCCCGGCCAAGATCCACCCCTTTATTAAAACTACCATGGAAATCAGAGCCCCCAGTGGCCACCAGTCCTTTACGGTGTACAATTTCAGACAGATGTTTTCTCAGGGCTGAATCATGGCCTGAATAATAGACTTCAATCCCTGCAAGTCCATCATTAACCAGCATGTTTACAAAGGTATCCAGGTCATGGGGATGTTGAAAATCAATTATGCCTGGATGAGCCAGAACAGGTAATCCACCGGCATCAAGAATCAGCCGGATGGCATCCTTGCAGGATATTTTAAATTTATCAACATAGGCGGGTTTATTTTTACCCAGGTAACGATCAAAGGCACTGCGGAAGTCAGGCACATATCCTTTTTCCACGAGCAGTTCGGCAATGTGGGGACGGCCTGGCTGGCGGGCGCCAAAGCGATGTTTCACTTCATCCAGGGTAATATCAAATCCCAACGTATTAAGTCGCTCAATAATTTTCGGATTTCGGTTGCCCCTGGCTTCTGCCGCACGCGCCAGCGCATTGTTCAATGCACAGTCATAAACGGAAAATCCATATCCCAGCATATGGATACTGCCCAGGGATTTGAATTCAGGCGGTGGAGAACAGGAAATCTCAACGCCTGTGATAAATTCAAGCGGATACGAATGAACAATATCCTTTATTTCCAGAATACCGGCAATGGTATCGTGGTCAGTCAGCGCCACTGCCTCAATGCCGGTGTCTCTGGCCAAATCAAGTATCTGCCTGGGCGTCAGGGATCCGTCCGACGCAGTAGAATGTGTGTGAAGATCAATCAAAACCTGGTGTAAAGCCTTTGACTGGGAATTAAAGTCCCATAGCCTTCTCCCTGTCTTCTTCACGGGTTTTACACTTGATGCACTGGGTCGTCACAGGCCGGGCTTTAAGCCGTTCAATGGAAATATCTTCTTCGCACATTTCACACTGACCAAACGTGCCGTTTTCAATCCGCTCCAACGCTTTTTTAATTTTTTTAATTAATTTATGTTCCCGGTCCCGGATACGCAGTTCAAAACTTCTATCCGCCTCTTGGGAGGCCCGGTCCGTGGGATCAGCATAGTTCTCCTTGGGCTGGGTCATGCCGGTAACGGTTGTGTCGGCATGGGAAAGCAATTCATTGAGCCGGTCAGTCAACAACGCTTTAAAAAAATCCAGATCTTCTTGTTTCATATAGTGTTGTCCTCTTTTAAATAGAATTTGCGCGACACATGATATCTAAAAAGTTCATAATTATATTCAGGTATGCCTCTATTGTAAAGTTTTTTTGTCACTATCTGGATATTTGTTATATATCACCTGGCCAAACACGATAGAAATCAGCAGATTCGGGGCAGCTGTTCACCGGTTAGCATCTCCACAATCCGTGTGCCGCCGATAAACGTCTCCAGCACGACCCGGCCCGGGTCCTGCTCTGTCACCTCGCCGATAATCACAGCGTCTTTGCCGAACGCATCCCGGCGAATTATATCCAGGACGTTGTCGGCATCTGCGCCAGGCACAATGGCGATGAGTTTGCCTTCATTGGCCAGGTACAGGGGATCAAACCCCAGAAGCTCGCAAATCCCCCGGACCGGCCCACGCACCGGCAGCCGGTCCTCAAAAAGCCGGATGCCCACCGTTGACTGGCCGGCAATTTCGTTAAGTGTTGTACCAAGCCCCCCACGGGTGGGGTCCCGCAGCACATGAACCGGATATCCTGATTCAAGCATCCCTTTGACCATGTGATTTAAGGGTGCGGAATCGCTTTTTACGTCGGAATCAAATTTTAACCCTTCGCGTTCGCTTAATATGGTGACGCCATGATCGGCAATGGTGCCTGAAACAATCACTTTATCGCCGGGTTGCGCGCCGTCTCCCGAGACATGGACACCGGTTGGAATAGACCCGATTCCGGAGGTATTGATGAATATTTTGTCAACCTTTCCCCGGGGCACCACCTTGGTATCACCGGTGACGATCCGGACGTCCGCTTTTTGGGCCGCCCTGGCCATGGATTGGAGAATGCGTTTAAGGTCAACAACTTGCATGCCTTCTTCAATGATCAGCCCCACGGATATATACAAAGGGATTGCCCCGCACATAGCCACATCATTGACGGTGCCGTTCACGGCAAGCTCGCCGATATCCCCGCCGGGAAAAAAAAGGGGGTCCACGGTATAGGAATCCGTTGAAAACGCCATGCGGCCTGGGGGCACCTCAAAAACGGCCCCATCGTTCTGTTTTGCCAATAGTTCGTTGTCGAACAACGGCAAAATCAATTCCGAAAACATGGCATGGGAGACCTTGCCCCCGGCACCGTGGTCCAGAAGAATCGTATCTTTCTTATTCATGGTTTTTTCCTTATCCGCTGTATTTATAAAAGGCGGCACAGGCCCCTTCGCTGGAGACCATGCAGGGGCCCACCGGATGCATGGGGGTGCAGTTTTTTTTATACAGCCGGCATTGGTCCGGCCGCTTCAGCCCCATTAAAATCCGGCCGCAGTCGCACCCGGCCGGCTCACGGGTATCCGGCATCGACAGTTCAAATTTTTTGGCAGCGTCAAATTTATAAAAGGACTCCCTTAGCACCATGCCTGAATCCGGAATATGACCAATCCCCCGCCACAGGGCGTCGGCCGTTTCAAACACTTGATCCATGATTGCCCGGGCTTTGGGGTTGCCGGCATCCGCCACGGCACGGGGATAGGCATTCACCAGTCTGGGGATTTTAGATTCATTCTGCTCTACCAGCTTAAGCACGGCGTTAAGGATATCCATAGGCTCAAATCCTGTAACCACCGAAGGTATCCGGTATTTTTCAAAGATAGGGTAAAATGCGTCAAGGCCTGTGATGACCGCTACGTGACCGGGCAGAATAAATCCGTCTATCTCCACGCCGGCGGTCTTCATAAGGGCGGCTAATGCCGGTGGCGTAAGTTTGTTTGCGCTGTAGATGCTGAAGTTATCTATCCCCTGGGTTTGGGCCGTAAGTACAGCCCCTGCAATGGTCGGGATGGTGGTTTCAAAGCCTACTGCGCAAAATACCACCGCTTTATCCGGGTTTTCTTTTGCAATGGCCAGGGCATCAAAAATGGAATAGACCATCCGGACATCCGCACCTTTGGCCTTTTCCCCGGCCAGGCTGGAAACGGACCCCGGCACCTTCATCAGGTCACCAAAGGTGGTCAGAATCACATCCGGCCTGCGTGCCAGCATCACATACGCGTCAATATCCTTTTGGGCGATTACGCACACAGGGCAGCCGGGACCTGACAAAAGTGTAATGGTCTCGGGCAGTACAGACCGGATGCCGTAACGAAAAATGGCCATGGTATGGGTGCCGCACACCTCCATCAAGCGCAACGGACGGGTGTTTTTTTCACGAATCCGGGCCACCAGGGCCTTTGAAATTTCAGGATCTTTGAATACCTGGTTATATGTCAAATTCATAAAATGCGGCAAGGAAACCCCTGAGTCTTTAGCTCAGGGGAGGAATTGCCGTCCTCCTTATAATTAAGATAGTAGCCCAGGCACCGGACCTTAACACGTCGTATTGTAAGAATAACCGTCAG
>NZ_JACADJ010000035.1 GCF_013389365.1 Desulfobacter latus
GCTCGTAGTGCATCCGACAGGTTAGAACTGAGCTATACGCTTCGAGAGATAGGTGGTTCGCCGCTGACAGTCAATCAACCTGTTTAAGACCAATATCTATATTTCTCTATGGAGTTGGTAACTATAGTTCTTAGAAATTTGTAACCTAATTTAAGAGTATAGGAATTTCCATCTCCCAGTACCCAGCACCCAGCACCTAACAGCCCGCCCAAAGGGCGCTAATTGAATGATCGAGCTTAAGCCTTGATGTTCCGGAAACTTTCTGATAGCCATTCTGAAATCTTGCGTTCATCCACACCACTGAGGGCACGCAGGTTATCCTTAAAGGTTTTCATTTCCTCGGGCCCCCTTGTGAAATATACATTTGCTCGTTTTCCGATGATATATGTGGACAATACATTGGTGCTTGCCGAAGTGGCCATACCAATGACCGGAATAGCCTTTGAAAGCCATTTCCGTGCCCCAATTTCACCGACCTTATGTGACAAACTTTTTACCGCCTTACCACTGATAGTATTGATGCCGGCACTCAGGCCCGTCACCGTAAGTAAGACCTCACTGCGCTCTTTCTCCGATAATTGTTTCCCATAGGCTTCAGCGATTTCCAACACAAGCTCGGAATGCATTTTCAGTGTGCTGCTGATATCAGCGACAAGTCCGACAGTCAGCGCCAAAGCCGTTCCCAGTCCCGGGATGACGCTGGAGGCTGATGTTGTAACCCCAATGGCGGCTGTTTTCCGGCATTTGGCTTTTATCAGTTTTTCAACCACTTCGGCATCAGAAAGGCCCGGATATTTTTTTTTCATATCCCGGGCTTGTTTAATTGCTTTATCCGGATTTACGCCACTGAATCGTTTAACCGAATAATTGAACAATTTTATAGCAGCCTTTTGCGCAAGTCCCTTTGTCGGCATTTTGGCGTCTTGATCGACAGTATGTGCGACCATATCCTGTTCAAGTTTTTCGACAATGGCAAGCGCTTCGTTTTTGTTCTGTTTAATCATTGAATCACCTCATTACCGAACGTCACAACTCAATACATGGCATGTATTGAAATCGAAGTTAATCCACTTATTTTCCTGGGAATCAATGCGCCCTGCGGCACAGAGCCATAATAAAATTTTCAAGCCCTGTGGCAGCGTCCCCCCCGGATGATTTAATACAATAATCAAGGTCGGCAAGCGCAGACAGTGCGTGTGTCAGTTCTTCCAGGGCAAAATTTTCAGATTTTAAAAAATTTTGAAATATAGGATAAGGATTTCTGGGATTGGGAGCCAGCAAAAGGTCATTGGCCGGCAGTTTGGCAGACTTATTTTTATCGTCCCCACCCATGAAAAGGCTTATGTTTTCTTCGTCCGCTTTCAAGGTCTTTGCATCCCAGTCAATCATTGCAGGTAAAAGCATTTGTTTGAACGCATTGAACGGCATATGTTTTAACGGTGGCCCCCCTGCTCTGCCCGTATTCAGACCCGTTGTGAAGCACTTGATGGCTAAAAGTTTTCTCGTCTGCTTTTCAAGGGTTTTTAAAATCTGCAACGGATGAAATCCGTCGGACAACAAGGCCGATAAAACGGTAAGTGCTTTGGAGGCATCCCGATCCATTACCGCATTGGTCAGGGTAAATATGGGGTCCTTTTTATCTTTATGCACCACAGTCCCAATATCGGCCACAGATATTTGGTTTCGGCCCGCAGTATATGCCAAAAGTTTTTCAATGGCATTTGCAAATAACTCCGGATTAAAGCCTGTCTGATCCACAAGCGCTGCAAACACATCCGGGGCCATCTGTTTGCCGGTTTCCGACAACATCTGCCGGCTGATATCCCGCAGCACAGCCTGCTGTTCTTCGATGTCCGCTTTCCTGGCCCCTGTGGCAACAGTGCAGTCCACCACCAGCCCGTGTTCAAGGATAAGCTTGTATATCTTTTTTCTGCGGTCCGGCGTCCCCGTGGTAAACACAAGCACATGATTATCAGGGATGCCCTCTTCAACAAGGCGGATCAAAATCTGAAGATCCGTTTCACTGTAGCTGATCTCACCGGCGGACGCTTTTATTAAAAAAAGCGGTGCATCCTTTACCGCAATGACTTTTCGGGTGCCCAGAAAAGAAAACGTACCGGCCTGTTCGGCGATCTCACCCACGGGTGTGGCTTTCCCGTCCAGGACATCAAGTGCGAACTGTTTTGACTCTCCTTTAAGCAGTACCGGAACCAGGGTATCCAAAGCATTGCGCACCAGAAAAGGTTCCCCGCAGATCAGCACGGTTTTGAGCGTATCGTCCTTTGACAGCGCGTCAAGTGTACCGGCAAGGGCCTTGTATGTAACCAGGTTGCTAGGGGCTGTCATGCCGGGATCTCAGCTTGATGATCATGAATATTAAAGCGATGCAGGAGACCAGCAACCCGATGCCCTGGGACAGTGACAAAAAATCAAAAAAGAAATTCCCCCTGAAATCTCCCCTGAAAAATTCAATAATGGACCGGAACACGGAATAAAGCATGATATAGCTTAAAAAAACCATGCCGTTGAAGCGTTTGCGCCGTTGTATGGCCAGAAGAATCAAAAAAAGAACAAAGTTGGCGGCAATCATATACAGCTGGGTGGGGTGCAAAGGGATATTCAGGGGGGCTAAGCTGTCCGGGTTGGTAAACGTTATGGCAATGGGCAACGAACACGGTTTGCCGTAACAGCATCCGGCAAAAAGGCAGCCGAAACGGCCCACGGAATGTCCTAATGCAAGGCCGGGAGATAAAACATCGGCGGTTTTCCAGATATCCATTTTTTTGATGCGTAAAAATATAATAGCCCCAAGGGTGCCGCCGAGAAAGCCCCCGAAAAAAACCAGACCACCGTTCCAGATTTTAAAAATATCAAGAAAATTATCCCTGTAGGTGTTGAGATTAATCAGCACATAAAGCATACGGGCACCGGCAAGGGCGCTGATCAAAACCGTAAAAAAAAGATCTGATACGATTTGATCCGGAACACCATAAAATCTTGCATTTCGTTTTGTGAACCAGATGGCAATAATAAAACCTAAGGCCACGAAAAAACCATAAGTATAAAGCTTCAGACCACCGATCTGAAGAAGAATCGGATGCATGGGTACCCCTTATATTTCAGGCAGTTTGTTGAATATTACGTGGTAAATTAATATACCCATTCCAATGGTAATGGCTGAATCCGCAATATTGAAGGCCGGCCAGTGAAGGGTGCCGACATAAAAATCCAGAAAATCCACCACTTTGCCAAACCGGAACCGGTCAAGCAGATTTCCCAAGGCACCACCAAAGATCAGGGCCAGGCCATAGGATAGAAAAATGTGGGAGTCGGCTGTTTTCCGGTAAAGCCAGAGTACGAACAGGGCAACCCCGGAGGATAAAAATAGAAAAATGAATTTTCTGATCCCGGGGGACTGTTCGGCAAAAAAACCGAATGCCCCGCCGGGATTAAGTATATGGGTGATGTTAAAAAAGTGATCCATCACCACAATATGGGCGTGCAGCGGCAAATGTCTTACAATAAGCCATTTGGTGATCTGGTCCAGCAAAAGAACACAGATACTGACCAGGACAAGTCGCCGCATGGGTGTTAAAAAACCGGTCATCAGCCCAGAATGGCTTTAAGGGCCTGGGTGCAACGGGGACAGGTCGTGGGATGCTCCGGATCAGTTCCCAGATGCTCATCAAACCGCCAGCACCGTTCACATTTTTCACCGGACGCTTTTGACACTTTTATGGCAAGGTCGTCAATCTCTTTTCCCTGGTAAATATCGCCGCCGTCCAGGGAGTCCACCACCCGGGCGTCGGATACGATAAAAATATCATTGAGATCAACAGCCAAAGATGCCACCTGGGCTTCAAGGTCGCCCTGGGGCAGTTTGATTTCAACGGCGGCATCCAGGGGATGGCCGATGAGTTTGGCTGTTCTTGCCTCTTCCAGGGCCTTGGTAACTTCTGCCCGCAATGCCCGGATATTTTCCCACTTGGCCGCAAGGTCCCTGTTCTCAAGGGTATCATCAATGCTGACCATATCTTCCATGTGAACACTCTCTTTTCGGCCGTCACCCAGGGGCATGTGGGTATAAATCTCTTCAGCCGTAAAGGGCAGGATCGGTGCCATGATTTTTACCAGAGCATCCAGTATCATAAACATAACGGTCTGGGCATCTTTACGGGTATCTGAATTTTCAGGGCTTGTGTAAACACGATCCTTGATAATATCCAGATAAAAGGAGGAGAGATCCACCACGCAAAAGTTATGAAGGGTATGATAAATTACATGAAATTCATAGGCATCATAGGCGGCCCGGCACCGTTTTACCACATCATGCAGGCGGTGGAGGATGAACCGGTCCAGCTCGGCCATATTTTCAATGGGTCTGATCTGGGACGGGTCAAACCCGGTAAAGTTACCTAAAAGAAACCGGCAGGTATTTCTGATTCTTCTGTAGGCATCCGAGAGCTGCTTGATGATGTTATCGGAAATGCTGACATCCCCGCGGTAATCCGCTGACGCCGCCCAAAGGCGTAATACGTCGGCACCATACTGCTTGATCACCTTGTCCGGGGCCACAACATTGCCCACGGATTTGGACATTTTATGGCCTTTTTCATCGACCACAAACCCGTGGGTGAGTACGGCCTTATACGGGGCATGGCCGGTTCTGCCCACAGCGGTCAACAGTGAAGAATGGAACCATCCGCGATGCTGGTCAGAGCCTTCAAGGTACATGTCCGCCGGACGTTGCAGCCCCTCTCTTTCCTCCAACACGGCAGCATGGCTGACACCTGAGTCAAACCACACATCAAGAATATTTTGATCTTTGGTAAACGTGGTTGAACCGCAATCATCGCACACCGCACCCTCAGGCATCAGGTATTGGGCATCTTTTTCAAACCAGATGTCCGAAGAAAATTCAGTAAAAAGTTCATGGATACGGTCCACGGACGCCCGGGTCACATACACCTTTTTGCACTTGGTGCAGTGAAATACAGGGATGGGAACCCCCCAGGAGCGCTGGCGGGACAGACACCAGTCCGGCCGGTGTTCAATCATGGAATAGATACGCTCCCTGCCCCAGGACGGAATCCAGTGGACATTGTTGATTTCATCAAGGGCTTTTTGCCGCAGCGCCAATTTGTCCATGGAGAGAAACCACTGGGGGGTGGCCCGGTAAATAACCGGCTTTTTACAGCGCCAGCAGTGGGGATAGGAATGGGACATGTTTTCCTGCTTGAGCAGCGCCCCGTTTTCTTCCAGGGTTTTATTGATTTCAGCATTGGCCTTAAAAATAAACTGGCCCTCAAACCGCTCAACCCCCTGGGAAAAGGTTCCGTTGTCTTCCACAGGCGAATAACACTCCAGACCATAGCGTTTCCCTGCAATATGGTCATCGGCACCGTGACCCGGGGCCGTATGCACACAGCCGGTTCCGGCCTCAAGGGTGACGTGATCCCCCAGAATAATCAGCGACGTCCTGTCATAAAAGGGATGGCGGCAGTTGCGATTTTCAAGGTCTTTTGCAGACAGGTCGGCAACGATGGCATAATCTTCTATGCCAAATTCGCCCATTACATGCGCCACAAGTTCCTTGGCCATGATCAAAATGCCCTGGTTTTGTGTTTTAACCGCCGCATAAATAAAATCAGGATGCAGACAGACACCCAGATTGGCCGGCAAAGTCCAGGGGGTCGTGGTCCAAATGACAACAGAGACGGTTTCTCCGCCTGCATCAAAAAGATCTTTGATATCATCCGTTACAGGGAATTTAACATAAATGGACGGGGAGGTATGATCGTGGTACTCAATTTCAGCTTCAGCCAGCGCGGTGTTGCAGTTGCAGCACCAGTAGATGGGTTTTTTGCCCAGGAACATATCCCCTGACAGGCCGAATTCACCGCACTCTTTGGCGATGCGTGCTTCATAGGGATAGTTCATGGTCAGATAAGGCGCATCCCACTCCCCTGCGACCCCAAAGCGTTTAAACTCTTCTCTCTGGATATCCACAAAGGATGCGGCATAGGCCCGGCACTCCCGGCGTACCTGCACCGGTGTCATATCTTTTTTCTTTTTACCCAGCTTTTTGTCCACATTGTGTTCAATGGGCAGGCCGTGGCAGTCCCAGCCCGGGACATACGGTGCGTTAAAACCGCACATCTGCCGGGAGCGGACGATAATATCCTTTAATATTTTGTTGATGGCATGGCCCATGTGAAGATGGCCGTTGGCATAAGGCGGACCGTCATGGAGAATAAAAAGGGGCTTGTCCTTGGATTGTTCCCGCAGTTTTTTATATATTTTCTTCTGCTCCCAGGCTTTGATCATCTCAGGTTCACGCTGGGGCAGGTTGGCCTTCATTGCAAATTTGGTAGAAGGCAGGTTCAGTGTTTTTTTATAATCCATTATTCCTAAATTCCTTTTGCCTTTCGAATGCGGTTTCAAGTCTTATATTAAAGTCAAAACAACTTATTGAATTACTTCTATATTTCTTTGTGGGTTGCGTCCGGGGGGAGGTGATAAACCCGGTCAGCCCATGCCTGTTGTTATCAAACTTTTCTTTGTAATGGCAGCAAAGGGAAAAGTCAAGAATTTAGCGGAATTTAAGAATAACCACAAACCGTTGGGCATCGACAAAAGGCAGGCTATACGTTTCATGTATAATATGAAACTGCTTCTGAAGTTCAGGCGTAATCTCTTCCAGGGCATGCGCCCCTTTCAGGGCATAAATCCTGCCGCCGGGTGCCAGCAGAGGACCGGCAAGTGCTGCAAGTTTTCCAAGATCCGCAAAGCCTCTAGCTGTTACTGCATCATACATTTGGAAATGCTTAGGATATTTGGGAAGGTCTTCCACCCTTGCGTGTACCGCGCGGATGTTGTCAAGCTTTAAAGTGCGTACCACATGGTTTAAAAAGCTCACCTTTTTTCTCACCGCATCCACCATGGTCATATCCAGATCCGGGCAGATTACTTTCATGGGAACGGCAGGAAATCCCGCACCGGAACCGATATCCATGACCCGTGCCGGCCGCTCCAGAAAACTTGCTGCAGCCAGCGCATCAGCAAAATGTTTATATGCCACATGCCGGATATCCGTTATGGCGGTCAGATTCATTTTGGTATTCCAGTGCATTAATTCCCGGGCATGGGCAACCAGCAAACCCGTCTGGTCCGGTGACAATTTCAACCCAAGAACATCAGTACCTTTTTTAAGGCAACGGCAAAATTCCTTCATTTATATGTACAACCCATTATTTTTTTGAAAATGCACCTTGATCGGCCCTATCCATCCTCGCCATAAAGCTAAAAATTTACGATCAATCTTATAATCTGCCTTCATGAAATTCAATAATAAAAAATATCAATTATAATTGATTCTATTAATAAAATAGTGTATTTTATTTCTCTTTATTTTATTTGACATTTTAAATTCTAAAAAAATTTAACAAGATCATAATAAAACTATAGTATGAAACATGAGGGCTGCGCCTTTGGCAATGGTCGCGCTTAATATTGGTTTCAAAGGATTTTTTTATTTTTAAGGACAAAACAAAATGATCAGAGATCTTGAACGGGTAAGAAATATTGGAATCAGTGCCCATATTGATTCCGGTAAAACCACGCTTACTGAAAGGATTCTTTTTTATACAAACCGAATCCATAAAATCAACGAAGTCAGGGGCAAAGACGGCACTGGTGCGGTCATGGATTCCATGGAACTGGAAAAGGAAAGGGGCATTACCATTGCTTCTGCGGCCACCCATTGTGAATGGAACAACCATGCCGTTAATATTATTGACACACCGGGCCATGTGGATTTTACTGTGGAGGTGGAACGGTCCCTGCGGGTTCTGGACGGTGTTGTTCTTATTCTTTGCTCGGTATCCGGGGTACAGTCCCAGTCCATTACCGTTGACCAGCAGATGAAACGCTACGAAGTGCCCTGTATTGCGTTTGTCAATAAATGCGACCGTTCCGGCGCCAACCCGCTGAAAGTATGCGGGCAGCTTAAAGATAAACTCGGCCATAATTCCGTGATGCTTCAGCTTCCCATAGGCCTTGAAGATAAGCATGAGGGCATTATTGACCTTGTTAAAATGAAAGCCTGTTATTTTGAAGGCGACAGCGGGGAACGAATGGTTGAAGCCGACATCCCTGCCGAACTTAAAAATGATGCCGATACAGCCAGGGAAGAGATGATCGATGCGGTGTCCCTGTTCTCCGAAGAACTGACGGACGCTATTCTTGAGGAAGGAGAAATTACCGAAGAGATGATCATGTCTGCGGTCAGGACCGGCACCATTGCCCGGGAGATGACCCCTGTGTTTCTGGGTTCAGCCTACAAAAATAAAGGGGTTCAGCCGTTGCTGAATGCGGTTCTCGATTACCTGCCCTGCCCGTTGGATATTAAAAATGAAGCCATTGATCTGGACAATAACGAAGAAGCTGTTATTCTGGATAGCGACTTTGACAAACCCACCGTGGCGCTGGCCTTTAAGCTGGAAGACGGGCAGTATGGTCAGCTGACCTATATCCGTGTTTACCAAGGCTGTGTGAATAAGGGAGACACCTTGATCAACGCCAGGGATCATAAAAAGGTCAAAATCGGTCGTCTCATCCGTATGCACTCCAACCAGATGGAAGATGTGGATGCGATCCCGGCCGGTCATATCGGTGCCATATTCGGTATTGACTGTGCATCGGGCGACACCTTTGTTTCACCGGACGTCAACTACTCCATGATGTCCATGCACGTCATGGACCCGGTTATCTCTTTGTCCATTACGCCGAAGGATAACAAAGCCCAGATCAATATGTCCAAGGCTTTAAACAGATTTACCAAAGAAGATCCTACATTCAAGACCTATGTGGACCATGAAACCGGCGATACAATTATCCAGGGTATGGGCGAACTTCATTTAGAAGTTTATGTGGAGCGCATGAAACGTGAATACAAAGCCGAGGTTACCACAGGCCAGCCCAGGGTGGCTTACAGAGAAACTATTACCCGAAAAGCGCCGTTTAATTATACCCATAAAAAACAGACCGGTGGTGCCGGCCAGTTCGGCCGGGTGGCAGGGTTTATTGAACCCACTGAAGAAGAATTTGAATTTGTAAACAAGATCACCGGTGGCCGTATTCCCACCCAGTATATTCCGGCCTGTGAAAAAGGTTTTGAGAGCTGCCTTGTAAAGGGTCCCAGCCTTGAGTTCCCGGTAACCGGCATCAAGGTCTCCTTGGAAGACGGTGCCTACCATGCCGTTGACTCATCTGAGATGGCATTTCAGTCAGCCGCCCGCGGCGGTTTTCTTGAGGCTTACAACAAAGCAAAACCTGTTATCATGGAACCCATTATGAAGGTGGTTATTGAAACCCCTAATGAATTCCAAGGTGCCTGCATGGGGCTGATCAACCAGCGACGCGGCATTATCCAGGGCTCCCAGGAGGAAGGAACCATGTCGGTTATTGAATCGCAGGTTCCGCTGTCCGACATGTTCGGTTTTTCAACGGTTTTAAGATCCGGCACCCAGGGCAAGGCCCAGTTTACAATGGAATTTTCTTCCTATAAACAGGCACCCCAATCTGTTGCAGACGAAATTGCCAAGAGAAAAGCCGAAGAAAAAGCAGCCAAAAACAAATAAGATCTTTTTGATATAAGAGAGGAAATATGCTTAAAAATGACCTCATTTTAAGAAGCCCGGCAGAAAAAATCATTGGTGCCGAAAACATTACAAATGGTCAGTTCGGTGCCGTGCTTTCCCGGGCCGGCGTCGGCAAAACCAGATTTCTGATCCAGATTGCCCTGACACGTCTGCTTTGCGACGAAAAAGTACTTCACATCAGCTTATGTGACACCATAGAGAAAATAACCATAAGATATAATGAAGGCTACACCAGTCTTGTCGACAGCATCGGTTATGTAGATGCCCAGATTGCCGAGCGTCTATGGGATGAGATACAACATCACAAAACCGGTATTGCATACAACCAGTCCACATTTAATGTAAACAAAATCAGAGATTATCTGGATAGTATTAAAGGGGCCGACCTTTCCCTGCCCACCCTGATGATCATTGACGGCCTTGATTTTGACAGCGACCTGTCAGATGCACTTTCTGAATTAAAACAACTTCAACAGGATTTCGGTCTTTGCACCTGGTTTTCCATGAAAATCCATAGGGAAGACCCCCTGAACCATAACGGTTATCCAATTCAGCTGGAAAATTACGACATGCTGTTTGACAGGGCCGTATTCCTTGTTCCCATGGAAAATAAAATTCAGGCCATTACACTTAAGGATGGAGACAGAACGGACCAGAAATTTTTGCTGAATTCGGCCTCACTGATGCCGGTGGAAGAATAAAATTCGCACAAAGAGACACAAAGACGTTATTCGACTTTGTGTCTCTTTGTGTTTTTGAGGCTTTGTGCGAGAATAAAATCAGAATTTGGTTCTGAGAATCCCCTGTCCATCAACGATGATCCTATTCAATAAATTAGCGCCCTTTGGGCGGGCTGTTAGGTGTTGGGTGTTGGGTTCTGGGTACTGGGTTCTGGGTTCTGGGTTCTGGGAAATGGAAATTCCTATACTATAAATTTAGGCTTGCAATTATCTGTGAATATTGTATAGTAAATAATCATATAACTTTATAAGATTTTCGTCAGTTGCTGCCTGGATATTCGAAGACTGTTCTTATCTGTTATTGTATGACGATATCTTTGGAATTTGTGAAAGGTTATATGTCTAAAATCGCCATTTCATTAATCTAATTGCAGAGGAGAAATCATGGACGTTAAAGACTATTGTAAAGCAATGTTGGCTGAGGTAACTGCTTGGGAAAAAAAATTAGAAGCAATGAAAAAGACTGCAGATGGTTATGGTTCTGCAGCAAAAGAAAAAATGTTACCACTCATCGGTCAGCTGGAACAAGAAGTAGCGACTGCACAGGCGCGTGTTACGCAACTGGAAAATGAATGCCCGTCAGATTGGTCTCCATTAAAAAATGAACTGGATGAATTATTTGGCACAATCGGCAGCAGCGTTGACAGAGCCTGGATGGATCTTGAAGGTGGTAACGTCGGCGGCTAAAAAGAAATTTCATAATTTTTAGTCTCAACTAAACCTTAAAGGCCTCAGTTTTTAAAAATTGAGGCCTTTTGTTGTTTTACGCGATCATCAAATTTTTAGGGAATTTGTTCAAATTCAAGGCGGAGACAATTTTTAACCGGAGGCGTTTAAAAATGGCATACGAAAATATTTCAACTGAAAATCTTGGTGAATTGACAGTTCTAAATGAGCAGAGAGAACAGGTGAAAATATCAACGTTGTGGCGAGAAAAAACTGCGGTCTTAGTATTTATCAGACATTTTGGATGAGTCTTCTCCCGTCAGCAGGTTGCTGATCTTGCCCATAACGCAAAGCGATTCAGTGAACACAATATGGATCTTATCGTAATCGGTTCGGGTGACCCTGTCCACTTCGCGGAATTCCGTGAAAAAACAGGATACCGCGGGTTACTCTTTTCTGATCCGTCACTCAACGCGTTTTCAGCTTTAGGGTTTTCAAGCGGCATGAAAGCATTTATGAGCATAGGAACATTATTTAACGCGGCATCGGCATTCAAACAAGGCTATCGACAGGGGTCAACTCAGGGAGATACGTTTCAGCTTGGTGGCGCGATTGTCGTAGATACGTCAGGCACGGTACGCTACTTTTTTGCATCGAAAAAAGCCGGTGATCACCCAAAGGTTGATGATTTGTTAATGGCACTTGAGGACTACTAAGCAGGATTCCAAGATAAACGGATCATTCAAAATAAATTTCCAATTCCAACGATGAATATTAACAACAGGGGGCCTGATGATAAGATTAAAAGAGTCCATTCTCGTTAAACGATCCTTGGATTATGTCTTTAGATATACCAGTGATTTCTGCCATATTCAGGACTGGGACCCCGGGGTGGTTTCTTCGGTCAGGATCGATCAGAAAAAAACCGGCGTTGGGTCACAATATGATCTTGTCTTAAAATTTGGTCCCTTTCGTCCAAAAATGAAATATGAAATTATTGCGTATGACCCGTTTTCCAAGGTTGTCCTGAAAGGGGTGGGTGAATCCTTCACGGCATTGGATACCATTGTGTTCAAAAAAACAGCCGGTGGAACACAAATCGACTACCAGGCCGATATCCGCTTTCATCGGTTTGAGAGCGCTATTGAGAAAATCCTGTCTCCCATAATGAAAAAAACAGGAGAAAAAGCCATGGCAGGCCTTGAACATAAACTTTCCCAAACCCGCAGTCTGCCCAATAAAACGATGTGGTTTAAATCAGGGACCAGTCTGCCTGATTATCTTGCAGATCATTTGATTCTCCCCGGGATGCTCCTGTTCAGCCGATTCGGGTATGCGTTGGGCAGAAGATTCCGGGCAGAACCGGAACATGAGCTGGACGGAAAAAAGATCGTGTTAACAGGCGGCACATCCGGGATTGGAAAGGCGGCGGCGTTTAAACTTGCAGAAAAAAAAGCCTTTTTAACCATTATCGCAAGGAACCGAGCCAAGGCTGAACAGATTCAGCAGGAACTTGTTAAAAAAACCGGTAATCCGCATATTGATTTCCTGATTGCAGACTTAAGCCTGATGCAGGACATAAAAAAGGTCTCAGAAACGCTTAAGGCCTCTAAAAAGAACATTGATATTCTCATTAACAATGCCGGGGCATTGTTTAATGCGCGTAAACAGACCCCGGAAGGATTGGAGCAGACATTTGCGACGGATCTTCTGGGCGTATTTTTGTTGACGCAGTATTTAAAAGATGCCCTTGCCGCATCGGAATCGCCAAGAATTATTAACGTATCATCCGGCGGCATGTATACCCAGAAAATTGAGGTAAACGATCTTGAAAACAGCCAGGGGCAATATAACGGGGCCAAAGCCTATGCCCGTGCGAAAAGGGGGATCGTCATTTTGACCCAAATCTGGGCGGAACAGTTTAAAACACATGGCATACGGGTAAATGCCATGCATCCCGGGTGGGTGGATACCCCGGGTATTAAACGGTCCCTGCCTGGATTTCATCAACGGCTGAAAAGGATTCTAAGAACGCCGGAACAAGGTGCGGATACCATTGTCTGGCTGGCATCTTCAAAGCGGGCAGGTCAATATACGGGGTTATTCTGGCTAGACCGGCGTCCCCATGAAACCGTCATCTTTCGCGGAACCTGTGAATCCGTAGAGGAAAGGCAGATTCTCTGGGAAAAATTAAACGCTTTTTTGTCAAAGGGTTAAATTTACCTGGATATCGTCAATACCACCAACGGCAAACCCTGCTTCACAGATGGAAAAATAATAGATCCACTTTCTGAAGAATGTCTCGTCAAAGCCCAACCTGGCGATATTATGTTTATTTGACACAAAGCGATCCTGCCAGTGCGCCAGGGTTACGGCATAGTGGGGACCCATGTGGTACACATCTGATATATGAAAATCGGTATGTTCTGATATGGTGTCTTTAAGCACTTTCAGGCATGGCAGATGACCGCCCGGAAAAATATGTTTTTGAATCCAGTCCCTTTCTTTGCAATAGTTATTATATCGTTCATCTTCGATTATGATGGACTGAAAGATCATCCTGCCGCCGGGTTTTAGAAGGGCCTGACCCTGCTTGAAATATGTGGGAAAAAACTGCGGCCCCACAGCCTCAACCATTTCTATGGAGACAATCCGGTCAAATTTGCCCGTTGTGTGACGGTAGTCCTGAAGCTTTATGGTGACCAGGTGCTCAAGCCCTTCATCAATCACGCGTTGACATGCCCTGTCATACTGGGCTTTGGAAATGGTAATGCCGGTCACACGGCAACCGGTCTTTTGGGCGGCAAACACCGCAAAACCACCCCACCCGCACCCGATTTCAAGAATATGATGGGTATCCCGGATATCTGCCTGGGTCAGGATACGCATCATTTTCTGCGCCTGGGCTTTTTCCAGGGAATCGCCGGGGTGTTCAAAAATGCCGCACGAATACATCATTTGATTATCCAGGAAAAGTTCATAAAATTCATTGCTCAAATCATAATGGGCCCGGATGTTTTTCGTGCTGTTTTTTATGGAATTTATGCGCCGGTCATGGGCGCTTTTTTCCTTTATCCGGGTAAAAGACGAAAGCAGCAGGTTGCCGTCTGAAAAATGATCACGGTTCTGAATTAATACTTTCAATAATGCCAAAAGATCCGGGCTATCCCATTCAGAATGCATATAGGCTTCACCAAATCCGATCTCTCCGTCCAAAATGATTCTTGGAAAAAAATTGCAGTCCGCTATTTCCATCATCACCGGCTGGGAATCTTTGGGCCGGCCGAAACCAACAATGTCTTGATTCGGCATCTTCATCTTAAGGCTGCCGATGGTAATTTTTTTCAGTGCTTTGAAAACAAGTTTTTGACACAGGGTTTCAAACACCCCCGGGGTTTGTTTTTTTATTGTCATGGGACTTTGGGGAATGGGTTTTCCATTAAAAGGTAACTTCTTCCTGAAAAACAATTTGAATGCATGGGCATAAATTCTGGGAATACTTAAGTGGGGGGCAACCGGGTATTTTATGATTGTTTTTAAATGATTGACAGGGGTCATCGGCACGCCGGTCCCCTTAAATTCTGCGGCCATTATTTTTTTAGTATTATTGAACAGCTCAATTTTAATTTCCAATCGGTCTTTGGGATCTGAAAAATAAAAGTGGTAAATGCCTTCGACTTTGTTAAATGGGGAAACGTGGAATACTTTGGGGGTTTTAAAGGTTGCAAGCCATTTGCCGGATTCCGGCGTGCCGGCTTTGAGCACATAGGGATGACGTTCTCCATAGGTATTGTTGACTTCAGCAATGATTGCCGCAAGCGTATGATCATCGGTATAACAGTAATAAAAACTGACCGGGTTAAACACATAATTAAAATACCGGGCGGATGTAATCAAGATAATATTGGAAACAGACGGTTTGATCTGGTGGCGGCGGAGCAATTCAGACAGTTTTTCCTTTATCGGCAGATTGCCGGGCTGAAGGTAATCCCTGTCATGGATGGATGTGACGGCGAATTTGTTGTAACCAAACAGGGGACATCGTCGATTGAGACCCGGCAATTCATCAAGGTCAAAGGCATACAGGTACACCGGGTAAGACAGATCATGATTTACAGGCCAATAGCGACGATGTTTGATTGTTCCCGTAAAAATTTTAGAGTTCATAAAGTCACTCCGAATTTTTCCCCGACACGTAATGCAGACTTAACCCCATCTTCATGAAACCCAAACCCGAAATATGCCCCGCAGAAAAACGTGTTATTTTTTCCGTTTAAGGTTGGTAGTTCGTCCTGGGACCTGAACGCGTCAAAAGAGTATTGAGGATGGGTATAATTAAGTTCTTTGATTACATGGGGCTGGGGGATCCGGTTTTGTGGATTCAGGGTCACAAAATATCGCTGCTGGGTCTTCAGTCTCTGCAGGCGGGTCATGTCATAGCTTACCGTTACCGGGGCATCCGGGTTGGATTTTTTGTGACGTGTATAATTCCAGCTGGCCCAGGCCCTTTTGCCGGGGGGCATGACGCTTGTATCCGTATGCAGAAATGTTTTATTTGTTGAATAAGACCAGGCCCCTAAAAGTTTTTTTTCCGTGGCACTTGGGGATTCAAGCAGCGTTAAGGCCTGATCTGCATGGGTGGCAACCACAACGGCATCAAAATCCCGGGGGCGGTCATTTTTAAAATCCAGGGTGACACCGTCCGGCTTACGGGATATTCGACTCACGGCACTGTTGTTAACCGCTTTGCCTTTGAATGATTTCAGGAAGGCATTGACATAGGAGTGACTGCCGCCTTTGACAAAATACCAGGGCGGATGGCCGGTCACGCTTAAAAGGCCGTGGTTTTCATAAAACTGGGCAAAGGTTCGGATGGGGAAGCGGCTGATCTGAAAATCCGAACCCGACCATATGGCTGCTGCCATGGGGATGATGAACTGGTCAATGACTTCACGATGAAGTCCTTTTTGTTTTGCATATTCAGACAGTGTGACGTCCGGCAGGCCATGGGAACGATATTCTTTTCTCAGTATTCGAAGAAAACGTACCATTTCGTAGACAAACCGGAGAAATTTAGGCTTGCATATATTGGCGCGCTGGGCAAATATGGAATTCAGGTTTTGACTGGCATAACAAAGACCGGTTCTTTCACAGAAATAGGAAAATGACATATCGGTTGGGCATTTTTCAACACCGAGCTGCGCCAGAAATTGTATAAAATCAGGATAGGTTCGCTCATTGAGTACGATAAAGCCCGTATCCACAGGGGTGCCTGTATCAGGGCCGTCTGGGAGGATAATCGTATGGGTATGGCCTCCGAAATAATCATTTTTTTCGTAGAGCGTTACCTGATGCCGTTTTTGGAGAAGATATGCAGCACAAATACCGGAAATGCCGGAACCAATAACGGCGATATTCAAGTTGCTTTGTTCTTTTAAGTTCATGACAGCCACCTTTACAGATACAGAGCGATTTAAAGATATTCGGTTCGTCAAAATATACCCAATAAAGATAAAAACTGCAAATTTTAAAATAAGTGGATCAGCAATTCTCATTTTATTCTCTCACAAAGCCCCAAAGGCACAAAGGCTTCACAAAGTCGAATAAAAAATCTTTGTGTCTTTGTGTCTTGGTGCGAGTTTTTCAGCTAAAAAGATTCATATTCAGAATTGCTGAAAATCCATTCATTAAGGTTGACAAAGGATCGGATTAATTGTATGTGAAAGGAAAAGTAACGGGCAAACTATCCGAAAGGAAAGGACGCAAAACCACTGGCCTAAATCGTCAAGACACGGTCGCAGGGTTGCACTTTTAAAAGGCAGGAGACACATGTACGCTCTGCCTTGCCCTTTCCCGGGGATAACGCCTCTTTTACGGTACCCGGAACGTTGCCGCGCCTTCCGATCCGAACGACGATTTCAAAAACCCATTGGAGGTATACGATGGCCATAACCCTCAATACCAACATCGACAGCCAAAAGGCCCTCTCCCAGTTGCAGAAGAGCCAGGAGGGCCTGTCCGAATCCCTGAACCGGATCGCCACCGGCAGAAGGATCAACCGGGCATCAGACGACCCATCCGGCATGATCATCGCCAATTCCCTCGGCTTCCAGGCCCGGGGCATGGGCCAGGCGATTCGAAATACGCATGACGCCAACGCCATCGCTCAGGTGGCCGACGGGGCTTTGGGCGAAGCCACGGGAATCCTCGACAACATCCGTGAGAAGGCGATCCAGGCGGCCAACGGCAGTCATTCGGCGGACAGCCGTGCAGCCCTGCAGGCGGATATCGACAAATCCCTTCAGGCCCTGGGGGATCTTTCCCAGGACACGTCATTCAACGGGCAGAAGCTGCTTTCCGGGGAGTTTTCCAACAAGGTGTTCCAGACGGGGGGCGGCCAGGGGGAAAACGTCACCTTATCCATCCCCTCGGTGGATCCGAGCGTTCTTGGCGGGGAGCATGAAGGAGGTTCTCTGGCCGGAATCGACGTCACCACCCAGGAGGGTGCCCAAGCGGCCATCGCCATCACCGACGCCGCCCTCGAACAGGTAGGAAACGCCCGCTCCGATATCGGCGCCTCCCAGAACCAGCTGGAATCAACCATAAACAATCTTTCCACCAGCCGCATCAGCGCCTTTAACAGCCAGTCCCAGGTGCAGGATGTGGATTTCGCGGAAGAAGCCATGAACCTGACCAAGATGGAGAATCTGACCAAGGCGAGAACTTTCGCCCTGGCCCAGTCCAATACTGCCGGCCGGAACGCGCTAAGCGTTCTCGGCCTCGGCGCCGACAAATAATCACCATTCAGTCATCCGAAATGATCAAGGTTGAAAAACCGGCACGGACAATCGGACCTCTTTAAGTTCCTGGGATTTTATGGTTGACACCCACAGGGGTTTGTACTATGACTAACCGTCAATAAGCCCTGAAGGGTTTTACTTGATGATCAAGTTTTTGTTAATTTGCCCAACTTCGGCGTTGGAAAAAATTTTTAATCCTCAAAATATATTGTATATTCCTCCGGTTAAAAATTGTTTCCGCCTTGAATTTGAACAAATTCTCTAAAAACTTGATAGTCGAGTTTTAGAAACAACTTTTTTATAGATTAAATTCAGGCCATGAAGGCCGGCGGAAAAGTCAATTGATCCGCCTGTGTTCATGGCCTTTTTGTATTTTCAGGCAAAAGCCCCGGATGCTGACAGTTGAAGCTGAATGGAAAGGCACTCTTGTTGAAGCTGGATTTTTTGAAACAAAATAAAACCGCAGGCCTGACAGGGCTTGCGCTCCTGGTGGCGGGAACCGCCTGTTTTTGTATGGGAACCGGGGCCAAGTATATTCCTGCTGCCATGGTGGGAAAAACTATTTTTTCACATATCTCAGGGTTCTGGGACGGTTCTGACATTTCCCCCCTTTACCATACCATTATCTGGAAAATTCGGACCCCCAGGGCATTACTGGCCATCATGACCGGTGTCTGTCTTGCCTCGTCCGGTGCGGTATTCCAGGGATGTTTTAAAAACCCCCTGGTGGAACCCTATATCCTTGGCACATCCTCGGGTGCCGCCTTTGGTGCGGCCCTGGGGATCATGTTCCCTTCTTTTTTCATGTCCGTACAAATGCTGGCCTTTGCCTTTGCCTTTCTGGCGGTGGGCCTTGCCTATACCATGGCAAGAACCAGGGGGGAAACACCCCTGGTCAACCTGATCCTTTCCGGAATCATTACAGGGTCAATTTTCACGGCACTGGTCGGCATTGTCAAGTACCTAGCCCGGGACGAAGCCCTGCGCGAGATTGTATTCTGGCTCATGGGCGGTTTTTATTATGCCGGGTGGACCGATGTATCTTTGATGCTGCCCGTGGCCCTTGTGGGATTTTTGATCCTCTGGTCCCATGGGTGGAAGCTCAATATTTTATCCATGGGAGATAAAGAGGCCCGGGCCCTTGGCATTGATCCTGAAAAAAATAAATTCATCCTTATCAGCCTGTCCACCCTGATGACTGCGGCAGCCGTCTCCTCAGTGGGGATTATTCCCTGGGTGGGACTGATGATCCCCCATGCCGCTAGACTTATTTTCGGACCGGACCACCGGGTTGTCCTGCCGGCATCCGCCCTTTTAGGGGCCTTGTATCTTTTGATCTGCGACACCATTGCAAGAACCCTGACCCAGACGGAAATTCCCGTGGGGATCATTACCTCCCTGATCGGGGCACCCTATCTTTTTTTCCTGGTTCGAACCCGGGGACAACGAATGTAAAAATGGAGCAGCCTATGCTTAAAGTTGAAAATCTATACCATGCCTTTAACCGGCGGACCATACTTGAGGATATCAATTTTTCAGTGGAAAAAGGGCAGCTTTGCGGTCTTTTCGGCCCCAACGGGTCGGGCAAGACCACCCTGTTCCAGTGCTGCCTTGGGTTTATCCGCCCAGACAAGGGAATGATCCGCTTCCTGGACAAGGACATTCGCAAACTGACCATCCGGGAAACAGCACAGCACGTGGCATACGTTCCCCAGCATCACACCCAGCCCTTTCCCTTTCAGGTCGAGGAGATGGTGCTCATGGGACGAACCCCTCACATGAGAGGATTCTACAAGCCGGCAAAAAAAGATCAGGCCGCCGCCAGAACGGCCATGGAACGGGTAGGGATTTCAAATCTTGCCCGGGAACCCTTTGATATCCTGTCCGGAGGCCAGCAGCAGTTGGTGTTGATCGCCCGGGCCATTGCCCAGGGTACGGATATGATTTTTCTGGATGAACCCACATCGGCCCTGGATTTCAGGAACCAGACCCTGGTCTGGAAAGCCTTAAGACAGATTGCAGACCAGGGCACGGGAATTCTGGCCTGCAGCCATGACCCCAACCACGTGGCCTGGTTCTGCGACACAACCGTGGTCCTTGGATCCCCGGGTCTTGTAGCCAAAGGCGACCCCAGCAAGGTTTTTTCCCAGCAGCTTATGGATGAAATCTATAAAGGGGCCTGTGAGGTCTCCCATGCCATGGATTTAAAAATCATCCTTCCCAGCGGGCTGACCCGGCACCCGGCAGAGGCGGCCGGATGCTGATATGCCAGGGCCCAGGACTTGATAACCGGGCAGACAACCCATTAATTTAAGAGTATAGGAATTTCCAGTACCCAGCACCCAGTACCCAGTACCCAGTACCCAGCACCCACAGTACCCAGCACCTAACAGTCCGCCCAAAGGGCGCTAATTTAAGGAATAACCAATGGAAGCCAAAATAGTACAGGATATTGACTGGAACCGGGTCTGGGAAGAACAGACCCTTTTATGGCGGGATTCAGCCGGAAAAAGCTGCAAGGAGTTCTGGGCAGACGAGGGCGCCGCCCGGGTTTATTCCCAAAAAGCCGGGGGCAGCCGTTCTGAACGGGTCATCAAGACCGTTGCCGGCCTTGGCCTCACCCCTGCCACCCGGGTTCTGGATATCGGGGCAGGTCCCGGCAACCTGGCCCTGCCCATGGCACAAACAGCCAGGTCCGTTACCACGGTGGAGCCTTCACCGGGCATGAACCAGGTGATGGCCCGGAAAATTTCAGACCGGAAAGCCGGTAACATCATCCAGGTTGAAAAAACCTGGGAAGCCGTTGACCCGGATAATGACTTGTCCGCCCCCTATGACCTGGTCCTGGCGTCCATGTCCCTGGGGATGAAAGACATCCGGGCGGCCATTGAAAAGATGAACCGGGTCTGCCGGGGACGGGTGGTGGTCTTCTGGCATGCCGGTATCCCGGGATGGGAAATCATGCCCAGGGCCCTTTGGCCCAAATTGTTCAACATGGATTACTACGGCGGTCCCAAAAGTGATGTCCTGTTCCAGGTGCTTTATCAGATGGGGATTTACCCTGAAATCCAGGTGGCTTCCAACCGGTTTTCAGAAGTTTTTGAAGACTTGGAAAAGGCCAAAGACTATTACTTTAGACGGTTTACCTGTTTAAAACCCGAGCATGGCAAGGCATTGGAAGAGTTTCTTCTGGGCCATTGTGAACAGACAGAGCAGGGGGTGACCCACGACTTTGTCCATGAGTCCATGCGCTTTGAATGGCAGATAAAGGAAACAGATAATGATAAACATTAAATCCATACACCATATCCTGAGGCTTGCCCTGTTCACCTCGGTGATCTTTGCATGCCTTCTTTGCCAAAGCCAGGCCTTTGGCAAAGAACAGATTACGGTCGAGGATTTCAGGGGAAAAACCGTACAGGTACCGGTGAAAATCAACCGGGTTATCACCATCAGCGACGGATTGATAGAAGGGGTGATGACCCGGCTGGGAGAGGCCCATAAGATTGTAGCCTTAGGCTCCCAGTGTATCCCCAGGGTCTGGACTTACGACATTCCCAATAAAAACGGGGGCAGTTTTCCCTATAAAGAGGGCATGAACACCATCACCTACCTGAACCCGAACTTCAAAAATCTTCCCCTGGTGGCAAAATTCGGGGTCGGCATCAGTTATGAAAGGGTGGCCGAACTTAATCCGGATCTGATCATTATCCGCACCGGTTCCTGCGCCCTGAACCAGGGCAGGGATATCCTGGATAAAACCATCGGGCTTCTGGATTCTTTAGGCGTCCCCCTGGTGGTCCTCCACGGGCCCAATGCCACCCCTGATCCGGGCATTGAATCCATCTCCCGGGAAATCCGGATCCTGGGGAAAATTTTTCAGAAAGAGGACCAGGCACTGGCGCTTGCCCAATACCTTGCGTCCTGTGTGATGATGGTCCGGGAAAGGACCGAAGGCATTGTGCCTGACCAGCAAAAACGGCTGCTGCTGTTAGGGCTTTCCCCTAAGGCCAGAACCCAGGGCGGGGCCGGCCATGTCAAAGGGGTGGATACCCTTCAAACCTATTTTTTAGAACAGGTGATACGGGCCAAGAACGCCTTTACCGGTCCCGGGGCCTGGAATATCCTGAACACCGAACAGCTTCTGGCCCTGGATCCCGATCTTGTTGTCCTGGTTACGGCCTGGGGGTATCACCCCCCGGAAGAGCTTTATTTTGCCCCTTACTATGAGGGGCTGCAGGAGATGCGGGCCGTTAAAAACAAGGCCGTGGTCGCCCTGCCCTGGACTCCCTGTAATTGTGAAAAACGGCTTGAATACCCCATTGATATCATGGTGATGGCCAAGGCTGCCTATCCGGAACGGTTTAAGGACATCAACCTGAACCAGTGGCTCCTTGATTTTTACCAGACGGTTTATAAAGTTGATAAAAAAACCGCAGACGAACTTTTGTCCCGGCAGTGGATGGGCTGGGTCCGAAAGGAGTAAAAAATGGGAAATATAATGGATGAACAGGACCTGAAAAGACAGGAATTCTTCAACCAGGGGGCTGAAACCTGGCTGGATAAATTCTATAAAAACCCGGACACCAACGGCCATGATCTGCACAAAGAAAAGATCGGCACCATTGTAGCAACACTGGATCCCCGCCCAAACCACCGGGTTCTGGATCTTGGGTGCGGTTCAGGGGTCCTGGTTCCCTATCTTCTTGACAGGCTCTCCCCTGAAGGACAGCTTGTGGAAATGGATTATGCCCCCAAAATGATCCAGGCCAACAAGACCGTCCACACGGATGACCGGATCTGCTTTGAATGCGCCCATGTCATGGAGATGCCCTTTGAGCTGGAATCCTTTGACCGGGTGATCTGCTTTGCCTGTTTTCCCCATTTCCAGGACCAGCCCGGAGCCGTCCAAAAGATAGCCAGGGTTCTTAAGCCCGGGGGGAGACTTGTCATCGCCCATCTGCTCTCTTCCGATGAAATCGCCACCCACCACAAGGGACATACACCGGTTTCCAGCGACCAGCTGCCCATGCTGGACCATCTGGCAGGCTGGCTGTCAAAAAATCATCTTGAGATGAGTGAATTTACGAATGTACCCGGATTTTACTGCCTGGCCGCCGTGAAAGGGGCAGTCAAGACCCGGGCGGATCTGAATTGGGGTTAAACCCTTTAGTGTTGCCCGTAAAACAAAATAATGGTTTGGGGAAAACAAAAGCATCTATCCTGGCAGAGACGCTGCTTTTGTTTTCCCGGATCCTCCAGGGGAGGGAATTCGAGTATAGCTGCTGTTTTCCTCTCCTGTCAATCCGGTCCGGATAAGAACGTGTCACCTTTACATTATCCGGATAAACGATAACCCGTAAAAAGGAGAAGAAAATTATGCGCTTGTTGAAATGGCAGGCTGGAGCAGCCACCCTGTGCCTGTTCTGGTTTGCCGTGTTTCTTGTGCCGGGACATGTCCTGGCCCAGAAACCCCCTGAAACAGAAAAAGAGATCCTGGAGCTTGAGGAGCTTACGGTCATCGGAACCCAGCCGGGTGTAGACATCACCACGGAAAAAACCGTGGTGGATCTTGAACAGTTCAAAAAACCCGGTGCCACCGCAACCCTGACCGATGTTCTTTCGGAAATAGGCGGCGTGGATGTCCAGCGGGCCAACGCCCTTATGGCAAGTCCCGGGGACGAGGTCTCCATAAGGGGCTTAAACGAAGGACGCATGGTCATTGAGATCGACGGAAGAAGGATCAACCATACCGGCCATTACGGGCGGTATATTGTGGACTGGTCCACCCTCACTCTAGATGATGTGGAAAAGATAGAAATCATCCGGGGCGGCCACTCGGTCCTCCACCCCTTTGCCATTGGCGGGGTGATCAATATTATCACCAAAAAAGGCCCCAGGGAGGGCCAGAAATTCAGCGGCAATGTCAACACCGGGTATGCCCGGTACGGTACCTGGGCTGCCACCGCGTCCCTGGCAGGCAGTTACAATGAATATGTGGATTTTAATTTTTCCGGCGGGAAGCAGTCAACCGACGGATATCTGAGAAATAACTTTCAGGACACCAAATCCTTTAACGGCCATGTGGATATCCACCTGCCCTCCCAGGCCGATCTTTCTCTTGGCATTAAGCATACCGAGGTGGAATACGGCATGCCCGTGGTCAATGATCCCAACGATTCTGATCCGGATATTGCCGCGCTTTATGATCCAGACTACCCCATATTCACCCGGGGATCGGACCAGCTGCGCCATTTGAACTGGCCCCAGTATCCCGGTGGTGAAACCCCTTTCTGGGAAAGAGAAACCAATTACCTGGACGCCATTTTTACCATGCCGGCAGGTCCGGGCACCATAAAGGTTCATGGCTTTATGACCGATGGCCGCAGAAGGACCAGCCTTTACGACAAATCCGGTGCTTTTTCAGAGGATAAACTTTCCAAGGACAGAACCCAAGGGGTTATTGCTGAATATTCCGATGTTGAACTGTTTGATGATCACTGCGTCACCCTGGGCGTTGAATACCAGGAGCTTGGCGATCCCGGAGGTATCAGGGCCATTTACCGTGTCAAGTCGGCGTATATCCAGGATGTGATCTCCCTGGGTTCCAAATGGAAGGTTACCCCGGGGGTTCGGTATTACCACCTGGATAAAGCCACCTATTATTCATGGATGGAAATGGGATTTGATTCCCAGCCCGGGGGATGGCCCTTTGCCTATGACAACAGCGGCAAGACCGAAACCGATTCGGATTTCTTTCCAAGCCTCAAGGTGGATTACAGGGTCACCCCGGACACCACCCTGTATGCGGCAGCGTCAAAGTCCTACCGGCTGCCCTGCCCTTGAGATTACTATTGGTGGGCGCGGTGCGCCTCCGAGACCAACCTGAATCTGGAACCGGAAACGGCTACAGAATATGAAATCGGCATCATCAAAAGCTTTGACAAAGTCCATTTCAGAGCTGCCACCTGGTATTATGACATTGAAAATTTTATCAACGACAACGGGATTACAGCCCCGGGGTCGGGAGCAGGCTCCAACTGTCTTTACAACATCGACTCCGTGGAACTCTATGGATTTGAGCTGGAAGCCGCCCTTCATTTGAGTGAAAAAATCAAAATTACCGCTTCTTACGTATACCAGGAGCATGATGTGAGCCAGACCGGATATGAACAGGACTGGACCTATTATCTGCCGGCAAGCCTTCCCAAGCACAAGGTCAAGGTTCTGGCCGGATATGAGATCATCAACGATGGATGGATCGAGCTGAGCAGCCGGTTTGTAGGGTCCAGAGGATCCCAGCAGAACGATGAACTGGACGACTATTTTGTCTGCGATCTTGGATTCAGCAAAAAGTTTATCGTTAACGGCCTGGACTATAACCTAAAGCTTTACGTCAATAATATTACCGGAACAGACTATGAAGAAGTGGCGGGATACCCCATGCCCGAGTATGTCTGGGGCATGTCCCTGGGGGTCAGCTTTTAGCGGCCGGGCCCATCCAGGCTGTTAAATAAACGCTAAGATGAACCAGGTGAGCCGACAGCGGCTCACCTGGTTCGTATTCAAACGTTATAATCCCCATAATTCGAATTGCTGAATTTTAGAGTCAGACCTTGAATTATTGTTTTTCTATTCCCAATGGAGTTGGTAACTATTATGATCAAGTAATTAAGAATAATAGTTTTATTCTATCATCAAACACTGTATTCTTGTGATTGAAAATAGATAGAGCGATTTCGCAACTTGTCCTGTTTGGCAATCGGATTGACTGGCTGTTACAGAATATATAATTTTTTCAAGTTTTAGGCGGAAACCATGAGACTATCCCGGGCGGATAAACTGGCTTATGCATTACCGGCGTTGCCGCTTGCGGTTATTGGGATTCCGGTTTATGTTTTTCTGCCGAAATTTTATACGGACACCATTGGTCTGGATATATCAACCATCGGCATTCTGCTGATGGCGGTGCGGGTATTCGATGCCGTGACGGATCCGGTTATCGGGTACCTTTCCGATAAGACGCCGGGCCCTTTGGGCAGGCGCAAGCCATATATTGCCGTTGGTGCCTTGGGACTTGCTCTATCCATCCTCTTTTTATTCAGACCCATGGCGTTATCGGGCAGTTCACTGACTTTTTATTTTGGATTCTGGCTGTTTGCCCTGTTTTTTTTCTGGACGGTAATCACGATCCCATATGAATCTCTCGGACCGGAGCTGACGACGGATTACCATGAAAGAACATCTCTGTTTGCATTCAGAGATGGATTCCTGATTTTGGGAACACTCTTGGCTGCAGCAGCCCCTGTGATGATTGATGCGGCAGTGAATGCATTGCGACAAGACCCGAATGAAAGGCTGCGATTTTCAATCATGGCGTTTCTTTTTGCACCCATGATCGTTATGTTTTCATTTTATTGCATTTACAGAATCAAGGAAACATTTTCCCAAGATACCAAAGAGGCCTTGAACAAAGGCGTCTTGTCCGTATTTCAAAATCGACCCTTTTTGATTCTGATCACAGCGTTCACAATCAGTGCCTTTGGCAGCAACCTGCCGGCCACCCTGATTCTCTATTATGTGGAATATGTACTCAAGGTGCCGAATGCAGAAGGATTCTTGCTGATCTATTTTTTAACCGGCATTTTGTTTTTGCCCCTCTGGATTATGATTTCCCGGAAAATAGGGAAAAAAAGAGCCTGGATCATTTCAATGAGTATTAACACAGGTGCTTTTCTGGGTGTGTTCTTTCTGGGGCCCGGGGATGCTTTTATTTACGGCGTGCTGGTCTTTCTTTCCGGGTCAGGTTTTGGTGCGGGGCTTGTTCTGCCCTCCTCAATCCAGGCCGATGTTATTGACTATGACCAGCTTTTAACCGGCCAACGGCGTGAAGGGCGATATATTGGTCTCTGGTCCATCGCTAAAAAACTATCCGCGGCACTGGGTATCGGTATCGGCCTTCTTCTCCTGGGCAATGCCGGTTACAGCCCCAACATGGCACAAAATGATGCCACGGTGATGATGCTCCGGCTGCTTTATGCCCTGGTGCCATGCCTCTGCAATATTCTGGCCATCCTGATCATCTGCTTTTATCCCATTACAGAAAAAAAACATGCTCAAATTCTTAGAGACATCGAAAATAACGCAGATTGATCGTTAGGCACGGGTTTTAAATCCCCCCATGGAAACAATAAAATTTACCAACATGGCCCTAAGCGTCCAAAAGCTCCCGGATCATTTTGGACAATATGCTGACTTCTATGGGTTTCTGGACATATTTTCGTATGCCAAGCCCCAGGGCAAGTTCCCTGGTAACGGTTTCATGGAATCCGGTACACAGGATAATCGGAATATCCGGTTTAATTTTTAAAATTTCTCTGGACAATGTTTCGCCTGACATCCGGGGCATGGTCATATCCGTGACAATCAGATCAAAAGCCTGCGGATGGCTTAAAAACGCCTGTAAAGCAGATTGTCCGTCCTCAAAGCTTGACACCTTATATCCCAGACCGGTCAGAAATTTTTCCTGGGAAATAAGAATGTCGGTTTCGTCATCCACAAGCATGACGGTTTCCGTTCCGCTGCATGCGGTAGCATCTTCCTTCGTTGTTGGTTTTTCCATAGATACGTTGGGATCAATAACCGGTAGAAAAACCTTGAAACAGGCCCCCTCTCCGGGCTGACTGTGTACGGTGATGAAACCATTGTGCTTTTTGACTATGCCTGCGACCATGGCAAGTCCTAGCCCCGTTCCTTTGCCTGTTTTTTTTGTTGTAAAATAGGGATCAAATATTTTGTTTTGGATGGCATTTTCGATACCGGGCCCGGTATCGGAAACTTCTAATTTTAAATATTTACCCGGCAACAGATTTTTTTCATGACTCAACTGATCTTTACCAAGAACCAGCTCATTTAAGCCGATGGTCAATACCCCGCCCCGGTTCTCCATTGCCTGATATGCGTTGGTGCATAGATTCATTGCCAGCTGATGGATTTGGGTTGAATCAGCCAATATCATGGATTTTGAAACAATATTGTTTTTAATTTCAATATTTGAGGGAATCACGGACCGAAGCAGTTTCAGGGTTTCCTCGATCAGGGGAAATACGACCACCGGCCGGCGGTCATTCCATTTGTGCCGGCTAAAGGTAAGAATCTGCTTGGTCAGCAAGGTGGCCCGTTTGGCGCCTTCTGAAATTTTTTCGAGGTCTTTTTCGGCCAGTTCCGGCTCCAGAATATGAAATTTGGCCAATTGAAGATATCCAAAAATACCGGAAAGAATATTATTAAAATCATGGGCAATGCCCCCTGCCAGGGTACCAATGGCTTCCATTTTCTGGGCCTGCCGGAGACGGGATTCAATCTGTTTTTTTTCTGTTATGTCAATGGCCAGCTCAAACCTGACATCCCGCCCATCCGGCCAGCTAATGATCCGATCCATGATGGAGAATGTTTTGTCCATCATGGGATTGTAAAATTCATGTCTGTGAATTTTCGGCTTTTCTTTAAGGATCTGTTTATTGCTGCAAAACGAACAGGGAGAATCAAACCCATGAAATTCCCTGTAACATATTTTGCCGATCACCTCATGGGCAAAATATTTTTTGAACGCCTTGTTAACATAGAGTATTTCATATGTGTGTGGATCGGATACGAAAATATTTCCGTCCAGGCTGTCAAATATAGACAGCAGTTGATTTCTTTCAAACGCCAGTCTTTGTTCAGATGCGTTTCGCTCCAGGTCACCGGAAATCATTTCACCTAAAATCTGCAGGGCCTCGATTTCCGTTTCCGTCCATTTGCGTGTTTTTTGTGTATCATCGAACCCCATGAATCCCCACAGTTTTTTACCTTTTGCCCAGATCGGAACACAGACAAGGCTCTGGATCTGTTGACTCTGGAGGATCTGTTTTTCAGCGGCAGCCCGGCTGGAAAGATTGGCCACATCTTCTATGACAATATTTTTTCCATCCCGCAATTGGTCCGTCCACCATGAAAAGAGATGGGCATCAAGTGCTTTGAGCTTTTCTATTTGGGGCGCGGTTCCTTTGGCACACCATTCATGGGTATTGGAAAGGGTTTGACCATCACCTGTTATCTCAAAAATATAAACCCTGTTAACGTCAATACTCTCTCCCATTGTTCTGAGTATGGCTTGGTAATCCACTTTAACCGGAGAAATAAAAAGACTCGACGCTTTCGCAATAGCTGTGTTGATGATGTTGCGATACCTGAGTTCTTCCAGGAGAATGCGGTACTTTCCCTCACTCTCGTTCAGGTTTAACTGCGCTTGTTTGCCTTTGGTGATTATGTTTTTCTCATCCGGACCGTCAATAGAGGCTTTGGTAGCAGATCGGCATTGTTTTTGGAGCAAATCATTTTTTTTTCCAGCAACGCGATCCTTCGTTCGAGTTGCTCGTAGGTTGGCTTTTCATCCATTTGGTTACGTAATGTCCCTCATATATATTCAATTGAATTCACATTCGATCATTAAATTAGCGCCCTTTGGGCGGGTTGTTAGGTGCTGGGTGCTGTGGGTACTGGGTACTGGGTACTGGGTACTGGGTACTGGGTGCTGGGAAATGGAAATTCCTATACTCTCAAGTTACAAATCCTCAGTCCGGCAGGTGATGATGCCCAGGTATCCGTCAACGGTTATCTGATTCCCGTCCTCAATTAATTTCATGGCATTTGAAGCCCCGGTGATGCACGGCAAACCGTATTCTCTTGCAATAATCGCCCCATGAATGAGCATGCCGCCTCGTTCTTCAACCACGGCTGCGGCAAGCGGCACGACAAATGTCATATTGGGATCAACCCCCCGACAGACAAGGACGTCTCCCTGCTTGAATGACAGTAAATCCTGAGGTGTTTTAATCAATCTTGCGCGGCCGGAAGAAATCCCCGGTCCTGCAGGATGTCCAACAATTTGACGTGAGGAGATCCATTTTTCAATCGCAGTCTTATCTGAAAAAATCGTCTCTTCCTGGTTTTGATCTTTCTGCGTAAGACTTAATCCAGGCGCTTTTAAAAGAATTTCGATGTCATTTGCCGTTGTGCCGGGATCGACCAATCTTCTTCGGCCTTCCTGGAGCGCATCAAAAAGGCCTGCCTCAATTCGCCCTAAATGGATATTGTCATCGTCTCTGAGCCGGTAGCTTTCCCTGCCCAGGTAAAGCACATCTTCTGCGAAATCCCGGCGGTCAACCGGAAAACTTTTGATATATCTATCTTTAAGTTGCGTTGTGTCGATTTCATTTGATTTTCTTGATTTAGCAGGTCGGCCGGCAAACTCAAGCAACAGCTGGATGATCGCGTTCTCACCGTATTCACACTCACTGCCGCTGCCGATGGTGCAGGACAGGTCTCCAAATTGGTCAACAAAAGAATCTAACAGCATTCTGAACGGATGACCCGGGTCCGGTATCCGTTCGTTCTCAAGCGCGGTTTTAAGATCCTTATCATTGCGGATCATCCGGGCAAGTTTTTCAATAAGGCTGTTTCTCTCCATGCTCTTCAGTCCGGTATTTTCCAGCAGGTTCATAAACTCATACGGGTCTTCCGGCGCCACAGCATCGTTGTAAACCTGACCAAAAAGCCTTATGCCATGGGCAAAAGGAATGAAATCAGCCCAATAGATTTTTACCCAGTCATCATAAATTTTTTGTCTTCTCTCGATTTCACTGCAAAGCGCTTGGGCAGAGAGTATTTCAAGATCCTGTTGTTTTAATTTATCAGCTTCAGATATCATTTCAGGGATCAGGTGATGTTCGATTTTATCGTAGAGCGTCTTTAAATTTTCATAGCTTCTGTGTAAGGTAAGATACCAGGATCTTTTATCATCTGTTTCAGTAAATCCGGTGCTGGTGATGGGTCTGGCCTGAAGAATTATCAATTCGTCATTGGTGATTGTCCATTCAACATCCTGGGGTTTGCCGAAAATTTGTTCGAGGCGTTTGCCGGTTTTCCATACCTGATGAATCTCATCCGGGCTCAGCGGCGGTGTCTGGGCTTCATGGTCTTCCAAATCATGGAACATAATCCCGGTGTTTCCCGGGGCGGCATATCTTTTTCGAACCGGATCTGTATGGCGGATGACGTTTCCGGTGGAACGACTTAAAATCCATCGGTCCGGCTCAATGTCACCATCAACCAGGGCCTGATTCAGACCATAGACGGATTCAACTACCGATTCATTTGAACTGGACGGATTTAATCCGAAAAAGATGCCGGATCTGTCTGATGGAACCAGTTCCTGGATAACAACGGCCATCCGGCTGGTTTGAATATCCAGCCCCAGTTCTTTTCGGTAAAGCAATGCGGCATCTGAGTAAAGTGACGCCCATACCAGTTTGATATGCTTTATGATGTCACCGGTTCCGGAAACGTTCAAAAAAGAGTCGTGAAGTCCCGCAAATGAAGTCGATGCCCCATCCTCACCCGGCGCTGAGGATCTGACGGCAACAGCATTGTTTCCACAATATGTATCAATCAGGCCTGCAAGATTTTTTTCGATAGTTGCGGGGACGGGTGTGTTTAAAAAATAGTTGCGGATACGTAAAGACGTATCCCATATTTCTTCCCACCGCATCTGCTCAAGCGGCATTCTGTTAATTTCAAAAAAAATCCTGTCTTTGAGACGGGACTGATGAAGATAATCTTCATAAACCTTACAGGGAACGCACAAGGTTTTCGGCACCCGGATACCATGGCTGTGAATCTTTGCCAAACAATAGGTTTTGCCGCCAACCTGGTCTTTTCCGGCATTTAAGCATTCATCGATATTGAGAAGCGTTTTCATTATTTGACCTTGATTTCAACGACATTTTGAAATCGGTTGACCATAAAGTACCGGTGCATGGCGATGCGGATAAAAGCGGTGGTTGGTGCCTGGGAGAATTTTTTTAAATTAGGATGTTTTCCCAGGAACAAATCAAGGGCCTTTTGCTCAATTGCTTTATCAATAACTTCCGCGACACCCGTGCCGGTAACGGAGACGGCATTGTAAATATCTTCGGCATTATTCCGGATGTTATTAACCAGAATAGAAACTTTCGGATTTGCTTTCAGATTTTGGTATTTACGGGTTGTATTGGGGGTTAGAAAATAAAAAAATTTAAGATCAGGGGGGACGGCAAATGCGACAAGGCTTGAATATGGCTGATTGTCCTGCTGGGTGGAAAGAACCGCGAAATTCTGTGATTCAAAGAGGTCTGCAATATTGTTTAATGTCTGTTTTCTGTTATCGCTCATATCATAATCCCATAGATTTGAATATTATCGGTCTGATAATCGACACGTAGTGGTTGGATCTGGATAGTACCTGCTCGGTTTTTTTATAAATTTTAAATTAGAGGCGTTTACTAACCCTTTTAACATTTGCGTGAATACATATTGGTGGAATGGATATAAAGCATACCAATACAAAAGCCCGACTAAACCTTTAGGTAAAAAACGGGCAAGTAAACTGACATGGCAGGCCTCACGATTCACAGGCGCTGTTTTGATCTCTAGCAGTGCTTCACCCGGCACTTTCATTTCCGCCAATAAAAGCAGCTTGGATTCGGGTTCCACTTCAAGGACTCTCCAGAAATCAAGTGCATCACCGACCCTGAGTTCTTTTTTGGAACGTCTGCCGCGAGACAGCCCAACGCCCCCGGTAAATAAGTCGATAAGACCACGAACCTGCCACAATATATCCCCGCCGTAATACCCGGTCCCGCCACCGATTTTTTCAATAGAGCGCCATAGATTCCGTGGTGTGCCTTTTACGGTCGCCCGGTAGCCGCAGGAAAGGATCGTCCCTCCGGAATAGGAAGAATCGCCATAATACGACCATTCAGGGTATTTGATTTCACCGGCATCCGCCCAGCAGGTATCGACCTGTTCTTGACGAATCCGGTCAAGGGCCCTTCGAATTGCTTCAGAACACGAAATCAGATCTTGGGGAATAATCTGGGTGATACTGTTTTCCGTGCAGGTGGTGGGTAAGCTTAACCCTTCCGTCAGGGGTTGTGCAATAGCGGCAGGCACCGGTGTCACAAGATGAATCCAAAGGGATGATAATCTAGGCGTTAATACAGGGACCGGAATCATAATTGGTGCAGGCAAATTTGCCTCTTTGGCAAAGATGCGAAATAAATCCCGGTATGCGACAACGTCGGGGCCACCAATATCAAATGTTTTTCCTTTTGTTTCGGGGTGTTCCAAGCAGCCTTTTAAATAACCTAAAACATTTGTTATTGAGATCGGCTGGGTTGGCATGCTCACCCACTTGGGCGTTATCATGACAGGCAATCGTTCCGCAAGATATCTTAATATTTCAAAACTGGCACTGCCTGATCCCAGAATCATGGCTGCGCGAAGTACGGTTGCCGGCACAGGGCCTTGCATGAGAATTTTACCGACTTCATTCCTGGAAATAAGATGTTTGCTGATATTTTTATGGGTTATATCTCCAAGGCCGCCTAAATATATAATATGATCTACACCTGCCTCTGCGGCGGCTTGAACCATGTTTCTTGCACCATTTTTATCTGCATCTCGATATTTCCCTTTTTGGGAGATCATGGAGTGGACAAGGTAATAAACCGTACCACAACCTTTTGCCACATTTTTCAACGATGCGACATCTTGAATATCTCCTTTAACCAGTTCTACATTTTGATCCTGCCCCCATGGTCGGTCTTTCATCTTGGGGATAGAGCGCCCCATGGCTTTCACCTTATATCCGTCCGCCAATAATAACGGGATAAGACGGCCGGAAACATAACCGGTTGCACCTGTTACCAAAATCGGTTTTACGTTATTCATCCGGACTCCCTGAAATAATTTGCTGTCAAAATCAAAATGGAACAATTGTTGACACGTTATTTATGCTGAAAAAAAAACTGACTAATCAATAAAATGAGTGTTAATCATTTCAAAAAATTATATAGTCATATTAACCATATAAAATTTTCAAAAACAAGGATTTTGACGTTGACGATGTCACGAACGAAAAACATATTCAGCCAGAAACCTACGAATATAAAGAAGATATCAATTTTATTTTTTATATTATTAGGGGGATGCATTGGAATAGCTGGATGCACCGGAATACCTGAAAATGTAAAACCCGTTAATAATTTCAAGTTAGAAAAATACCTGGGTACATGGTATGAAATTGCAAGACTGGATCATTCATTTGAACGGGGATTGTCCCATGTAACCGCAGATTATACATTGCGAAATGACGGCGGTATCAACGTCATCAATCGTGGGTACTCTGCAAAGAAAGGCACATGGAAAGAAGCCCAAGGAAAGGCTTATTTTGTAGAAGATTCTGATTTAGGTTACTTAAAAGTCTCCTTTTTCGGCCCTTTTTATGGGTCATATATAATTTTTGAACTTGACCATAAAGATTACCAATATTCACTTGTATGCGGACCGGACAAATCCTACTTGTGGATTCTTGGAAGAAAGCCGATTATGAAAAAAGAGGTAACGGCTGCGCTATTAAAAAAAGCGGCCGCCGCTGGTTTCGATATAAGCCGGTTAATATTTGTAGATCATGAAAAATTGGCCCCTGGTCATATTTTCGGCCATACGAATTTCCGGTAGGTTGGGTTGAGGAACGAAACCCAACGCCGACAAGTTGTTGGGTTTCACTTCGTTCAACCCAACCTGCGATGTGGGCGATGTTATGACCAAGCCCAAGCCCCCTCCTGAATCGTTGATTCAGGAGGGGCAGTTGACAATTACATGGAACCTTCCACGACCGGCTTAATAAGAATTTCCACACGACGATTCATTGCGTCATTGGAAGAGATTGGCTGAGATTCTCCATAGCCTACGGTCATGATTCTTTGGGCGGAAACCCCATTGTGAATTAACTGGTTTGCGACCGCTTCAGCTCTTCGTTCTGATAGTCTTTGATTATATGCTTCCGAACCTTTGGTGTCAGTGTGCCCGGCCACTTCAATGCGGGAATGGGGATACTTGATTAAAATATCCGAAATTCTGCTCAGTTCCGGATACGCCGCTGGCTTCAAAATGCTTGAATCAAAATCAAAATAAGATTCTGATTTAAAGGTTGCCCTCAAAATATCTTGATCACGACGTATATTTGCCGATTCGGAAGCTGCCATTGCATGTCGTAACTCCTGCTCCTGCAAATCCATATATCTACCGACCTGATTACCGGTAAGCCCGCCCAAGGCAGCCCCGATGCCCGCACCGATAAGTGTGGCTTCCGTGTCTCTGCCAATGACCTGACCTAGAATAGCACCAACAGCCGCCCCGGTACCTGTTCCCACAGCCGTTCCTCTCTCCTGTTTCGTCTGCATGGTTGCGCATGAAAAAAGAGTGGCCGATAAAACAATAACAACACCAATGACAATCATTTTTTTCATTTAATTTTCTCCATAATATAATTCTATCTTCTAAAAAGTTAAACACATGAAATTGCAAAAAATATTAACTATTTAATTTTGACAAGCTCCCTGCGCAGCATCTCAAGCGCCATGGCGGCAAACAGTTGTTTGTTGCGCTCACGGTCACCACGGTCCAGCAGAAACCGTTGGGCATGGGACCCCAATGGGCCTGCGACCCCAATGCATACGGTTCCCACAGGTTTGTCTTCGTTCCCGCCGGTTGGGCCTGCAATACCCGTTGTGGATACCCCCCAGTCCGATCCGCCGGCTGCCCTGACACCGTTTGCCATTTCAAGGGCAGTGGTTTCATCCACCGCCCCATTATTTTCCAGGGTTTTACGAGACACTTTAAGAATCGCTTCCTTGGCTGAATCGGCATAGGTGGTGGCTGAAAACAGAAAATAGTCAGAAGCACCCGGCACATCCGTTATCAAGTGCGCCACAAGTCCACCGGTACACGATTCCGCCACACTGAGCGTCTGTCCGCACGTTGCCAAGAGCCGCCCGACTTCCTGGGCCAGGGTCAGTCCCTGGTCTGAAATGACTTGAGGCCCAAGCTTTTCCATCACCCATTGTTTTGCCTGATTCATCTCTGCGGCACCGTCCAGCCCTTTTAGGGAATCGGACACTACTTCTTTGAGGCGGGAAAGTCTCACCTCAATCATGGGGAATCTGATCCTGAACCCCAGATGAATTCCGGGAAACTGCAAACTGAAACCGGAAAGCGCCTTCCCGACCCTGGATTCAGGCATGCCGAACACCATCAGGCTTATGACCTGGATTTCACCGGCATACCCGGTTATTTCATTCAATTGGGGTCTGACTTTCAAATCAAACATCCGCTCCATTTCTCTGGGGACGCCGGGCATACAGAAAAACCGGCAATTGCCGATGCTCATGGAAAAACCCGGCGCAGTACCATGACGATTTTCCATAACCTGAGCGCCTTCAGGCAGCATCGCCTGTTTTTCATTGGCAGGTGTAAGGGTGCGCCCGCGTTTATCAAAAAATTTTTTCATGGAACTTAAGGCGGCGGTATTTAACTTAATTTTCACCCCGGCCGCTTTAGCCAGGGCGTCGGCCGTTAAATCATCAGGTGTCGGTCCAAGGCCGCCTGTCATCACACAGATATCCACCGCAGATGCGATGCTTTTAATCTCCCGGACAAGGGCTGTCATATCATCACGCACGGCACTTGTTTTGATTACGGTTACCCCTGAACGTTTAAGCTGCCGACATAAAAATGCACTGTTGGTGTCTACGGTATCGCCGAACAGCACCTCATTGCCTGTGGAAAAAACATGGCCTTTGGTCATGAGAAAATCCTCTTAGATCAATCTAAGTTTTATAAGAAACTAGAGACAAGATACAAGAAACAAGAGGGCGAAGCGCCGGCGGCGCCCATTTTAGCCTGCATTGTTGGTCTCTTTAATTTCATTGTTTATTGTATGTGGGTTTGCGGCCCATCTAGGTTATTAAAAAACATGGCATGGTTGGATGAAAAAAAAGCCGGATTTTTCCTGAACCGGGACCCCACACCCAGCTGTTTTTTAAATTCTTTATCAATAAATGATTTCACATTACGGCGGGTCCACCCCCCTGGGTGTTCAAAATTAAGATATAATGAGAGGTCTCCATGGTAAAATTCATGGGTCACAAGACCTTTGGCATCTTCACTGAACTTAGGTAAATTAAACACCGACAGATTCAGATAGTCAATATCTGATTTATGGGCTTTGATATAATCCAGGGTGCGGTAGGCTGCCGCCTCATCTTCATAATGGGTGCCGAAAAGCAGATAAACAAAGGTCAGAATGCCTGCGGCTTTCAGATTGGCAAGGGTGGCTGACGCAAGTTCAAGATCCGTGCCCTTTCCCATATCGTCCAGGACCTTCTGGTCGCCGGATTCAAGCCCGAGTTTAAGCATCTCACATCCGCTTTGTTTAAGGGCCCGGCAAAATTGGGGATCGGCAAAATCCTTTTCAAACCGGACAAATCCGTACCACTTGAATGCGCACGCCTGCCTGGCAAGTGCGTGCAAAAATGCCGGTGTCACCGCGTTATCAATGAAATGGACAACCCCGGGATTGTGATTTTCGACCATCACGTCAAGATCACCAAGCACCCGATCGGCCCGCTGGGTTGAGTAGGGCCTGGTTTCAGCCTTTTCAGGGCAGAACCGGCATTTGCTCCAGTAACACCCGATGGAGGCCCTGAAGGGCAAAATTTTTGCCGGCGCAATATAATCATAATTGTCGGCAAATCCGTAGTCCGGCACATAATGTTTCTTCTCCATGCCGGGCTTGCCAAGCAGCGCCAGCAAAGGGGATTCGCCCTCCCCTTTGACCAGATGATCAATCAGACTTGAAAAGGGGTTGTTAAAATCAGGGCGGCTCATCCAGGAAGAGATCAACCCCCCGCCCATGACAAGTATTTTACCCGGAAAATTATCCCTGATCCATCCGGCCAGGGCAAAACCGACCAGGGCCTGGTTGAGATAACAAAGGGAGATGCCGATCCATGCATGATTCCAGGATTCTATTACCGGACGAAGTTTTTCTTCAAAATATGGAAAAAAAGGATTTTCCCGATATGATGCGGCACTGTCAAGCAGGGCCGTTGAATCCACCGAAGAGAGCTGATTATCTGAATAGTCACTCAAGCTGATTCTGAATCTTGACCGGTCCACGGAGACGGCCACCAGGTGGTTCAAATCATAGACCCGCTGGTGGTAGCGGTCAACATTGGTGTAAAGATCAGGATTGCCAAGGTCATTTAAAATGGCTGCCCTGTTTTTCAACGCCCGCCGGGTCCAGGAATCGGTTGCCTTGTCTTTGCCCACGGAATTGATCAGCCATAAAAGACCGTCCACATTGGCGTCAATACATTTACAGTCGATACCATTTTCCTTTAATGCGGAAGACAAAAGCGCAATGCCGGCCGGCGGTTCACAGGGTTTTGCCACAGGGGGGAAGATCAAAAGCATTTAACTTTCCGGCCGAGAAGTCCCCTTCCGAATCTTTGATTCGGTGGGGGATGAATCGGCCCATTGGCTGATAATTGTTTGATTTCTGGGCATCCTTCATTTGCCAGTTTACACTTTTTGGAGCAAACACCTTATTTTTTGGGAATCATTTCCCAAAAAGTGTAAAGTACTTTTGGGGTGATATGAAGGATGCCGATTTCTGCATATCAGTGACACCTCCCGCAACCGGATTTGTCGGCATCAGCCATTTGCCGGATTGTGACTTGACAGGTTATAAAATCTCATTAAATAGTAATCAAAAGTATTTAATTTACGATTCAATTAGAGTTTTTTATTAAAATGTAAACACCTTAAGTGGCTGAAACCCGCAGCCTCTATTCCTTATCTTTGTAAGTTTAAAGATTCAGGAA
>NZ_JACADJ010000036.1 GCF_013389365.1 Desulfobacter latus
CGGATCGTTTAACATTAAAACAGTGGACAAAACAGTACAGGGCATTAGCTGGAAATACTGCAGGCTGCTTCACGCATCTGACGGCTATTCCTACAATACGACGTGCTAAGGTCCGGTGCCTGGGCTACTATCTAATTATAAGGAGGACGGCAATTCCTCCCCTGAGCTAAAGACTCAGGGGTTTCCTTGCCGCATTTTATGAAAAAAAAACAATTTATCCTGATTTGTATCTGTGCTGTCATCACGGCATCCTGCACCTCAACGGTACCGACCCGGAAACAGAATAAAATCGCCCAGGCCATCAAAAAGGAGGGCGATGTATTCCAGGCCCGGGGGAACTATACAGCGGCATTGAGCAAATTGCTTGAAGCAGAAAAAATAGCGCCGGACGACCCATATATTCAAAACAGCCTGGGACTGGCCTACATGGGGAAAGAAAAAAATAAAATGGCGATCCAGGCCTTTAACAAAGCCCTGGCACTCAAACCCGATTACACCGAGGCCCTGAACAATCTTGGTGCAGCGTACCTCAGGGATGAAAAATGGGATATTGCCGTCAAGACATTTAACAAGGTTCTTGAAGATCTCACCTACCCGACGCCCCATTATCCTTTGGCCAATATCGGATGGGCCCAACTGGCGCAGAACAACTACCCTGCAGCCCAGAACTATTTCCTTAAAGCAGCCAGGGAAGTGCCCGGATTTATTCCGGCCATTCATGGCCTTGCCCAGCTATATATCCGGACCGACCAGACAGACAGGGCCATGGCGTTACTGGATAAAAATATAAAAAGATCTCCGGACACTGCTATATTCCATGCAGACCTTGCCCAGGTATATGAAGCCTGCGGCCGAACGCCCCAGGCCATCAACGCCTGGCAGATGGTCACGCAGTTATCTTCTGAAAATTCAAAACTTTACTACAGGGCTGAACAGCGTCTGTTCGAACTGCAGTAAACATCAGTAAGAACTGTTATTGCACCATATGCTTTTTTTGCTCTAGCTGGACAATGGAAGGGGTCAGAAAAATAAGCAGTTCATTTCGATCATCCACTTTGGCTTTTGAACCAAAAAGATAACCGAATCCCGGAATGCCGGCCAGAAAAGGCAAACCATCGGTGTCTTGGCTCTGGGTCGCCTTGACCACCCCGCCAATAACAACCGTATCGTTATTATTAACCAAGAGTTCTGTTTCCGCCTCATTTGTTGCCAAGGTCGGCACACCATTGGCGCTGATGCTGGCAACGTCATTTTTGGTCAACCGCACGGTCATGGAAATTCTGTTGTCCGGCGTAACATGGGGCGTTACTTCAAGTAACAGGTCAATGTTTTTATACGCCACAGAAGACCCGCCAGAGTCATCACGTTCAAGATAAGCAAATTCCTGGCCCTGTTTGATCATGGCCTTTTTATTGTCCAGGGTTAAAATTCTTGGAGAGGATACGATCCTGACTTCTCCTTGTTGTTCGGAGGCTTCAAGCTTGGCATTCAGTGCGCTGACAGAAGAGCCGAACAGCCCGAAAAAGGAGAAATCACCTGAAATACCTGCTGAATTAACAGACACGGAATAATCATCAATAAAGCCTGATGTCACAGCATCCGCATTGGACAGGTTCCAGTTGATCCCGAAATTTCTGGAAAAATCCTTTGTGACCTCAACGACCTTGGCCTCGATCATGATCTGGGGGGTTACCGTATCCAGGCGATAGATCAGCTCATTGGCCTGGTCGATTTTAGCCTGGGTATCGGTAATAATCAGCTGATTGGTACGGGTGTCCACTGAAATTTTACCCCGATCCGGGGTCAAAATCTGGGATACATGGGGTTCAATATCAGCCTTTGCATCTGAATAATTAATAGGGATATATTCAGTGACCAGGGGTTCCAGGGCTTTTTTCTGTGCTTCGGATTTTTGCCGGGACGCAATGGCTTCCTGGCGTTCGTTTTCCTCCCTGGCAAGGGTATTTGTGGTGGCAATGCGAATAACATTACCTTCCATTTTTTTACCAAGGCCGTTCATTTTCAAAACAAGATCAAGGATCTGATCCCAGGGCACAGGATCCTGAAGACTCAGTGTCACCTTGCCCTGCACATTTTCATCAATGGCAAAATTCATGCCGGCGACACTTTTCAATATCCTGAAAACATTTTTAATATCTGTTTCATAAAAATCCAGTTTAATTTTTTCACCGGTGTACTGGACCGAAGACGGATTCAACAAAGGATCCTGGTCCAGGGAACTCTTTTTTTCTTGAGCCGTCAACTCCCCCTTGGCGGGTTCTTTAGTTCCGGCATGGAAATTTTGGCCGGCATTCAAATGTATTCTAGCTTTATCAAATTCAGGCGGAGGGACGGTCGGCGCATCAAGGGTCATATGAATCCCCCTGGTGGTTTGAACCACTTGGAACGGCACTTTTTCCCGAATCTTGATATCCACCAGCGTATCATTGGGATTGGCCGGATTTGGCCGGGGCAGGACCTGTTCCACGGCAGAATTAAAATAACGCGTCATAAGGGGACGCTGATGGTGGAGAGGCACGGTTGTATTATACAATATCAGCCCAAGATAATCATTGCGATTCTGAATGGTTTCATATCGAACCGGATGGTCTGTTATGATCTGAATATCAGACTGCCCAAGCTGATTATTTTCAAATTCAATATGGGTCAGATGGGCTGACGTTTCAGGGATAGGGAAGTCTTCGGGCAGCACCGCGCCCTCGTTGACGCTCTGCTCGGGTGTATCTGTACCAGGGCTTGCCTCTGGCGTCTGTTTAGAAAAGACTTGAGCGCCCTTGAGAATGATTCCCAAACGATCCGGTTTTTCCGCCACAATGTACGGCAGGTCCGCTTTAAGCAGGATATCCACCTTGACTATTGTTTTTGCCTCGTCAATAAATTTCACCTTTATATCACTGACACGGGAGTCGGAAAAGGGCCCGGCACCCACCCCCGGGGCAAGACGGGCATTGGGCAGGTAAACGCTCACAGCAAAAGGGAAAGATTGCTTAATGGACGTATAATCATCCAACGCCCCAAGGGAACCTTGAATCCAGACCTCAAACGCATCTGCTTTCGGATTGACCCATATTTTGTCAACCTTTTTGGGTAAAGAGGCAGAATCGTTCCGTGACGTTCGGCTTTCCTTAGCATTCGCTCTATTTGCCGATGCTGCGGTTTTTTGAGTGACACACCCTGCCGTAAAGCAAAGCAGCAAAACCGACATGATAAGACCTGTTATAGAATGTCTGACAGCCGACCGATAATTAACCATCTTCTTACTCCCCATCCTCGCTTTTATGAAATTTAATCTCTTCATACCGCTTACGGCGTCTTCCTTGATAATCTTTTACTTCTTCTTCAATTTCAATGCCTTCCCTGGTGATGGATGTCACCCGCCCGCCATTGGGACCGATATAAGTGCCAATGACAACCTCATACCCCTTACCGCCGGCTTCCTCCACCATGGCAATGGTCCTGTCCGGCATTTCAACAACCGCCACCAGCTTAACCTGGCTTAATTCCAGTTTTTCCAGGGGGGTCAATGTTCTTTGGGGTTTTGATTCTTCGGATGACACTGACTCCGCAGCCGCATTTCTTTCAGCAATCAAAGGAATAAACGGATCCACCCGGCCCTGGCTGTCATATTTTTCCAGGGGGGTAAAAATACCGGCTTTTTTTAAGCCTTCTGCCCCATCCGTGTCGTCGCCTGTTATATGACCGGCTGTCACAGACACCTGCACGGGTTTCACATCAGAGACCGGTACCTGTTTTTTCGCGGCATCCTCGGGAACAGGTGTTTGCCTTGCCGGTAGTTTGGGAATGGGTCTGGAAACTACCTGAATCTGTCTTGGCACAGGACCCTGCTGCTGCTCCTCGTTACAGGCGGAGACAAACAATAATGAGACACCCAAACCGGCCACGCAACATATTTTAACTAATTTTTCCATATCCAGTGCCTTTTACCTCTTTTTGCGTCTCTTCTTGTGTTTATTGCCCGTACCCCCATCTTCCTTGGGTTCAACAAACATGTAGGTAACGGCTGTGCATTTCATCTGGATTTTATTTCTGTCGGCGCTCTCTTTTCCTGAAACCCGGTTTATATTGATCGCCGAGATATTCACAACACGATTGAGCCCCGCAACCCGATAAAAAAATTCAGCCACCTGGTGGTAACGGCCCGCAACCGTCATGGAAAATGGAATTTCGGTATAAAAATTTTTCTTTACCATGCTCTTGGGCGCAAATAACTGGACTTCAAGCCCGGCATCACTTCCTGCCTTGGATATTTCATCGAGCAAAGACGGCAGCTCCCTTTTATCCGGCAGGGCGGTCATGGCAATGTTGAACTGTTCCCGGGCCTGAGCCATCCGGGCTTCCATCTTTTCAAGGGCAGCGGCTTTGATCTTGTACGTTGACAAAAGATTCTTCTGCCGTTCCAGATCTTCCCTGGCTGCCGTAAGGGTATCAAGTTTTGGGCCAAGCAGAAAAAAATAAAACCCGGCACCAATTACCGCCAAGGTACCCAAACAAATAAGCAGACGCTGGATTTTGGTCAGCTCACCTATTTTTTCAAATACAGGGTCTACCTTCTCCCTTATTTTCGTAATGCTCTCTTTCTTTTTCCCGGCCATTATCGTTTCCCTTTTCTGAACTTTGCATCCTTAATCGGTCTTTTGGGATGCAGGTTTGGGTACTATTTTTGTGCAGGATATTGCAAATTCTTTTAGCCGAATATTATCATGCAACACCTTTGTCTTTGACAGCTTTAAGTCGACTGCCCCAAACATCGGAGAATCTTCAAGATTTCTCATGAATGCGGCAATGGTCGGGTTATCAAAGGCAATCCCTTTTATAGAAACGGTCTTGGCATCTGCGGAAACACTGGACAACCACATTTTTGTTTTTACAAGTCTATCCGCCAACTGTTCCAATAAAATCTGCTGCTCATGCTTTCTTTTTTTCAGGGTCTCAACAATGGCCAGTTTATCCTCCAGAGTCGCCAGATTTTTCTTAATCCGGGAAACCTTATCTGCTTTATTCTTATACTTCAGGCTTTCAGTCCTAACCTGGGCAACTTCACTTTGTGTCCGGCTAATTTCATTATTTAGCATGAAGAGTACCCAAACCAGTGCTATAATAATAAAAACAAGGGAAAGGAAAAATACGGATACCTGGCGGCGGATATTTTCCTTTTTCCTGGCAAGCCTGAACGGCAACAGATTAATTCGTATCATTTGTCATCCACCCGTCTCATGGCAAGCCCCAGTGCAATGGGGGCCAGAAGTTGGTACGCTTCCAGTTCGCCGGATTCCTTTGAATCGCTGACCAGTCCGGCAAAGGGATTAATCTTTGAAACTGCGACATTCAGCGCCCTGGTCAATTTGTCAACCAACAGGTTTATGAAACCGCCCCCGCCGCTGACAACAATTGTTTCAATCCGGTCATTGCCGGAGCTGGATTCAAAGGTATGAACCACATCGCAGATATCTGCACACCAGTTGTCAACCACCATGTCATAAAGGTCGTCCAGTGTCTGTCCGGATTCCGGATAATCGACCTCACCCATGATGATCTGCAATGCCTTTTCCCGGTCAATCTCAAGTTGTTCACTGACAACAGAGACGAGCTGGTAGCATCCATTGGCCATGTCCCGCATCAGCATGGAATTTTTATTCTGAAGTATATTCACACTTGTCTTGGAGGCCCCCACATCAAGCAGCAGCGTTATTTGTTCATGATTTACATCAGGAAGTGTTTCATAAACATTTTGAAGGGCAAACGTATCTACGTCAATAATAACGGGCTTAAGACCCGCCATATTTATCAGCTCAACATATTCATCCACCAGATCCTGTCTTACTGCGACAAGCAGCACATTCATCTGTTCCGCAGAGTATTCACTGTCACCCAGAATCTGGTAATCGATATTAACATCATCAATATCATAAGGAATATATTGCTCAGCCTCTGCCCGAATATTTTTATGCATTTCCTCATCAGCTACCTTTGATGTACTGATGGTCTTAATCACCACGGAATGTCCGCCGGTGGAAAGCGCCACATTTTTCTCCTTGATCTTATGCAATTTAAACAAGGAGCGAATAATTTCGGCCACCCCCTCCATATCGGTAATCCGGCCTTCCTCAATCATGCCTTCGGAAACCTTTGCGATACCGAATTTATGAAGCGTACGGCCTTTTTTGGTCGTCTTCAGTTCGGCCACTTTGACAAAAGCAGCCCCAATGTCCAGGCCGACAAGGTGATCTTTTTTTCCGAATATCATACGCATTTATCCTAAATTATGGTCGTCGTAAAGGGCCTGAACTTAAAAATACAAATAATTATTATTGATTCCTACACTAATATACCTATATACTTTGATACGAAATGCACGCAAAGTCAAACAATAAAACTATTTAACCCACTTGAATAGCAGATAAAAAAAGTATTTGTCAAATTGTCCCCTCAAAAATATGATTTTTTATCAGTCGACCAATAAATCAAAGATATAAAAAGACGTTTAATTTGAAAAAAAAGCCACAGAAAGAGTCCGGCAACTCAGGCACCCGGCCTTTTGTTCTAGTCAAAGCGTTTACTGTCTCAAGCCTGATTGTTATGCTTACGGCCACCATTGTTATTGCAGCGTTGAATGCCCACTGGGTAAGAAAAATACTGCTTGAAAAAAGCAAAGAGTATAACCGGCTCTTAGTGGAAAATCTGAACCACCAGATATTTTTAAGATTTGTCTGGCCGGTGGTTTTCAAACATGGAGAGATAAAACTGCGGGAACCCGGCCAGTATAAACTTCTTGACACGGTTATTAAAAGTACCCTGCACAGTTTCCATGTGGAAATGGTCAATATATACGCAACGGACAATGTGATTGCCTACAGCCTGGATAAAACCCGGATCGGCAAAAAAGATGCCGGCGGGGTCCATTATCAAAAAGCCATGAAAAAGGAGATAAGCTCCACGCTTGTTCAGCAGGGCAACTGGATTGAACTGACATTCTGGTTTCCCAAAGAGACAAAAATCATCACCTTTGCCCCTTTGATGCAGGAGGTCCAACTCACCCCGGAGAAGGACAGGATGGTCATCGGCGCCATTGAAATTATCAGGGATGTCACTGAAGACTATCAGCAGGTATTTAAACTCCAGGGATTGATTGTTGTCAGTTGCGCCAGCATCATGGGCATTCTTTTTCTTATTCTCAGATTTGTGGTGAAACATGGAGAAAATATTATTGAGCGCAGGGCGGAAGAACGGCTCAAATTGGAAGAAAAACTGCGTCAGGCAGAGCACCTGTCCGCAATCGGTGAAATGACCGCCGGTGTATCACACGAAATTCGCAATCCTTTAGGTATTATAAAAAGCTCTGCGCAGCTGATGGAAAAAAAGATGGCCAAACTGGACCCGTCCAGTAGTATTCCGGGAATCATTGTTGAAGAATCCACCCGTTTGGATCGCATCATCACGGATTTCCTTGATTTTGCAAAACCTAAAGTTGCAGACCTAAGACCCTGTAACATGGAAGATATCATAGAAAAAAACATCGCTTTTTTATCATCTTCAGATGCGCATAAACAGATTAAAATCATCCGGGAGTACCCGGGCGATCTTCCAAACATTCTGGGCGACCCTGCCATGCTTTATCAGGCCTTTTTAAATATTTTTCTAAATGCATTTCAGGCCATGGACCGGGAGGATGGACGCATGACCATTGCCACATGGCATGAGCCCGGGTTTGTCCATGCCGCCTTTTCAGATACAGGCCCGGGCATTGACGAAGATCTGCTGAAAAAAATTTGGACCCCCTTTTTCACCACCAAGGAAATGGGAACCGGTTTAGGCCTTGGTATCATAAAAAACATCATTCAGGCGCACCAGGGGGAGATCACCATAACCAACGCCCAACCCTGCGGAACCAGGGTGGAGATATGCCTGCCGGCAGCGCCGCAAAATATCGAGGAAGAATAATGGAAAATATATTGATTGTCGATGATGAAAAACACTACCCAATGATTATAGGGGAAGTGCTTTCCGAAGAAGGGTATACCCCGTTCACCGCATCAAGCGGGATGGAGGCGCTGGATATTCTAAATACCCAGCCCATTGACCTGGTCTTGTCCGATGTTAAAATGCCGGGCATGTCCGGTATTGACCTTTTGGAAAAGGCCAAACAGATAAAACCGGATCTTCCGGTCATCATCATGACCGCATTCGGCAGTGTGGAAAAGGCGGTGGAAGCCATGCACAAGGGCGCCTACACCTTTATTTTAAAACCGTTTGAAAACCAAGCCCTCATTGCGCACATTGCCAAAGCCCTGTCCATGTCCAAAATTGTCCGGGAAAACACGCGTCTAAAAGATGCGATCCAGTCCCGGTACCAGTTTGACAATATCATCGGTAAAAGTAAATCCATGCAGGCGCTGTATGAGATCATTAAAAAGGTGGCACCGACCAGTGCCTCGGTGCTGGTAGAAGGAGAAAGCGGCACCGGTAAGGAGCTTGTTGCCAAATCTATTCATTACAACAGCCTGCGCAAGGACCATCCCCTGATTGCGGTCAACTGTTCGGCCTTTGCCGAGTCTCTTTTGGAAAGCGAACTTTTCGGACATGAAAAAGGGGCGTTCACCGGTGCGGCAGGCTTGAAAAAAGGCCGGTTTGAAATGGCGGATAAAGGCACGCTTTTCCTGGATGAAATCGGGGAGTTGCCCATGCCGCTTCAGGTAAAACTGTTACGGGTACTCCAGGAACGCACTGTGGAGCGGGTTGGCGGAACCGAAAGCCTGTCCGTGGATTTCAGACTCATTGCCGCCACCAACAAAATCCTGGAGGATGAAGTGAAAAACGGCAACTTTAGAGAAGACCTGTACTATCGTCTCAATGTGGTCAAAGCCAACATCCCCCCCCTGCGTGACAGGCTGGAGGACATTCCTTTGCTCATTAATCATTTTATCGAAAAATACACCCAGGGCCCGGAAACTGCCGGGGCTGTTGCCGGTATTGACAAAGACGCAGTCCAGCGGCTGTGTGACTATGCGTGGAAAGGCAATGTCAGGGAATTGGAAAATGTCATTGAAAGGGCCGTCATCCTGGCTCCGGGCAACACGATCACGGTTTCAGATCTGCCGGCACAGATTCGTAATCCCAAAGCCGGCACACTTCAGCTTGACGGCATTCCTGACGGGGTAGGCCTTTCCGAAACCCTTGCCGCAGTGGAAAAAAGAATGATCCTGCGGGCAATGAAGATGTCCGGCAATGTCCAGACCAAAGCCGCAAAAATCCTTGGCATCGGCAAAAGTGGCTTAAACCAGAAACTAAAAAAATTCAATCTGGACAGACAGTTAAAACTGGATAATAAATAATGCCGAATCAGAGTTCAAGATTTTGAACTCTGGAAAAGATTGTTATTTCTTTATCAAGTACTCGTTTCGGAAAAATGGCACATCTAAGGTTCAAAATTTTGAACTCATTCATGCCGGAACCACAGCGGCAATGATCTTATTTTTTAGATCGCTTGGGACTATATGTATATTTTTCAAATAGTTATAATATTATATCAAGATTTTTAATAGAGTGGCAGGGGAATTGCATATTATAGTTATTACTAACCCGGAAAGGTTAGTTTTTTCATCTTTTTTTCCTTTTCTAAAAAAGGCTGCCCGTCCAGGCAGCCTTTTTTAGTTTATATCCTTTTTATTGGATACGGGCCTGGGCTATGGGCTTATACATGGAGTTCCCCCGGCTTTCGGCAATTTTTTCATACATCCGGCGGCCGGCAGCAGTATCATTGAGTTTTTCATAAATCAGCGCCAAGGCAAAGCGGGCATCATCCTTTAAAAGAGTGGATCCACCCTTTTCCACACGCAAATAATAAGATTTTGCCTGCTCTATATCATCGTTCAATTCACAGATGGTTCCCATGGTGCAAAGCAAAAAATCCTTGACGCCGACCTGATCCGCCACAGTTGACAGTGCCCGGGCATACAGATCATATGCTTGATCATAATTCCCAGCCTCAAAACATATTTTCCCGAAATTGATCAGTGCCCTGCGCCCGGCACTGGTGTTGGGATATTCATCAAAAAGCGTTTGAAAATCATCCTTAACCGTATCATATCCTTTCCGGGCATCCTGGTCCCGGGAATATTGTTCTTCATAGTGTTTATATGCTTTGGCAGCCAGCTCAGAGGCTTTAATCTCAGACTGTTTAAAATTGAACATAATTATAGAAAAAACAACTCCCAGCCCAAACAGCGCCCCGGTTGAGATAATCAACATTTTTTTATGGGCAGATGCCCATTCAACGGATTTGATGAGAGCCGCCTGGAACGGATCTATCTGCGCCAGCTCTTTTTTGCGCTCATTTGATACGCCTTGATTTGCCATGGATTTTTTACCTTAATAAGAATTAATCAGTTATCTGAGCTACCACACCAATTTTTCAGAAATCCAACCCACTTCGCCATCAGCATGCTCAATGTTAATCCAGTCCTCTTTACGACCGATCACTTTAAAAGGAACCCCCCGCTCCACTCTGAGTAGAATATCGCTTGATATATCCGGTTTTGAGCGGACATTACAGTTGGATTTTATTGAAATTACCGTATCCGTTTTCCCCAGCAGAGATTTATGAATCCAGGCCGTATCCCCTTCAAAATCCTTGACCTCGTACCAGTCTTTTTTTTTATTGATCACAAGAAAAGGGTGATATTTCTCCACCTGCCACAATACCTTATATTTAGTTCCTGAACCGTTTCTCAAATTGGCAATTGAAGACCTTACCGATAGCCGCTCCGAGGCCACCGCAATGCCGACACATAGCAAAATCAAAATACAACAAATTGAAATTATAAAAACATTTTTATTTTTGAAACGATACATAAATATCTCCGGTTGGCTCCCGTCTTAATTACATCGGCTTTGGTATATCAGAAAAGTACCGTGGCATGCAAGGTTTCGCATACCAAGAAATCACGGCGTGACGTTCTCCACAAAAATTTTTGACGCATCCTTTTTCGACAGAAAAAACCGATGCCCCCGCACCATGACCTCAATGCCGTCTGATGAGGCGCCGTCATCAATTACCCGGACAATAACACCCTGATGAAACCCCATCTTTCCCAGCCGCCGCCGTGAAAAGTGGCCGCCGTTCACCCGGGCGATACTGCCCTGTTTTCCCGGTGCCATCCGGGTAATCGGCAGGAACTCATTCAAAAACGGCAGGCGCTCTCCCGCTGTTCCGTCATTGGATATCCCCTCGGATCTTTTTTCGGGGCGAACCCAGATTTTCGAAGCCATTCCGGCACACAGAATCAGCCGGTTACAATCTGAGGCAATAACAATCTGGCCACCAATGGCACTGGAAATAATTTCAACAACAATACCCGTTCGAAGGCCCATGGAAGCAAAGCGCATTTGCATCTTTCTGCCGGCAGCCACATTAACGATCTCAACCTTTTCTCCGATTCTGGCCCTGGATAAAGGAATCAGGTTATCCCTTTGCGCCATGCACTTCCCGCAAAGGCCATAAATCTCCATTTTATGCCGGAGCATAAGAAAGCCATATTTGGCAGCCAGTTTTTCCTGAAGATCTTCTAAATCGTCATCACTGAATTCAATAATTTCACCGCATTTGGTACAGACCATATGGTCATGATGTTCCCCAAGCTGACGGTGTTCGTATAGTATGGTTTTATCCCGGTCAAACACCACCTGACTGGCAAATCCCAACCGGCACAGCTGTTCCATGCACTGCAGCAGAAATTCATTATCCACACGCAGGCCATCCTGCCTGACCTGATCGGCAATCCGGTCAAGACTTACATGGCCCTCCAATTTTAAAAAAGACTCCAGTATCTGAAACCGCTCCGCAAAGCGGTCAAGCCCCCGCTGCCCAAAAAGCCGACGAAATTGATCTTTTTCCTGCTGATGTGCGTCCGGCATATTTTTAAACTCTTTTTTAACACCCATGGCTAACAAACTATCCCCTGATTAAACTTCTCATAAAAAACATATAAATAATATAGGTTCAATACCTTGTCAATATAGCGATTTAACCAACAACATCGAATATCGTTTGACACCGCTTGTCAGCTTCTTTATAGAATATAAATATTTTTTCTTAGGCACACGGTAAAAAGCGCAAGGAGGCTTTCATGGGAACCGACAATCTGATTTTTCTTGAACTACTGGAGTGGTTTGACGACACCGGACAGGAACTGGTTCACCGTCTGCCTGAAAAAGGCTCCGGTGAAATCAAATTCGGGGCCCAGCTGATTGTCCGGGAAAGCCAGGCCGCAGTCTTCTTCTACCAGGGAAAAGCCGTTGGCGCCTTTGGTCCTGGACGGCACACCTTAAAAACGGCCAACATCCCCATTCTGACAAAAATTGCAAGCCTTCCCTGGGCCATGGAAAGCCCGCTGAAGGCCGAAGTCTTTTTTGCCAATTTAAAAACCTTTACCAACCTGAAATGGGGGACCCGGGACCCGGTGGCATTCAAAGACAAGGATCTTGGCCTGGTAAGGCTCCGGGCCTTTGGTGTCTTTAACTTGAAAATTGTCCAGCCGGTCCTGTTCATCAACACCCTGGCCGGTACCCAGGGCATTTACACCAGTGCCGATGTCAGCGATTACCTTAATCAGGTGGTGGTGTCCAGGTTCAACGACTATATTGGAGAGCAGCTATCCTCCATTTTTGATTTGCCGGAACATTACGATGAACTGGGAAAAGGACTGGCCCAAAGGCTGCGCGAAGATTTCAGCGCATTCGGACTGAATCTGACCCATCTTTACATCAATGCCGTCACCCCGCCCCCCGAGGTCCAGCAGGCCATTGATGACAAAAGCCGGTTGGGGCTGTTTGACGATATGAATAAATTGATGCAGATGAAAACCGCCATGGCCATGGAAAAGATTGCTGAAAGCCCGCAAGGCATTGCGTCAGACGGTGCCCAGGCCGGTTTAGGGTTAGGCCTTGGCATGATGCTGCCCGGCATATTTACCCAGCAGATGCCCTTCCCGGCAACACAGCCGGCAGACCAGACCGCCCTGACCACAGCCTGTCCGGAGTGCCGAAACCAAATTCCCCTGGACGCAAAGTTCTGTCCCCAGTGCGGTCACCAGCAGGTGATCTTTGCCAGGTGCGAGTATTGCGGCAAAAACATCACACCCGGCACAAAATTTTGCCCCAGATGCGGCAGACAGGTCGTGGAAAAAACCAAAGAAAAAGTCTGCCGGAATTGCGGGACAAAAAATCTGCCGGATTCAATTTTCTGCAACCAGTGCGGAGAAAAATATTAGACATATTAACTACGCAATCCAGTATCAATGCCCCCAGTGCGGGGCCCCTGTCACTTTAGGCGAAGAGACCCGGTTTTTTGTCTGCGAATTCTGCCGGGTCCGGTCCTGTATTTCCCAGAAAGGATTTCCCAGGTATTATCTGCCCTGCGCCCCCAATGTTCCCGCAGAAGCACAACTGATATACCTGCCCTATTGGCGTTTCAAAGGCGTGCGTTACATGTGTACCGCATCCGGTATAATCCCCAAGTTTACGGATATCTCCACCCTGGCGATGGCCGATATGCCGCCGCAGATTCCATTTTCCCTGGGGCTGAGATCCCAGGCCATGCCCATGAAACTCATCAGGCCTGATACCCAGGGAACATTTTTTCGGCCCCTGCCCACGGCAATGGTATTAAAGGAAAAAACTTCCGGTTTAAATCCAGATGAGATCGCGTTTAAAGAGGATATCGGAGAAACCTTCAGTCTTATTTATGCGCCGTTTTACATCAGCCGGCAACATCTCGTGGATGGGGTTACCAATCAAGTGTTGCCCCAGGAAAAACCGATTTCCCCGGAGATATTCGATCGTAATCGGGTCCGGCCCGGTATTGAAACCCATTTCATTGCCGGCATCTGCCCGGCCTGCGGGGCGGACCTTGAGGGCAGTGGCGATTCTCTGGCCCTGGTATGCCGGAACTGTCATTCCCTGTGGCGGGCCAGGGGGAAAAATTTTGCCAAAATCAAATTCAGTACCGTCCCCCCTGCCCACAAAGACGACATCATGCTGCCGTTCTGGCGGATCAGCGCGAATATCTCGCCCCTCAACCTGGCCAGCCATGCGGATCTGGCCAGGATGGCCAACCTGCCACTGGCAATTCCCAGGGAATGGGAAAAAAAACCTGTGCATTTCTGGAGTCCGGCATTTAAGGTCCGTCCCAACATTTTTTTACGGCTGCTGGGTCAACTGACGTCAGCCCAGTTGGCCCCTCCCCTGTCCCAAACCGTTGAAGACAATGTGTACCAGCCTGTAAATCTGCCCGCTTCCGAAGCCGTCGAAACCATTCGCATTACCATGGCCGCCCTGCTGAAACCCAGAAAAGAGATTCTTGAGCGCTTACCCGAGACCAACGTGGTTCCCCGAAGTATCTCCCTGATTTTTATGCCCTTTAACTCCTCCCAGCATGATATTATCCACCCGGATTTAGGCATTGGCATCAATAAAAAGGCCCTGGCATTGTCCGGCAACCTGTAACTTGAAAGTATAGGAATTTCCAGCACCCAGCACTCAGCACCCAGCAAATTTAATGATGACACAATTCAATTTTGATAAAAACGCAGCCGGCACCGTCAACACAAATGAAGACCTGGCCCGATATCTGCTCAAGCCCCTTGCCATCGGCAACAGAACCATTGCCAACCGGATGGTGCTGGCCCCCATGGCAGGCCTGGGGCACATCGCGTTCAGACAGCTAGTGACGCAATTTTCAGGATTCGGCCTGCTGTTCACGGGCATGTGCTCGGCCAAAGCCGTTCCCCATGAAAACCCCGGAAGGTCCCATATATTTTCCTGGCGGCCCGAGGAACTGGATCACACGGTATGCCAGATATTTGGGGCGGAACCTGAAATCATGGCCCAGGCTGCCCGGCGCATTGAAGCCGAAGGATTCTTCGGGGTGGACTTGAATTTCGGGTGTTCCGTTGCCGCAATCTGTAAAAAAGGATGCGGGGCCGCACTTTTAAAAACACCGGATAAGGCTGCGAACATTGTATCTGCAGTCAGAAAGGCGGTGTCATGCCCGGTTTGTGTCAAATTCAGAACCGGATGGCAGGATGATGATAACTTTCCTGTGACCATGGCCCGGGCCTTTGAAAATGCCGGTGCTGATGCCTTAACCTTTCATCCCCGGGTCGCCCCGGACCGAAGAAGCCGAAGACCCAGATGGGAGCTGATCGGCAAAGTCCAGGACGCTGTCACCATTCCCGTGTTCGGCAACGGGAACCTGTTTGCCGCCGAGCATGGCATCAGAATGATCCGGGAAACCGGCTGCCGGGGGCTCTCCATCGGCAGGATGGCCGTGGCCCGGCCCTGGATTTTTGCCCAGTGGACAAAAGGCGTTAAACCGGAACCATCCATTTATATGGAAACCGCCCTGGAGATGGCAAGGCTTTTAAGCACCCATTATGAAGACCATTTTGCCCTGAAGATGTTTAAAAAATTTGCGCCCTATTTTTGCGCCAATTTCAAATTTTCCAACGCCATTTTAAAAGCCCTGATACGGGCTGAAACTATGAACGAACTTTGTAACAACATACGGCACCTTCTGGACCCGCCGCCCCGGACACTGCGCCTGCCCAATATCAATCTGTTTGTTTGACAATTTTGACTTCACCGGAGGATATATGCTAAGCAACAACCATATCCTGACGGGCACAACAAACGATTAAAAACATTTTAACCACAGAATACACAGAAGTCTATCTTCAGTGTCTTCCGTGATTTCCGTTAAACTTTTTCATATAAAAAACAATGACCGAAAACAATACATTGGACCTGACACAATTTAAATGCCTGGGCTGCGGGGCCTGCTGCAGACAAAGCGGCTACGTCCGTCTGGGTACCAAAGAACCGGATATCATTGCCGACTTCCTGAATATGGATGTCCGGGATTTTATAGAGACCTTTACCTGCCTGACCCGGGACCGCGACGGGCTGTCAATCATTGATGCCCCTGACGGTGCCTGTATCTTCCTGGACAACAATGGGTGCCGCATCAATCCTGTCAAGCCTGCCCAGTGCCGGAACTTTCCCGTTAAATGGCGGTTTTCAGGTTTTGAACAAATCTGTGAATGGGCACGAACAAACGGTTCGCCTCCAAAATAAAGGACTAAAACAGAATGGCAAAAGAACTTGACTGCAGGAAAATGGAATGTCCGGCACCTGTGCTGGAAACAAAAAAAAGCCTTGAAAACGAAGCATTGTCCCAGATCCGGGTGCTGGTGGACAATGACGCTGCCGTTGAAAACGTCAGCCGGTTTTTAACCTATGCCGGATTTGAAGTCGGCGTGGAATCCGACGGCACCATGTCTGTTGTGGAAGGCACCCGGGACCAGGCCGCTGCGATCAAACTTGCTGCCGGATCGGCCGGACGCTCAGGCTCCGGCATAGAATCATCGGCAAAGGAGAGTCCGGCAAAAATCATGGTAATGGCCGCCTCCAGCAAATTCGGCGTTGGGGATGATGACCTGGGCGCAAAGCTGATGATCAATTTCATCAAAACCCTTAAGGAGATGGGCACGGATCTATGGCGCCTGGTTTTTGTCAACCATGGGGTTACCTTCGCCACGGTTGATTCTGCAGTGCTTGATGAACTGCACGAACTTGAAGCATCAGGCGTCACCATTCTTGTATGCGGCACCTGTCTGACCCACCTGGATCTGATGGAGAAAAAAGCCATTGGCCAGACCACCAACATGCTGGATATTGTCACAGCCATGCAGTTGGCCGATAAGGTGATCAATCTATGATTAAACAAGCTCAATTTGGGGTTACAAAAAATTCATCAATGATGTGATCGGCTTTTAATCGGTTACCGTAAACCTGGGCACTTTTCTGGTCCGTGAACTTAGAGACACGGACCAGATACCAGGTTTTGCCCCCGCCGTCCGTGACTTTCATGGTACTCTCAACCCCTTTTTGGGCAAGGGTGGCCATATAATTGTCAGCATGGGTCTTTTTATGGTAAGCCGCCACCTGGATGGTAAATGGTTTTGGAATCATAACCTTTATCTGCCGGGACGGTTGCTCTGCTGTTTTAAACATGTGGGAAAGCGTTCCCCATACAAAGAAAATCAGCCAGACGCCTACGCAGGCAATCATGATGCCCCGTACCCGCCCCCACCACGTTTCTCGGGCCTGTATGAGATTTAAAACAGCGTGTTTGGCTTTTCCGGTTCTGTCAGCGATAAAAACGCCACCGCCGGTCGCTTTTCTAACGATTCCAGAGATCAGGGCCGATATCCATCCGGACGTTTGCAGCCCGGCATAGATATGGTTTTCCGGCCGCCACCCGGCCGGACCATCTTCAAACGCCTGGTCTCCCAGGCTTGTCAACAGGCCGTCGCCGCTTTGATCCTTGGGAATAAATGTCCTCAGATCACCCCTTTCATCTCCAAGGGTGCCCGATCCCGGCTCAGGCATGTCGAGTTCCGGCTCAGGGTCAGGCGTATCCAGACGTTCAGACATTATTTCCCGGATCGCTTCAGCCCGGGTCTTATCCTGGTGAGAGGCATCTTTATCCCCGTCTGTCAGATCCGGAAAGGACCGGTACAGGCGCCTTGCGGAAAAATCCATCCGCCCCTGGGCCAGAAACAGATCCACCAGTATGCGGCAAAGCTCAGGATCTGCATACCAGGTATCTGCCAACGCCGTCAGTATGGATTGAGTGAATGTTCCAGACATATCCTGATCCTGGATACGTTCGAGCCAGAACCGGGCAAGACTCTTGTCCGTGGGATTTTGTGCCAGCCAGGCACCGGCAGCCCCCTGAATTTCCCGGCGCCGGCTGCCCGATGCCAGGTAAAACCGCGCCAGGGAAGAGATGAGCATGGGCTTTGCCCGCCGCTCAGCCAAAGGCGATATCCAGACGCTGTCATAAATCCGCACCGCCCGGATAAACTTTTTTTCAGCCCGGGTGGCAATACCGGAACGCTCCCACAACTGCGCGTCCCGAATCAGTCCTCTGATGCGCCAAAGCCCGGCAATATCCATGCATATACCCAGTCCCAGGCCGCAAAACAGGTACATCAGGGGAATAAATACCGAAGCAGGCATATCCAAAAGCCACCCGGACAACCGGGGAAACAAAATAAACCCTGAAGGCAGAACCATCAGGGTTGTCAGCCAGAATCGGATGCTGATATGTCGGGCAATGCGGATCATCTTAATCTCTCCGGCAAGGTTCCTGGCCCTTTTTCAACGCCACACGAATGGTACCGGCAGAATCTGCATCCGCCGCCGGCTGGGAAGAATCGACGTCGTCGGCCATATTCGCCCTGGAACCGGCCAGACATCCCGTACGCTTTTCCACGATTTCATACCGGATATCCGGCGGCATCAAAAAATCACGTTCCGGCTCATTTTTCATGGCCCGGATCATGAAATCCGTCCAGATGGGGAGAGCCCCGCGCCCCCCGGTAATCCCTATCCGATTTTTATCTTTAAGTTTTTTCTTCTGGTCATACCCGGTCCACACAGATACGCAAAGGGACGGAGTAAACCCGGTGAACCAGGCATCATTATAATTATCCGTGGTGCCGGTTTTCCCGGCGGCCGGACGCTTAAATCCCAGACGCCGGACCCCCCGGCCCGATCCAAAGTCCACAACACCTTGCATCATGTCCACCACCTGAAACGCCGTTGCCGCATCCAATACCCTGCGATCCTTGACAATATGCTCAAAAAGCACCCGGCCCCTTGCATCCTCAACCCGCCAGAATAAAAATGGTTCATGATAAATGCCCAGGCCGGCCAACGTGGAAAACCCGACGGCCATATCCATGACGCTGACATCAGACGTACCCAGGGCCAAGGAATATACGGGTTTTAACGGACTTTTTATACCACAGGCCCGGGCCACATCCACCACGGCCGCAGGCCCGACATCCGCCACCACCTGGGCCGCAATGGTGTTCACCGAATGGATCAGGGCCTGCTTAAGGATCATGGGTCCCCTGTATTTTTTCTCAAAATTCCGGGGGTACCAGTCAGGCGCCCCTTTAATGGGAATGGCCACAGGCCTGTCCTGGAAAACGCGGGCCGGATGCAGTTTTCGGTCCCTGAAAGCGGCATAGTATAAAAAAGGCTTAAAGCCGCTGCCGGCCTGGCGTCTACTGTTCACGGCCCGGTTGAATTCACTGGCATAATAATCCCTGCCGCCCACCATGGCCTTAATCGCGCCACTGGCATTATCAATCGCCACCAAAGCCGCCTGGGGTTTGTCGCCCATCCCTTTATCCAGCCCCATGAGCTCATCAAGCCGGGCCATTCCTTCCATTACCGCGGTACGGGCATCAGCCTGACGTCTTGAATCCATGGTCGAATAGACCTTAATGCCGCCATGATACACCACATCCTCGCCGTACATGTTTACAAGCGCCTGGATCATCGCATCCAGAAAATAACTGCCGGTACGGGCATCTTTGCGGCCATCGTGCAGTGCCGGACGAAGGGCATCGGTTCTGGCCGCCTCATCCGCCGGAATAAACCCGGCCGCCACCATGCGGTTTAACACCACCCGCCGCCGGGCAAGGGCCTTATCATAATGCCGGAAAGGATTATACAGGGTGGGGGATTTGGGAAGCCCCGCAAGCAATGCCGCCTCCGCCAGGGTCAAATCCTGGGCAGGTTTATCAAAATACATGCGGGCCGCCCGCTCAATGCCCTGGGCCCCGGCCCCGAAATGGATCTGATTGATATAGGCCTCAAGGATCTGCTCCTTGGTATTGGCCTGTTCAATTTGAAATGCGACCAGCATCTCTTTAAATTTGCGCTGCCAGGTTTTCTCAAAACTGAAAAACAGATTCTTGGCCAGCTGCTGGGTAATGGTTGAGGCACCCTCAATCCGGCCGGGTTTAAATAAGGTAATATACAGGGCTTTAAAGGTACGCAGCTTATTTACACCATGGTGTTCAAAAAACCGGTGATCCTCAGTGGCGACAATGGCATTGAGAAAATCAGCAGACACCATGTCCAGGGAAACAGATGTTTTTTTGCCAAGGGAAATGAGGATCTGGCCGTCTGCGGCATAAATCAGACTCTGGGGGGTTTCGATAATGCGGCTTAGAGGCGAAGGCAGTTTGGGCAGGTCACCGGAAATATGAAAAACCATCAGGCAGACTGCTGCAGCCATGATACCAACGGCGAGAAGCCCTGTATAAAACAGCAGCCGCACCAGGGAGACCAGCCATAGCCATGAAAACCACCGCATCAGCCGTCTCCCCTCAGCACCAGGGTCAATTGCCAGACCGCCCATTCCCGGGCTTTCACCTTCACCACCCGGGATTCGCCCAGGTGCCGGAATTCAAATCCCAGGCAGATAAAACCGTCCTGGGCGGAATTGCCCACCCCTACCCGGTGCAGGAGGCCTTTTTCAGTTAAAAGATCTTCCGTATCCAGGAGCAAATCCGCTCTCATCTCCCCGGGCAGCCTTAAGACGGCTGTAAAGAAAAGGGAGGCCGGGTAAATTCTGCCGAAAAATTCAGGGGCATTGTCCAGGGTGCCCGGCATCACGGCATGACTGCCGTTGTTACCCAAGGTCTGGAGATCCAGATCTACCTGCTGAACAACCCGGTTCCGGGTATCAATGAAGAAAATCTTCATGCCGCCCATACGGCCTTCACAGAAAATCCGGTCGGTGGCACCGCCGTTGAGCAGCCACACCAGTTGCACCGGATCCACCACATGCCTGCGACGGTAAGGAGGTAAAGAGAGATACAACGCCCTGAACCGCGCTTTGTCCAGTGTGGCCCACTCCCCAGGCCCGAGCTTAGCCGCCAAATCTGCAAAGGAATCCGCGGTCCGTACGGTTCGTCCGGCGCTTTCACGCGCAAGGGCCATCTGATCCAGGGATTGTAACGCATTGGCCATGTGCCGTCCCGCGTCCCAGATTGCGCCGTTTTCAGGACGGGTATTATTGGTGAAAGAAAGGTAATTGCCCACCAGACGTTCGCACCAGTCAAAACGAAATTCAGATACAATAATAATACAGGTAACTGAAAGAACGGCCAAATTTAAAACCGAACAGATCCGTTTAAACCACTCTCCCGGAGTCCCCGGTTCATGCCAGTTTTGCGCGCGCAGATTCATAAAAGGACAAAAGTATTACGCCTTGCCCGCAGCTTTCATTGAATCATTGAACACAGCATACATCTGTTCATGTTCAGACAGGGCCACAGCCAAAACATTGTTCACCAGGGAGGCGTCTTCCTGCTCAAGATCCTGGGATCTGATCACATAATTTGCGCTCAGTTCCAGGGCCGTCATGGCATTGCCGGTTTCAAACACCGGGCCCAGCCGGACAAGACAGATCTTGCGGCGCAGGAACATATCCATATTGTTCATATAGGCAACGATGGTCTTGTCAGTATCAAAAGCCGTATCAATGATCACCAGCGGGTAAACAGAATATTCAAGATGTTTTAATGCCTGGATCGGCGTGTCAGGCAATTGAGCGTTCAGCCCCGCATGTTTCAGTCCAGCCATAATCCGGTTGCGGGCAAGGCTCGGTGCCATACAGACCAGCGCCTGTTTCGGTCCGCCGGTCTGACGCTTGGATGTATCCGGACCCATGCCGGCTGCAGGTTGCACGGAACCGTCTTCCCCGGGGTCACCGGCCGATGCCTTGACGGGAACAGAGGCCCCGCATTTGGGACATTTGAATGAAAAATCCTTGTCTTTGGGTATCTTATCATCCGGCAGGTTTGCGTTACGGCCACATGACGGGCAAGCAATTTTCATAATGAGCGATCCTCCTCTCCCCCGTAACCGCGGTCAATTTCAAGAGATTGAATGCCGCTGGTGGATATCCCCCTGGCACTCTTGATCCGGTCAAGCCCCCTGCCCACAATATCCTTGCGTGACGCATAGGCCATGGCCGTATTTTCGTCTATCTTTCCCTCTTCATACAAACGTATGATAAACTCGTCAAAAGAGATCATGCCCTGGGCTTTACCGGCAACAATAATGTCATTAAAGGTCTTGCCTTCGGACTCCCCGTTTAAAATGGCGTCCTTGACCCGCAGGTTGCTGGCCATAATTTCAAAGGCGGCTACGCGCTCCCCGCCGACCTTGGGCAAAAGCCGCTGGGCCACCACCCATCGAACCGTGTCGGCCAGGCGAATGCGAATCTGCGTTTCCTCTTCCGTGGAAAACATGCCCAGCAGGCGGTTGATCGTCTGTCCGGCATCCACGGTGTGCAGGGTGCTGAGGACCAGATGGCCGGTCTCGGCCGCGGCCAGTCCGATTTCAACCGTTTCCCGGTCACGCATTTCGCCCACCAGAATAACCTTGGGAGCCTGGCGCAAGGCCGCCCGCAGGCCCGAAGCAAAGGTGTCGAAATCCATCCCCAGCTCCCGCTGGTTAAAGGTGGATTGTTTCTGGGTATGCTGGTACTCTATGGGATCTTCCAGGGTAATCACATGCACGGATTTGGTGTCGTTGATCCGGTCTAGAAGCGCGGCCAGGGAGGTGGTTTTACCGGAACCTGTGGCACCTGTAACAAAAATGATGCCGTTCTTCTCCTCGGCCATTTTATGAAAGCTTGCCGGCAGATTGAGTTTCTCAATGGAGGGGATGGTGGTTTCAAGTTTTCTTAATACAATGGCGTATTTGCCTGACCTGGAAAAAATATTCACCCTGAATCTGGCCTTGGTACTCAGCTGGTAGGATAAATCACAGCTGCCTTCGCGCAACAGGGTTTCAAGTTGCTTTCTGTCATTATTAATAAGATTGAGAGCTAAAATTTCGGTTTGGAACGGCGTCAAAATACTGAAGCCCGGCCCCAGATCAACGGCTGCAAGTTCGCCGGAACTTTCCACCTGAAGAGGTTTTCCCGGCGTAATATTCAGGTCCGACACATTCTTGTGGGAATCCAGCATTTTGGTAAGGATATAATCAAGCTGCTGTTTTTTCATGCCTTGCTCCTGTTACTCGATGATCGAGTGTTATTGGACAAACCCGGCGATCACGCCTCTGTGAAATCCGCAGGCGGCTTTTTAAGAAACGGACGGAACAATGACTTGTTATTTGCCTTTGCATAGGCATCATCAGGACTGATTTTCCCCTGTTTATATATCTCCATGACGGCATCGTCCAGAAGCTGCATCCCGAACTGCTTGCCGGTCTGGATCATGGACGGAATCTGGTGGGTTTTGGATTCGCGGATGAGATTCCTGACCGCAGGGGTTGCCACAAGGATTTCCATTGCCGCACACCGGCCCTTTTTATCAATCCGTTTAAACAGCACCTGAGCCACGATGGCACGCAGGCCGTCTGCCAGTGTGGATCGAATCTGGGCCTGTTCGGTGTTCGGAAACACCTCAACAAGCCTGTCCACGGTTTTATGGGCACTTGACGTATGCAGGGTGCCGAATACCAGATGACCGGTGGACGCTGCTTCAATAGCCAGAGAAATGGTTTCAAGATCCCGGAGCTCGCCCACCAGGATGATGTCCGGATCCTCACGCAGGGCGCCGCGAAGTGCAGAGGAAAAGGTTTTGGTATGGGTCCCCACTTCCCTGTGATTCACAATACAGCCCTGGCTTTTGTGAACAAATTCAATGGGGTCTTCCACGGTAATAATGTGATCTTTTCTATTTCTGTTGGCCTGATCAATGATGGCGGCCAGGGTGGTCGATTTACCGGACCCGGTAGGTCCGGTTACCAGTACAAGCCCCCGGGGCAGGTCTGCCAGTTTTGAAATCACCGCCGGCAACCCCAACTGTTCGGCGGTCAGGATATTCGATGGAATTTCGCGGAATACGGCGGCTATGCCGTTTTTCTGCATGAAATAGTTGGCCCTGTAACGGGCAAGGCCGGGAATTTCATACCCGAAGTCAACATCCCCGGTCTCTTCAAATTCTTTAATTTTTTCCTGGGAGGTGATTTCATACAGCATGCCGCGCAACTTATCATTGGTCAGCTTATCGTATTTAACCCGTTCAATGTCGCCGTGAAGTCTTAATGCCGGCTGCTGGCCCGCCGTCAGGTGCAAGTCGGACGCCCCCTGGTCATGCATAAGCTTGAAAAACGCATCAATTTCAGCCATTTTTTACCCTTTTATTTTATTATTTGCCCCTTGGCGGAGCTTGTTGGAAACGCCTATCCAAAACGCAATACAACCCTTTATAATAAGGGCGTATCTCTAAAAATTTCAGATGATGGAATGAAAGGGATCAGGCCCGACGAATAAATTTCAGGCCCGTATCTGATTCGTCGGCTGCTTTGTTTTCTTCTTTGGTCATCTCAAGCAACTTTGAGTGTGACTCAAGCACTGAACTGATCTGCATCTCAAGCTGAATACGCTGACGCTTAAGTTCCGTAATATCGCTATGCAACTGGGAAAGACGTTTATGGGCCTGGTTCAGAATTTTTTCAGCCTCAACTTCTGCATTAGCGATTGTTACCTGGGCCGTTTTTTCCGCGTTATCCTTCATCTGATCCAGTACTTTCTGGGACTGAATCATGGCATTTTTCATTGATTCTTCCCGTTTCCGATATCCCTGGTTTTCCAGATTCAGCCGATGATTTTCCTGCCGGAAATTTTCCAGAGCAGCTTCCTGGGATTCAAGTTCCCTTGCCACTTCTTCAAGAAAGGCATCCACTTCCTGTACATCAAACCCTCTGAAACGCGTAGAAAATTCTTTTTGTTTGATTACCAGCGGTGTAACACCCATGAATAAGCTCCCTTAATACGAGGATCAATTATCACATTGACCGGGCCAGGCCGATGAGGGTCTTTACAAGAAAATTCTGAAGAAAAATAATAACTAAAAATACAACAATCGGGGACATGTCCAGACCGCCGAAGGTTACGGGAAGATGTTTGCGGATTTGATAAAACACCGGTTCCGTTGCCTTGCGCAGGAATCGGACGATTGGGTTGTACGGGTCCGGATTCACCCAGGAGAGCACGGCCGAGGCAATAACGATCCACATATAAATATTTAACGCATAATCAAGAACAATGGCAACAGCCATAAATAAATTGGACAATATAAACATTCCACATCACCCTGGTTCAGGTTATTTTTATTAACCTGTGGTACTGTGAAACAATTGAAAAGTCAAGTTTTTTTGACTTTTTCCAGCAATGCTGAATTTATTCTCTCACAAAGCCTCAACGGCACAAAGGGGCACAAAGTCGAATAAAAATCCGACACATTAAAATCAGGCCCGCACTGTTTCACAAAACCAAATATTCCTTCCCAAAAAACAACGTGTCTGTTAAAAAACAATAACCATTTAAGCTGACCCCTAACCTTTAAAGTAAAGAATCCATTTAAATCATTTTGAAACAATTCATCCAGTTCATAAAAACACTTTTTACCGAAAAATCCCAAAGCCAAGATACCGGCACCATAATTCCGGAACCCCGGATGCCTGAACCGGCCACCGAGGCCCCTGACAGGAAAGCCGGAACGGTTAAAAAACCCCGTCCAAAACCCAGAAAACCGCGCTGGACCATAGAAAAGTTCCAGGTCGAACCCCGGGAAGGAAAAACCCGGTTCCATGACTTTAAGCTGACCACGGGGATGATGCATGCCATCTGTGACCTTGATTTTAAATACTGCACAGATATCCAGGCCCGGGTTCTCCCCCACACCCTTGACGGCCGGGATGCCACGGCCAAGGCCCAGACCGGCACAGGCAAAAGCGCCACCTTTATAATTACCTTGATTGATCGGTTTGTCCGCACATCCGTCAAGCGGAAAAAAAAATATCCCCGGGCCCTGATCCTTGCCCCCACAAGGGAACTGGTTTACCAGATTGAAAAGGACTTCAAGGGCCTTGCCAAATATTCCCCTCTTCGGATTGTCCCGGTTTTCGGCGGCACGGATTATCACAAACAGCAAAGCCTTCTCATGGACAAACCCGTGGACGTCATCGCCGCAACCCCGGGACGTCTTCTGGACTTTATCTCCAAAAAACTGATTGATCTGTCCCGGGTGGAAATTGTTGTCATTGACGAGGCGGACCGAATGCTGGACATGGGATTTATCCCGGATGTCCGCCGCCTGATTTACATGACCCCCCACAAGGACAAACGCCAGACCCTGTTTTTTTCTGCCACCCTCACAGACGATGTGCTCCGCCTGGCCGAATCCTGGACCCGGGATGCCGTGCGCATTGAAATTGACCCGGAACAGGCGGCGGCGGAAAGCATCACCCAGATTGTTTACCTGACCACGGAAGCAGATAAGTTTAAAAATGTCTGTAACCTTTTAATCAGTGAAAAACTTGAGCGGGTTATCATCTTTGTCAACCGCAAGGATACGGCCCGGTATCTGTCGGAAAAATTATCCGGATACGGCCTGAACGCAGGGGTCCTGTCCGGAGACGTCGCCCAGGACAAACGGTTCAAGGTACTCAACAAATTTAAAACCGGCAATCTCAACGTCCTGGTGGCAACGGATGTGGCGGCCAGAGGGCTTCACATTGAAAACATCAGCCATGTGATCAACTATGATCTGCCCATCGAACCCGAGCACTACATCCATCGCATCGGACGCACCGGCCGGGCCGGCGCCACCGGCACCTCAATAAGTTTTGCCGATGAAATGAGTTCGTTTCAAATCCCGAAAATTGAAGCGGTCCTTGGCCACAAGATCAGCTGCGAATACCCCACAGCGGCCCTGGAGGCGGATCTGCCGGCACCGGCCCCACGTCCTTTAAAAAAAACGGCTAAACGGAATCAAACAAAAGGTGCGAATAAAGTCAAAAAGCCTTACACTCGATCATTAAATTAGCGCCCTTTGGGCGGGCTGTTAGGTGGTGGGTGCTGGGTACTGGGTGCTGGGAAATGGAAATTTCTATAATCTTTATTTGCTGCCTGCTTTTTCTTACTGGTACTCGTGAACGTGAACGAACACGGAATAAAGATTATTTTGGCCTTGATCATTGTTTCGTCCAATGCGTGGAAGGTAGGTTGGGTTGAGGAACGAAACCCAACAAATACAAAATGTTGGGTTTCACTTCGTTCAAACCAACCTACACGGTGGTCCCAATGATGAGCAAGGCCATTATTTTTGTCGGACCCCGCCCTTATTTAATATTGTCCAAAATATAAATGACCTCCTTAATACTGATGATGCCGTCATTATCTGCATCTGCAGACAGCAGTATATCTTGATCTACACTCATTGCCGTAAGAATCTTAAGGATAAGCACAGGATCATTCAGGTTCAGCAGCATATCTGCGTTAACGTCACCTTTTTTAAACAGGGGCACGGATTCAGGGTCATTGGGATCTGATTCATCTGTATCAATACGCCCGTTTCCATTAAAATCCTCAAAACCGTCTTTAAATCCATCTCCATCCGTATCGGCTTTCAAAGGATCTGTGGTGGTGGATGGATCAAGGTCCGGCTGGAAAACCGACGGGTCAGTATCCTCTGTAATATCTCCAAGGGTATAGCCAAGTTCTGTTCCATCCTGGAGTTTGTCCCCGTCTGTATCAGGGTTAAGCGGGTCTGTTAACAGCAGGAACTCAGAAAGGTCGGATACACCGTCGTTATCATAATCAAGTGTGCCGTCCTTTTCAAGACCGCCGAAATGCAGCAGTTCCCAGTCATCATCAATGGTGTCTGCATCGGTGTCCAGATCTCCGGGGCTCTGTATGATGCCAATGATATAGTGATATGCCGAACGGTTGCCGTATTTTTTTTTTGTGCCTGCCACAGTGATGCAGGTTACCCCCTGGGAAAGAACTTCCAGGCGAAGCTCCTTATTTCCTGATACATCTCCCTGGTTCACTGAAATGATGGAAGAATCCGACACGGTTATATCGGTTATGGTTTCAAGGCCTTTTTCAGCCATTAACATTGCAAGATCCACCTGGTAGATACGGTTACCTGTTTTAAGGGTGGTAAGCGGTGTCAGCGTGATCTTTGCCGGAACTTTGGCAAACACAAGAATTCCGGTCTCTTTTGTCTTTACAGTATAGTTGGAAACAGGATCAATACGCATCACGGTGCGGTTGTACACAGGGTCAAACGTCTCACCTGTGGTGAGGTTCGTCCAAACCGAGGTGCTGTAATTAAAAACATAAGGATCAATCATCTCATATTCATTCACATAAGGCTGTATCGTGATGGGAGATAAGAATTTTGATCCGCCCGAATATAGATAGATCAGGCCGTCGGAAACAATTTTCCTGCCCATGATGCTTACCGGTATCTGCTCCAAGGATATATCACCTGCAACAAGATAGCTGTCCTCAGCCATTGCTGCTGACGGCACGGTAACATCAAACCGTTCAAGGGATATGCTTGTCTCTTCCGCCCCTGCATCCACCCGCCTGGTTTTACCGTCCGTCACAAATACGGCGTATTTTTTATAAACGGTTTTGCTTCCATCTGAAATATTAACTTCAACACGGTTCATACCGGTTTTTGATGTATCAATGTCAAGCCGGCCTTTGGCACTTTCCTCAACATTGTTACTGTTGAGCTTCCACGCAAAGGAAAGTTCATTTCCATTGATATCAAAAGAGTTTGACAGATCCAACGTGACTTCGGCATTCAGTTTCACCATGGTGATCTCATCAAGGTTGGCAACCACCACAGGCATATAATCAATCTGTTCAAAGGATGTCAGATCAATCCCGGCCCAGTCAACCATGGTGGGATCCATGTCTGCCATATATTCAAGATAGTTAAGATAGCCGTCATTATCATTATCCGCCATGATGTCCACTATCCCATAGTAGTTCTCCCAGTCGTCGGCAATGAAATTTTCATTGGTGTCGTCATTGTTTAAAGGATGCGGATCCACAGAATCGGAAAGCCTGTCACTGTCACTGTCCGCAATACAGGGATCCGTGTGCATGGCAAGCTCACGGGTGTTATCCCATCCATCCCCATCATAGTCGTCTGTTCCTGCCTGCCCTATGGTGTCAAACTGCTTTATTTCCCACATATCCGGCAGGCCGTCGCTGTCCGTATCATCCTGTGAATACAATTGTATCCGGTCTCTAAAAACCTCTGATGCGTTATTTGCAACCGTGTGGCTTGTAATTGATATTTGCAGCTGGGTGCCGAGATACGCTTTATCCACCACAATGGCAGGTTCGGTGATGACCATGCCGGTAAACACAGGTTCCATCCCCTTATAAAGATCAACCGTATAGAATCCGGCATTTTCTGCCGCAGACCAGCTTACAACGGCATTGTCCTCATTAATTTGGACATTAATGCCATCAACCGCTGCCGGTATCACATCAGACGCTACATGACTCACTGTAAAGGAAATCGTTCCGGCATCACCGCTGTTGCCCTCCTCATCATATCCATTGATCCATGCGGTATATTCCCCTTCCATCAGGTCTGTTACCTTGAAGCCCGCACCTGCTATCTTCTCATGCACAATCTCCTGTTCCCGGGTCATGATGCTGACCTCATATCCAGAAACACCGGGATCTCCCGGCCAGGAGAGCAGCACATAATCCGACGTTGAAACCGCCTTGATATCCGACGGCACGGGAATGGATTTCACAAGATGTACAACCGCCGTGCTGATAACCTTTTGAACAGGATTCACTGGATCCTTAAAATTCAGCATCACCCTGTAATCCCCGGTTGAAATATGCGTGATGGTGCCGATCTCAGCACTCATATCCCCGCCTTGGGTGTTCTCATTTTTTTCAAGGATATGAACAATATTCTCATTTTCATCAATCAGGGAAAGGGTATATTCCATCTGTTCCCCATCTGCATCAGTAAGGGAGAACAATACATTGTCTCCATCAACTTCAAGTGTGGCGTCCGGCTGGGGATTACCGCCGAATATTCTGATCTCCTCATTGCCGGTCGGAACATAGGATATCTCATACGCTCCCTCAGGCGGGCTGAACACAGTGATCTCTGTAAATTTTCCACCAACTTTTTCAACATCAATCACCCCTGTATCAGCTGAATCCTGGTTAATCACGGTGCCGTCCGGCAGGGTCAGGGTCATTGTATTATCTGCTGAGATCAGATCAACAATAATAAATGGTTCATTTTTACCCACATTAAAGGTTTTAAATTCAAAGGCGCCAAGTGTTGTCCTGGACAAGGCTGTTCGCTCATCGGCGTCATATATGGATTGTGTACCGGTATAGTTAACGCTTTTTATTTTCAAATTAACGGCAAACGGCACCCGGTCACCGTCTTTGTCCTCAAGATTGTCAAAGGGAATAAATAATGTAACACCGTCTGTTCCAATCTTCTCTGCTGTCGCGTACATGCCGAAATGTTTTCCAAGATTTGCCTCTTTATCCGAGAACCATTCTTTATATTCCTGGGTTACCTGAAAATAGCCAAGGGAAACACAGACATTGCCCAACACCTTGCCGTTCTTAAAGCTTTCCGGGATAAAGAACCAGTCCTTGTCAATTTTAGGCAGCCGTAACTCTTCTTTTCCCACGGCTTTAAGTGAAACCTGGTAATCATCATTGACGCAACTCTCAGTCCCAAATATCTGAAATCCAACGGCGCCCTTGATCAGATTCTCAAACTTTGCGCCAAACAGAGAGTAAACTTTTTTTGTTTTATCTTCCTTCAGGGTCATCCCCGCCTGTATTCCCATGCCAAACCCATGAAATACGGTTTTTTCATCTTTTGGTTTCAAATCAAAGGTACTGCCGTCACAATTTTCAATATCAGGACTTTTAACAGGCATATCATGGCGTATACTGCCTAAAAGAAGGCAGCCAAGATCGTCAGACCCTGCCCAGTCAATATACAAAGAGGTATTCAGAACAGGGGTATGCAGATAGGTCAACCCCAATCCAAAGCTGTCCATACCTGTATCTGCGGTAATATCGGCGCCGCCCTCAAACAGGAAGATGTTCCTGTAAAGTTTATAAAGCTTGAAATCGCCGGTCAGACTCCAGTAGGATGACCCGTACTTGCTGTAATTATACTCGCCGCCAATGCCGGTGAGGGAAAACACCCCCGCTTTTGGAAAATTGATAAAATTTTGTGCAGCAAGACTTGCATGCAGCAGATTCTGCTTATCCGGTCCGTCTAAACTGAAACTATCCCAATCAAAAGCAAGATCAAGCCCTGCGGAAAGTTTCAGATCGGAGTTAAGATTATAACCGGGCGCACTGCGTCTTCTCAATGTGCCGTTGCCGCCAAGTGTTATAAGGAACTGGTCCAATTCGTCGGGATAATCATCGTTATATACATACAATCCATCGCTACGCGCCTCCCGGAAGACCATAGTGATATAGGTGGACAAGTCCTCAAGCACCCATGTCTTTGTCAGGTTAAGATTGGGGATTTTAATTTCCGCCCCGGCTTCACCGGATACCAGTTTAAACCCGTTTCTGCGGCTGTGGGTTATTTTCAGTTTTGAAACCTTGCTGCCAAGGGTGGCACTTTGATTCGAGTTTGTTTTTTGAAAATTTTCCAGTTTTGATTTCAGGAAAAAACCTGCTTCATCAAATATGATGGAAGACTCTTTGCCGCCGTCATCTCCAAGAAAAGATTCAATACGGGCTTTTTTTGCAACAATGGAAAAAGGGCCGATGTCAGGTTTATAATCCGTAACTGTTCCAGTCAGTTTGGTCCCATCCAGCACATACTCAATCTCTGGAATTTCTACTTTCGAAATCAATGCGGTTGTTAATGGTGCATTTGCTAGAAATGACGGCCCTGCCATATAGCTTTTTTTCTGATAAATTTTTCCATCCTCAGTATCAAGATACAGCCGTCTGAAAAACGGGAAGGTAAGACCGGAAGGAGAAAAAGGTTCACCGCCGCCAAGGAGAAGATGGTTCCCGGTTAAAGGCACATCAAAATTTGAAGTATTTCCAATAAGATCAAACAGCGATTCCAGAACGTTTCTCATCATATCCGGGCTGAAGCGCCACTGCTTCTCTTCAGATGATGCGGCATTGTAATCATCGGTGTAGGACGCAACAAATGCATCAACAGCGGATTGCACAAGAGATATTGTGTTTTGATCCACCTCATTTAACAGGTTCTGCTCCGTGACCTTGCCGTTTTTCAAACAGAAAGATCCTTGGGATACGGGTGTATACCGGCCATCTCCTGAATTGTAGTATAGTGTATTACCACTCCCGCTGATGGTGATATTTGCTTTGTCCTTTTCATAAATGGATGCAAGCGTGGAGCTGTTTTTAAATTGCGTATCATCACCAAAATCTATTCTGGCAATGGTTTCCCCGTCCTTTTTTATGTACATACAATCATCAGGTTCAATATGAAACGTTTTGATCCTGTGATCTTCAAACACCACAGTGGATTTGCCGAACTCAATATCCACTCCTGCAAGGGTAGCCGTTTTAACCACACCAGAACGAACATTTTGAAATCGGCTGATGGATTCAATACCGCTTTCCTCAAATTTTTCAAATTCCTCAACTTCCTTAACTACCTTCAATGTACCGCCATTCACAGCCAGGTCAAGGATCGGTGTTTTACTGAAGTCCTGGGTATCAATCAGCCATGATTTACCATCTTCCGAAATCAGCAGCGCTTTTCGAGTGGCGGCAATAAACCGTTTGCCGATACGGACAATATCAACGATATCATCTGTGGTGTTTACCACTGACGTTTGAAACTGCCCTCCCAAAGTTCCCTCATAAATGGTTCCACCTGTTCCGCCGGCAACAATACGATCTGCTTTAACGGAAACGGCAGTAAGTGGGGTGTTGCTGATTTTCTGAACGGCCCAATCAATACCGTTAGCGGACGACAGAAGTTCTCCACTGCCGGTTACCGCAAGATATCTTTCTGCGGATACATCATATATAATCTGATTTATATCTGATTGCGTACCGCTGACAAGCTCATCAAGTGTCTGCTCTAAGCAGTTATATAATAAAAGCGTGCCATTGCTGCCGGCAATGATAAAGTTCGCTGAAGCGTCTGTGGCAACTGATAGAAAATCCGGAGTCTTATCCGGGGCCTGGGGATATACCGGGCCCGCGACACCGCCGGACCAGAAAATAGAGCCGCTACTGCCTACAAAAACAGCCCCGTATAAAGATGCGGCAATATCGTTGTATGTCTCGTCGGTACCCCCCCCGTTCAGAAAGTAAGAATCCGCGTACATAAACTTGTCGTACTCCACGTGCATATACGATCCTTGATTTGAAAGGACATAGTATCGCCCGTTATCGTATTCAAGCTTGCTGGCAACAAGGTCGTCGTCGGGATATGAAATGCTGATTGATTTTTTAGCGAGTATTGTGTTGTTATCCTGGTCTGTGACTGTCAACGTTGCAGTGTATTCGCCTTCTGAGTTGTATCTATGGGTCGGGTTCTCATCTGTGCTGCTTGTGTTGTCGCCAAAATCCCAGACGTAGCTGAAAGGCGCTTCTCCCCCTTTAAAAGATGCTGAGAAATGCACAGTTAAAAACTCTGCCTGTTCGTTTCTGTAAGTAACTTTCAAATCACTCAAATCATCTGGTCCTGATGGTGCTGAACGACCACAACGAACACACCGAACATAGTAGCTATCGGCCTTATGGCCGTAGTACACATAGCCATCGTTAAAGCTCACACCCCACGCGTCGCTGGAATAACGAGCGTACGAACTACCCGACCAGTAATAGGACGAGTGACACCCTGTAAAATAATCCGTATCAATGGCAGGATCATATCTTGAATCATCCACGAGGGTTTCAAGCTCCCGAATATTGGGCAGTCTCCAGTCATCATACCCGGCAAGTGAGAGGTTTTCACAATATCCAAGGGCATCTACCCAGTTACGATATTGATCGTCATCCTGCTGCTGCCACATCAGTGCCGTTTCAGAGTCACTCACTGTTCCGTCAGTGTTGTCAATATAAGACCCGCCGGCAAAAAGTATTGGCGTGTTGAGAGTTAAAAAAAACAAGAGCCATACCGCAAAAATAAACCCTTTTCTTTCCATGGTTTTTCCTTGTCAATTATAGTTCCGGTCATATGACTTCAAACCAAAAAACGACCCTAACCTATTGTAAATATTGAGATCAGCACCTCAAAAAAATATCAAGTCATATGACCGGAACTATAATATTGAAAAACGGCAATTCAAGCTGCACCGCATGTATTGTTTTCATGCGCAGCCTGGATACAGCATCCCTGGAACGAATCAATGCAGTTAACCGCCGAGACATGCGGCCATCGGCTTTTTTTGTTTCCATGACCAGTGCAACATGAAACCCCTGGATATTTGCCATAAGGAATTGGATACCACATATAGTATTTTTGTGTGCCATTTATCCACAACATACAGGCACTTTAGACGTAAAAAGTGCTTATAGCAAATATCCAGTGAAACCCTTCAGACCTTGCTTTATCAATATATTTGACAAGAATACGTCTGTGAAAACCACATCCTTTTTTAAACCCGTGAAGCCCTGTAAAAAGTTTTAAACCACCTTTCCCGTGCCGCATATCCGGATCAGGCGCCCAGAAATTATATGAGCTTCTGAATCCTGATTTTCCTGAAATATATCTTAGAACCCCCATGTCCTATCGGACACAACCAAGCATGAAACACTTGCAAAATTTGAAAAATGGTCATAACTATCCAAATTTTTAACCATCAAATTAAATTGAAAGGGATAGTCATGACCAAGAAATCAAAAAATAGCACATTAATCCAAATTGTTCACCCCATTTGTTGTGGTTTGGATGTCCATAAAGACAAAATTTCTGCTTGTTTAATCACTGTTGATGAAAATGGTAAAGAACAACATGAGATCCGGGAATTTTCATCATTTACTCAAGATTTGCAAAAAATGAAAGCGTGGTTAATTGTAAATAGCTGTCCTGTAGTGGCAATGGAAAGTACCGGGGTATATTGGCATCCGGTTTATAACACCATCGAAGATGCGATGCAGGTTGTTTTGGTGAATGCCAGGCATATTAAAAATGTTCCCGGCAGAAAAACAGACATCTGTGACAGTAAGTGGCTTGCCGGACTGCTTCGTCATGGCTTGGTAAAAGGTAGTTTTATTCCCCCCGAGCATGTCCGTGAATGGCGTGAGTTAAGCCGATTAAGAAGGACATATACAGAATCTCAGGCTGATTTTAAGCGACGTGTTCATAAATTATTTATCACGGCAAATATTAAAATTGATTCGGTCGTTTCCGATCTGTTCGGGGTTACCGGTTTGAATCTCATTGATTTGTTATGCAAAAGTGAAGAAGTGACCTTGGAAAAAGTTCAGGAATGCACAAAAGGAAGTCTTAAAAACAAAGCGCCTGAATTGTATCTAAGTCTCCATGGATATTTTAAAGATCACCATAGATTCCAATTAATTGGCATGATGGAGAGCATCGAAATGTTCCAAAATCAAATTGAACAGATTAATGCCAGATTGGAATTACTTACCCGAGATCATGAAGATCTATTGGAAAGATTAGATGAAGTTCCCGGAATCGATAAAAAGTCAGCACAATCCATTATTGGAGAAGTCGGAGTCACACTGGAAGAGTTCGAAAAGATGGTCGCTTTTGTTGCATGGGCCGGATTGTGCCCTGGAAACAATGAAAGCGCAGGTAAGAGGAAAAGTGGCCGGAATGCAGTTCGAAATCATCCATTCAAAACGATTTTAATAGGCATTGCTTGGGCCGCGATCAAGACGAAGGGATCATATTACAAAGCCAAGTATTATAAACTCAAATCCAGACGAGGTGCCAAAAAAGCTATTGTCGCCATAGCCCATAAAATTGCAAAAGCTATTTATAACATCATCAAATATGGAGACAGATACAAAGACCTTGGAGAAGAATACTTAAGCAAGCCCAACAAACAAAGAATGTTGAAAAATCTGGCGAAAAAGGCTGATGCATTAGGAATGAAACTTGTATCTTGTGAAAATTAATTGATCTATCAAAATATTTTGTACAGTTATTGATTAGAGGAGTACAGCAAACAATAGATTTTAATTCAGCAATAAAAAGTCGGATGTTAAAATGAAGCCTTAGAGCGCGAGTAGAACATGACTGGTCGGTTTTTTGCACAACAAACTGTTGGACTTCCGTAAAGAAGTACCACGCATATAAAACTTTTTATAAGACAAACCGACCGCTGCTGATGATTTATTCAGTTAGCTTCTGTACCTGAATTTTTACCCTTAATAGAGATAACTTTATCGATTTGATAACTTCAATTTGTAATGCCAATGAAGTGTTGTGGGACAGAACCCATAAACCAACGGATATTTATTCCCTTTTACGGGGGAGTGTTTCATATAAATGAGTGTGTTGTTATGGTGTTAATACTCCCACTTCTGTGCTGTATCGACAGCCCACTGCCGTAAAGGCCCGAACAAAACCGGGGACCAACGGCTGTATATATCATACCAAAATTTCCAAAACGTCAAATGATCAAATAACCGGATTTATGGTCCGGAACGAACACAACGAACATAGAAGTTATGGGTCCTAGCGTAGTGGTACACATAGCCATGGTTAAAGTATACATCCCACGCGTCGCTGGAATTACTTGCGTACATACTGCCCGACCAATAATAGGACGAGTTACACCCTGGGAAATAATCCGTATCAATGGCAGGATCATATCTTCCCAGATTCACAATGGAAAAAAGCTCACGCCTTGTGGGCAGGTGCCAGTCCGAATACCCCGCAAAAACAAGCGCATCACAATAGTCAACCGCATCCTGCCATGTACGTCGTGTGTCATCATCCTCTTGCTGCCACATCAACCCTGTATTCAAATCCGTTACAGTGCCGTCTCCATTATCCTGGTAAGCGGGTGCGGGTCCGTCATACTGTGCATCCTGTCCGTAAAACGGCTTCCCCTGATCAGGGCAGGGGATTTCATGTCCATTGTCGTAACATTTTTCAATACCCGTGTCCGGCAATTTGTAATCCCCTGCGTGCACGACACAGCACATACCAATCAAAAGCATACAAATTATTGCCGATACTGAAATCAAATCTTTATAAAATAATAATTTCAGGGACACATTGTTTTTCATATTTTCACCTGATTAATTTTATGTTTGAAAAACTTGAAGTGAATATTAGGAATTTCCATTTCCCAGCACCCAGCACCTAACAGCCCGCTCAAAGGGCGCTAATTTATTGGGTTTCACTTCGTTCAAAGCAACATAAACTGTGGCCGATGTTATGCCCAAGTCCCAATTTTCAGGGATTTTTTTTGCGTAGATTGTTGTATTATGATTTTCTGAATAGTTCAATACCGATTTTTCAGACTATAGCCCGGGGCAATCCCCCCCCTTACATGAAAATGTTTGCGTCAGCACTGAAAAACCCATGCCCCGGTTGACACCCAATCATCTTCAATGTAAAAACAACTTAAGTAATTATAGTACCCGTCCATTAATTAAGGAGTAACACCAATATATGTTTGGTTTAGGAATGCCGGAAATTTTACTGATTCTGGCCATTGCCCTTATCGTCATAGGCCCCCAGAAACTGCCGGAAGTGGCAAAGATGCTTGGCAAAGCCATGGGGGAATTCAAACGATCCGCCCAGGATCTGAAAGATTCCATTGATATAGAAACCACGGTAAAAGAAACCAATCCGACGCCTGTTAAAAAAAAACGCAAGGATGGTGTTAAGGATATAGATTTGGAAAATCCCAAACCACAGCAGGCGTCTGATAAACCGGAGGCCTCGGACAAGGCGGATGATGACGACCTGAAAGCCAAGACACCCCCGAAACCGGCAGAGGGCAGCCCTGATGCAGCCCCGCCGTCCCCGGCCTCAACGCCCGAAACAGAAACATCCACCCCTAAAGAGTCAACTACCCACCGACACCTTTGGTGATCGGTGGGCTTGTGACTTCGGTTGCAAGTCCTGTTGATTAGCCTTGAGAGCCTTCGGGCTTTCGTTCTAAAGGAATATATAGGCACCCTGGTAATA
>NZ_JACADJ010000037.1 GCF_013389365.1 Desulfobacter latus
TTCTGGAGTTTGAATTAACCGATTATCTTCATCCAGTACCTTCAGGTAGGCTTGAACTTCTTCTACAGTTTCACAGTCTTCGGCTTTCTTCATTTCCATTATATTTGCTCCTCAGATAGTATTGTTTCGAGAGTTCATATCATGCTTTTTTCATAAAAAGATAGGCTTTTTTAAAACCGGGAAAATGGGAATGCGCCCCACGAAAACGCCTTGGTTGTAGAAAATTTTTGGTTGTGTTTTTTCCGCTTAACTAAACGTTATGTGGCTTGAATTTAAAATGAAATGGGGATATATAAAAATATGGGTATGGGAAAAGTGAAGTCTCGATTTCCAAAACTTAAATCAATGGGAGTCACTACTTTGGCAAGATATACCTTTTAGAAGATCATCATAGAATATGAGTATAAATCAAAAAGAGATCAAACCTACATTCAGGCATTCCTTAAAATTATTGATCTTATGCATTGTTGTGGGATTTGTTTTGACTTTTTCAGTGCTTTTTACTTCTTACATTTTGTATCAATTTAATAATCTTTTTATACATACAGTGTATCACGAAGCTCTGCTGCTTTCTGATACAATCGAATCTGGAGTACTTCCATATATTTCAAACTCAGATACTAAATCTTTGCAACGATACATTGATAATCTTTTAGAATTAAGAGAAATAGATGATATTGAAATCAATGTGCTTCGGTTAATATCCGAGAAAAAGTCTGAAATTGTTGCAAGTAACAATAAAGGAAATATAGAACCCACAGACGAAGAAGAGCATACAGCTCTTATACAAGCTCTAAAAAAAGTAGCGCCTGTTTTACAGATTGAAAAAAACATTTTTGATATTGATCCCGATGATGATATTACAACATATTCTGATCCTGAACATCCAGATTATTATCTCCCACCTGGTTATCGTATTATCAGTATTACTACTCCGTTGAGAGTTCATGGTAAAGATTGGGGTTCTATTAATATCCAACTTTCACTTGCACATTTAGACCGTCGATTAGACCAGGTTTATCTATATATCGGAATGTCATTGTGTGTTGGATTACTTATATTGACAACCTGCTTGGTATTTTTACTTAAAAATAAAGTATTCAATCCATTATGGGATCTCGCTAAAGCAATTTATGACTTTGGATTAGGACAATTACCCGAGCCTCCACCCATCGAAAACCGAAAAGATGAAATAAGCGTTTTGAAAAACGAATTTATAAATATGGTTCAGCGCATCACCGAGGCTGAATCCATGAATAAAAAATATCGAGAACACCTTGAAGATTTGGTTGATGAACGTACAAAGGAGCTAACTCTTACACAAGAGGCAACAATTTTGAGCATGGCCTCTTTGGCTGAGACAAGGGATCCTGAAACTGGGGGGCATATAAAACGAACCCAAAACTATATAAAAATTTTGGCAACTCACTTGCAAAGTCACCCAAAATATTCTGAATCGTTGACAGATGAAAATGTTGATCTAATTTATAAATCTGCTCCCTTGCACGACATTGGTAAAGTCGGTGTACCTGATTATATTTTGCTTAAACCAGAAAAACTATCGCCAGCTGAGTTTGAAACCATGAAACTACATACTGTGCATGGGAGAGATGCTTTGTTGGCAGCAGAGGAGAAATTAGGTTCTAATTCCTTTCTACGTTTTGCTCGAGAAATAGCTTACACGCATCAGGAAAAATGGGATGGATCGGGTTACCCCCAAGGACTTAAAGGAGAAGAGATACCCGTTTCTGGAAGATTGATGGCTGTTGCCGATGTATATGATGCTCTCATAAGCAGACGTGTATACAAACCTCCATTTTCTCACAATAAAGCGATGTGCATAATCAAGCAAGGTAAAGGGAGTCACTTTGATCCAGATATGGTTGATGCATTTCTTATGTTAGAATCAAAAATTAAATTAATAGCATATGATTTGGCTGATTCCGATGACGAAAGAAACACACTTGGTTTGCCTTATGAACCTTAATCATTGATTGTGAACGAGGCATTCATGACCATATATAAAGCAGTTTTATTCGGATTATTGTTCCTGTTCAGTAGCACTTTATGGGCATCCGAAGACGAAAGAAAGGGGCTGGAACTGAGCTTGGGTATTGAAATGGAAAAAACTATCGGAATTTATATTCATGATGGTTTTGAAACCACTAAAGGAAACCCAATTGACTATATTCTACCTGTATCCCTGTCTTATGAAATTTCACCAGGAATAATCACTACCTTTGGTGTTGAACTCGTCCACCAGAACCATGATGCAGGGGACAATACTGGTTTTGACAGACCTTATTTTTACCTTGAGTACATTCAAAGTAAATTTCAAGTTGGTAGCTTTATCAGGTGTCATCTTCCGTTTGGTTCCAAAGGTATAGCTTACGATGCCGAGGGGTACAATGAGCCTCAGGTCGACCTGGGCTTGATCTATCATCCAGAATTTGAAAATTTTTCAATTGAAAGCAAACTTGAGTATATGTATACATTTCTTTGCAAAGACAAGGAAAAACAGGATGAGGTAAATTTTTCACTGGAGCCGGAGTTACAAATTACCGAAGTGTTGAATATGTTTTTGGGCCTTGAATACACTTATTATTTCCCGCTTTACGAAGATAGCGAAAAAATTGAGGAATCGACCGCTTGGGGAATCACTGTGACCCCTGGATTCAGTTATGAGATTAATGACCAACTTGCAGTTGACTTGTCGGTGTCTTATGTTGTTGCTGGAAATGCCGCCAAGAATGGGGAAGCTAATGCCTCTTGGGCAATCGGCACCGAGTTTATATTAGCATTTTAAGCCCAATTATGATTTTATTTTATAGGGGCGATTGTCAGATACTGAGATAAACTTTGTGGACGCTATAGTGCATAAAGCTGCTATCAGTATTGACTTTGATGACACTCAAAAAGGTCAATATATGTTTCGTACCATTTGACTTTTTGGTATTGGATTCAATTCAGATGAAAAAGAATATTGAAAACGCCACATAACCAATCGCTCCAGCGGACGCTCGTACCTCGCGCCGCTGAGCTCGGCGTTACATTAAACCTGGACGGTGAATGCAACACCTTGAAACCATTTATAAAAATCGAAACGCCTATAAAATGAGGATTACCAACCGATGGCCCAAGCTTGGCCGGAGAACGGGGGGGTCACCCCCCCCGTTCTCCTCTGCTGCGGGCTTCGACAACCAATGAAAACACTTTGCAGCCATAGCAAGCTCCCAGAAAAACCCGAAACCAGTCCAACCGTAGGCGACATCTTCAGGGAATACGGCCCTGCCTTCAGAGCCTCAAACAGGCTGCATCCCCGTCAGCACAAGGTGATGTACGATATCGAACATTGCCGGTGTGGGGAGTTCGGCACCCATTGGGAAATCTGCGACACATGCGGCCATCTTGAAAAAGGATACAACTCCTGCCGGAACCGCCACTGCCCAGGCTGTAACAATATCGCCCGGCGCAGATGGGTGGCGGCCAGAATCGACGAATTGCTTCCGGTGTCCTACCACCACTGCGTTTTTACCCTGCCTGATATCTTCAATCCCCTGTGCCGGTTCAACCGGCAGGTCATGTATGACCTGCTGTTTGAAAGTGCCTCAAAAACCCTGCTGGAGTTCGGGGAGAATCCCAAGCGACTGGGGGCCAAGATCGGATTTTACGGTATTCTCCATACCTGGGGCGGCAACCTGTGGCTCCATCCGCACATTCATTTCATTGTCACCGCAGGCGGGATAAATACCCGGGGGGAGTGGGTGGAGCCTCGATACAGTTCAACCTTCCTGTTTCCGGTCAAAGCGCTTTCCAATGTATTCAGGGCCAAATTCCTGAGCGGCCTGATTGCAGCCCACAGTCGGGGAGATTTAAAACTGCCGGATGAACTGACTCAGTTTTCCGATCTCTGCGCCTTCAGGCAATGGCTGTTCCATACCGTTCCAAAAGCCTGGGTGGTATACTCCAAACCACCGTTCTCAGGTCCGGCAGAGGTCGTTAAATACATCGGCAGATACACCCATTCAACAGCCATCAGCAACAACAGGATTATATCCGTTAAGGATGATACCGTTGAATTTTGGTTCAAAAATACCCGGAATAAATCCAGGTGGGAAACAAGCGCTTTGCCGGTGATGGAGTTCATTGACCGTTTCCTTTTGCATGTTCTGCCCAAACATTTTCACCGGATCAGATATTATGGGTTTCTGGCCAACGGGCAGGCCGGAAGACATATACCGGCAATACGTCAGGCTTTGAATGACCAGGCCACACCTGATCCTGCCCCTCTGAAAGAGCAGCCACCTCGATGTCCGGCCTGCGGTAAGGGGAAGATGATCACGATCCTGGTGTTGGACGGTCATGGCAACGTGGTCAAAGAAGATTTACCCAAAATAGAGATCAAACAAATTCCGGCGAAAGCAAGGGAACCATAAAAGGGCTTTACTTTGGAAACAATTACCGATATCAAAAAACAGGCAAAGTCCTGTCAGGGAGTGGTATTGGCAATCAGCGCCGGTTCCCGGTTTTTTCGATCCTTTTTCAAGTCGGATCGGATGAACCAGGAGGTTTAATCCCAATGGACACTGGACTCTACCAGTTAAATTGTATAACCGGAGCTGTTAAATCCAAGTTTGAGAATAAGGATTTTCCTGCTTTTACCCAAGCAAGCACCTGCGAGGCTTCGACCCGGTTAATGTAACAAGACGTTCAAGCGGAAAAAAACACGAAAACGCCTTGGTTGTAGAAAATTTTTGGTTGTGTTTTTTCCGCTTAACTCAACGTTTTAACGTTTAACCGTTTAACGGCGGCTCCGCCACCGCGATTATAAAAAGGAAAAACAAATTGCCTTAAGATAAAAAAAATGCATTGTTGATCGAGTGTGACAATGTTAGCCACAAGTCAACTGAAGGTCTCATTGATGAGCTTTCCAAATATGGTAAAGTCAATATCAGACATGCCTATCGCTACAGCGACAAAACAATAAAGCGTGGAAAACCGCCACATCTGTCATTGATTTAATTTTGGGGTGGAATCAGGTAACCGAGTCTAAACTATGCTGATCATCTCTTCACCAGGGCTAAATTGATTAACATTAATTCGCGGACTGTTTTTTCAGCAAATAATCACCGGATATCGGAGAAATATTAAAGGCGAACAAAGAAGATGAGTCCATTATGTTTTTCAGTGCGTGTGAGGATTCTATGGTTGAAAGAAGCGTGCTTTCAGCTAAAACAGCCACCTGTTTTTGATCAGTTGGAATTTTCTTTTTTTGGAGATAATTCCCCTTAACGGATGCATCCTCAAGAATATCCCATGCAACAAAAGACCGAATAACGTATCGGGAAAACCGACTGATGGTTTCCCGGTCTCCATATTCTTCTTTTAAACGCTGAATGATCTGTTTTTTTGTAATCTGGCTCTGAAGATTCAGGAGACGCCCAATCTGTTTTGCTACCCCAAACCAGAATGGGTAGGCTGCACTGATCATGGCCCAGTGCAGAGGAATCCTCTCGGATATGGGAGTTGTTTTTGCAATCGCCAACACGTCATCTCGAAAGGGAATCAACGCTTTTTCAGGTGTACACCAAGTCAGCATCAAATTAGTAACGGCTTTTTTGTAAGCCTGCGTATCTCTTTCGCCGGTTCCACCGCTTTGTTTTTTATCTGATAGAAATATATCCAGTTCGTTTCTTATTTCTTTTGCGGACAGACCCGCCAGCATCATATCCAATGTTTTATCCATCCATTCCAAACGGATGACATGCTTAATGCCTATTTTATGGTGTCTTGCACTCATGTTTCTTTCTTTTCAAATTTAATTAATGGAACGATTACCTCTTCTAACGAGGCCCCGCCATGGGTCACCGTACTTTTTCCTTTTGTTAAAAATGCATGGGTTCCCTTTGCCAACAATGGGTAGTAGTCTTGGGGCAATCCAACCGGGTCCCAAGAAATCGTATCAGGGTAAAGTCCTGCAACCTGGGACCTTAACTCCTGAGTAGGATATATCCGTGCCCGTTCTCCTCTGGTTTCAGCGATAACCCCTTCCCCTGGATTGCCCATACCAGTGCATTCAATATTGCCGTGATCAGACGTTAGCCAGACTTGAAAATCTCTTTCACAAAGGTGGTTGATCAAGGATGATAAATATCCTGTCTGACACCATAGCCTGATCTGATCATGCATCCCGGCATTGCCAAGCTGCATCCCGTGCATAATTTTATCCACAGTGTCAATAACAAGCCCAACGGCTTTTATTCTTTCAAGATTCAGATCATCCAATACAGTGACAGAATCCCCATTTCCTAGACTCTTTTTAAAACCTACATCAAAACGGGACAGTCCATACTTTTCCCAGAACTGTTGCCATAATTTTTTTTCATTATGAGTCGAATGGATTGAGTTTGGAAAATATAGCGGCGGTTTCCCTGCAAAAAGAGCTTGTCTTGAAACGGAAGTTAAAGAAGGTATCCATGCAAAAACACCCGTTTCCCGTGGGGTCAAATTTTTGCCATGCAAAAATAATTGGCTTTCTAAATTTTCACGAACGGTTACCCATTGATCCAATGATAATCCATCAACAACGATAAGCGCCACCCGATGATTGTTTGAGGCGTCAACATAACGGGCCATTTGTCTCGGGATGTGGTGCAGCATAACCGGATGTGTGGGAGGAAGGCTCATGAGACTGGGGAAATGTTTTTCAAACCATATAGAAAAATTGGCCTCTATTTTGTTCTCCAGTTCATTCAAACGAGCATCTTTAACATGGCGATTTCTCTTTAATCTTAGCGCTTCAAACTCAGCCTTTTTCAATGCAAAAGATGTCCAGTCTGAATGGCGGCTCTGTTCAGATGGCAGCTGTTTTTCAAGTATGTCTAACAGACTTGGTAAACGATTTTCTTCATCTTCTTTTTTGGGAATCCTTACACCCGTTTTGATCCAGGACGTCAAGTTCAGCTTTGTACTGGTCGCGATAACCGGGTGCAGTTTTCTTTCCACAAAAAGATTGTCAATGTAGACGAGGATATCCTGGTGCCCAAAGGGCAGTATGCCGGGTCCGCTGAACTTTAACCCGTATTGATCCATATTTTCACTGATTTGATGGGGTTTCGCCTTTAATACATCCAGGAAAATAGGCCACCTTTCCTGCAAAAATGCATAGAACGCCTGTTCATCGACAAGAATCTCATCCAAAGGCCATTGTTGAAATTTCCCCAAGGAATTCAGGACATCAATCAGGCGCCTTGATAATATCTTGGGTAAGCAGAGATTACTGTAATGTAATCGCAACAGCATCTGCAGCAGGTCAATGTCCGTGCTGATCAGTTCAGCAGAAATTTTGAAAACATGCCTTAAAATAAAATCTTTTGTAGCATTCTCGCCCATTCGTTCCTGATTTAATTTTTGGGCATTGAATAAAATATCAAGGTGTTGCCTGTCGATCTGTTGAAGAACCGGGTAGTTTAAATCTGAAAATATGTCAAACAGGCTGAAATGAAACATTTTGCCGGTCTTAAGCAAATCATATGGGAGCAAGTCCAGCTTTGCACGGCTCCCGTTTAAAACCACGATCAGGTCATTTCCGGATACTTTCTTTTTCCGGTAATTGGATTCATAAAAGAACCTGAATTCAACGGAATCCTTGAATTCCATGATATCAAAGCTTTTATCCTTTAATTGAGAAACCAGTTTTTCCTCGGAAAAGAGCATGTCCGGATCTGTTACAATGCTCAATGCATTCACATCCGGCGCGAAACGATCCAGTATAAGGTCTCTCCATTCAGACATTGCGCCTTAATCTCCTGCAAGCACATCAAGTTTCTCACGAAAATGCATCTATCTACCTCGCATCCAGGTAATCGCTGTACCACAGACCGCCCAGTGGCAGTCCTTCAGCCACCATATTCTTTACCATATCATCGTCACTTGCCCTGCAGATAATGGAAAAGCCATCCTCACCTTTTTCCAGTATCCATACTTCATCCGGCTCAAGGGCATCAACAAAGTAAGGCTGATGGGTCGTGATAAACACTTGGGAGCCGCCTTTTTTCCCTGTGGCATGCGTCCTGAACTCAGTCGCCAGGGATTCAAGAAGCTTATGATACAGCCCGTTTTCCGGTTCTTCAATACAGAGAAACGGAGGGGGAGTGGGATCTTCCAGCAGCAAAAGATAGGCAAACACTTTCAAGGTTCCGTCGGACATCTGCTGGGCATAAAAGGGATCCTTAAATCCCCTGTCATTAAACCGGAGAAGCAGCCGGTCGTCATTGGTCCTTTCCGTATCTATTTTTTCAATACCGGGAATTTTCTGTGTGATTCGCTTTAAAATATTCTTAAACCGTTTCGGGTGCTCCCGCTCCATGAACTGGACCACATTGCCCAGATTATCGCCGTGGATGTTCAAATGTTGCTGGGGCCCGGCAAGAGGAAGACTCCGGGCCGCATCCGGAGTAAAATAGCTTAAATACCAGCTTTCAATAAATTTGCGAAAGGCAGATATCCTGGGGTGCTGTTTGAGTGAACCCAGTGTGGCAATACCAAGCTTGCGCAGATCCTCAAGTTCCACCACTTCCGTTTCCTTTGATTCTTCCTTTGCACCGCCTGACTTGATGGACTCCATGAAGTTAAGCAGGTCAAATTCCCCCTTGTCCTCGTCAATTTTCAGTCCATCCTGATCGCCTTTCCAGGCTACGCCTTTACCGTTGTTCAGCATCAAAAACGAAAACGGCCGTCCATGTTTTTGACCTTTTCTACGCTGTCTGAGACGTTCTTTCAAAACATAAGGCCTCTCAAGGCGGTCCATGGCAATTGACAGCTCATAGGTAATGGGGCGGGTTTTTCCATCTTCTTTGTAATAAATTTCAAATTCAATCGGGTCTTTTTCTCCCTGGGATAATATTTTTTTAAAACCGCCGCGGCCACGACTGTCGCAGGCTTCCTCCACACCTGATTTCAAACAGTCCGCCAGAAATCCAAAGGCATCAAAAAGAGTGCTTTTTCCCACCCCGTTTTTTCCAATCACGGCTGTCATAGGGGTTAACGGCTTGTCTTTCTGCCGATTCCACAACCGGCCGAGAGTGACATCCTTCAATGCCCTGAAGTTTTTTATCCTGAAACCTTCAATTTTTGCCATGTTTTCTCCCAAAAAGGTGTTGATCCATATTTTCCACCGTTACTGCATAAGTCGAACCATATGATGGCCTTGTGAGGCACCTTGGTGTGGTAGGAGTGGGCATTATAAATTGGATCATTTTTACCTTCCTTGACATCTGCGGCAAAGGGCTCCCGGTGGTAATGATAGCCCTCTGGTTTCTCCGGTTTCAGGTTTTCCCATTCGTTAATGAAATCGTTCAGCCATGGATTGGGGCAGGCCGTATAATAAGGAGGATCAGATAAGGCCAGAATGTCTTCGTCTTCACCGATGGGAAAACCTTCAATCTGTCTGAATTCAGGATCTTTCAGTTTTTCTCTGAGCCTTTCCGTGAAATATGTTCGTCGGGCATCGTCATTCTCAAATTCCATTCCCAGACACGTAACAGGCCCATGGGTATTTTCAAAAATTTCTTCAAACAGATTGTCAGAGCCCTGTTTGGCCCTGACAATTTTGGTTTTAAACAATTCCGGTTCTTCTACAGCCATGTGATGGATCCTTAATTCGTAAAAATTTGATGATCGGGTTTTAGCTTTCAGCGGTTCTATTCAGATTTTCGACCAAGTGTAATCCTGACTGCGTCAACCGGTATTTCTGGTTTTTGCTTTTAGGCGTTTCTGGCAATGTCATCTCAATCAGATCTCTTTCCATAAGGTCTGCCATGGCGATCCTGAAGTTCCGGGTTCTTGATTTATAACCAAGAATGCCAAGAAGTTCAGGCCCTGATAGCGCCTTTTTAGAGACATTTACCCGATTGAGCCAGTCATCTATTTGGGTATCCCGGCCTTCCGGGAGAACGGATTTTGCATTAGACAGCCAGGCGGTTTGACTGCCAAGGTCAGATATCAGCTGCTGCATGGCTGCTATGGCGTTTAATACTTTCATGGAAGATTCAAATGCCTTTACTTCCCGAGCCGCATATTGGAAATTTTTTAATTTTCCAGGGGTGGAATACGCCTGGAGAGACTCAAAGAATTGTTTTGCGGATTCAAGGGCCTGGTTATGGGACGCTTTTGTTGAATCGGTTACCAAATCCTGTTCCCAGAAAATAAGGCCTTCCCGCAGGGCCTGTTGGGTGAGAACAATGCGTTTAACTGTTTTATTGACCGCACCCTGAAGCTGTGCAACCGGGGCCGCGTCCCCCTGGGTGATCAACTGGGCCATGCCGGGCGTCATCTCAAGCAGTTCAAAAAGGGCTTTCAATGCCGGAATATTCCACTCCTTGGGCTGTTCCAAATGCTTGAAGTGAATGAGTTCGTCCATGGATGTGCCGGCCAGAAGCTTCAGGGCTGTAGCATCGAACTTTTTACCGGGTATGGCCAGGATTAAATCCCCGGAATATACCAGGGCGGCTATGGTCACTGCGGCCCAGTCCGGTTCAAGCCTTGCGGATTCTATGTTCATATATTCAAGGCCGTTATCATCCTGAATGAGTTCATTCCGGTTTACCACCTGCCCCTGGCCTTTTTGTTTCAGGATGTTCAGGATAAAGGTGGCATACTGGGATTTATAAGGTTCTATACGCTCTCCGTTTAAAAGTTCCAATGCGTCCAAAACCGCGTTTGCCTGTTTGGTTTTACCCTGTCCGGCAATGGCCCTTAATGCATCTTGGGCCGCCTGTGCCCGGTTTTTGCCGGTGATCAAAATTGAAAAGTATGGATAGGCCGGGGCTTTATCCCCAAAATGAGGAGATAAGATAATGCCTGAAATAATATTGATAAGATCCCGGAAATTAACGGTTTCATGGGGAGAAATACCGGAAAGCGCCCGGATGGATTTGCCTTTGGCCCATGTGGTCAGGGATTTGGTCTGGCCCTGGTAAGTGACTTGAAATGAGTCGGCCATGTGTTTTTGCAGCCATTTAACAAGATGTCGCAAAAACACATTTGCTTTTGACTCATAGGTTGTTTTGGCATTGCCGGATGAGGTTGAGGCAAGATCCAGGGCCGCAGCATAACTTTTCAGGTTTTGGAAAAAATTTTCATCGGTTCCTTTGAGTTTGAAGAACACTTCATCCGGTTTTTTTGCATCCTTATACTTAGGCGGATCATTCGGCTGAATAAAATAAAGATAAAAATCCCTTTCAGGGACTGCCGTGGATCGTTCGTTTGGGGCGCCGAAAAAGAGATACCCGGTCCTGGCGGCTTTACGCGCCTGCCATACCAGTTCATGTTCCCAGATTTTATACCCGGTCACATAGGTGGAATCCTGGCATTCCATCACCCGTTTAAGGGCTTCGTAATAAAACCGGTCGAGCTTTGATTCGCTGAGGGTACTGGCTTTATTTTCGATAATGGCATCAAAATCGTCTGTCTTTTTTAAATCCAGGAAATATTGATGGTTGTCCGGATTGGATGAAATAAACTGGCCGCTTACGGTTTTATGAATTTCTCTTAAGACGGTTTCAACATGGGTATGCAGATCCAGTTCCGGTTCATCGCTTCCCATTTCTGCAATCATGGGGTCATAAAGACAGAGGCTGTCCCGTAACTCTACAGGCGTGGCGCCCATGGTTGAATAGATATCTCCCGTGGTCAGACGGTGGATGGATAGCGCATGGATCAATCTCAGCGCCATGGGTTTATATATCGGACGGGTAAAGGCCTGTTCAATCCTGGATTCCAGGACCTGGCTGCAGTCAATTACCGCTCTTATATCGGGTATGGTTCTGAACGAGGCGTTTTGCTTGAGTACATCCCAGTAGGAATCAAATGCAATTAGGCCCGGATAATCCTCCGGAACCGGGTTGTTATGGATACTCTCCATGGTTTTGGACAGGGTCTTTAAGATTTCCCTTTTTTCAGCAATGGTGACCCGTTCAAACGTGTCGATATAATCGGGGTGAACAGGAAAGAGGCGGACAAACTCATCCATCCGTTCATTCATATTGCTGTAATATTTTGCGAATGGAGTGAGATATTCCCGTATTTTTGACTGCTGTTCCGCTGTTTTTTTCAACAGGCGTTGGGCCACAACGAACTTGATGTCATTTCTGGCAATTAATATTTGTTCAAAACGGTCCTTTACCCTCCTGATACTGTCTGCAACAAAGCTGAACCGAGGGCTGTCAAAGATGGCTTCCTGGACGCCTGCAATGAATCTGAATCTCAAGTCTTTGCAGACTTCACCTATCTCTCTTAGAAAGTTAAGATCAAGGATGAGTTCCTGGTCTTTCCGGGTTCTGAGATAGTCCAGCAGCTCGTCTACGACCAAGAGAAGGCCCTGATCCGGAAATTCCTTGTAAAAAGCAGTCATCATATCTTCAAAGGCATGTTTATGGTTGGAGACCGTGCCGGATTCCGGGAAAACATAATCCACGCCGATGCTGTCCAGGTATTCCTCAAGTTCAGATGTAAGGATATCTCTTAAGGACATGGTCGTGGCGCCGATTTCGGTACGGATGACTTTGAAACGACCGGCTATCTGCTTGGCTACTGCCTTGGCCTTTTCATGGTTCAATGCGTCCACCAGGGATCCGTCTTCAGCTAAACTTGATATAACCGACATCAGGTGAGATTTACCGGTGCCATAGTTACCGACAACCAGAAATCCTTTATTGTCCATGGGCTTTTCAAACTGCAGTTGGGGAATGATTAAAGACGTCAGCCTCTCTGCCATCTCATCGGAGATGACGTAGGTGCTGACAAACCTTTGAGCTGCGGCAGCAACATTTGCGTCCCTGAGCTGGACAACGGTTTCAATGGGGTCAAATTTTATCAAGTCTGAATATTTCATGGTTTTGGGCCTTATATACGTATGGTCTAACGTGCTGTTTCCATATCGACAATTTGTATGTCACTATATCTGACTTGCTTTCTGTACATATTTGCAGGCCCGACTATCAGAGCTAAACGAAAATAAAGTTTATTTGCGGCTTTAATTGCCTCCATCATCTTTTTTTGAATTAACTTCAACATATATAACCTGCATCCTTTTCACGTTTCTACGCCATTTTGAAAAACTGCTGTTTCATGCTCGAATATTATTCTATTTTTACAGAAAATGAAAATTTAACTATAATATTTAATAGCTGTAACCTCAAACCCCTAAAATTAAAACGACAGGGAACGAAAATGTGTTGCGTGTGATATGATTGTCAACGATTATAATGAGTTGAAAAGAAAATATGATGCCCTGCTTGAAGAGAATAAAGCCCTGAAAGAAAAAATTCGGGAATTAGCCTCCAAGTCTGAAAATATTATTTACCATAATAAGCCTGTCCAATCCGGAGAAACAGGATTCAGTGACCTTGAGAAGCATGCATCAAATCCAAAATTCGGTGCAGCAATACCTGCAGGAAAATGTGCCGGTTCAGTTACCCGATTTTCTCAAAATTATGAAAAGATCTATCTTTTCATGTCACTGTTTAAAGGCAGGACCGATGTCTATGCAAAAAAATGGCAAAGCAAAAAAGGCGATACAGGATACAGTCCGGTCTGTCTGAATGAATGGGTCCCTGGGCTTTGCAATAAACCCCGGATAAAATGTTCCGCATGTAGCAATCAGTCGTATGTGACGTTAAGCGAATCCGTTGTTGAAAAGCACCTCAGAGGTGAATACGTCATCGGGGTTTATCCCATGAATCTTGATGAGACCTGTCATTTTCTGGCTATTGATTTTGACAAAGAAGGATGGAAGCAAGACATTGCGGTTATCCGGAACATTTGTTCAAAATTAGAAATACCGGTTGCAATAGAGCGGTCTCAATCCGGCAATGGCTGCCACGCCTGGTTTTTCTTCGAACAAAAGATTCCTGCAGCCTTTGCCCGAAAATTCGGGACATCACTATTGACCCATGCCATGGGTGAGCGGCATCAAATTTCGTTCAAATCCTATGACAGGCTGTTTCCCAACCAAGATACAATGCCGGACGGCGGTTTTGGCAATCTGATCGCCCTGCCCCTCCAGAAAAAGGCCCGGGATAACGGCAATGCGGTTTTTATCACTGAAGATTTCAATCCGTATACGGACCAGTGGCAGTTTTTATCCGGCATTCAAAAGTTGAACGATAAAGATCTGACATCCTATATCAACAAGCTGACCCGGGGAAACGACCTGGGCGTACTGAAAGAAGAGACATCAGAATCAAAACCGTGGGAAAGGCAACAATCAGCTGGCCTGAAAATTAAGGATTTTCCTAAAACGGTTAAAATGATTAAATCCGGCATGCTGTATATTGAAAAAGCAGGATTAAGCCAGAAAGCATTAAATACTCTTAAAAGGTATGCAGCCTTTAAAAACCCTGTATTTTATAAAGCCCAGGCCATGAGGAAGTCAACTTTCGGTAAGCCGCGGGTCATTTCCTGCTCAGATGATTATAAAAATCATATAGCTCTGCCCCGCGGTTGCGAAAACGATGTCAAATCTTTGCTCAAGGAGAAGAATGCTAGACTGATACAGGAGGATAAATCCAATTCTGGAAAAAAGATCAATGTTCAGTTTAAAGGTGAATTACGGGATGAACAGCAACTTGCAGTTGATGCATTGTCGGTACATGACAATGGTGTGTTATCCGCTGCTACGGCATTTGGAAAGACTGTTATCGGTGCAAAATTGATCAGTATGAAAAAAGTGAACACCCTGGTATTGGTTCATCGGCAGCAACTGCTTTCCCAGTGGCGGGAACGGCTGGAACAATTTCTTATCATCAATGAATCCCGTCCTAAACCGTCTGAAAAAAGAGGCCGTAAAAAAGAACAAAATATCATCGGGCACATGGCGGCAGGCAAAGACAGGCTCAGTTGCATTGTCGATATAGCGGTCATGCAATCATTGAATACCAAAGGAGATGTCAAGGACGTTGTAAAAAATTATGGGATGATCCTCGTGGATGAGTGCCATCATGTTCCTGCAGTTACTTTTGAACAAATATTGAAGAAGGCCACAGCAAAATATATTTACGGTCTGACGGCAACCCCTGCCAGACCCGATGGGCATCATCCTATTATTTTCTTTTACTGCGGGCCTGTCCGGTTTTCAGTGGATGCAAAAAAGCAGGCTGAACAACGTCCCTTTGATCATTATTTAATCCCCAGATTCACATCTTTTAGAACACCACCCGGCGAGGACGAAGCACAATTGTCCCTTCAGGAAATAAAAAACGGTTTATTATCAGATGAAATCAGAAATCAACTCATTATAGATGATGTCGTGGAATGCTATGAAAAAGGCAGGAAGTCACTTATTTTAACGGGGCGGGTGAGTCATGTGGCCAAGCTTGCAGAAAAGCTAAAAGACAGAATATCCAATGTCATAAGTCTGACGGGCGGTATGGGGGATAAAAAAACAGCCCAGGTCATCGGTGAAATAAATGAAATTAAGGATACGGAACCCTTTGTGCTGGTTGCAACAGGCAGCTATATTGGTGAAGGCTTTGATGAAGCGCGGCTGGATACATTATTCTTAGCCATGCCCATTGCCTGGAAAGGAACCTTGCATCAATATGCCGGAAGACTGCACCGCTATTTTAAAGGGAAAAAGGATGTTCGGATTTACGATTACATTGATCTTCATGTAAAAATGCTTGAAAAAATGTATGGAAAACGGCTGAAAGGATATGCTTCAATCGGTTATAAAACCAAAGCCTCAAAGTTTCCCGATGCACCGACCAACCTTATTTTCAATAAAGACGATTTTTTCCCGGTGTACTTGCGGGATATTGCCGTTGCCTCAAGGCATGTACTGATCATCAGTCCCTTTGTAACAAAACAAAGAATGCGCCAAATGATGGGCCATTTTAATGACCTGTTGAACAAGCAGATTAAAATAACGGTCATAACCAGGCCTGCCGATGATTATGACGAAAATAGAAAAGCCATGCTGAGTGACCTTTTTTCAATCGTAGAAACCGATGGTATCCAAATGATCTATAAATCCAACATCCACCAGAAATTTGCAATCATTGATAACAAAATCACCTGGTACGGGAGCATCAACCTTTTAAGCTTTGGTTACTCCGAAGAAACCATCATGCGTCTTGAAAGCAGCAGCATTGCAAATGAATTAATTGAAAGTATAGATATGGATGGATAGATGCATCGGATTTTAAGTCTCCATCAAGGCACGCCATCTGAGCCCTTAAAGCATTGGCCCGGGAATTATTTTCAACAAAAAAATGTTGTTGAGAAACGCCATGTTCTTTAGTAAACAAATATTCATACATTAATGCTGGGTAGATAATTTGGCAAAAGCATCTTAACTTCTAAGCTGTCTGTCAAATAGGACTTCAGCTTTAAAGGGAGGTTTCCTGTTTGGCAAATAATGGCTTTATCCGCAGGTGCATCACGGAAACCATAGAGGGGTTGAGGGAGGGGCTGACGCTTTTTTCCGGACCCAGCAGGGCCGCCGTTATTTATGCTGTCACCCCCGACGATCCCATGTATATCTTTGATCCCCAGAATCTTCTGGTCGGGCATGAACCGAAATTCAAAGAGTTGTATATTGATTCAGGTGATTGGCGGAACAAGTGTTGCATCAAATATGACAAAAAAAAATTCAGCAATCTGATTCCCGAACAAAATCTTGAGCTGGCCGGACTGATATCCCATGGCGGCCGATCAAGTTCTATCGTTTATCAGATGTGGTTTACCGACCACCACCCGGACATGTGTACCATAGGTCCAACTGAGCGGTGGCTGGAACATGCGGTTTATAGATTTTCTCATGATATGGCCAATGAAGAAGAATTGTACACAGGTATTTCCGGCTGTTTTCTCAAGGAATACGCCACCCATGCGGTCAGAGATTTTATTGTGGATGAAATGAATATCCTGATCGGCTGGGATACCCGAATGAGGATTTACCCGATTTTAGAGGCCGTGCTTAAAATTTCAAGAACCCCGGAAGAAGGAAGATGGCCCAGAGGTAAGCTGATTTTTGTGGAAAACGAATCAATTCCCAAAATGAATTTTATTTTAGAGCTTCCCAAAACAGAGCAACCGGTTCTGGATAATGTCAAGCATATCAGAAAACTGCTTCAGTCGGTTGAAAATTCAGATTTAAAACTGGTTGCCACTGAAAATACGATCGTTGGCATCACCAGGGAAGATCATCCGGATTTTTTCATTTCAGTGGATTATAGAGGCCGGCACGGTTTTCTGGCACTCAATGACAAGCCGGTGTGCTCTTTTTCCGACGGCCGCTTCAAATCCACCACACATAAAGCAAAGCTGGTTCAGGTGGAAGAAACATTAATGGATACTGATATGGGTGCTGAAAAAGTAACTGCTTTATTCAAAATAATTACCGGGATTGTTCACAGTGCCGCCAACCACCGGCATGGATGCAGCATTGTGATCGACCTGAATGAGTCCCCGGTTTTTATCATGGGGCATTCACTGCTGCACCCCCTGGACCTGAAAAATCAGGAAAATTATGAACTGTCCAAATCCTTGTCCAAGGTGGATGGTGCGTTGCACATCGGGGTTGATATAAAACTGTATGGGTTTGCCTGTCTTCTGGAAGGCAGTTATGTGCCCGGTGAAAACAGGGCCAGGGGTGCCAGATTCAATTCAGCTTTGCGATTCACGGCAGAACACAACAATGTTATTGTGATTGTTGTCTCTTCCGACACCCTGGTTTCGGTTATGATGGGTGGTGCGGTATTGGAAACCAAATGGAAATTGGAAACCTCTCATATATGCAACATCCCAATGCCGTTGGAAAAATGGGTTTCCGCAAACAAATAATGCCCAGCATATAACTTAAATTTTTATAATATGAAAGTCATGCTATGACCCAAGAAACCATAGAACAGTTAATATCCCGTGTTTTTCCCGCGCTTCCTCCAACCCTTTTTCAGATCTTGCAGCAGCGGATCCAAGATTATTTTTCCGCCGGGGATATACACGATATCAGCCGGCTGCCTGTCACTGCCCTGGATTTTACCCGGGTGATGCTGTTCAGCCCTTTTTCCGCAGAACATATTACCGCAAATCCTTTGATACTTGACCGGCTCGGTAAAAGCGGTGATCTTGACACATCCTATGCCCCGGGTGACATCAAAAAGAAGCTTAAGAATTTTATCGGGGAAAATCAGGATAGTGCAGGGTTCAGGGCCCGGTTCCTTGAATTCAAGGTGTATGAAATCATTCGGATTGCCTGGCGGGATCTTACAGGGACGGCACCATTATCCCAAACCATGGCGGATTTGTCCGATCTTGCCTGTGCCTGCATCTCTTTTGGTTTTGAACGCCTTTATCCTGTTTTGACCCAAAAATGGGGAACGCCCAGGGACGGCAACGGCCATGCCCAGAAAATTGTGGTACTGGGCATGGGTAAGCTTGGGGCCGGCGAGTTGAATTTTTCTTCGGATATTGATCTTATTTTTGTATACCCCGATTCGGGTCAGACCGATGGAGACAGATCCATATCCAATGATGAATTTTTCACAAAACTGTGCCGGGAATTCATCAAGCTGTTTTCAATGGGTAACGGCACGCATTTTTACCGGGTGGATACCCGCCTGCGTCCGTTCGGGGAGAGCGGGCCCCTGGTCATGGATGCGGATGCGTTTGAACATTATTACCAGTCCCAGGGCCGGGAATGGGAACGCTATGCCATGATCAAGGCAACGCCGGTGGCCGGGGATATTGCAGCGGGGAACACAATTATTCAAGCTTTGAAACCCTTTATTTTCCGCAGATATCTGGATTACGGCGCGTTTGATTCCTTCAGGGATATGAAACAGCGCATCGCACTGCAGGTAAAAAGCGCCAGACTGAAACACAATATCAAAATCGGGGCCGGCGGGATCAGGGAGATTGAATTTTTCGGTCAGCTTTTTCAGCTCATCAGAGGCGGGGTGGAACCGGCCCTTCAGGCCAGGCCCATATTGCTGGTGCTCGATACGCTGGTCGAAAAAAAGTTGATAGATAAAAACGTGTGCGATGAACTCAAAGAGGCGTATCATTTTCTCCGGCTTGTGGAAAACAGGCTCCAGGCGTACCAGGACCGCCAGATCCACGACATTCCCGAAGATCCGGTTCAGCGACAGATCCTTGCCCTGTCCATGGGGTATCATGATGAAGATGCATTTTATGCGGAACTGTCCAGGATTCAAGCTGTTGTGCACAAACATTTTTCCGGGCTTCTGGTACAAGCCGATGACGAAGATAACGACAGCAGCAGCCAGGAATTGAAACAGATATGGGATAGTATCACAGATCCCCAGTTTCAAGGAGAAGATCTCTCTATTTCCGGTTACCAGGATACCGGATCGGTGGTGCGGCTTCTCAAAGCCCTGGCAGCCCACCCCCATACCCGCCAGCTTTCCCAGACCGGACGAAATAAATTATCCCAGCTTTTGCCCCATCTGATTAAAAAGGTGGGTGAACATCCGGATTCCGACGCGGTCATGGCCAAACTCATTGATCTGGTCGCGACCATTGAGCGGCGCACCTGTTATTTGTCTTTGCTCATTGAAAATAAAGGCGCCCTGGATAACCTGATCGTTCTTGCCCGCAAAAGCCCATGGATTATTTCGTTTTTAAGCCGGCACCCCGTCCTTTTAGATGAACTGATGGATCCGGTGACCCTGTATTCGCCGCCCAAACGGGATATGCTTGAACGGGAAATGGAACGGAGTATGACCCGGGTCCCCAAAGGGGATCTGGAGCACCTGCTCGAAGAACTCAATATTTTTCGACAGATCAATACGCTCAGGGTGGCTGCGGCAGATGTATCAGGCAATTTTCCGCTGATGAAGGTCAGTGATCATCTGACCTGGATTGCTGAGACCATTCTTAACCAGGTGGTGGCCTCAGCATGGCAGATTGTTACCGAAAAATACGGGTATCCAAAGGGTATGGAAGGCAAGGGTATTGACGGATGCGGGTTTATTGCCATTGCCTACGGCAAAGTGGGAGGGCTTGAAATGGGATATAAATCCGATCTGGATCTGGTTTTTATTTTTGATGCTGAATCCGGATATACCAGTGGAACAGAACGGTCCATTGACATCGGCCGGTTTTATGCCACCCTTGGCCAGCGCATTATCCATGCCCTGAGCATGCATACGCCGGCCGGTACCCTTTACGGTGCGGATATGCGGCTTCGTCCCGGCGGGGATTCAGGCACTATTATCACCCATATCCAAGCGTATGAGGAGTACCTGAAAAACCAGGCCTGGACATTTGAACACCAGGCCCTGATCCGGGCCCGCCCCGTGGCCGGTGATCCGGCATTGTTCAAACGCTTTGATACCATACGCAAAAAAATTCTGAGCCGTGAACGCGATGATTCAATATTGAAAAACGAAGTCGGGCAGATGCGCGAAAAAATGCGGCGCCGGCGGTTAAAGTACGAACCCGGACTGTTTAATCTCAAACAGGGCCGGGGGGGAATTGTGGATATTGAATTTATTGTTCAATATCTTGTGCTGCGCCATGCCTGCGATCATCCCGACGTTCTGGAATGGACCGATAATATCCGACTGCTTCAGGCCCTGAGTGTGGATGCCCTGATATCCGGTGAGGAGAGCGGCCTTCTCCAGAACGCTTATGTAACCATGCGAAAGACAATACACCGGCTCACCCTCCAGGAGCGCTCCGCTGATGTTGATGAGGCGCTGTTCCGTGAGCAGGCCGCCAAAGTGGCGCAAATTTATGATGCTGCCTTTATGTCTTAAAAATCAATGGAACCAGGGGTTCTCGGAAAGGCAATCACATCCCGGATGTTGGAAATCCCGGTAATCATCATCAAAAACCGCTCAAACCCCATGCCGAAACCGGCGTGGGGCACGGTACCGAACCTGCGGGAATCCAGGTACCACCAGTAGGGATCTTTATCAAGACCCATCTCATCCATCCGGGCCTCCAGCACGTTTAAACGCTCCTCCCGCTGACTGCCCCCAATGAGCTCGCCGATGCCCGGAACCAGAAGATCCATGGCGGCAACAGTCTGGCCGTCATCGTTCATGCGCATGTAAAAGGGTTTAATCTGTCTTGGATAATCCGTAAGAAATACCGGTGTCTTAAAATGTTCTTCCGCCAGAAACCGTTCGTGTTCAGACTGCAGATCAATGCCGTACGCAACCGGATATTCAAATGTTTTGCCGCAATTTTTCAAAATCTCCACGGCGTCGGTGTAGGGCAGCCGGGCAAAGGGCTTGCTGATCAGGGTTTCCAGCCGCTGTCCCAGGGTTGTGTCCACAAACCGCATGAACAGGTCCAGATCCGCTTGGCAATGATCCATGGCATGCCCAACCAGGAATTTAACCAATTCTTCGGCATGGTCCATATCACCGGCAAGGTCACAGAAGGCCATTTCCGGTTCCAGCATCCAGAATTCTGCAGCATGGCGCCGGGTATTTGAATTTTCCGCCCGGAAGGTTGGACTGAAGGTATAGACGTCGCCCAGGGAGAGGGCAAACATTTCGGCTGAGAGCTGGCCGGATACGGTGAGATTGGCTTCCTGACCGAAAAAATCTTTGGAGAAATCCATGCGCCCCTGTTGTTGCACATCCGCCGGATCAAGCCCTGTGACCCGGAACATCTCCCCGGCGCCCTCGCAGTCGGAGCCTGTGATCAACGGGGAGTGAAGGTAATAAAATCCCTTGTCCAGATAAAAGGCATGGATGGCCTGGGCCATCCGGGATCTGATCCTGAACGCGGCCCCGTATTTGTTGGTCCGGGGTCGCAGGTGGGCAATGCTGCGCAAAAACTCGTCGGTATGCCGTTTTTTCTGTAACGGATAATTTTCCGGGGCAATGCTGATCACATCCACGGCAGTGGCCTGGATTTCCCACTTCTGGCCCTTGCCGGGCGATGCCGTCAGATGTCCGGTTACGCCGGCCGCAGAGCCTGTGGTCAGTTTTTCCACCGCACTGTACTCAGCCAGGCCGTTTCCGGCAATCACCTGGATATTGGCCAGGCAGGAACCGTCATTGAGTTCAATAAAACTAAAATCCTTTGCATCTCTTTTGGTCCGGACCCATCCCTGCACAAAGACCTCACCCGGAGAGTCGGCCATATCCAGCACGGCCTTTATCTTGGTTCTTTTCATTGCAATTTCCATTTTAAAAATATATATTTATTGATTTTCAAATAGTTAAAGTAAGGTTAGAATTTAAAAAGCTGTATCATGCACAAACAAAATTATCAATACATCCTTAACCGGGTCCAGACCCCGACCCGGTATTCCGGCAATGAAATCAACACAGTAAAAAAAGACCTGTCCCTGGTTGATCTGACCTTTGCCCTGGCCTTTCCGGACCTGTATGAGATCGGTACATCCCACTTTGGGCTTCAAATCCTCTATTCCATTCTGAACAAACGGGAAGATATTGCAGCTGAACGCTTCTTTGCCCCGGCCCCGGACATGGAAGCCCTGATGCGGGAAAAAAAGGTCCCCTGTCTCTCCATGGAGACCCGGACCCCCCTGGGCTGTTTTGATATCATCGGCGTCAGCCTTTTGTATGAACTCAATTTCACCAATATTCTGACCCTGTTTGATCTGTCCGGCATCCCCTTTTATGCAGACCAGCGGGATGCCGAATTTCCGTTGATCATTGCCGGCGGACCCTGCGCCTTTAACCCCGAGCCCTTAGCTGATTTTTTCGATGCCTTTGTCATTGGGGACGGGGAACAGGTCATCACCCAGGTGGCAGATACCGTTATTGCGTTTAAAAAGGCGGGGGACGGTCAAAAAAAGACCTTACTCAGGATGCTTTCCCGGATTAAGGGCGTGTATGTGCCGTCTTTTTTTACCGTATCCCGGGATGGTGACGGCCATCAGATGCTGACCCCGCTGTATGAGGACCATAGCCGCATCAAACGGGCCATCCTGCCGGAACTGACCTTTGCCGATTTCCCCATGTCACCTATTGTGCCTTTCGGCAAACCGGTTCATGACCGTCTGCGTCTGGAAATTGCCCGGGGATGCTCCCGGGGATGCCGGTTCTGCCAGGCCGGAATGATTTACAGACCTGTCAGGGAACGAAGTCTGGAAGACCTGCTTGAAATAACCCAAGCCTCCCTGGCCACCACGGGCTACTCGGACATCTCCCTGCTCTCTTTGAGCACCGGAGATTACTCGCAACTGCCGGCACTCATGGAAGCGCTTCTGTTGCTCAGCCAGGGCCAGTGTAATGCCATCAGCCTGCCGTCCATCCGGGCGGAAAAACTGACACCCCAGCTCATGGCGCTGATCAAAAGTGTCCGGAAAACCGGTTTTACCATTGCACCCGAAGCCGGAACCCAGCGCCTGCGGGACATCATCAACAAAAACCTCACCGAAGAGAGCATTGCAAAAACCGTTGAAAACGCCCTGTCCCTGGGCTGGAAAAACATCAAGCTGTACTTTATGACCGGCCTTCCCTTTGAACAGATGGATGACATCCAGGGTATTGCAGACCTTACCCGGCGGCTGGCCTCTAGCTATACCAGGGGAAAACAGATGATCAATGCATCAGCGACCTGCTTTATTCCCAAAGCCCACACCCCGTTCCAGAATCATGCTCAGATGACCCTGGACCAGACCCTTGAAAAGCTGCAGTACCTGAAGGACAATCTGCGGCATCCCAAGGTAAAGCTCAAATGGCAGGATCCCAAGATGAGTCTTATAGAAGGGGTATGGTCCAGGGGAGACCGGTCCCTGTCGCCGTTGCTGGTCAAGGCGTTTGAACTGGGATGCCGTCTGGACGGTTGGAGTGACCATTTCAATTTCAGCCTGTGGGAACAGGCTTTTGAGGCCACAGGCATTGAGCCTGCCTTTTATACCTCCCGTCAAAGAACGCCTGGTGAGCCACTGCCCTGGGATCACATTGATGCCGGGATTAAAAAAGCGTTCCTGGAAAACGAATTAAAAAAAGCGGAAGAGATGTCCCTCACACCGGACTGCCGGGAGAACGCCTGTACCGGGTGCGGCATCTGCGATTTTAAAACCATTGCGCCGGTGGTGCAAAAAAATAATGGCGGCCGGGACACATCTTCAGATATAATCCCGGATAAAAACCCGGCCGGGCAGTCGGCACGCTTGCCGGACGATGCGTTTATCAAATACGAATTGAAGTTTTCCAAACTGGACGACGCCAGATTTTTCGGGCACCTGGAAATGGCCACCATTTTTCAGCGTGCCGTCAAGCGCACAGGCTTTGCCGTAAAATATTCCAAGGGGTTTAATCCGTCCATGCGCATCTCCTTTGCAACGGCCCTGCCTTTAGGCATGGAAAGCGAAGCGGAAAGCCTTTATATCTATCTTGAAAAAGGATTGACGCCCCAAAGCATCATGTCGGCCCTGAACGCGCAACTGCCCCGGGATATTGCGATTACAGACTGCGGACTTTTCCGTAAATCACCGCTCCCCCCGACACCCCGGGATACCTATCAGATCTCATTTGCAGCCCCCTGTATCCGCCAACCTGAGCTGGACCGGTTTCTGGCCCTTTCTGAATTTATGGTTGAAGATATGAGCAAAAAGGGTAAAATTCGAAAAACAGATTTACGAAAAGCGCTTTTATCCGTTCGGCTGATTTCGCCTATCCGCCTTGAAATGACGCTGATACCCTATAATGCACGCATCGTCAGGCCGACAGAAATTCTGGCCAAAGGATTTGGTGTTGATGATATCGTTGTAACGGATGCAAGAATAAAAAAACTGAAGTAGACCGTAAGGATTTATTATGCTCAAAGAACTTGTTGTCAATTGTGCTCCCCATGAAACCCGGGTCGCCCTGCTGGAAAACGGGACCATCGTTGAAGTTTTTAATGAACGCAGGGATGACACAAGTATTTCTGGAAACATATATAAGGGCAGGGTCCAGCGGGTACTTCCGGGGATGCAGGCGGCGTTTGTGGATATCGGATTTGAACAGGCTGCATTTCTCTATGTGGATGATGTACTGGATTCCGCCAGTCTTAAGCTGTGCAGACAACTGGAACAGGATACGGATACTGAAGAACAGGATGATGCTGAACCGGCTGTTAATGACATGGACGAAGAATCAGAATCATGGAAAGCACCCGTACCGGAATGCGCCATCCAGGAACTTCTTGTGGAAGGCCAGGAAATTCTGGTCCAGGTGGCAAAATCATCCATCGGGTCCAAGGGTCCACGGGTCACCACCCATATTTCCCTGGCCGGCAGATATATGGTGCTTATGCCCACGGTGGACCACATCGGCATTTCCAGGCGGATCACGGATGAGACGGAACGGACCCGGCTGCGGGACATGCTTAAAGGGCTGCGTAAAAATAATTTCGGCTATATTTTCAGGACCCAGGCCAAGGATATCGACAAAGAAACGTTGTCAAAAGAGATCGAATTTTTAAACAATACCTGGCAGGATATCCAGGAAAGAAACCGGAGTATATCGGCCACAGCACTGGTTTACAAAGATCTTAATGCCACTTTCCGGGCTGTCAGGGATCTTCTGGCCAATGAAGCGGACAAACTGATCATTGATTCAAAAAAAGAATATGAAAGGGTCCAGAATTTTTTAAATAAATTGATGCCCGATGTTCACCTTTCCGTTGAGTTATACCAGGATAAAGAGCCTATTTTTGATGCATACAATATTGAAGGGGACATTACCCGGGCACTGAACAAAAAAGTCTGGCTCAAATCAGGCGGGTATATCATTATTGAACAGACCGAAGCGTTAGTGGCCATTGATGTGAATACCGGACGGTATGTGGGCAAACGTAACTTTGATGAAACTATTCTGAAAACCAACCTGGAAGCGGTTAAGGAGATTGCCTACCAGGTTCGGCTGCGCAATATCGGGGGAATCATTATCATTGACTTCATTGACATGCGTAAGACCTCCCACAAAGACAAGGTCATGGCCCAGATGCACGAAGCGATGAAAAAGGATAAAAGCCAGACAAATGTTCTTCCCCTGACGGAACTTGGGCTGGTTCAGATGACGCGCAAACGCACCCGCCGTAATCTGACCCGTACCCTTTGTGAGCCCTGTTTTTACTGTAATGGAACCGGCTATCTGCTATCGGGTAAATCCATCTGCTACAAAATTTACAGGGACCTGGCCGCCGAAGCCAAGGACATGATGGGCAACAGGTTTACGGTAAAAGTACATCCGGAAATTGCCCAGCTTTTCCATGGCAGTGAGAACCATCTGCTGGTATCCCTGGAATCAAAATTATCAAAGCCTATTTCCATTTACCCGGAAGCCCATTATCATATTGAAGAATACCATATATTTGAGTCCCTTGCCCCGAAACCTTTAAAGCAAAAGGAGATGCATTAGCAACTGTTTAACCCGGTATGGCAAAAGCCATGAGGCTTCCGCGTAAGATAAAAATTTTATGCAACGTTGGGGTGCAGTTTGATTGACATTAATAAATATATGCATTAGTATTCCATGTTTATTGTGGTTTATGCAACTGATATATTGATGACTAATAAAAAGACATAAGGAACAAGAATTTTATGAAACGCACGTATCAACCAAGCAACCGGAAAAAAACCAGAAAACACGGATTCCTGAAAAGAATGTCCACCACGGGCGGTAAACGCATCATCAATGCCAGGCGGGCCAAGGGAAGAAAAAGACTGACCACGGTTTAAATCTTTCAGGGGTGTATTGAGTAATTTTTCTTTACCCAAAGATGCACGGCTCCGGAAACGGGCCGAATTTTTAAAGCTTTCAAAATACGGTAGAAAGATACGAACCAGTTATTTTATAGCTGCTGTTTCCAAGGGAGCAGAAAAAAATAATCGAATTGGAATTACCGTATCTAAAAAAGTGGGGAATGCAGTCGCGCGCAACAGAATAAAAAGGCTTGTAAGAGAGTATTTCAGACACAGGAAAAATTTTGTATCCGGAACAAACGACATCAGCATAATTGCAAGAAAAGGTCTGACAACACTGTCCAATAAACAGATTAATGAAAAGCTTAATAAACTTTTTGAAAAAATTGTATTGGCATAGATGATCAGGCAGCTGTTATTCATATTGATCAGGGTTTATCAGATTTTTATATCGCCCCTCCTTGGCAGCCATTGCAGGTATGAGCCATCGTGTTCTCACTATGCCCTGGAAGCGATTCAAAAATATGGCAGCATAAAAGGCGGCAGTTTGGCAATAAAAAGAGTCTTGCGCTGCCATCCGTTCCGACCTGGCGGGTATGATCCGGTCCCTTAAATTAGCGCCCTTTGGGTGTGCTGGGTGCTGGGTGCTGGGAAATGGAAATTCCTATACTCTTAAATTAGCTTTAAAAATAACCTGTTACGCGTCACATGCCTTCCTCTTTTTTTTAAGACAACCCCCTTGTTTTTAGGAGAAAAGATGGATGAGCAAAAACGATTATTTTTAGCTGTGGTGCTGTCGGTTGTGGTCCTTTTCGGCTATCAATTCTTTTTCGCACCCGCACCCCAGCCTGATAATCAAAACCAGGATGCCCCGTCACAGATGGTGGATTCGTCCGGATCCCATACCGCTAAAGTTTCGGATTTCACCCCCAAGACAGTACCCACCCCTGTCCCGGCAGCTCCGGCTGATTTACGGGACTTTCGTACCATTACGCTGTCTACCCCTTATTATACCATTGCCGTCAGTGAGTATAAAGCTGCGGTAACAAGCCTGACGCTCAAAGATTACATGGAAACCAATGATGCGGACTCTTCCGCAAAACAGCTGGTAACCCAGGAACTGGCCGATCTGACCGGGGGGATATTTTCCATTAATACCGCCCAGGGGAGTATCCGGGGGCTGGCCGACGCTGTTTTCTCTTCCGATGCGGACAACACCGACCTTTCCTTGAACCAAGGGGAAAAACGCATTACATTTTCCTGGACAAACCCGGACGGCATTACCGTAAAAAAAGTACTGACCTTCAGGGCGGATTCTTACCTTATCCATTGTGACATTATCGTTCAAAATGGCTCGGGCGTGCCGCTCAATGACGCGATTGGCATTGATGTTCCCGGTTATTTCAATGAAGATGTCAAGAAACGCTCCCGGTTCGCATATGAAGGGCCGGTCGCCTATCTTGACAACAACTTTACCACCATTAAACCCAAGGATATTGAAGACAAGGACACCTATTCAGGCGTTGTGGGCTGGGCCGGGTACACCACCCGTTACTTCTTGACGGCAGTGATGCCGGACGCCCCGGAGGAAGCCACTCTGAAGCTCTCCTTTGCCAATGAGGTTGTAACCAATCGGCTAATTGCCAAAATGCCCAGACTGGATCCGGAAAAACAAAACCGGCAATCCTTTACTCTGTATATGGGCCCCAAAAGTCATAAAATTTTAAGCCGCTATAACAATTTTTTGAAAAAATCCGTGAACTTCGGTTTTTTTGATATTCTGGCCAAGCCCCTGCTCATTGCCATGAATTTTATCCATGGCATTATTCCCAATTACGGGGTGGCCATCATTCTTTTGACCATCTTTATTAAACTGATATTCTGGCCCCTGGGCACCAAAAGTTACAAATCCATGCATGAGATGAAAAAGGTTCAGCCGTTAATGATGGAGATCCGGGAAAAGTACAAAAACGACAAGCCGCGCATGAATCAGGAAACCATGGCATTGTACAAAACGTATAAGGTCAACCCGGCTTCCGGGTGTCTGCCGCTGCTGGTACAGATGCCCATTTTCTTTGCCCTGTACCGCATGCTTTACATGGCCATTGAGCTGCGTCACGCACCTTTTGTGGGATGGATTACGGATCTGTCCGGGCCGGACCGCCTGTTTCACTTTAATTTTGCCATCCCTTTCATGGACGCCCCTTCCGGTATCCCGGTGCTGACACTTATCATGGGTGCATCATTCCTGCTCCAACAGAAAATGACACCGACGACCGGAGATCCCATGCAGGCAAAAATGATGATGCTTATGCCTATATTCATGACGGTTCTGTTTATCAACTTTCCGGCCGGACTGGTGCTGTACATGTTTGTCAATAACATCATTTCAATGGGCCAGCAGTATTACACACAAAAGATTTTAGCTTAAGGAGGACGCATGAACCAACCTCTTGAATTTACCGGGAAGAATGTCGATGCCGCTGTCAAGGGGGCTTGCAGAGAGCTTGATATCCCTCAAAAAGAATTAAAATACACTGTGATCTCAACGGGAACAACCGGTATTTTCGGTATTGTCGGTCGCAAAGATGCCCGGATCCGGGTGACGGTGCCGGCCCAGAAGATACCGCAATCCAAGGAAGACAAGGAGGGGATTCTCTCCATTGTGGATGAGGCCTTTGGCCAGAGCAACCCCACGCCAACACCCAAACCGGCCGCGCCTGCACCCCCAAAGCCGGTTCCGAAACCAATGCCGGTAAAAGAAAAAGAACCCAAAGAGGCTCCTGAGCGCCTGGATAAAAAAGCTCAGATTGTCGAAAATCAATCAAAACCAGAAGATGAAGATACCGGCCGCTGGGATGCCCGCCCGGCCCCCAGGGCTGAAAGACCGGATAAAGAGGAATTGCCGCCGGAGCCGGTCTCCCAGGCCGCCATTGATTTAGGCATTAAAACGGTGCAAAAAATGGCAGACCTGATCACCGATGACGCCCAGGTTGAAGCCATCGCCCAAGAGAACAAACTGACCCTTCAAATTAAAGGCGGAAATACCGGCATTCTGATTGGCCGCAAGGGGCAGACCCTGGACGCCATGCAGTTTCTTACGGATAAAATCATTAACCGCCAAAGCGAAGCCCGTGTCAGGGTCAAAGTTGACATTGAAGGCTATATGGAGACCCGGAAGGCGAATCTAAAACACCTGGCCATGAAAATGGCGGAAAAAGCCAAAAAAACCGGACGGCCTGCCACCATCAACCAGATGAGTGCCCAGGACCGTCGTATTGTTCACCTTGCCCTGAAGGACGATGCCCAGGTTCGCACCCAGAGCATGGGAGACGGGTATTACAGACGCCTGGTTATTTTTCCCAAAAAACGCAACGCCTACAGGGGGAAAAAACGGTTCAAAAAGTAAATGACGGATACAATAGCCGCAATAGCCACCCCTTTTGGAAGCGGCGGCATCGGTGTCATCCGGATTTCAGGACAACAGTCCTTTGATCTGGCTGCAAAAATTTTTTCAAAGACACCGGCCGATGGGGAGAAAAAGGCACCGCAATTTATTTCCCACAGGGTAATCCACGGCTTTATATGTGACGGGGACACCACGGTTGACGAAGTGCTTGTCATCCCCATGAAAGGCCCGCGTTCCTATACCGCCGAGGATGTTGTGGAGATCCAGGCCCATTCGGGCACCATTGTGCTTCGACGGATTCTGGATCTTTTGTTCAAGCTTGGCGCACGCCCGGCAGACCCCGGAGAATTTACCCGGCGTGCCTTTTTAAACGGCCGTATTGACCTGACCCAGGCTGAAGCCGTGGCAGACATCATTAATGCGCGGTCGGATTCATCCCTTAAATTTGCCGCTTCCCAGAACCTTGGCCTGCTGCGCCAAAGTATCCAGGACATGATATCCGTCTTGACCCGGTTTCTGGCCCGGCTTGAGGCTGCCATTGATTTTCCCGATGATGCAGGCGCATTTTCCTACACCAGCCAGGATAAAACCACGCTTCAATCCGTTGCAGACAAAATTGAGGGGCTGATCCAGCAACATAAGGATGCCTGCTTTTTAAAAACAGGCATCCGCCTGGCCATTTGCGGGGAGCCCAATGTTGGCAAATCCAGCATTATGAACCGGATTCTGGAAAAGGAAAAATCCATTATCACGGCCATCCCCGGGACCACCCGGGATCCCATTGAGGATAGCCTGACCATTGAGGGTATTCCTTTTGTCATTGTTGATACGGCCGGCATTCACCAGACGGATGATCTTGTGGAGATCATCGGTATTGAAAAGGCCAGGGATCAAATAGAGGCTGCTGATATTGTCCTGTATGTTATTGAACCGGGAAGACCCTTTCCCGAAAAAAGCGTATCAAAAATCCTTCCGGAAGATAAACCGGTTATTTTTGCCATCAATAAAATGGACCTGATTGATGAACTGGATCTGCCCCAACTGCCTCAAAAATATGCCGACATAAGCCCTGTGGAGGTCTCTGCACTCACAGGAAAAGGTATAAACACACTTAGAACAAGGCTTCTGGAGACCTGTATCGGCAACCTTGAGATTGGTGATGATGCCGTTATCCCCAATCTTCGGCATAAAAACGCCCTGGCCCAGGCCCTTGGGCATATGACAACAATGATGGACGGACTTGAAAAGGGTCAGGAGGAAGAGACCCTGGCACTGGATGTTAAGAATTGTATTGACCATCTCGGGACAATTACCGGAGACACGGCGCCTCCGGATATCCTTGATGCTGTTTTTAATAATTTCTGCATTGGGAAATAAAGGTAGATTAATGAATTTAGATAAACATTTTGTAAAATATGAAGCTGTTGTCAACATGGTGGACCAGGTCTTTGACCGGGTTAAAAAGGAGTATCCCAAAGAGGTCTTCTGCAGGGAAAAATGCTCGGATTGCTGCTATGCCATTTTTGATCTGACCCTGATCGAGGCGCTGTATCTGAACCACAAGTTTAATGAAAAATTTTCAGGCAAAGAAAAAGCCGATCTCATTGCCATTGCCGATAAAACAGACCGGGCTTTGGCCAAAATGAAGCGGGATGCCTACAAAAAAGTCAAGGACGGGGCGGACCAGCTTGAAATTGTGGGGAAAATGTCCCAGGAACGGGTCCGCTGTCCCCTTCTGGGTGAAAATGATCTGTGCCTGATGTACGAACACCGCCCAATTACCTGCAGGGTGTACGGTATTCCGACCTCCACGGCAGGGGCCTCCCATATCTGTGGCCGGACCAACTTTGTCCAGGGTAAAGCTTATCCTACCCTGAATATGGATAAAATATATACCCAGCTCCAGCTTTTATCTGCGGAACTGGTAAAAGATATTAATTCAACCAACATCCGGATGCATGAATTGCTGATCCCTGTATCCATGGCGATGGTTACCCTGTTTAACGATGAATTTCTTGGAGTGAAAAAAGATGGGTGAAACACACTTCTCCCCTGAGGAGATAGAAGAAAGAAAAAAGGCCATTTTCGATGCCATGGGAAAACGGGGCCGGCAGCAGATTATGAAAACGGGGTATGACAAATGGGACCCGTTCCAGGAGCCGAAAGACCCCATTGACATCCGCAAGGATAAAACCAAACGCACCTCCCAGGAGCTGATCCGGGAGTTTCTCACAGCCATTGATGCGGATGAATATTCCAATACCTATGCCCAGGGTGCCCTTGAAATGTGTCTTGGCATCATAAATGACGAAGAAAAAATCAGGGGTATGTTTGATTTTTCCCAATGGTATGCAAGGCTGCTTAAAAAAGAGGGACATGATTCCCTTTGACCGGAACCGTGCCCTGGATATTCTGAATAATGCCACGGCACGCCTGACGGCCAGGGCTTATATCCATGAAATAGGCCGGGAATTTTCTCTGACACCATTCCAGGCAAAAAAAGTGCTGAAAACCCTGGTAGAGATCCAGGATGTGGCCTATCAGGACCTGTACGGGTCTACTTATGTCATGGAAAGTTTTTCAAAACCGGTCCGGATCACAGACCGGTTTTTTATTCTGCCGCCTGATGTTGCAAGCATTGCAGGTTCCAATGATATAGATATCCGGATAAGCGCTGGTATCTCCTTTGGTAGCGGCCATCACCCCACCACCCGGCTTTGTCTGACCGCCCTGGACCGGCTTTTTTTTTCAACAGGGCCGGCAATCCATCTTCAAGGCGGCAAAGCAGGAGATATCGGCACGGGGTCAGGGGTGCTTGCCATGGCTGCCTGCCTTGCGGGCATGTCCCGGTGTACGGCCTGGGAAACAGATCCCAATGCTGTCAGTGAGGCCCGCCGGAATGTTGCCGCCAACGGCCTTGAAGACAGGATAAAGATTATTCACGGCATCATGACGGCCCAGGATTTAAGGCTCTCCCTTGTTATGGCCAATTTAAGGTTTCCCACCCTTAAACAAATTGCACCGGACATTGATTCAATCCTGGTACCGGGTGGACACCTGATTCTTTCAGGGGTCAGGGTCTGGGAAATGGATAACCTGAAAACCCATTACAGCGCCATGGGATTTTCCATCGACTGGGAACGGGAAGAAAAGATGTGGGGTGCCGTGACACTGACAAAAAAACCATAGAGAAAAACATGCGACCTGCCGCCATTCAACTTCTTGCAACCTTACTTCTGGTTTTAAGCGTATCCCAGGCCAGGTGTGATGTCTACAGCTGGGTTGACGAAAACGGAATCAGGCACTTCTCCAATGTCAGTTTGCCTTATGGGAAAAAGGCAACACAAATACCGGAATCCGTCAGTTCCACCATAGATAAATCCAATTTTACGGTCACAAAGGTTTTTGACGGGGATACCGTTCAGGTTCAGGGACAGGATCTTGAATTCCGGATCCGCATGGTGGCCATTGACGCCCCGGAAACCGGTGGATCAAGGAAAAAGGGGCAACCCTATGCCCAAAAGGCCAAAAAGGTCTTACAGCAACTTATTCAGGGAAAAAAAGTCCGGTTGAAACAATACGGTACCGGCGGATACAACCGGATTCTGGCGGAAATTTTTTCCCAGGGGCGCAATATCAATCTGACCATGATCCGTCAGGGTCTTGCCGAAGTTTACCGGGGCCGATTACCTCAAACGCTTGATTCTGACTCTTACAACAAAGCCCAGGATGATGCCAGGCGCAGAGGGAGAGGCATGTGGTCCCAGGGGAAAGCTTATAAGAGCCCTAAAATATGGCGGAAAGAAAACCCCTGGTAGTGTTTGTGTTTGTTTACTTTATGTCTGGATCAATGATTCCGATCTCTTATCTATATTATATCTATGCAGTTTTATCAGTCCCGGCATAACGGTATTGCGCCCGTTGACTTTTGCTTTGTAAAGCATTGAATCTGCATCTTCGACCAGTTTTACAATATCAGCATCGCGCCCCAACTGCGCCACGCCAAAACTGGCAGTCACCTGTATGGTACGATTATTAAAAGGAATGCGTAATGCACCAATCTTTTTTCTGAGTCTATCTGCAAGTTCAATGGCATGGGTTTTATCGGTTCCCGGCAGGATGGCGATGAATTCTTCACCACCGTACCTGGCAAAAATATCCTCCGCGCGTATATTCCGGCGAATCAACCGGCTGACTTCCTTTAACACCTCATCGCCTCCCAGGTGGCCGTACGTGTCATTTAATAATTTAAAATGATCTAAATCAAACATAAAAACAGACAATGACTTTCCGTGGCGGCCGGCACCTGCTGCATGCCCTTTGAGCTGGGCTTCAAACGCCCTGCGGTTGTAGCAGCCGGTCAATGGATCAATGGCGGCGGCATCCTTGAGCTGCTGGATCTTAATCTGCTTTGAAAGGGCTGCGGTCGCGCCCTGGAGTACAATGCGGACCACATCATCATGAAATGCAGTGATGGGTCTGCTGGGCATCATATAAATCCGTGAATAACAATTTTTCTCTTTATGGTCGTAATGTACCAGGGAATCCAGACTGAACCGTTCCAGGCATTCCGCCTGATCTTTATGAATATTAAGATAGGTCAGCTCCTTGATGTCTTTAATCTGGAAATCTCTTATAATAATATCTTCTATGGACGTTTTATACATTCTGGGATCCAGCCAGACATCCACCCCGTCATTTTTTTTGTTTACAAAGGCAAATAACCTGTACCCAAGAATATCCTTTAAGCAGTCCGCTACGTTATTTATAATTTCTGCAGCGGATGTTTTTCCATTCAGCGCCACAATATGGCGGGCCAGTTTGTTCTGTGCATGGGCCTTGTTCAGGGAAGATCCGAATACCAGGCCGAAAACAGCTGATAACCGATGACTGAATCTATCAAGGGATTTACTCATGGTTCTTCCTTATATTTTTTTATTTAATATCAGGAATATTAAGCAATAAATATGCCAATTTGTTTTATATGAAATTATTTATATAAGTTTCAATGTGTTAACACCAATTTTAAACTTAACAAGAATCCAACAGGCAGGGAAAATCTGCAGGCTTCTGCGTCACCCTTTTGGCACCCGTCGCCAAAGCCCTGACACCGGAAGCGGCCCTTAATCATATATCACTGAGCCATTCTTGAAAGTGGACATTCGCAATCAAAAGATGTATTAAAAGTCTTGTTTCCAGGTGCAGGAACTTTAATCGGCCGATTCATCCCCCACCGAATCAAAGATTTGGAAGGGGTTTATCGGCCGGAACGTTAAAAAGCCAGCCATACACCATCTTGGATATGGTGGACATTGCCCTAAAAGAGAGACGTGATAAATAATGGATATTTTAAAAACAAAAGCGGAGATGCAGACTTGGTCTGCTGCAAAAAAAAGACAGGGAAAGAGCATCGCCTTCGTACCTACCATGGGATACCTCCACAAAGGGCATGTTTCACTGCTTGAAATAGGCAAGCCCTTGAGTGATGAACTGGTTCTGAGTATTTTTGTAAATCCCACCCAATTTGGCCCCAATGAAGATCTGGACGCCTATCCCAGCAATATTCAAAATGACCTTGACCTGGCTGAGCAGGCAGGGGTGACAGCAGTCTTCCTTCCGGATAAAAACGAAATGTACGGGCCTGACTACCAGACCCATGTCTATCTGGACCATCTTCCCCGGTATCTGTGTGGTCGATCCCGTCCGATCCACTTCGGGGGGGTGGCCACTGTGGTGACCAAATTGTTTAACATTGTCATGCCTGATGTGGCCGTTTTTGGAAAAAAAGACTTCCAGCAGCTTGCCGTTATCAGACAGATGGTGAAGGATCTGGATTTTAATATCCGAATCATCGGTGGGGAGATCATCAGAGAGACAGACGGGTTGGCCATGAGTTCCAGAAATGCCTATCTTACGCCGGCGCAGCGTGCTTCAGCCGTCTGCCTTTCCAGGGCCATCAATCTTTTGAAACAACGGGTTGACCAGGGCGTTCGGTCTGTACCGGATCTTGTCAGAGAGGCGGAATCCTTTATTCTTTCATTTGACCACACCCGGATTGATTACATTGAACTGTGCCATCCCCGGACTCTTGAACCGGTGGATACCGTCCAGTCAGAAACGCTTTTGGCCCTGGCCGTACAGGTAGGAAAATCAAGGCTGATAGACAATGCGCTTATTGGGCCGACCTGATCTTTTCCGGCACCGGCGGTTTTACCACGACAATCACCCGGCACTCTTTTAAAAAAATGTGGCGTTCGCTTGCCCTGTCCAGGATTTTGGCGTCTGCCATGCTCACCACAATGGCATCGGTTTTGTCTCCGGTTTTTCTTAACGCCTTGATCACCAGAGGGGTTGAACCGACCCTGGCAGATGCAAGGGCCTGATCCATGTCGCATAAATAGGCGCAGACCCCTTTTTGAACGGCAAATTCCCGACTGATAAAAACAGCGGAATAGATTTCCTTGCCCTGTTCACTGACAATGGTGGGATAAAGCACGGGTTCAAGATTTAACGTTCTTGCATCCACAATCAGTCCGGTATATGGCTTGGCATTCACAACAACGGAAGGTGTGTGCTTAACCGGTTCCGCCGGATCCTGTTTCAGCTCATTTATCTTGGGGATCTGCCGGATGTGTTCCGGGAGTACCAATTGAAGAAATCCACCATAAAATGTGGCCTTCACCCAAACGTTCACATCCAGGGCCGATGTATATCGTTGACGGTAAACCCGGGCATCCTGGGCAATCTTTTCAATCCCGGCAAGAATGGCATCATGGGTTGATGCGTATGCCCCAACCGTGAGATCTCCTGAAATTATCACCTGTTTGAGAATAGTAATCAGGTTCCGGGTGGCACTGGCCCTGGCAGACCCCGGCATAGCGACAGCTTTGCCTTCGGCATTGATTTCAGGGGCGGCATGACCTGTGGCCGTAACAAGCCCGATTGTCCAGTCTATGTGTCCGTTTTCAAGGGATTGAAAACAATGGGGCCAGGCTTTTTCCGTAAACATGATCATGCCCCAAACGACAATTCCTAACATCATCATTAGATCGGTTTTCATCGGTTAAGCTCCCGGCCTGATTGACGCAAGAAAATGCTGCTCAAGCAGATCAGCAAGCGAGCTGGTATCCTCTAAACCGAAGCATGGTTTTTTTTCGGGCCGGATATCCGTATCCGTTACAAAGGCTATAAGATCGGGATCTTCAAGGCACAAAGGGGCTTCATAGGGACCTTTTTTTCTGAAAACTTCAATCTTGGGAAGACGGAAGGTCTTGAATCCTTCAGCAAGAATAAGGTCCATATCACCCAGATAGTGAAAAAATTTTTCTTCAGCCGGACGGGTATCCTCTTTTACCAGGGCTACCTTTGTATCCGTCACAACAAGAGAGGCAACAGCGCCGGCATTTTTATGCCGCCAGCTGTCCTTGCCCTTTTTGTCAAAATTAACTTTATGGGTATGTTTTACCGATCCCACACGAAATCCCCGTGCGCTCAGCTCTTTGATCAGTTTTTCCATCAACGTGGTTTTCCCGGAGTTGGATTTGCCGACAATTAAAACAATTCCGGGGATTTTTTCGCTGTTCATAAAATGCGGCAAGGAAACCCCTGAGTCTTTAGCTCAGGGGAGGAATTGCCGCCCTCCTTATAATAATTTAGTAGTCCAGGTACCGGACCTTAGCACGTCGTATTGTAGGAATAGCCGTCAGA
>NZ_JACADJ010000038.1 GCF_013389365.1 Desulfobacter latus
TTTTGTTCAATTCTAAAGTACACTAAAGGAACGTGCTGTTCACAGTATTTTTTTTAAAAAATAATTTTCAGCATCTCAAAAACACATTTTGATTTTACGAAGTGTCAAACGGAAAATGAAGGATGCCGAAAATTTTATTTCAAATTAAATGCCACCTTAATTCCGGCATTACTTTCTTCATCTTCAGCAACAGGATCAGGCTCTGTAATAAATATGCGGCTTATATCAATCTTGCCGCTTTTTGTTAAATAATCGGCAATTTCATGGCCCCGCTGCCGCCCAAGGGCAGCCAACGCATCCCCATCCAGTTGCATGCTGGTAACCAGAAGCGTTTCCTTTTCATCCAGGGTCAACGCTTTTTCCTTTCCGGACGCATCCCTGGGTTTGGGAAACGGGGCTTTGTCATAGGACGTTTCAATGAGACGCGTACGGCTCTCTTCATCCAGATCAGCCAGTCTCACCGTACCGTCTGCAGCCAATTTTTTGTCCATGGATAAAACCATGGATTCATAGGCCTCATACCTTAATTGCTCGGCGTCTTTAAGTTTATTGTACCGGCAAATGATTTCAAGTTTGAGGTTCGGTTTTTTAGCCAGCACCGTTGAAAGTTTATCCAGCTTATCTTTCTGGGCCTGATCCAGCCGGCTTTCTCCCGGGTCAAACGCCACATATCCCAGATCCTGCCCACTGCCGGCCCCCACAAGGCCGCCTAAAAATTTAAAGGGTGCTGTTACAATTCCCATAATGAAATTTTTCAGTACCGTTCCCACAACCTTTCCAAAATGGAATTTTGGATCGCTGATATCTCCTGTAATAGGCAGATCAAGGTCAATCTCGCCCTTGGAATTTTTAAGCAGGGAAACGGCAAATTCCAGCGGCAGCGAGGCCGCATCGGCACTGTCCACTTTCCTGCCCAGGGTCAACTGATCAAAAAAGACATGATTACTTGAATTAAGCTTATCCCGGTCTATATTGTAATGCAGATCCAGAATAAGTTTCCCCTTTTTAATTTCATATCCCAGATACTTTCTGGAATACACATTAAATCTAGGCAATTCAATATTTTTAAAGGATATGGTCAGATCAATAAAACGATTCTCCTTGAAAGGATCTATCCGGCCGGTAATATCCAAAGGGGCATGCCCGCCATGGACGCCTTTAAGTACAAGATCGGCATGTGCGTTGCCCTTGGAAGACAGGCCCGTAAGGCTGCCTGCAATCTCGGTCATGTTGGCGGTAAAATTGGGGGTGGTAAAATAGTCGCTGAAATTGATATGCCCCCCCTGCAGGGTAACGGCGTCAATGCGGACGTCGGGCATCCCGGCATGCTTAGCCGGCGCCGTTCGGGTCTTGGTAGTACTTGTGGCGGCCGCCGTTTTTTCAGGTTGTTCCACCATGATTTGTTTATAATTGAACCGGCCGTTTTTGTTCAGTATGGCCCGCTGGTAAAAATCAGTCAGCGCAATTTCTTTAATCTCTACCTTCATGGGGTTTACGGAAATATCCATGCCCGTAGCATAAAGCGATTTGCATAAAAAAAAGTCGGTGTTATCCACCTTGTTTTTGGACAGAAAATGGTTAAGAGACACCTGGCCCTTGTATGTTATATTGGGTGGATCACTTTTCTTTTCGGCCGGAATCACGACCACTGTACCCTTGGTATTCAGATATCCCTCGGATATTGAAATTTTTAAAAAATCAGTAAAATAAGGCTCTGCCGTATTCACGTCAATCCGATTGGCATCTATGTTCACGGTTGCCCCGGGTCCTGAAATATCAAAGGTGCCGTCAAGATCAATTTTTCCCTTGTTCCCGTTGGTCATAGATGCTTTGAAGGTTGATTTTTCTCCTTTTTTTGTGGAAATATTTTCAACCGTGACACCAATATCTTTCATAACCACTTCCACCGGCGCTTTTGGGAACTGATCAATGAACTGGACCTGACACTGGTCTAAAACCGTTTTATCTATCGTCGCAACCCAGACAGGTGCAGCAGCATTCTGCTTATCCTGTTGTGTTCCGGCCTGTTTGATTTGTACAGGCTTTTCTGTCGCAGCCTTTGCGGTGGGATCTTCCCCGGTTTTCAGGGCCTGTTCAATCGCCGTAAGCAGATCCATCCGGCCTTTTTTATCCCGATTAACCTTGACGTGAGCTTTATGAAGCGTCACAAGACCAACGCCGGCCTCCTGTTTTAAAAGATTGCAGGAAATCCCGGATAATGCCAGTTGGTCGAACTGTACCAAAGGCTCTTTTTTGCCCTGCTCCGTCAGACCGAATTTATCCAGGGTTACCCGGCCGTCGGATACCTCGACACCTGAACCTGCCTGGGAGAATCCCACCTTAAAATTCAGATCGGCAGCCACATTTTCAAAGGTAACATTATCGCCAAGATAGGGTGCCACATAGGGGCGAAAATTTCTAAGGGCAATCCCGTTAACAGAAAGAGTACCATTGGCAGCCAGATCATTTTGAACATGAAACTCCCCGGCCGTTTTTATCTCTTCGTCATCGCCGGTCAAGAGTTGAAGATTAAATTGCCCTGCAGCCCTGGAACCAACGTCAATGTCAGTAAGGATAAGATCCAGACTGGAGATCTCTTTGATCACCTGTGGTGATACCATCTTATCACTGAAGCGGATATGCATATGTCTCACGGCGGCCTGGTTGATTTTCACAGTACATGGCAGGGAGAATGGCATCACCGGCGTTACAGATTTTTTTGCATTCGTATCAATCTGGGCAACCGGAACCGGCTCCGGGGTGACTTCTGCCTGGGTAGCAGATTTTGATTCATCCGACATCCGGGGGGCGGTTTTCGGGGGATGTGCCGCTTTCGCCCCCTGCCCTCCGGGAACCAGATTAATGGCACCCTGGATATCACGTTCAACAAATAGTGACGCCTGGTCAAGCAAGACCTTGTTCACTATAAAATTCATATCAAATACATTCCGGGACGAAGCATCCACCGCCAGATGTGGGCAGGCAAACAAATTTTCCCCGGATACATCGTCCAAATCGAAATCTCGTACTGACGTTTTCAGGTTTACGGCAAACGTCTGGTCTTCAACGGTTTTTCCGGCGGGGATATGATATTCGCCTGAAACAGATACGGCAAGGTTACCGGCAGATTTAATTTTATAGGACGTGGGTAGATCAATATAGGGCACAAAAATGTTGAGATCCAGGGGTGCCATATTCAATGAAACCGACATATTCCGGGTGGTATCAAAGGGGAGACCCGTTAGATTAATATCCACCGGGGCCTTGTTCACCAAACAATTCACAACTGCTTTGATCGGCGTTGTCAGATCTTTTTCCATGGTGCTGACAAAAGGCAGATCAAAATTCAACTGTGCCACTGAATGGGTAACGGAACGGACATGATCGGTAAAAACCAAAGCCGCATCCGTAATTTTTATATCGGCGACCTTGAATTTAAACAAAGCACCGGATGAGTCTTCAGCAGGCTCCGGTGCCGGTGTTTGCTTTTTGTTTTCAAGCAAATCTGAAATATTTAAGGTGTTATCCTTATTCAAATGAAGGGAAAATTCGGGCGCTGTCACCTGAACAGCCGAAATCACGGGCGCCAGATGAAATAGGGAAGACGCGGACAGGTTGAGATAAATGTCCTGAACAGAGGCCAGATTTTCCCCATTAATTTTACTTTCAACAACAAAATTTTTAATCCTGGTTTCCAAAGTAAACGGATTAAAGGTGATGGATTCAATCTGTGTCCGGCGCCCCAGGCTTTTGGTCAGGGAATTTACAGCAATACGTTTTCCGACCCAGGGCGCTACAAGTCCTGTTAAAAGCAGATAAAAAGCAAACAGGACCGCAGCACTTGAGGCCACTATTTTCACCGTAAAATATTTTTTCATCACATTCCCCCCAAAACAGCGATATATTGCTCCGGTTAAAAATTATTTCCGCCTTGAGTTTGAACAAATTCCCTAAAAAGATGTTATGACCAAGCCCCCAAAATTTTACCGGCCAAGCTTGCAAAAATGCGTGTAATCAGGTTAATCTTGGCCAAAACTAAGGAAAATATGATTTGATGTCACACTCTATCTTTTAAAAGGGGATCAAAATGAGGGTAAAAAAATACATAGTGGGTTATTTGGTTTTGTTGATTGGCGTGTTATTGTGCGCAGCAGGTTCGGCGTTTACCCAGGGAAATCCAAATCTCTCAAAGGGACAAACGGTCTATGTTCCAGCATATTCACATATTTACACAGGCAACAGGCAGATCCCTTCGCTTTTAACCGTAACCTTAAGCATCCGCAATATAGACATTGCCCATACCGTTAAAATTATATCCGTAAATTACTACAACACCAAAGGCAAGCTATTAAAAAAATACCAACCCTCACCTATTTTTCTTAACCCCCTCGAATCCATACGCTATGTTGTGGACTATGACGATAAAACCGGGGGATCTGGGGCCAACTTCATTGTTGAATGGCAATCTAAAGATTCAATGAATCCCCCGATTATAGAGAGCATCATGATCGGCTCAAGATCCTCTTTTACATCCCGGGGACAGGCCCTTATTCCTTTGAAATAAGGGCTATGGGCTTTATCCCTCTTTTAGACCGCATCAAAAAAGATGCCGATGCCGCGTCCCCGTCAGATGATATTTCGATTCTGATGATCAAGTCCCCCGATTTTACCATTATTCGTACCTGCAGTTGCATGCATGCAACCTGTGTCCATTATCAGCTTATTCAACAATTTCCAGAATAACCCTTTTCTGTTCCTTTGCAGAAGCACAAGAAAGAATGGTGCGCATGGCCTGGGCTGTTCTCCCTTTTCTACCGATCACTTTTCCCAGGTCCTCTTTGGCCACCCTCAGCTCCAGCACAAGGGTCTGCTGAGCTTTGATCTCCTGTACGTCAACCTGTTCCGGGTCATCAACCAGCGCTTTCGCCATAAGTGTAATCAACTTTTTCATTAACGAATCTCCTTTAAACAAAATGACAATGAATAAGATATTTAAGCTACAATATTTAACTGTTTTATGGCTGAGTTGTCGAAATGGTTGGTATAGAATATCATAACTGGCTACAATCACAAGTTCTATTTACAACGCGTTGAAGATTTTACGCAAAAACCGGGGCTGAAACCGAATAATTCTTATTTTTCATGCAATATCGCAAGGAGAATCGTCCCCTCTCCCAAGACGAAAATAGTCATTTCCCTTGACATCAAAACGGAATTCATTATTTTAGAAAGATTGTTATATTTATGTACCGGAAAAGTATTTTATTCAATTGCCCGATAAAATACTTGTTTTTAGCAAGGGCATACAATTAAGGATTTATGAAGTGGTCACAGAAATTACAATACAGGAATCAGAACGCAAAATGCTGTCCGAAGCCGGATACGGGGAACCCGCTATTGACTATTATCTTGAGAAAAAACATATGGGTGCCATTGAAGATGCAAACCAAATTTCCTTTAAAGTTGGCTCCTGCGGCGATACAATGAAAATTTTTTTAAAAGTCGATGAAAATCAAATTATTCAAGATGCCAAATATCAGATCGCCGGATGTGCGGGTGCCATCTCTGCGGCAATGGCAACAGTAGATCTTGTTAAGGGAAAAACCGTTGAACAGGCGTTACAAATTACCGATGGGGATGTTTTCAGGGTTCTTGAAAGTATACCGGAAAAAAAGCATCATTGTATTCAACTGGCAGTCAAAACAATGCATCTGGGCCTTGAAGAATTTCAAACAGCACACGTTTCTTAAATGGCTTATCCGTATTGTTCTTGTCTGCATTTCACTTCTATCAAGCGGTTGCGTTTCAACGAATTTCAGCGTTGAGACCCTGGCTAAATCCGATATCAATATGGTATCGGATATCCATATTGACCAGACACTGACACTTCTAAAAACGCTCACCCGAAAATTATACAAAATGAATCCCGGGGAACTGAGTAAAACCCCGGGAGCAACAATATCGTCCAGGATTTCAGATATTTTCAAATGCCCTGCCCCGCCTCCGGAGTCCGCTCTTTCAGGCAGAAGAGCCACCCAAGCCATGCTGGCAGGCCTTGAACCCGATTATGAAGGCGACCGGGTGTACGCAGTTATGTACGGATTGTTCACCATGCTGCACATGGCTTATAACAACAAGTGCGACATGTTCATGCTGGATTTTTTAATATCCCAGAATTTTTACAACTCAGCCAGAAATATAGAAATTCTAGTGTGGCGCCTGAAAACCAGGCATACATCCACCGGCAACTTATGCCTGATCACCAACACCGTTGAGGATAACATATCAAATTTAAGTTTTGAACGGATTTTCGGCAAACTCATTGCTTTATCAGACAGCATGGCGCTGATCATAGCCCAACGGGGGGACCGGTTTGTCAAGCAGGCGGTCCAGATGGCCGGCATGCGCTTTCTTCCCGTGGGAATCTAAGAGCCTGTTTGATAATTAGAAAACCGTTTCACCTGATCCTCATAATATTGTTTTCTTTTGGTCGACATCTTAAGTGCCTGCTTTGCAGCTGCCAATGCCTGGGGTTTATAATTATTCAAATACAAGGCTTCGGCATAGGTGTCCAATATATACGCCGCCTTTTGAATATCTACAGCCCGACGGGAGAGCGCCAACGCCCTGGGGGCATTTCGGAACGCTTTGTCCGGACATGTGGCCAAAAGCCAGGCCAGATTATTTAACGCATGGACATTAACCGGGTCTATTTTCAAAACATTTTCATAGGCCCCTATTGCCTGTTCATACTGCCGGGCATCATAATAAAAATCACCCACCTGCACATATAAATCAGAATTATCAGGATTAATTTCAAGCTGGCGGCTCAAAATTTTTCCGACGACAAATCGATTAAACGAAGTGTTAAGTCCACCGTAGCTGATACTATACCCAAGAAAAAAGAGAACCCCCACGGCAAGGACATACCCGGCAATCATTTTTTTTACTTTTCTGTGGTGATCCTGGATCAAACCCGGATTCATCCGGCACTTTTCCAGAAAACCAATGCGGCGACCAATGCTGAAATGGTGCCAGTTGGGTTTATCAATGGACTGGCGGCTTAGGGATGCAATCTTGTAAAACGTGGAGATTAATGCCGACGGCGATTCCGTATATCTAAAAATATGCAGATCTGCCTGGCGTTCAAAGTGCCGCATAAACAGACCAAAAACAAACCGGAAATAGAAAACAAACAAACCGACGAGTACCAGGCAGGTGATGGCGGCATGGACGGTATCCTGACTGAGCCCTAAAAAAGCTGCCCCATCATATAAAGGATTGATCAGATAGATCGTGAGCATTAAAGGCTCAAAAAAAACAAAATTACAGGCAATAAATCCAGCAAAGAAAAACAAATAAAAAAGCATGTGCCGGTGATATACATGACCTATTTCATGCAGGATCACCCCTTGAATTTCATCATCATCCAGGCAGGCAAGCAGCGCCGGCGTCACCAGGATATACCGAAACCGGCCGACAATACCCATAACACCGGCGGTGATCATGCCACCGCCGAACAGGTTCCAGACCAGAATCTCCCTGTATTTGAGACCAGCCATTTGGCAGGTTTTTTCAATACGTTGCCTGTCAACCCCTGGTGCCAGGGGACGACACCCCCATAAACGCTGAATCAGAACCGGTCCAAACACAGAAACAGCAATGACAAAAAAAAGAATGTAAATCACTTCCCCGGCCATGGAGTTTAAAAAACGATTAAGGCCTTCAAAGGGTAACAGTCTCAGGCAATCAGCCAGAAGAGATAGACAACACCAGGGCAGCATGGCAGGCAGGCAAAAGGCAACATTGGAAAGGATAAAATTCTTTTTGGTCAAAGAATCCGTAAAAAAGCGCTTCTGGATTTGATAGGCAAAATTCCATATCAAAATCAGATAAAAAAGAAACAATCCAAGAAACAGCAGCGCACCAAGGGTGGGTACCCATTGGAATATCGCAACCCCCGATAGTAAATGATTCACACGGAATCCATAAATATTTACGGCAAACAGCACCAGAGCTGATATAGAGAGTCGTGAAACAGCCGTATTCACCCGCCGGTCAATCTCTTGAGCCGGCAAGGCGCGTCCAAGGACTGACAGGCGCTTGAAATAAAGTGAACAGACCAGGGCAAAGAGAGCCGTTGAGGCCAGGCAGAACCCAACGGCCCCGGGATCAAACCCTGAAGGTTTGTCAAATAACTCCGAGGTCGTATAAATTACCAGGGCTGCCAGAAAATATATAAAATTTGAAAACACGGATCTGATCCTATACCATCTTGCCTGTTGCCGCAAACCGGTCCAAAATAATCCATGTTTTTACATCAAACAGGATATTGTCCCGGCGTATACAGTCGGATGCCTGTTCCTGGGAGAGCATTTTTACCTCAATCAGTTCGGAAGCCTCGTTATATTCGGTATTGGCAGATCCGTCACATGCCACATACAAAAGGCTGATGCTTTCGTCCGTCAATCCGGATGAAGAAAATATCGCAGGGCTTTGTTTGATCACATCCACAACAGTTAAGCCGGTCTCCTCATACAGTTCGCGCCGTCCGGCCTGGACAATAGTTTCCCCGGCATCCACAAGGCCTGCGGGAAACCCATACTGATATCCGTCCAAAGGCACCCTGAATTCCTTGATAATGACCAGTTTATTCTCCTGTTGATGAAACGGGACAATGACTACGGCATCGGGCCTGGCCGCATTCTGCCTGGAGGCATACAGCCAGGATTTATCCGTGCCGGTCCTGTCTTTATACCGGGCGCGAATCAAGTTCAGATGAGGATAGTCCGTTAGTTTTTCGTTTTTATATATATCCAAAACAATCTCCTGATTAATCAATATTTAAATAAAATTTCGGTCGGATATTACAATTATCTGTTAAAATAAACATAAAATTAAGATATACCAGTTTTTAATGCAACACGCACAACTTATAGCTGGATATTTGCCATAAGAAATGATCAAAGCGTTTATTTTGATTATGGGCCTTAGGGCGTCGGAGAAAATAAATTAGCGCCCTTTGGGCGGGCTGTTAGGTGCTGGGTGCTGGGTGCTGGGTGCTGGGTGCTGGGTGCTGGGTGCTGGAAATTCCTATACTATTAAATTATGCAAAAAAAGGGAAATTCTGATGAATTGTGTAAAAGGTGATTTAATTCAATTGGCCCGGGAAGGGCAGTTTGATCTCATTATTCACGGTTGCAACTGTTTTTGCACCATGGGCGCCGGAATTGCCAAACAGATCCGCACCCATTTTCCCCAGGCCTGGGAAGCCGACCTTGCGACGGCATCCGGTGACAGATCCAAACTGGGCACTTTTTCAAAGGCATGCGTAACCACACCATCCGGCAAGTTGTATGTAATTAATGCATACACCCAATATCACTATTCAGGAGATGGGGTATTGGTTGATTATGATGCCATAGCAAAGGTTTTTACCACGCTCAAAAAACAGTTCAGCGGCAATCGCATGGGATATCCTAAAATCGGGGCCGGACTTGCCGGCGGGGACTGGGAAGTTATCCGTAAAATAATAGACACCGCCCTGGATGGCGAGGCGCACACCCTGGTTGAATTTAAAAAACAATCAAATTAAAGTTTGCACAATTGCTTATTTTATCTTAGTGTTTGGACACTAAACATAAAAAAGATTAAGTTTAAAAATAGAGATTAAAAAGATGATTAAAACAGCAATAGCAGGCGCATCAGGCTATACCGGTCTGGAGCTGGTCAAACTGATTTCCAACCACCCGAAGACCAGCCTTGAAGCAGTAACCTCAAACTCGTACCAGGGAAAATCATTTACCGACATTTTCCCTTCCATGCGCGGATTTAAATCCCTGATATGCACACCCTTTGACGCCAACGAACTTGCAGATAAAGTCGATGTCGTATTTCTCGCCTTGCCCCACAAGGTATCCATGGCATTTGCGCCAAAACTCGTAGACCGGAATATAAAAGTCGTTGATCTTTCAGCGGACTTCCGGTTTGATGATGCCAAAGCATATGAAGCCGTATATCAGCCCCACACCGCCTCAAATCTTCTAAAAGAAAGCGTTTACGGTTTGTGTGAACTTAACCGGGATCGCATCAAAGGGGCAAGGATCATCGGGAATCCCGGGTGTTACCCAACATCCATCCTTCTGCCCCTGGTTCCGCTGCTCAAAGAAAAACTGATTTCCCCCCAGGGCCTGATTTCAGATTCAAAATCCGGGGTCAGTGGTGCAGGCCGTTCGCTTTCCCTGACCACGCACTATTGTGAAGCAAACGAAGCCTTTGGCCCGTATAAAGTGGGCAACCACAGACACACCCCTGAAATCAACGAAGTGTTGACCAAGGCAGCCGGAGAAAGAGTCTCTTTGACCTTTGTCCCCCACCTGGTGCCTGTAACCCGGGGCATGGTTTCAACCATTTATGCCCGGACTCGCAAAGGTGCTGCCGAAAAACAAATTCGTGCCACCCTGAACAGATGGTATGAAAATGAACCTTTTGTCAGAATTCTGCCACCGGATAAATTTCCAAACATGTCCCATGTCAAGGGGACAAATTGCTGCGATATCGGTTTTCACCTGGAACCTGAATCAGGTCGATTGATAATCGTTTCAGCCATTGACAATCTGCTCAAGGGAGCTGCCGGCCAAGCAGTTCAGAATATGAATATTATGTTTGAAATTGATGAAAAAGCAGGACTGGACTGGGTGCAAACCCCGCTGTAACTGCATTTTTGCTTGACATAGATGCCATATCACCTGTATTAATGATTTTGATGAAACAGCGAATCAAAATATGGTTTCATTCGGGTAACAGCCCAGAAATCAGAGAATTTACGCTTAGAAAATCGATTTTAATTTGTTTTTTGATTCTTTTCATAGCCTGCACCGGAACAGTATTATACGTCGGCCATGACTACTATTTACTCAAGCAGGCGGACCATGATAATGCAGCGCTACTCGAAACCGTTGCAAACCAAAAAAATGAGCTGAAAGATCAGAGACGTCAAATTCAGATATTTGCCGGGGAAATTCAGGGGTTAAAGGATCAGATCGCAAAACTTGGACGATTAGAAAATCAGGTTCGTCTCATTGCCGATATTGACAAATCAGGGCGATCCTCAGGCATTTGGGGCATCGGCGGCGTATCGAAAGTTGATCTGGATCAGGAAATCCCCCTTGACGCCCACCATCATGCGCTGATACGGGAGATGCATCACCAGGTAAAACAGATCCAATCTGTTGCGGATAAAGAAAAATTAGATTTCAATGACCTGATTGACAAATTAACGAAAAAGAAAAATCTGCTGGCATCTTCGCCGTCCATCAAGCCGGTTTCAGGTATTATCACATCGCCCTTTGGGTATCGCAAATCGCCTTTCACCGGAAAAAGAACCTTTCATTCAGGCCTTGATATCTCCAACCGAATGGGCACTGAAATTGTGTCAACTGCGACCGGTAAAGTGGTCTTTGCCGGGAGAAAAACCAGTTACGGAAATGTTGTCATTATTGACCACGGATATGGAAAAGCAACCAAATATGCCCATGTAAGAGATATCCTCGTTCATAAAAATCAGCAGGTCAAACGCGGAGAGGTAATTGCCACCTTAGGCAATACCGGCCGGACCACCGGCCCCCATCTTCACTATGAAGTTCTTGTTAACGGTACCCCTGTCAATCCTTCAAAATATATTCTTAACTAGTGCTTCGCCACCGGCTAACGCAGCTCTGACGTTTATTATTCGTTATTTCACCAAACAAAAAAAATTGAGTAAAAGGCTTTTTCCGGATGGGCACCAAGCATTTTTTTCTTTTATTTTCCGGAAGAATGCTTATATGTTGTACTGACAAACTCAATGACCTTAAAATTTAAACAGGTAGCGGTTACATGGTACTCAATTTTATGACTAAACTCTTTGGATCCAGCAATGACAGGATCCTTAAAAAAATTCAACCTATTATTGACCAGATAAACGAGTTCGAGCCCCGAATCCAGGCCTTATCGGATATTCAGATCGGTGAAAAAACAACGGAATTTAAAAAGCGCCTGGCAAAAGGAGAAACCCTGGATGACATTCTTCCCGAAGCCTTTGCCCTGGTCAGGGAAGCATCCGTACGAACCCTTGGACTTCGTCATTATGATGTTCAGCTTATTGGCGGCATTGCATTGCACCGCGGTACCATTGCAGAGATGAAAACCGGCGAAGGTAAAACCCTGATGTCCACCCTGCCCGCTTACCTGAACGCCCTTACGGGCAAAGGTGTTCACATTGTTACGGTCAATGATTATCTGGCCAGACGTGACGCAGAATGGATGTCCCAGGTGTATGATTTTTTAGGATTGACCGTCGGGGTGATCCTGCATGACATGGATGCCGAGGAACGCAAACACGCCTATGCGGCCGACATCACATACGGTACCAATAATGAATTTGGCTTTGACTACCTGCGGGACAACATGAAATTTGAGCCCGAAGAACTGGCCCAGGGAGATTTGCACTTTGCCATTGTGGATGAGGTGGACTCCATTCTCATTGACGAGGCAAGAACCCCGTTGATTATTTCAGGCCCGGCTGAAAAATCCACCCACCTGTATACCCAGGCCAATACCATTATCCCGGCATTTGAAAAAGATACCGACTATACCCTGGATGAAGAATCAAAAACCGTGTCCCTTACCGAAGACGGCATCGCAAAGGGTGAAAACCTGCTTCATGTGGACAATCTTTATGATCCGGCCAATATTGAACTTTTACACCACCTTAACCAGGCCTTAAAGGCCCATGTGATTTTCAAACGAGACACGGACTATATTGTAAAAAACGACCAGGTTGTTATTGTGGATGAATTTACAGGTCGACTTATGGATGGCCGTCGGTACTCGGAAGGCCTTCATCAGGCCCTTGAAGCCAAGGAGGGGGTTAAAATTGAAAATGAAAACCAGACCCTTGCGTCCATCACCTTCCAGAACTACTTCAGGATGTATGACAAACTGTCGGGCATGACCGGTACCGCAGATACGGAAGCAGAAGAATTTAAAAAAATTTACAACCTGGATGTGCTGGTCATCCCCACCCACAAGCCCATGGTCCGTGAAGACCGGGCGGATCTGATCTACAAGACGCAGAAGGAAAAATACGATGCCGCCATCACGGAGATCATCCGGCTGCACCAAAAAGGACAGCCTGTGCTGGTGGGTACCATTTCCATTGATGTCTCCGAATCCCTGAGCGAAAAGCTCAAGAAAAAAGGAATAAAGCACAATGTGCTTAATGCCAAGCACCACAAAGAAGAGGCGGAAATTGTGGCCAATGCAGGCCAGAAAGGCGCTGTGACCATCTCCACCAACATGGCCGGACGTGGTACGGACATCAAGCTGGGCGAAGGGGTCAAAGCACTTGGCGGCCTTCATATTCTCGGCACATCCCGCCATGAATCCCGGCGCATTGACAATCAGTTGCGCGGCCGGTCCGGCCGCCAGGGAGATCCGGGAAGTTCCCGGTTTTATCTGAGCCTGGAAGACGATCTGCTAAGAATCTTCGGCGGAGACCGTATCCATTCCGTCATGGACCGGCTGGGTATTGAAGAAGGCGAACACATTGAACATAAACTTATTTCCAAAGCCATTGAAAACGCCCAGACCAAGGTGGAAGGACACAACTTTGAAATCAGAAAGCATCTGCTCGAATATGACGATGTCATGAATCAGCAGCGTGAGATCATTTACCGCCAGCGCCGTGAGGCACTGACCGCCAAGGACCTCAAACAGGTGGCCCACGATATGATGGAAGATGTCGCCTATGACCTTGTGGACGGATTTGTTTCAGACAAAACAGCAATCAAGGCGTGGGACCTGGAAGCACTTTCGTCAGCAATTAAAGGACAGTTCAATATGGATCTGTCCCTGGATAAGCCTGTGCAGGAAAATTTTTCAGCCGACCAGCTGGGGCAGTATGTATTTGATGCAGCCCAGGCCCTGTACCGGAAAAAAGAAGCAATGTACGGCCCTGAAATCATACGCCACGTTGAACGGTTTATTATCCTCCAGACCGTGGACACCAGGTGGAAGGAACATCTCTTAAACATGGACCATCTAAAGGAAGGCATCGGCCTCCGGGGATATGCCCAGCAGGACCCTTTACGTATTTATAAAAAAGAGGGGTTTGATATGTTCCAGGACCTGATGAACCGAATCAAACAGGAAGTTGTTGATATCCTGTTTAAAATCCAGATTGCCTCTCCCACCCAGGTTGAGGAGATGAAACAGGAAGAACAGCAGGATCTGACCTTTTCTTCCCATACTGATGAAGACTCTGCACCCAAACAGCCGGTCAGGCGCTCATCTGAAAAAATTTCAAGGAATGCCCCCTGCCCTTGCGGATCCGGCAAAAAATATAAAAAATGCTGCGGGCAATAATCAATAATAATGATCAATTGAACCCAAGGTTAAGGTATGACATCCACTGATTCAAAAACCCGGCCCGGAATATCAAATGACATTAGTGAAAATCATCCACCCATGTATAAGGTGCTTTTGCACAATGACGATTATACAACTATGGAGTTTGTGGTGGATATACTGGTCCGGGTATTCGGAAAATCTCTTGAAAAAGCCACCCAAATAATGCTTAATGTACATAATAAGGGAAAGGCCGTTTGCGGCATTTATCCACGGGAAATAGCGGAAACAAAAGTTGACACCGTGCACAATCTGGCCGGCGGCAAAGGGTTCCCGTTAAAAAGTACAATGGAAAAGGAGTAAATGATATATGATCAGCAAAGAACTATCCACAGCTCTCGGATTTGCCGTTCGGGAAGCCAAAAAAAGAAGACATGAGTACGTCTGTGTCGAACATGTTCTTTACGCCATTGTCAATCATGAATCCGGCCTTGAAGCCATTGAGAAATGCGGGGGAAGCCCCGAACATATTAAAGAAGATCTTGAAAAATTCTTTGATGAAAAACTGACCAAAATAGAAACCAGTGATGAGTATGTACTCCAGCAGACCATCGGCTTCCAGCGAATGATTCAACGGGCCATCAATCACGCCAGATCCGCTGAAAAAGCAGAAGTCAATCTTGGGGACATCCTGGCATCCATTTTCCAGGAAAAGGATTCCCATGCAGCCTTTTATCTTGAATCCGAAGGCATTACCCGGCTGGATGTACTCCGACACATCTCCCACGATGGAGATAAAGAGAAAAAAGAACAACCTCAGAAGAACAAGCCCCAGCAGCTTTTCCATCAGGCCGACCCAAAACCCAAGCGCCAGAATAAAAGAGATCCGCTGGCCACATTTACGTCCGATCTGATCAAACGGGCCCAGGACAATAAGATTGATCCCCTTATCGGCAGAACACTTGAAACCGAGCGGGTAATGCAGGTTCTTTGCCGGCGGCGGAAAAACAATCCCATTCTTGTGGGAGATCCCGGCGTTGGAAAAACCGCCATTGCAGAAGGCCTGGCATTGAAAATAAACGGCAAGGCAGTGCCGGACCTGCTTGAAAACTGTGAACTGTACTCCCTGGATATGGGCGCTCTTTTAGCCGGTACCAAATACAGGGGCGATTTTGAGCAGCGCCTCAAAGATGTCATTTCCGCGTTGGAAGAAAAGGAAAATGCACTTCTGGTAATTGATGAAATCCACACGGTTGTCGGCGCCGGGGCCACCACATCAGGCTCCATGGATGCCTCCAACATCCTTAAACCGGCGTTATCCTCCGGAGACATCAAGTGCCTCGGCACCACCACCTATGAAGAGTACAAAAACCATTTTGAAAAAGACCGGGCCTTTTCCCGGCGGTTCGAAAAAATCGAAGTGTCAGAACCCAGCGTGGCGGAAACGGTTGATATTCTCAAAGGGCTGCGCGCCAGTTATGAGGAACACCATGGCCTGAAATACCCGGACAAAACCATTGAAGCGGCAGCCTATCTGTCGGATAAATACATCAATGACCGGTTCTTACCGGACAAGGCCATTGACGTGATTGATGAGGCCGGCGCTTTTTTAAAACTTACGGCAGACGCCCGGCGCAAAACCGTCAGCCCCAAGGATATTGAAAAAATTGTGGCTAAAATAGCCAAGGTGCCGGTTTCCAGTGTGACTGCGGCAGACAAGTCTTCCCTGGAATCTTTGCCCGGCAAACTGCTCAACGTTATCTTTGGCCAGGATGATGCTATTGACACCCTGACCACGGCCATCAAAAGATCCCGGGCCGGACTTGCCGCGCCGGACCATCCCATTGGTTCCTTTCTTTTCATGGGCCCCACAGGGGTCGGCAAAACCGAAGTGGCCAGACAGCTGGCCGCCAACATGGGCATTCAGTTCTTACGCTTTGACATGAGCGAATACATGGAAAAGCATGCTGTCTCCAGGCTCATTGGTGCGCCCCCGGGATATGTGGGGTTTGAACAGGGCGGTATTTTAACCGACAGCATCCGCAAGCATCCCCATTGTGTGCTTCTTCTGGATGAAATAGAAAAGGCCCATATGGACCTTTACAACATTCTGCTCCAGGTCATGGATTATGCCACGCTTACTGACAATAACGGCAAATCCGCTGATTTCAGGAATGTGATCATTATCATGACCTCCAATGCCGGGGCCAGGGAAATGAGCGCCAACAGCATCGGGTTCGGCTCACAAAGCGCCAATTCCGATACCCAGGGCATAAAAGCGGTGAAAAACACCTTTAGTCCGGAATTTCGAAACCGACTTGACGGCATTGTCCAGTTTAACCATTTATCTGAAAAGGTGATGGAACGGATTGTGGACAAAAATATGAAGGAACTTAAAGCCATGCTCAGTGACCAGGGCATTTCTTTGAGTTATTCAGCCGGCGTCCGGAGTCATCTGGCCGAAAAAGGCCATGACCCTAAATTTGGTGCCCGGCCCCTGGCCCGTCTTATCCAGACCGAACTAAAAGACAAACTCACGGATGAAATTCTTTTCGGCCGGCTTGCAAAAGGGGGAAAACTCTCCATAGGCTTAAAGGACGGTAAACTGACATTTAATATCAAAGCGACCTGATGCCTCTTTTCAGGCTATCTGAAAAAATTGAATTCCCGCCGGCTTGGCTGGCGCGGTCCGACGGGCTGTTATGTATTGGGGGAGACCTTTGCGCCAAGCGGTTGACCCTTGCATATAAAAACGGCATTTTCCCCTGGTTTTCCAATCGTGAACCCATTCTCTGGTGGTCCCCTGATCCCCGGCTGGTGCTGTTTCCTTCTAAAATAAGAGTGTCGAAAAGCTTAAAAAAAACCATTCGAAAGGCTTGTTTCTCCATTCGGATCAACACCGCGTTTGAGCAGACCATTACGGCCTGTTCACAACTCAGGCAGGACAAACCCGAAGGCACCTGGCTGGTGGATGAAATGATTGATGCCTATATCAGGTTGCACAAAATGGGGATCGCCCACTCCGTGGAAGCCTGGCAGGGCGACCGGTTGGCAGGCGGTCTGTACGGGGTCAGCCTGGGAAAGGCCTTTTTCGGGGAATCCATGTTTTCCCGTGTATCCAATGCGTCCAAGGTGGCCCTTGTGGCCCTGGCCCAGGAACTTTACCGCCAGGGATTTAAAATGATTGACTGCCAGGTCACCTCCGGCCATCTGCTTCGTATGGGGGCCCAGGAAATAACCAGGGACTTGTTTCTGGACATTTTAGACAACTGTGTTGATGAAAACGTACCGGCCCCCCTGTGGCGGTCCGGACGACATCTTTTCGCTGAAATCCCAGGCCGTATTGCAGAAAGCGTGTGAATAATTCATGAAAAAATTACCCATTGGAATAGATAGTTTTAAAGAAATCATAACAGACAACCACTGCTATGTTGATAAAACGAAACTAATCCACCAATTAGTAAAACAGGGAAAATACTATTTTCTTTCCCGGCCCAGACGATTCGGAAAAAGTCTTCTGATCGATACCATATACCATGCGTTTCAAGGCAATAAAGCACTCTTTAACGGCCTTTTCCTTGAAAACAACTGGAATTGGGACAAAAAACACCCTGTCATCCACATCGACCTGGCCGAAAGCGTTATGAAATCACCAGACCGACTGGAACAAAGACTCCATCGTATTCTTGCAATGCACGCAGCCCAGGCGGGCCTGACCTTGAACTGTTCCCATGTCGATGACTGTTTTGAAGAATTAATACAAAAACTACACCATAAGAACAAACACAGGGTCGTGGTGCTGGTGGATGAATACGATAAACCCATATTAGACAACATCACCACGCCTGAAACAGCCCTGGAAATCAGAGAAAGCCTGCGTAATTTTTACTCAGTACTTAAAGCCCAGAGAAACCATTTACGGTTTGTCATGCTTACCGGCGTATCAAAATTTTCAAAAGTTTCTCTTTTTTCAGGCCTGAATAACCTCAAAGACATCACCCTGGACAAACGCTACGGTGCCATATGCGGTTATACTCAAAATGAACTGGAATCAACTTTTCATGAATATATGAAAGGCCTGGATTCCGAAAAAATAAAAAAATGGTACAATGGTTACAATTTCCTGGCCGAACCGGTTTACAATCCATTTGATGTATTGCTTTATCTGGATGAAGGGCAGTTCCATCCCTACTGGTTCGAAACCGGCACCCCAACTTTTCTGATTCGTCTGATCCGTGAGGCAAAACTTTGTTCCGGAACCTTTGAAGGCATGAAAATCAGCCATCGTTTCCTAGGCAGTTTTGATGTAAACAATATCAAGCCACAACCGCTTCTTTTTCAAACAGGATACCTGACCATCAAAGCGCTCAATCATGATTCAGGCGGTGTCTATTATACCCTGGGATTTCCCAACCATGAGGTAAGATATGCATTCAATGATGCATTACTGGCGGAATTAACCCAGGCTGATGCTGAACAGGATGACACAAAGCTGGCACTTTCTGACGCTCTGAATACCAATAATCTCGACAGGTTAAAGCAAATTTTCCACACGTTCTTCGCCTCAATTCCATATGACTGGTACCGAAAAAACGATATGGCAGGATATGAAGGATATTACTGCTCAATTGTTTATAGCTATTTTACGGCCCAAGGTCTTCAAGTCAGCACAGAGGACGCAACCAATCACGGTCGCATCGACATGACCGTACATTTTAATGACCGCATTTACATCATAGAATTCAAAGTGAATGAACTGACAAAATCGGACCGGGCCCTGGCCCAGATTAAAGAAAAAAGATACTACGAAAAATATACCGGTAAGGAAATTTACCTTATCGGTATAGAATTCAGCAAAAAAAACAGGAATATTACCCGCTTTGAATGGGAGAAAATGTAAATTTAAGATATTTTTTTTATATTTAGGAGTATTATATGCTGTTCAGACTGTTTTTATGTTTTACCCTGATCCCGGTGGTTGAATTATATATTCTTATCCATCTCGGCGGTATTATCGGCGGGTTAAATACCGTGATACTGGTCATTATCACCGGATTTCTCGGTGCCTACCTTGCCCGGATGGAGGGATTGAATACCATGATGAAGGTTCGCCGGAATTTAAACCAGGGGCTTATGCCGACCGAAGAACTTGTGGATGCCTTTATCATCCTCATTGCCGGATTAGTACTCATTACCCCCGGGCTTTTAACGGACACGGCAGGCCTTTTACTATTATGGCCCCCTACACGAAACACGTTTAAACGCTTTTTACGGAAAAAATTTGACGATATGACGGACAACGGCAGCATTAACATCACCCGGTTTCATTGAATTTGTAATCTTTATCAAAGATCTTTAATCAACCGCTCTCCATTACATGCCCGGGCGGCCTTGTCAAACCCATCAAGGCTCTCCTCTAAGGCCTGGGTCAACAAAGTACCGCCCGTATACGCATTTGAATTTCCCTGGTGTTCTACGGCACAAAGCACATCCATGATACTCATACACTCAATATCCATGGCCGGGGTGTAACCGCTTGTATTGCCTTCAAGATTAACTGAATACAAAACGCCTGCATCCATCAGAATCCCAAGAAGATGATGCACAATGATTAAGGGCAGATTCAGTTCCCTGGCAATAAAATTATCTGTGGCAGGGGATTTTTTTTCGACAAACCGCTGAACACATCGTTTAACAATTTCCAGCATGGCAAGTTTTTTTGCCCGTATGCTCATTGTATTCAGATTCAGGTCCGGGGTACTTGCGTTTTCGGTGTTTTCCCACTCAAAGGCAATCTCCGCCCCGTAGAGCAATACCCCCCAGGACACCTGCAACCAGATTAAAAACAGGGGCAATGCGGCAAAACTGCCATAAATGGCATTGTAGCCTGTGACAAAAACCTGAAACTTTAAAAATGCGGTCTGGATAACCTGAAACAAGGTGCCGGCAAACACAGCCCCTGTGGCGGCAGCCCTGAAATTTACCTTTTTATGGGGCATGATCACATAAAAAAACATAAATAGCGACCAGGTAACGATATATGGCACAATACTGATAAAAAAAGAAATAATCCCTTTAATATCAATGGGAACGCCAAGATAGGCCCAGAAAGATTCCAGACGGGGAATCATGAACAAGTTCACGGATCCGGACAAAAGGCCCAAAAGCCATGCTGCCAGGGCAATGGTCAGATAATCAGTAATTTTACGGATCAACGGCCTGCCGTCCCTGACCCACCAGATACGATTGAATGTGCCTTCAATATGGAACATCAGTTTAATCAGGAGTACAAAAGAAGCAGCACACCAAGCACGGCCATGAGCCCGCCCTGGGTTTTTTCCAGCAAATTGTTGGTGAAAACCAGAATACTTTGGACAATCTCCTCGTGGCCTTCAAACAACGCCAGCACCTCGGCCTCAAGGAACTGCCGGAACCCGAAACCCTTGGCAATACCAAAGGCCATGGCCATGACAGGCACGATGCTGAAAAGGGTGTACAAGCTTAAAGCCGATGCCCGCAAGGCGCAACTGTCCCGTTGATACCCCTTGGCAGCCCTGTAAAGCACCCGGATGGACTTGACCCGAAATTGGGCAAGTGAAACGGATATTATCTGCTTTATTTCCGGTTCAACCATGACTTCAGGCGTTTTAAGCCTTCCTGGGTGGAAATTTTCGGCACATAACCCAGATCCTTTTTTGCCCGGCTGATATCAAACCAGTGGGAGGTGGCAAGTTCCTTGGCTGCAAAGCGGGTCATGGGGGGATCCTTTTTAATGCCAAAGGTTCGGTAAATGAATTCAAAGAACCACCCGGCTGCATAAGCAGTTCTCCCGGACACATGCCCTTTGATGGGCGGCAGGCCCGCGGCTGCCAGAAAAGCATTGGCCAGGGTCCATTTGGACATGGGTGCATCCTGGCTGATAAAATATATGTTTCCGGACAGATCAGGATTTTGGGACAGCTTTTCAGCGGCCAGGATATGGGCGTCAGCGGCATTATCCACATAAATGGTGTCCACAAGATCCGTATCCGGACCAATAATTTTCAGTCGGGAGGCCCTGCTGATAATGCCCGGCACCAGATGGTTATCTTCCGGTCCCCAGATCAAATGGGGCCGCAAGATGATCACGGAAAGCCCCTGCCCCGCCGCTTTAATCACCTCTTTTTCCGCCAGGGCTTTGGTTTCAGGATAGGGTGCCGGATATTTATCCGGATAAGGAACCGACTCATTTGCCCCGTGCATATCCTTGTCATCAAACACCACCGAAGGCGAACTGGTATGAATCAGCCGGCTAACTTTATTTTTCATGCAGGCGTCAATCACATGCACGGTTCCGGTCACATTAATACGGAAATATTCATCATAAGCCCCCCAAATACCGGGTTTTGCCGCAGTATGAAACACGGTGTCCATGCCGTTTAAGGCATCGGTCACAGCATGGGCATCGGCAAGGTCCCCCTGGATCTGGGAAACACCGAGTTTATCCAGTTCCGAATACCGGGACCGGGAAAATGAAAAGACATTCTCCCCTCGATCCACTAATTTTCTGACCAACGCCTTGCCCAGAAAGCCGCCGCCGCCGGTGACCAGAATATTTCCCAGAGTCATTTTGTCTTGATCTCCTGTATATCCAAAATTTTTATGAATAGTTGCTAAATCTTTGCTTGACAAGACACAACTTTTTTTATAAAAGTAATTCGCCTTTCAGCTGAGCGGGAATAACTCAGTGGTAGAGTGCGACCTTGCCAAGGTCGAAGTCGCGGGTTCAAATCCCGTTTCCCGCTCCATCCTTTTAAATCCATTTAAAACATCTTTCGGCCCTGGTCATATTTTCGGCCATACGAATTTCCGGTAGGTTGGGTTGAGGAACGAAACCCAACGCCGACAAGTTGTTGGGTTTCACTTCGTTCAACCCAACCTACGATGTGGGCGATGTTATGACCAAGCCCCATCTTTCTTAGCAAAATTATATACTCATCTCTTACATCTCTCTCACAACCGCTTAATATAAACGAATTTCACATACCACAGACAGAAAAAAAAGGCCATGGGAACAGTTAAAAACCCTTGGTTTATGTTTCATCATTCACTCAAGCCGAATATAATTGTGCCACGATTATTGTGTCAGTTGCAAAACATCCTGCGATAGCAAACAAATTTATCTATTTTGATTTGCGATATAATCCCCGCCAATGGTTCGGAGTAAACCCTGAAAAAGAGGCTGTAGGGCAGGCCAGCGTGCCTGCCCTAACGAATCAACTTTGACCCTCAGAATTGATTTTATGCAACACCTTCGGTATGACTTCCGTAATGTTTTTTCTTGAAAATGGTTTTGTAATAAAGGCGTCTATGCCCAATTGGTTTGCCCTGTTTTCGTCCATACGGTTGCTGTGACCCGTACAGATAATAATCGGAATCCCCGGACGGATCTGTTTTATTGCTTGTGCCAGCTGATCGCCTGATATTTCAGGCATGCTCATGTCACTGATCACCAGATCAAACTGTTCAGGGGTGTCTTTAAAGACGTTCAAGGCACTCGCGCTGCTTGTTTCTCCGACTACCTCATAACCGGAACGCGTTAGCATCTGCGTGATCAATCTGACGATTGATGGTTCATCATCCACCACCAATATCCGCTCTTTTCCCTTTTGCAGTGTTTTGATCTGTTCCGTTCCGGTTTCCGTTTGCGCCTCAATTAACGGAAACAAAACGTCAACAGTTGTTCCCCGCCCAACAACACTTTGGATCTTAATGGCACCATCATGTTTTTTTACAATTCCGTGGACAACGGCAAGTCCCATTCCCAATCCCTGATCTACATCCTTTGTTGTGAAATATGGATCGTAAATACGATCCATATAAGCCGCTTCAATACCCTTCCCCGTATCCGTCACCGTAAGCCTGACATAATCTCCAGGTTTCAGATCCTCATCGTAAAAAGCTGATGCCCGGTTTACTTGCAGGGTATCTAAACCCACTTGCAGAATACCGCTTTCTTCGGCCATGGCATGAACCGAATTGGTACAAAGATTTATCACGACTTGGGTGATCTCGGTAAGATCACCCAAAATCATCTCATCTGAACAGGTAATGTCTGTGCGGATATCAATCGTAGCAGGGATCGTCCGCCGCATAAGATTCAACGCGTCTTTGATGACCGTACCAATCCGTATGGGTTTTCTTGATTCCGGCGTTTTCCGGGCAACACTTAAAAGCTTTTGGACAACATCTTTTGCGCGTAATGATGCGACCTTTACTTCCTGGATGTAGTCTGTTGCCGGATTACTCTCCGGAATATCATCTAATGCAAGCTCGGTGTTACCGATAATGATACCCAGCATATTGTTGAATTCATGCGCGATCCCCCCTGCCAAGGTGCCGATGGCCTCCATCTTATGTGCATGACGCAGCTGTTCTTCCATTTTTTTCTGGTTGGTTTTATCTTGGAATACCGTGGCAAATTTGTTTTTAGAAGGTGAAAAAACCGATATGAAAAAATGTTTTTCCAGGGGATGAAAATAAGTTTCAAATGATGTAGCGGATTGCGTGGCAACCACTTCTGCATAAATCTCTAAATAAGGCACCGGGTCGGATTGATAAAGCTGAGACCCTAAAGCGCCTATCGCCTGATCCCGACGGATTCCGGTCAGCTCTTCATATTTGGGATTGACATCTAAAATCCGATAGTCAACAGGCGTTGACTGTTCATAAATCAATTCGTGCAGGCAAATACCCTCATGGCTTGAACTGAAAAGGCTTCTGTATCTCTTCTCTTTTTCTTTCAGCTTTTTCTCATAATGTTTGCGCTCAGTGATGTCCTGGTGGGTACCTGCCATACGCAGGGCCTTTCCGGATACGTCCCGATATACGGCCCGCCCCCGCCCCAGAATCCATTTTAAGCCGCCATCCTTGGTCTTCATACGGTATTCAACGACAAAGGAATCCGTAAGATTATTTACACAGTCCAGGTTTACCTGATACGCTTTTTGCCGGTCCGCCGGGTGTATCAGGTCCTGCCATTGTTCGACGTTTTCTATAACATCAGTAGTATCATATCCCAGCATGGATGTTACGCCCGGGCTGCAATAAATATGTCCCGTTGTTAAATCCCAGTCCCAGATTCCATCGTTTGATGCCTCCATGGCAAGCGAAAAGCGTTCTTCGCTCTTTTGCAGCGCTTCCTCCGCCTGCCTGCGCTCAGTGATATCCAGGCCGTGGGAGACCACGCCGACGATGTGATTCTCTTTATTCCGAAATGGTGTGTATTCCATTCTCATCCAACGGTTACCGGTTCCATAAAAATCCACAAGGGTCTCATACTGGACGGTTTCACCTTTCAGGCAGCGGTCAAGATGGGGCTTGATTTCCTGTTCAAAAACGTCTGGATCTATGAAATCCGTTATGCGACGGCCGGTAATCTTATTCGGCGTTTCGTTATGAAATCGGGAATACGCCTCGTTTACCGCAAGGTAACGGTAGTTGTCGGAAACAAGGGAGATGGGATGAGGGATTGTCTGAATAATATGTTTTTTGATATGAATCTGTTTTTCGGCTTCGATTTTAGAAAGCGCAAAGGCCAGATCATTGGCGACCTCCACAAACAACGCCTGCTCTTCTCGGTCATGGGCAAAATGAGCGGGCACCGAAACAGACAGGATGCCGAAATTACCGAGTTGATGCGTGAGGGCTGAGCGGCCATGGTAATGACGTGAAAGTGGGCAATTCGTACACGTGTTTTTAGGATCATTAATCACAATCAGTTCTTTTTTTTCAAGTGCGCGCTGCACGCAAGAAGGCAAAAATCCCTGATTCAGAATGTCCTGGAATGCGTTAAAACCGCCGTTAAAACCCGCCGATCCGGTTAACGTCATGTTACGGCTGTGTTCATCCAGCAGGACGATCCAGGCGTTGTAATAGCCCATGGTATCGGTGAGTTCTTCGCAGGCTTTCTGGATGAGGCGAGACGGGTCGTTCTCCTTTATAATAAGCTGATCAACGTTACGGATCGCTTTCAGCACATTATTCAGATATAGCTCCCGCAACTGATTTTTTTGTTGTTTTCGCTGGATCTCCGCTTTTTCGACAATCTCACCGATCAATTTTGCAAAGGATGCCAGAAGCTTTTTGGTTGCTTCAACGAGAAATTCAGGGCGTGATTTATAGCTGTCACCGATCTCTTTTAGCGTCTCAGGGTCAACATTGAATCTGTCAGCCAACGCGTTCAATTTATCAAGAGATTTGGGCGGATCACCATACCCGATATTGATTGCGCCAACGACCCGTTGACCGGCATATATGGGCTCGGCATATAAATGGATGCCCCCGACACATGCGATGTCAGTACTTTTTCCAGTCTCAATGGCCCGTTTTGCAGAGTCATGCCAACAATTTTCATGACACAACCATTTACCGCAAGACAAAGCCGTTCGGTTATCATCCGTATTACAAAGTTCACGGGACGCGGCATCCATCAGTCTACACCATCCGGATGAAAACATCCCAAAGGCATAGTCCCCATTGGCCTCATAAATCGCCACAGATGTTTCAAGAAGATTAATTGCATTTCTGCCAATCTCTCTCAGGGTTTCCATTCCCACCGAATCCATGATCAATCGACAACGGTTTAATGCCGTGACGTCACCGTATGGTGGGCTATAATCATCACTTTCATTTGCCGGAAGCGGGCTTGATTTATCAAGCATCCATTCAAATTTATCAAATCTGTCCTGCATATAAAAACCCCTTTAAAAAATTCGGCCATGGCATACTTATTTGCAACTATTCATCCTCATAAATATCAATATCCGGATAATATTTTTCTGCACACGCTTTACATATGCCATGACTGAACCTGGCCTCAGAATGTTCATGGATGTAAGATTCGATCTGGGTCCAATACCCTTTATCATCACGGATTTTTTTACAATGAGCACATATGGGCAACAATCCACTGAGTTTTTTAACCTGAGAAAGTGCTTCGTTTAAATTTTCGATCACCTTCTCGCGTTGCCTTTCGGCTTCAACTCTTTGATCCAGATTCCTGCTGTTCTGCAATGCGATGGCTGCCAATTCACCGAAACCGGTTGCCATTTCAGCATCATTGTCATTAAAATCCGTTGCCTTGTTTGCCAGACCGATTAATCCGACACTTTTGCCGTCTATAACCAAAGGTGCGAACATGACATTTTTCAGGGTCATATGCCCTTTGGGCATGAAGTCAATCCATTCACTGTTCATAAAATCATTATGATAAACCGCTTGATTCAAATAATACGCCTCAGACCGTAATCCACGGATGGGCATGGGCAACTCAGGATCAACCATACACGGAAGACCGCCGGATTCAAGGAAAACAACCTCATTTTCTTCGCCGGTTTCATTTAGCAGGGCAACATATCCGGATGTTGCGCCGATCAAATCCTTACAATAATCAAAAATAGCTCTTGCAGATTCTTTAAAGCCTTTTTGTCCAAGAACGGCCTTTGCTCCGCTCATTATTGCACTGAGTTCTTTTTCCCGAACGGATAATTCCTGAATCGCTTCACATAATCGGGCAACCATATCATCTCTGATGAAGGATTTTTTTTTCAGTGCTTGGATTTCTTTGAGTAAATCTGTTCTTGAAACATCAATCGTCATTGCAATCCCTTCCACTCGTCGAGTTCCAATACAATATTTTTTCCCCTTTATCTTTAATCAGTATTATCGAGATCTCAATGTAAATGTAAGTGTGCAAACCGCTAACCAGTTACATCCTCAAGCACCTTTCGAATTGTCTGAGCCATGTCCGATTTAATCACGGGTTTCATCAAAACGGCGTCTATACCCACCCCCCCAATGTCCTGGTCTTCTAATCTGTCACTGAACCCGGTCGAGATAATAATCGGAATATCGTTTCTGATCGATTTTATCTCTTTGGCCAGCTGGAGGCCTGTCATACGCGGCATATTCATATCAGATAGAATCAAATCAAAGGCATGCGGATTTTCTTTGAAGCAGATCAACGCCTCTAAAGGACTGGTCTGCCGGGTAACACTGTATCCGATTCGTTCGAGCATCTGCTTTTCCAGTTTTGCAATCGGTTCTTCATCATCAACCAATAAAATGCGTTCATTGCCGGTTGGGATCTTCTCTATTGAATTTTTTAAATCAGAGATGCCCGTTCGCCGTATTACCGGCAAATAGATGTTAAAGGTTGTTCCCTTACCGATTTCACTGTAAACGGTAATATCGCCCTTATGTGCCTTTACAATGCTGTAAACGATGGACAACCCAAGCCCCGTACCTTTCCCTTTTTCCTTGGTGGTGAAATAGGGATCAAAAATTTTATCCCTCAACTCCGGTGGAATGCCGCTTCCGGTATCAGAAAATGACAGCAACGCATATGTGCCGGGTTCAATATGTTTACTGGGTAGATCAGATAACGCCAACTCGGTTTCCCTTAAAACCACGCTGATCTTTCCGTCTGCCGTTTCCATGGCATGATAGGCGTTGGTGATAATGTTCATGGCAATCTGGTGGATTTGCGTGGGGTCCGCCATTACCATTGCACAATCCGTTTTAATATCGTGGTTGATTTCAATATAGGATGGAATGGTTGATCTTGTGAGTTTCAGAACTTCTTCTAAGACAGTCTGAATCCGGGTCGGCGACATTTGATGTTCGCTCTGACGACTGAATGCAAGTATCTGGTTCACAAGATCCGCGCCCCGTTTTCCGGCGGTTAATATTTCCAGTGCGTTCTCATATTCAATGCTGTCTTTTGACAGATCTTCCATCAACAATTCCGACATACCGATAATGGAAAACAGGATATTGTTAAAATCATGTGCAATACCACCGGCAATCGTTCCAATGGCTTCCATTTTCTGGGCCTGTCTCAGTCGCGTCTCAAGCTGAATTCTTTGCTTCTCATCTTGTTTTTGCCGGGTTGTATTGTCAGATACAACGGTGATATAATCCATTGTATTATCATCAGAAAATACAGGTATCAGTGAGGAGTTCAGCCAGACGTCGTTTCCTTGAATATCACGGGTTAATGCCTCCATTGTAACTGTTTCGCCGGTGCGTTTTACATGCGTTAAGCTTTTAATCATTTTTTCTTTAAACGGTTCCGGAAAAAAATCAAACGGATAGGGTTTTCCATACACGCCGGCATTGGGTTCCAGGTTAAGCATTTTAAATCCATTGGCGTTCATGTATTGCAGATTGAAATCCAGATCCACAATTTTGTGGCAAACCGGAGAGTGGTCCAATAAGGCTTGATTTCTTTTTTCAGTGTTTATTTTGGCAAGGGCAAGGGCAAAGGCAAGGTCCCTTGACACCTCTAAAACCAAATCGTGTTCATCCTTTTCATGTTCAAAACCGGCGGGAACTGATACAGACAGTATCCCCCAAATCCTGCCCTCATGCTCAAGGCGGCAGGTGAATAAAAAGCGACCGGCATATTCTTTTGAAAGGGGGCAATCCGCGCATTCGACTATCGGTGCCGTGATGACAACAGATTCGTTTGTTTGGAGAGTACGCTGCATGCAGGAAGGAAACACCCCCTGATTCAACCTTTCCCGCATGACGTCAAAGCCCCTGTCAAATCCAGCGGCCCCGGTTAACTTCACATGCCGACCCTCTTCATCCAGAAGTCCGATCCACGCATTAAAATATCCCATGGTGCCAATGAGTTCCTCGCAGGCCTTTTGTATAAGGCCGGCGGGATCACGTTCTTTTACTATCAATTGATTGGTATTCAGAACGGCTTTCAGCACCCTATTTAAATGTGCTTGTTTTTTTAAGATTTTTTCCATTCCCACCTTTCCACAAAATTTTATTTTTCAGCACTTATATCATAACGGGTGTTGAAATAGTCAACACTAACATTTTATAATTATAACAAATTGAGGACTTGATTTCTATTGTCGGCCATTTTTTCTGCTACTTTTCACATTTTTCTAATCCTGTCTTCACAGGGATGTAACACAATTTGCATAAATTGCATGATCAACAAAGATATTCATCTCATTATAATAAGGATAGAAAATGATGAAAATAGATCTTCATGTACACTCCAAATTTTCCAAGCGGCCTTCCCAGTGGGTTCTTCAGAAAATCAGCTGCCCTGAAAGTTTCACGGAACCCATGCTGGTATATAACACAGTCAAAGCAAAGGGGATGTCCCTTGTGACCATATCCGATCACAACACCATTGACGGTGCCCTTGAAATTGCCCATCTGCCGGACACCTATATCTCCGAGGAGATCACCTCCTATTTTCCCGAAGATGGGTGCAAGGTGCATGTGCTGGCCCAGAACATCACCGAAGCCCAGCATGATGAAATCCGGAAAATTCGGAAAAATATCTTTGATCTGGTCGCTTATCTTCATGATGAAAAGATCGTCAATATCATTGCCCATCCCCTCTACGCCGTAAATGACCGGCTGACCATCAATCATTTTGAACAGATGCTTTTGCTGTTTAAAAACTTTGAACTCAATGGTGCCAGAAACGACAAACAGAATCAGATTCTGACCCAGGTGCTCAAGCAGCTTACCCCCATGGACATTGAACGACTGTCCAATATCTATGATTACCAGCCCCTGTTCGATACCCCTTGGGAAAAGAACTTCACCGGCGGGTCCGATGACCACTCCGGCTTAAATATCGCCAGAACCTGCACGGCCGTTGATAATGCAACGGATCTTGACGATTTCATGGCCGGCATCCTCAACGGGAAATCCCGGGCCGTATCCGATCCATCCACGCCCCAGACCATGGCCCACAACCTGTACGGCATTGCCTACCAGTTTTATAGAAATCGATTCAACTTAGAGCGCCACACCTGCAAGGATCAATTGCTCAAGTTTCTTGACCACTCCCTGATGCCGGTATCCAATGTGAATAACGGTCTTATGTCACGCGTTTACACCTTCTTAAGCAAACGTAAGAACGGCCGGGAAGATAGCAAATCATGTTCCATGAAAGATCTGATTCGAAAAGAGACCGAACGTCTGTTTGCTGAAAATCCTGATCTGATGAATATTGCCAGAACCCAGGCCAACAAAGTAAACCGTGGTGCATCCCTGGAAAAACAGGAAGCACACAGGGAAAAACTATGGTTTGATTTTGTCAATCAGCTTTCAAATAAGGTGTTGTCCCACACAGGTGATTTTCTGCTTGGTCAGGCATCCGGGGCAAATTTGTTTAACATCTTCCAGACCATCGGTTCCGTGGGCGGGCTCTACTCTCTTTTGGCACCCTATTTTGTGGCCTTTGTCCACTTTGCCAAGGACAATGAAATGAATACGACAGTCCTTAACCGCTTTGCCAAGTACAAAAACGGGATGCAGGCCCCTAAATCCAGGGTGCAACTCGGGCACTTCACTGATACGTTCTACGATGTCAACGGGGTGGCCCAGACCCTTCAGCAACAAGTACAGGCGGCATTGAAAAACGACAAACACCTGACCATCATTACCTGTGACGCCCGGGCAGGTAAAACAGGGCACGGCGTAAAAAATTTCACCCCCATGGGCGTGTATGAGATCCCGGAATATACGGAACAAAAACTGTATTATCCACCATTTCTGGAGATGCTGGACTATTGCTACCACCAGGGATTCACCCATATCCACTCTGCCACACCCGGTCCCATCGGCCTGGCGGCCCTGGCCATTGCCAAAATCCTGAAGCTGCCCTTGACCGCCACCTACCATACCCAGTTTCCCCAATATGCCCAGTATCTGACCGGAGATGATTTTATCGAAGATCTGACCTGGAAATTCATGATCTGGTATTACGACCAGATGGACCAGATCTATGTTTCCAGCCAAAACTCCTTTGAAGAACTCACTGAACGGGGTATCAAGGCCGAAAAAATTCGCATCATGCCCCGGGGCATCAATACGGAGGTCTTTCATCCATCCAATCGCTGCGATATCCTGACTTCCGAGTACAGGGTTAATGAGGATGCGTTAAAGTTTCTTTATGTGGGCCGGGTATCCAAGGAAAAAAACCTGCCGCTTCTGGTGGATGCCTTTAAAACACTTTGTGCGGCCAGTGACAAGGTGCATCTCACTGTGGTGGGGGACGGACCCTATGCCGATGAAATGAAAGAGATGCTCAAAGAGTATCCCGTGACCTTTACCGGATATCTTTCCGGAGAGCCTTTATGCCGGGTGTATGCCTCGGCAGATCTTTTTGTATTCCCTTCCGCCACAGATACCTTTGGCAATGTGGTCCTGGAAGCCCAGGCGTCGGGTCTGCCCGTAATTGTGTCGGACCTGGGCGGCCCCTGCGAAAATATGTTGGATCGTGAGACCGGTATTATCGTTAAAAGCGATGATGGTGGGGCGCTTTTATCGGCCATGCAGGAACTTGTGATCAATCCCTGGTTGCGCAGTCAAATGTCCAAGCGGGCCAGGGCATATATGGAAGACCGCTCCTTTGAAAATGCATTTATACAGTCCTGGGAATTCTACAAAGAGATGGATACGCCGGCTTCCATGGAAAAATTTTCCAAGGCGGTATGATTATGACCCATATACAATCAGGATTAAAAACCGCCGCACGCATGCTCAAAGGCCGGATGCCCGGCCAGCTTGTTATACAGATTACGGACCGGTGCAACGCCACCTGCCCCCAGTGCGGTCGGCATATAGTATCTAAAATTTTATACTATTCTTTATTAAAATAAAAAATCTAATATTCAAAATAGCTGGATTGATCTATTTTTGGTTGACAAAAATCAACTATTTCGTTATTTTAAAAGATAGTTCTTTGAAAAGGTAAATGGTTGTGCCTAAAAACCATGGCATGTAAAACCTTACGGGTAACAATTTTTCAAACATAAACAATTTCATTAGCGAGAACCAAGCCAATAAGATTGTTAGTAATGGAAAATTAAAGCGCATAATATTTCACTTGAAACGTTATGCTTTGGGAGAGACCCCCGCTATTTAGAAAATGGCGTAAGCTATATATTTGTATAGCAAAAAATGCATCGGTATGCGCAAAACCAATAAATTTGACAGAACCCGGCTCACCAATGATCAGCTCAAAGCGATCATTGATGCGGCAGGGGAAAAGGAATTCCAGGCCATCTCCTTTACCGGCGGGGAACCCATGATGTTACGCAAGGATCTGCCTGAACTGATCCGGCACGCCGGAAAAGCCGGTATTCCCTATATTCGCACCGGCACCAATGGATTCTTTTTTGCCGATCATGACAAACCAGGCTTTAAAGACACGGTAAAGGCCATTGCAGATGAGTTCGCAGACACCCCGTTGCGCAACTTCTGGATCAGTCTGGATTCGTCCGTCCCGCACATCCATGAACAGATGCGCGGATTCAACGGAATTGTCCGGGGGATGGAGAAAGCATTACCTATTTTCCATGACGCAGGACTTTTTCCTTCCGTGAATCTTGGGTTGAACCGCAATGTTGCCCAAATCACCCGGAGCCTTGCATCGCCAGGCAGGGAAGATCTGGCAGTCCCGGAAGCCTCCCCCTTTTACCGTGCCTTTGCCCAGGGATTTGCCGACTTCTACCGCTCCATTAAATGCCAGAGCGTTTCAGCCTGTGGCGAATATCCCTTTTCCCGGGCCTGAAGATCCAGTCCATTCATACCCATGACCGCAACATCCATATTTACCGGATCAATATGCCGGCGCAGGTCTATGGTCAAAAGATAGGTGTTGCATAACTTGCAGACGTTCACCTGTTCTCCGTCATTGACAGGACTGTCCTGGTCAGAAAAACATTCTAGAAGGGTTTGATCATTATTTTCGCAGCGGGGGCAAATGTGACGGTTAAAACGCCATTCATGGGCGCACACAGAACACTGCAGCCAGCGATCACCCTCTTCACCGATGAGCCCGGCAGCAACCGGAAATGATCCGCACATCGGGCAGTGCCCGTGCAGCCACTTATGTTCCTCTACCAAAGGGGCGAACGCCCGGGCCTGAATCTCCTTGAACGGTCCGGAAATCTGGGCCAGGGCAAACCTGAGTATGTCAGGCGTGGTGTTTGCCCGGGCAGCAAGTGCCTTTATGATTCGGGTGCTGTTCGCCATAACCGCCTGGACGCATTCGCCGGCATCAAGGTTGTTGTCCGCAATGTTGTTTTTAATGGATTCAATGTCCGACCGGATGCCTGGAAATGCCGCTGCTATGGGCGGCAGAATCATTTGAGCTGCCTGTTTAAACTCTTTATGGAAGTCCATAAGCCCTGTGATGGCAAACAACTGCACCCCTTTAGAAAACCGAACCCAGTCAAATTCGGGCAGATCCGTTTCTTTTACCTCGTTTTCAGACAGACGTGCCGTTAATTCCGCTTTTGCCACCAGTACCGGACCAAAGCTATAGACAAGAGAGGATAGCGCAGGCTTGCGCATCACCAGGGCGTCAAGGGCTGCTTGAATGCCTTGGGGCGTTTTTTCATGGCAAATACGTTCATTCTGATTCATAATCTTTGAACTCCTTTGAAAACATTTGTTTATTCCCGATTTTTGAGAATTTTGCATTAAATTAGCGCCCTTTGGGCGGGCTGTTAGGTACTGGGTACTGGGTACTGGGTACTGGGTACTGGGTACTGGGTACTAGGAAATGGAAATTCCTATACTCTTAAAATATTATATTGCGTATATGATAATTTTAAAAATAAAAAATTTGCAAGCCTTTTCAGATAATGTTAAGAAAGTCGATATTTATTCTCTTTTACAATTAAGCAGATCTGGTTATTTTTATTTTTCTTTTCGGATGTTATTCCGTTCGCTAAGTCAATACGAAAAATAACGGAAATCCCAGATCAACCGGGCTTGATTCTATTGTCGGCCATTTTTTGTAGGGGCAATCCCCCTGTGGTTGCCCTCGTTAGGGCAGGCACGGTAGCCTTCCCCTACAGCGGCCGATGTTAGAACCAATCCCGATCAACTTGCTATCCTTTAAAAAACGTCAGGAGGAATAATGACTCAAACCGATCCGAATAAACTGTATATTGATGCCGACAATAACATTAGTGCTGGAGGTGAGCAGCCAAAACTGAAAAACAATGCAACGTTCTTACAGCTTCCAGCAGAGCTGGAAAAAGAAATGAATGCTTATCTTAACAAATTAGCAAAAGAAAAAAATATAGAATGGGAAAATGATCAGGGCGCAAAATCTGTTTTTCAATCACAAGGATGCTTTTTCGTTATATCTCTGGAAAAGATTGAAGCTTTGATGAAATTAATCAATAGCTGTCTCTCTTTGAATGAGGGGGATATGGATGAAATAAAAAAGAATCTAAACAAATCCATGGATATCATTAACGGCATATAATTTCGGCACTTGATTGTGACCAATAAAAAAGAGGCATCCGTAAATGACGCCTCTTTTTTACTTAAATATGGGAAAGATGATTAATGTGTGATTACATATGCATCAGGGAAGAGTTAATCCACAGATGGGAAAGAATCGCCAGGATGTATCCCAGTGCAATTACAGGTGCCCATTTCAGGTGGGCACCAAAGGTATAAACCCCTCGTGCCGTTCCCATCAAGGCAACACCGGCAGCAGATCCGATGGAGAGGAGCGACCCGCCCACACCGGCCGTCAGGGTGACCAGGAGCCATTGGCCGTGTGACATCTCCGGATTCATGGTCAGCACCGCGAACATGACGGGTATATTATCAACGATGGCTGACAGGACACCGACCAGAACGTTGGCCCAGGTAGCGCCAAGTTGGACATACATCTGGTGTGAGACCAGACTCAGGTATCCGAACTGAGACAGCCCGCCAACACACATAATTACGCCGTAGAAAAACAATAGGGTATCCCACTCGGCCCGTGCAATTCTATGCATCAGGTCAAACTGGACTTGTTCAGAAGAAATGGATTCAGTATCCCGGATCGTTTCAATGGCACCGATCACCTTACCGTTTTGATCTCTTACCGGTGCGGCCGTCATCACCAGATTGGTACCGTTTTTACCAATGGTTGGGAAGAAGCGGGCTGCCCGATGGCCGGATTCAAAAACCTCACTGGGGCGCTGTTTGTCGCCATAGTTTTCTTCAAATTCTTTTTGAGAGGCGTTTTCCAGTACCATATCAACCAGAATTTTTCGTTTTTCAGGCCAGAACGGTGACCAGTGCTGGTCAGTGCCGATGCGCTCTTCCGCGGATACGCCGGTCAACCCCTCCAAAGGCTTATTCCAGTGCGTGACCTTTCCATCGGTGCCAATGGCCATGGCTGGATAAGGGATGGAATCCATAATGCTTGAGATGTCTTTCTTGCTTTTCTCGGTCGCCCATATGGGCTTAAAGGGCATATATCTTTGTGAACCCAGGATGGGATCGTATTTGTTGATGCTGCCCTCACGACGTTTGACGTGGTAGGATAAAAATCCAAGATACCCGAGCCCCAGCATCATGCCTGCAGCCGGCGGCAGGCCCAGAAAGTTGTGAAAAGAAACCGCGGTCATAATGGTCAGCAAAAAGAAAATCATCATGGCCACTGCACCATATTTCATGGTCGCTTTTTCGCTGCTCAGTTTGGCTTCTGCTTTTCCTATGGCAAACATCATGATAAAGGCCGGCACCAACCAGTTAATGGCAGACGGGATAAACAGATCGAAAAATTCAATGAAATTGACTTTACCCTTCTGCCAGACCATCAGGGTAGTGATATCTCCAAAGGGAGAAAAAGCACCACCGGCGTTGGCGGCAACCACAATATTAATACATGCCAGTACCACAAACTTTTTATTATCTCCGCCCACAGCCATGGCTACGGCACCCATCAGCAGTGCGGTGGTCAGGTTGTCTGCGATCGGAGAGAGGAAGAACGCCAGTACACCCGTGATCCAGTAGATCTTTACCAGGGTAAATCCCCGGCTGACCAGAAATGCCCTGAGACACTGGAATACCCCTCTTTCTTCAAGGGAGTTGATATAGGTCATGGCCACCAGCAGGAACAAAAACAGCTCCGCATATTCCAAAAGGCCGTGTTTGATGGCTTCATGGGCGGTATGGGTATCGCCAACCTTGGCATAGGCCAGTGCGACCAGCACCCAGATCACACCCGCAGCCAGTATGACCGGTTTGCTTTTTCTAAGATGTATTACTTCTTCAAATGGAACCAGACAATAGGCCAGGACAAACATTGCAATGCCCAAATAGCCGTATATTGACTGTGTAAAATCAATAACCGCCCCGGCGGCTTCTTGCCCTCCGCCGGAAGCCAGAACTGCTGCCGGCATCACCAGCAGCATCAATAAGGTCATAAAAAACTTCATTTTTTTCTCCGAAAGATCCAGTGTCATCCCTTAACACTGCCCTTTTTTGTTAATTGTATCTGAACAATTCAATCAGCCCAACTGTTTATAAAACAGTTTTCCTAAACCAAGCAAAATTTTTTATCCGATCGTACCCTTTAAGTCAATTGGTTTTTTAGTATAGAGTGGGACAGGATTGGCCCAACGTTGCGATGGTTATTAAATATAAAGCGGCAACCGATGTGCCCAATGATGAAAAACGCTTCTTTACGGACCACGGGATCTCCGGAAATGGCCCCTGCCTATAAATTGCCATGCACCCAATGATTTCGCCATTTTCCCGAAAAACTGTTCCGGAAGTAAAAATTCAAATAAACGACTTGACTCCCATAAATTTAATAGTTTATGCATATAATAGTTTATGCATATGAAAATTAAATAATCCATAATTTTATAGAAACAGGTTGTGTTAAAAAAGTGAGCGGGTCAACTACCCACCGACACCTTTGGTGATCGGTGGGCTTGTGACTTCGGTTGCAAGTCCTGTTGATTAGCCTTGAGAGCCTTCGGGCTTTCGTTCTAAAGGAATATATAGGCACCCTGGTAATAT
>NZ_JACADJ010000039.1 GCF_013389365.1 Desulfobacter latus
ATGTTGAGATAATCACAATTCATATTTGAGTATAATAAACACGGTATTTTGCTGTGACAAGATAGTTGCGATCAAAATTCTGATGATAAAAACTGTAAAGTACTTTTGAACTTATATGAAGGATGCCAAAAATTCAACAAAGATATTGACCAGATCACAAATGATAAAAAGCTTAAAAAGAATCTTCTAAAAAAACTATTTCCAGATCCACCATGCAATTAAGTATACTGCGCCCAAATTACGTATACAAACATCAAACTTGAATCTATTGAATGCCAATTACTACTTTCCGAGATTTATCATCGAGTCGAATTCGAATAATTAATTTTTCTCACACAAAGACACAAAGCCGCAAAGAAAAGACTGGTATAATCGCGCTCATTAAGACACAAAAAAATTGAAGACCATAGAAAAAATCATACAACTCCAAGAAAGTAAAGTTCTTGAATTTAAGCGAGATATTTCGTCTTTTAAACCCATCCTGAAAACCATTGTTGCCTTTGCAAATACTGCCGGCGGAACTATTGTCATCGGAGTAGATGACGATAAAACGGTAATCGGAATTGAAGATGTCCTTCAGGCTGAAGAAAGTCTTGCCAGTTCAATTTCAGACGGCATAATGCCTGGGATGATGCCGGAAATCGAGATAGTCTCTTTTCAAGGTGTACATCTGCTATTGATCAAGGTTGCTCGCTGGCGAGGCCCTTTTTACCTGAAAAGTCAAGGGCCTGAACAGGGAGTCTATATCAGGCTTGGTTCAACCAACAGGAAAGCCGGAGATGAAATTCTTAAAGAGTTGAAAAGATCTTCATCAGGAATTTATTTTGACCAAATGCCTTGTATAGGGACCAATGAAACAGAATTCATTAAACGCAACACACGACTTTATTCTAAAATAGAATCATTTCACAGAGAAGATATTCCTTCATACCCAGAAATAGCCGTAAGGGAAGTTTTAATCAACTCTTTGGCCCATACCGACTATTCAATTAAAGGGATGCGGATTTTCGGCATCCTTCATATGACCTCAAAAGTACTTTACAGTCTTTTGGGGAAAGCCTCTACAAAGGGGAATGATCAAAAAAAGTGTAAAGTACTTTTGAAGGATGCCGGATTTTCATATCAATATTTTCAGACCGTATGGAAATTCAGAATCCTGGGATGCTGCCTTTTGGAATGACCCTTGATGATTTCAAAGTCGGTGTAAGTAAAGTGAGAAACAGGGTAATCTGCCGCGTTTCCAGGGAATTAGGATTAATGGAAGAATGGGGAAGCGGGTATAGCAGAATTATAAAGTCATGTCGTGATGGTGGCTATCCTGAACAGGAATGGATAGAACAGGGGGTGTCCATGAAGGTTGCATTCAGGCCTCATCCAGAAACCCATGAAGAAGATGTCCCTGTAAATGTCCCTATAAACAGCAGGCAGCAATGGTTTCTTGATCAGGTAAAAGTCGGTGTCAAAGTAACAGCCACTGATATTGCCGGACACTGGAAGGTTTCAGAGAAAACGGCTAAAAGAGATATCGCAGATTTAAAGGGGTTCCGAAAAAAGGCGGATATCATATTCTTTAGGGGCTTATAAGGGGCCCGTCTCCAGCGGCCCCCTTTGTGATCCTTTACACCTTTTGGAGTCAAAAGAATAAATGAACAAAAAGAAAATTTTTGCCAATACCCTGGTCCAGCCAACACAAAAGTATATGATCGAATCGAATAAAGCCGTTTTTGAACGGACCGGAACACATTTTGCGATGTTCCCCGTCTGAGCCACAAATATAATATATCCAAAGGGGGGGGGTAAATAATGAGTAAAACATCCACAATCAGGGCTCGAATCGAACCTGATTTAGAAAATTGGGAACCTGATGCTTACACCCGCACACACAAAGCAGTTCGAGCGTGACACCACGCAAATGAAGAAGCGTGGAATTTATGAATATGAGAAAATGGACGATACAAGATCGCCACGGGCATGCGGTATATATCACAGAAGAACGTTGGCAGCACATCCTGGAATCACGTCCTGAGTTGGAGCCATTCTTTGATCAGTTCCTCGAAACTGTCAGGACGGGCCATCGCAAGCGAGATGCTCTGATCCCCAACGAGTATCGTTATTACAAACACTTCGATGAATTATTGCCGGATAATAACCATTTGGTGGCTATCGTCATTTTTAAAATGGGCCTTGATGCACATGGTGACTATGCGCCCAACAATTTCATAGTGACTGGATGGGCAAAATTCATTCAACCTAAAAGGTGAAGGTATGAACAATTCATCATTTTTTCAAACACAAAAAACCGCAGCAGACGGCACATCCGTTCGTTTGGTCTATGACCGGGAAGCTGATATTCTTGAGTTTTTCTTCGGCGAAAATGAACCAGCGACAGGGGTCGAATTAACCGATCACCTTATTTTGAGAATCAATATACAGACTCGTCGGGCCATTAGTCTTTCTGTTCTACACTTTTCTATTTTGACTGAACATACTGAATATGGACCGCGCAGTTACGCATTAGATAAACTTGATGATGTGTCAGAGGACCTACGGAAATTGGTCATACAGGTATTGACAACAATGCCGGTAAGTCAATTTTTGAAGGTAACCCATTTTCAGGCATCACCGACAGAGCAAATACTGGTTACTTATGTGGAATCGCAACCGGATCTGAATGCGGCCTGATATGTCAAACTACCCCTCCAGAATCAAAGATTCAGAAGGGGCTTGTAAAAGCCCAGGTTGACTAGCCTGAGTCCCATTTGTTGGGACTACGTTCGGCAGGATATAGACACCTTTAGATGTATTCGCCGGCCCAAAGCGCTGTCGTGGCACTGTAAAAGCTCTGTGAGAAAGGAGCGGTCAACCACGTTGTAAAGCCTGCTGAACATTGGCGAGGCGAATCTTACCCCTCTTCGGAGGGTGTGTATAACCAAAAGGTTTTTTATAAAAGTATATGTCAAATGGCTGATGCCGACAAATCTGGAAACAGCCCGAATTTTGTGATCTACTGAAATTGGAGAAAAGTCTGATCGAACATTTGGCCTTGGTCATATTTTAGGCCATACGAATTTCCGGTAGGTTGGGTTGAGGAACGAAACCCAACGCCGATAAGTTGTTAGGTTTCACTTCGTTCAACCCAACCTACGCTGTGGCCGATGTTATGACCAAGCCCGAACATTTCAAACGAGTCGGGAAACTTTTTTTAAAAAAAGCATGTCTGAAAAGAAAAAACAAACCTTTGATTCTCCCTGGAAGCAGGTTATTGAAACGTTCTTTCCTCAATTCATGTCTTTCTTCGTGCCTGGATCGGAAAACGATATAGACTGGTCCCGGGAAATCAAATTTCTGGATAAAGAACTCCAGAAAATAACAAAGGCATCTGTTGCCGGGCAAAAGTATGCAGACAAGCTGATTGAGGTTACATTAAAAAAAACAAACTTCTTGATTACAGGGGACAGTGGTCCTGGCTTCAGAGACAAAATAACCCTTTCGCCATAGTTGTAATGGCCCACTTGAAAGCTCTTGAGACTCAAAAATATGAAAAAGAAAAACCTGTCCGATCAGGAGATTGCCCAGCTGATAAATCTTGATATTGAAATTGTAAAAAAGATCCTTTCCAACGGTTGCCTGATCCTTTTTGGAAAAGGAGACGTCCGGAATCGTTTTTTCCCCGACGCACGGGTCAGTTGTGCCCGTTTCCGCGGGAGAGATAAGTCGGAATTTATCGATCGCCTGGATATCGAAGGAAATTATTTTGATGTTATTGACACTGTTCCCAAATTCATTAAACGCAACACACGACTTTATTCTAAAATAGAATCATTTCACAGAGAAGATATTCCTTCATACCCCGAAATAGCCGTAAGGGAAGTTTTAATCAACTCTTTGGCCCATACCGACTATTCAATTAAAGGGATGCGGATTTTCATATCAATATTTTCAGACCGTATGGAAATTCAGAATCCTGGGATGCTGCCTTTTGGAATGACCCTTGATGATTTCAAAGCCGGTGTAAGCAAAGTGAGAAACAGGGTAATCTGTTGCGTTTTCAGGGAATTGGGATTAATGGAAGAATGGGGAAGCGGGTATAGCAGAATTATAAAATCATGTCGTGATGGTGGCTATCCTGAACCGGAATGGATAGAACAGGGGGTGTCCATGAAGGTTGCATTCAGGCCTCATCCAGAAACCCATGAAGAAAATGTCCCTGTAAATGTCCCTGTAAACAGCAGGCAGCAATGGTTTCTTGATCAGGTAAAAGTCGGTGTCAAAGTATCAGCAAATGATATTGCCGAACACTGGAAGGTTTCAGAAAAAACGGCTAAAAGAGATATCGCAGATTTAAAAAGAAAAAGGCTCATTAAGTTTAGAGGTGCCCCAAAAAACGGCTCTTACTTTCTTAAATGAAAGACGGAATTACCCGCCTAATCAACGAAACCATTCAATAAAACCCTTTGTGCTTTAGTGGGAGATTAAAAATTCTTTGTGTCTCCGTGTCTTTGTGCGAGCTTTATCATGACTGTCGGTTCGATGGTTTTTAATGTCAAATATTAAATTTATTTATTAATTATTTCAAATGGTTACTTATAAATATTTGAAATAATTATCTATTTGATTTTATCAATAAAATCAAATAGATAACCTTAAATAGACTTGATCTGAATCTGGCATTTGTTTTCAAAATTTACACTAAAGTTAATAAGTAATTGAATTTATTTAATAAAAAACTATCGAACCGAGGGTGGTAATGCTTCAATTGAAACAATTAAGAGGTATATTGAACAGCAAGGCTAAAAAGCGGCAATTCATCCCACCGACACCTTCGGTGATCAGTGGGTTTTCTTGCCGAATTCTATAAAATCAGCAACAGTTAATTTGGCAACTGAGAAAGTCCGTATAACTTTTTCAGATAATGAAAACATCTTAGTTTTCCAGATCAGGCAAAACACTTTTTTTGAATCCGCATGAACGGTTCGGGCATTTGTGGATTTTGCCGTCCCGCTTTGTCTCTTTTTCCAGTAGATAAGGGCTGCCGCAATCGGGACAGCTTTCATTGACAGGTTTGTCCCAGGTGGCAAACGTGCAATCCGGATATCTGGAACACCCGTAGAAAATTTTTCCGCGTTTTGAGTGTTTTTCCACAATTGTACCGTCGCACCCCTCATTCGGGCAGGGGACGCCTGTATCTTTATTTGAGTTCTCCTGGGCCAAGGATTCCGTGTGTTTGCATTCAGGATATCCGGTACAGGCGATAAACAATCCAAATCTGCCGTCTTTTACCACCATGGGTTTGCCGCATTTAGGACAGTCCTTGACCGGTTCGCTGTCCTGGATTTTTTCTACAATTTCAATACTGCCTTTTTCATCCCGTGTGTAATTACTGGTAAAGCTGCATTCGGGATATCCGGTACAGGCCAGAAAATGCCCATTTTTACCGATTTTGATATTAACGGGTTTGCCGCATAACGGACATTTGATGTCGGTTTCAATGCCTACGCCCTTGACGGAAACCATATTGTCCTTGGCATTATCCAAGGTGGTTTTGAAATCGGAATAAAACGCTTTTAACAGTTCAACTTCTTTGAGTTTTCCCTGCTCTACATCATCAAGATTGGTTTCCATCTGGGCCGTGAAGGAAATATCTAAAAGATTGGGAAAGGCACGCACTAAAAGATCATTGACAATAAAGCCAAGCTCGCTGGGGGTAAAATACCGTTTAACCAGATCCACATATCCTTTCTCCTGGATCACGGCGATAATGGATGCATAGGTAGATGGCCTCCCGATCCCGTTTTTTTCAAGCTCCTTGACAAGGGATGCTTCAGAGAATCTGGGCGGGGGCTTGGTGAAATGCTGATCTGGATTTATTTTATGGGTTGTTAACGCTTCCTTGGGTGTCACCGCAGGCAGGGTCTGGATTCCTTTTTCGATGTTTTTTTCATGGGTTGCATACAACCGCATGAATCCGTCAAACCGGACCGTAGATCCTGAAACGGAAAACAGGTATTTCTCTGTTGCCTCAATCAGGATGGATTTCTGGTCGATCAGGGCCTGGGCCATTTGGGAGGCCACAAACCGTTTCCATATCAGATCGTAGAGTTTGAACTGGTCCGGCGACAAAAAGGATTTGAGCTTTTCCGGGGTATTGTGTACCGAGGTCGGGCGGATGGCTTCATGGGCATCCTGGGCTTTGTTCTTATTTTTAAAAAATCTGGGGGCATCCAGGGCATACGCATCGCCAAAGGACTGCCGGATCAGGTCTAAAGCCTCCTGGGCCGCTTCCGGAGCAATACGCGTGGAATCCGTACGCATGTATGTGATCAGACCTTCGGGACCACCGCTGCCGATCTCAACGCCTTCATACAGCTGCTGGGCCACAACCATGGTTTTTTTGGCAGAGAATCGCAGCCGGTTAATGGCATCCTGCTGGAGTTTACTGGTGATAAACGGTGGTAACGGATTACGCTTGATGGTCTTGTTTTTGATTTCCTGTACAATGAACTGAGCCTGTTCAAGGTCTGCCACAATGGCATGGGCCTGTTCCCCATTGGTAATCTTGGCTTTTTTCGCGGATATTTTGGTCAACGCCGCATTGAAGACAGGTGGGTTTCCGGCCTCAAGATCCGCAGTAATGGTCCAGTATTCTTCCGGTTTAAATGCCCGGATTTCCCGTTCTCTGTCACAGATGATTTTAACGGCCACGGATTGAACCCGGCCGGCACTGAGTCCCCTTTGGACCTTTTGCCATAAAAGCGGTGATATCTGGTAACCCACAAGCCGGTCCAGTTTTCTTCTGGCCTGCTGGGCGTCATACTTGTCCACATCCGGTTGTGTTGGATGGGAAAGGGCCTCGGCAATCCCTTTTTTTGTTAATTCATGGATAAGCACCCGGTGGAATTTGCGACCCTTTTTTTTCAGAATTTCCATGATATGAAAGGCAATGGCCTCCCCCTCACGATCCGGATCAGGGGCCAGAAATATTTCATCCGTGTCTCCGGCGGTTTTTTTCAGATTGGATATAACCTTGGACTTATCTTTTATATTAACATATTTGGCCTTAAAATTGTCGTCCACATCAATTCCCAGAGTTTTCACCGGAAGATCACGGATGTGGCCGGCACTGGCTGCCACATTATAGTCCTTTCCAATATACTTTTTCAGGGTTTTAATTTTGGTTGGCGATTCGACAATGATAAGCGGTTTTGCCAATGTTATTCCTCCAAGATTGAAAATTTATTGCCTGAATGACGAACAATAAGTCCTGACAATTCCAAGTCAAGTAGGGCCGCAGAAACCTGGGCGCTCGTCAGACCGCTTGACGCGGTGATACGATCAATATGTTCGGGGTAAAGATCGAGGTGTTTATATACCATGGTCTGGATTTTGTCCATGGTTGGTTTGTTTTTTATTGGTTCAAATGCAGCAGGCGTTTTATGTGTGACATGGACAAACTGGGCCAGTTCATCAATGATGTCCATCTCATTTTCTATAAGGCGTGCGCCTTGTTTAATCAGATGGTGGGTTCCCCGGCTTTTGGAGGATTTTATGCTGCCCGGAACGGCAAATACCTCGCGGTTGTATTCCCCGGCTAATCGGGCTGTAATCAGAGAACCGCTTTTTCGGGCAGCCTCCACCACAACCGTGCCGCAGGACAGGCCGGCAATGATCCTGTTGCGCCGGGGGAAGTTGGCCGGCAACGGGGCTGTATCCGGAAAAAATTCAGAGACCACGGCGCCCTGTTTTCTGATCCGGCTGTATAAAGGCCGGTTGTGCCTGGGATAGATATAATCAAGGCCTGATCCAAGAACAGCCAGCGTCTGCCCGGCATCATTTTCAAGTGCGCCTTTGTGGGCGGCGGTATCAATCCCTAGGGCCATGCCTGATACAATAGTAAAGCCCAATGCCGTAAGACGCCCTGCAAGGTAACGGGCGGTATCTATGCCGTAGCGGGTCGCATTGCGTGACCCGACAATGGAGATACAGGGGGTATTGGGATCAAATGTACCGTCATAAAATAAAAGGGCAGGGGGATCAGGAATTTCTTTGAGCAGGGCAGGGTATTCAGGATCGGTTAATACCAACACCCTGTATTCGGAATTTTGAACCTGGGCAAGGCGTTTTTGGGCAACCGGTTCAAATGTTTTCTGTTCAAGAAGGATTTTTACGACCTTGGCGGATATATCCGGCACAGATAAAAGTTGTGTTTTAGATGCTTTTAGAATGGCGTCGGGGGTTTTAAAACATTGAATCAGGTTTTTAATTGCACGGGGACTTAGACCTGGCAGTTCTGCTAAAAGAAACCATGGCAGATATGTGTCCGGACAAGGCATCAGTTAAATCACTATTGGTTTAAGGAGAGTTTCTGCTGGGCCTTGTCTGCTGCCGGTGAAAACGGATAACGGGTGATGACTTGCTTGAAATAGTGATTGGCCTGGTTCACATTGTCTATGGATATATAACAATATCCTGTTTTAAGCAGGGCATCCGGAACTTTTCTACTCTTGGGATAGGTCTGGACAAGTTTTTTAAAAATTTTTGCCGCTGTTTCATAATTGCCTGTGGTGTAACTGCACTCCCCAAGCCAGTAAACTGCGTTGTCCGCCAGTTCATGGTCTGGAAATTGTTTGACAAAATCTGAAAATAGTGTCTGGGCCTGGGGAATATTACGTTCAAGCAGCAAGGCGCGCCCTTTTTTGTAAAGCTTGACAGGGTCTAAATCCCCGGTTTGTGCAGAATGGTCCGGTTGAACCGGCTGATTCGACTTTGCAGGGGACGCAGGCGGTGTCTGTTGTGATGATGATGATGATGGCGGCGGTGGTTTGATCTGCGAACCGGATTTTTTTTCAAGCAGTGCAATCCGTTTTTCGAGCCGGTTGATTTTTTCTTCCAGATATCTGGTGCGGATATCCTGGTCAAGTGGGGTATCCATGGGAATTGATGTGGCCTCAGGCTCAGGTGCATCCTGTGCCTGAGGAACAGGCGGTTTCTGTGTTTTCAGCAATCCGCAGGACGCAGTTGAAAAAAGAATAAGAAAAAGCAGTACAATCCTTATCATGTTTTGTCGCGGTGCGGGCATAGACGTTATCTTTAGTTTTTTCTATGGGCCATAAAAACAATGGGGGATGCAATAAAAACGGATGAATAGGTTCCGACCACCACACCAATGATCATGGCAAAGGCAAAGTTGTGAATGATTTCTCCGCCAAGCAGGAAAAGGGCAAGCAGAACAACCAATGTGGTCAGCGATGTCAATATGGTCCGTGACAGGGTTTCATTGATACTCCGGTTGAACAGGTCCGATACCATGGAATTGTTTGAATTCCCCTTGATATTTTCCCGGATTCGGTCAAACACAATAATGGTGTCGTTCAGTGAATACCCGATGATGGTCAAAAGGGCTGCAATAATCTGCAGGGAAAAATCAAGGTTCAGCAGGGAAAATATCCCCACGGTAATGGTGACATCGTGAATCAGGGCCACAATGGCGCCGATGGCGTACTGAAGCTGAAGATACCAGAACAGTACCAGGGAGACAATTAAGGCGGCTGCAATTAGAAAAGGCATGGACAGGTTGACGACGGATAAAAAGTAGACCGCCGCCATCAATGCGCCGGCTGTGATGCCGGCAATGGTCCACTTTTGCTCAAAACGACCGGAAATGTAAATCGTGATAAAAAGCAGAGAATAAAAAATGGCCAGCAGTGCTTTTTTCTTTAAATCTTCACCCACCTGGGGGCCGACCATTTCCACACGCCGGATATCAGGCGCAAGGGACGTTGCATCCTTCAACCCTTTTGCGACGGTATCAGCCAGCTGGTTGCCCAGGGTGTCGGCATCACTGGAGGTACGGATCAGGTATTCATTGGCCGCCGGATCACCAAATCCCTGGACAGATACATCGTTAAGGCCAATGTCGTCCAATCCGTTACGGATGTCGGAAACATCAACTTTCTGGGGGAATTTTACCTGTACCAGGGTACCGCCGGCAAAATCTATTCCGTAATTGGGGCCATTATGAATAATCAGGGAGACAATACCTGCCAGAATCAGGATCAGGGAAAAAATAAAACCGACTTTCCGCATTCCCATAAAATCAATATTGGTACCCGGCTTGATAAACTGCATGATGATAAGTTCCTTTATATGCTCAACGTTTCGGATTGTTTGTTTGCCAGAATCATATCGTAGATGCTCTTGGACAGGATCAGGGCAGTAAACAGACTGGCCACGATACCAAGCATTAGGGTTACGGCAAATCCCTTGATGGGGCCTGTGCCGAACTGAAACAGAACAATGGCTGCAATAAATGTGGTGACATTGGCATCCATAATGGTCAATGTGGCACGGTCATACCCGGCATCCACAGCTGCCTTGGGTGACCGGCCGGTCCGAAGCTCCTCCCGGATCCGCTCAAAGATAATAACATTGGCATCCACGGCCATACCAATGGTCAGGATGATACCGGCAATACCCGGCAAGGTCAGGGTGGCCCCCAAAACCGCCAGTCCGCCACCGATCAGAATAATATTTACAATCAGAGCCAGGTCGGCAATCAGACCTGCGCCTTTGTAATAAATGACCATGAAAATAACAACCAGCACACCGCCCACCAGCATGGACAGCAAGCCTGTTCGCACGGAGTCGGCACCCAGGGTGGGACCAACAGTTCGTTCCTCAATGATTTTAACCGGCGCAGGCAAAGAACCGGCCCGCAGCGCAATGGCAAGGTCCGTGGCCTCTTCAAGGGTGAAATGCCCTGTGATTACGGCCTTTCCTCCGGAAATGCGATCCTGGATATTGGGTGCGGAGTATACATTTTTATCCAATACAATGGCCAGGCGCTTGTTAATATTGGCACCGGTGATCCGTTCAAAAATTTTGGCGCCTTTACGACTGAATTCAATACCCACCTGGGGCTGCTGGAACTGGTCAAACTCCACCCGGGCATTGGTTAAATGGCTGCCGTCAAGCTCCACATGTTTTTTGATCAGAAAAGGCGTTTTGGTCTGGTTGCCTGTATCGGCATTTTTTTTCACCTGATAAAGAATTTCATCCCCAACAGGGGGTTTACCATGTATCGCGGTATTGACATCACCCTGTTCATCCACAAGCTGAAACGTGAGCTGGGCGGTTTTTCCAATCAGACCCTTGGCACGTTCGGGATCACTGATACCCGGCAGCTGCAGAAGAATTCTGTTGTCGCTCTGGATTCTGATATCCGGTTCACTGACGCCGAATTCATCGATACGGTTTCGAATGGTTTCCAGGGCTTGTTCCGTCGCCATTTTTTTGATGGAATTCGATTCTTTGTCAGGCAGGCGCAGGGTAAAGGAAATACCGCCGTCAATATTTTTTACCGAAGGAATCTCAAGGCTTGCATATTCATCCGACAACAGGTTTTCCACACTTGATCTGTTGTCTGCGCCTGAAATTCTGGCAATGATTTTATGATCAGCGGCCTTGGCAATGCCCATGTGCTGTATCTTTTCATTTTTCAAATCCAGTTTAAGCTGACTGATGGTACGGTCAATCTCGGCGTTAACCGCTTCTTCGTTTTGTACCTCAAGAACCAGGTGCATGCCGCCCTGCAGGTCAAGGCCAAGGTTGATTTTTTTATGCGGCCAGGTATTGGTGAACGTGGGAAGCAGGCATACAATTGCAGCAACAATAACCCCCAGAATCAATACGCGCTTTGTGGTAAAAAAGTTCAATCTCATCACTCCTGAAGGATTTGGTTGATTTTATTCTTTGGATTTGGCCTGGGCCTCATTATCTGATACCAGGGCGGCAACGTTTGGCCTGGCAACTTTTATTTTAACTTTTTCGGCAATCTCAAGGCCGATGGTGGTGTCGTCTAAGGAGATAATGGTGCCGAAAATGCCGCCGGACGTTACAACCCGGTTGCCTTTTTTAAGGTTTTCGATCATTTCCTTATGTTCTTTGGCTTTTTTCTGCTGAGGTCTGATGAGCAGGAAATAAAAAATGGCAAACAGAATAATGATGGGTAAAAAACCGGCTATACCTCCGGCCTGTCCCTGTCCACCATTGGCGCCCATGGCGTATGCAGTGCTAATCAACATGTTCCTCCTTCTTCAATCGGGTAAATTTTTAAAAGTTTCTGTCTCCGTCCAGAAATAAGACTTTTTATGGATGGGCACGGATTAATGTACCGGTATCCAGATATTACTTCCATCAAACCGGAGTTTGTCCACATGATTAAGATCAATCTGTTCAAGCAGGGCAATTATCTCATCCATATTGTAGATAACCACCTTGCTTAACGGGTCTATGGTATTTATATCCTCAGTTACCTCTTTTTCTTTTAGATTATAAATAATCACCATGGTTTCCGAGAATTTTAAAATTTTGCCGACTCCCGAACTCATGCCCGAAATTGCGGGTTCATCAGCGTTTTCCTCTAATCGAACACCTTTATGGATATAATACTCTTTAAGTATCCTGAAGTGAATATTCCAAATATTGTCCCTCGGCTGAACCACATAAACCCCGTAGCTGGTTCCCCCCACCGGCTTTTGGGCACCGGATTGGTCCAATTCCTTTTCAAAAACCTTACCCTTGCCGGCAAATGCCTGTTCAAGCACCTTTTCCATGGAAACCGTATTTCCGCCCACGGTAAAGGACTCATTGGGCTTGACCACTATATCCACACTGTTTTTGACACCCAGATCTTTTTTACGCGATGCCATCAGATCTTTGAGAGTGCCTTCTTTTGCCAACTTATTATAGTCAATGACTGTGGGTTTGCTTATCTGTTTGACCACAACGCCCGGCAAAGAATCAGTTTTTGGGACACCGGACTTATCCTGGGTGACTTGCATCTTTTGCTTTTCAGTTCGCCTGTTGTCGTCAGGTGGCCTGTCCATGACAATCCAAATGACTACAAGAACTGTCGCAATAACCACGGCAAGGGCGATGATCGGCATCCTTGGGTGTCGTTTCTGCCTGTACGTACGCAAAGCCTCTCCTTTCTAAACTCACCTGAGGGTTGTTCCAGATACAATAAAAAAATAGATATTGTCAAGTCAGCCTTGTTTACAAATGCTGATTAACGCTGTTCTGGCCAGAGACCATTGTGTAATCTATTTCAATATTTATAGCGACGTGGCGTTTTGTTTCAAGCTCAAGCAATTCTTCTCTTTTGGTATTAAGCATGTAATAAGCCACGTCTTCGGGTACCCGGCAGATAAATTTTTGATCCGGTTCCGCTTTCAGGGTTTTGAGCGCCAATTTTCGAAGCAGTGCAAGTGCCTGGATTTCAACAGATGGTGTCAACCCCCGGCCATTGCAATGCCTGCAGACTTCATAGGCCCCATACGTGATGGAATGACGGATTCTTTGCCTGGACATTTCAAGAAGTCCGAAGGCGGTAATTCCGCCCACTTTGGTTCTGGCCTTATCCGATTTTAAATGTTTTTTCATGGTCTTGGTGATCTCTGCCTTGTGGCGGCGTTCCTTCATATCAATGAAATCCACCACGATAAGCCCGCCCATATCCCGCAGTCTCAACTGCCGTGCCACTTCTTCAGCCGCTTCAAGGTTGGTGTGATAGGCGGTTTCCTCAATGCTGTTTCTTTTTGTGGACTTGCCGGAGTTGACATCAATGGAAACCAGGGCTTCGGTCTGTTCGATCACCAGAAAACCACCGGATTTAAGCGCCACCTCTCTTTTGTAAATGGACGCGATCTGATCCTCAAGCTGGTATTTTGTAAAAATGGGTTTTTCACTTTTGAACAGCCGGACAATCTTTTTCTGTTTGGGTGCAATCATCCCGATGAAGTCCAGAACTTCTTTGTAGGTGTCTGGGTTGTCAATAAGGATCTCTGTAATATCTGTTGTAAAATAATCCCTTAAAGATCGCACGGCCAGGCTTTGTTCCTTATAAAGAAGACAGGGAGACTGGTTTTCCATGGCCTGTTTGTCGATATTTTTCCATACGCGCATCAAATACCGAAGGTCTGAGGTCAGAAGCGTTTTGGTGGCACCCTTGCCTGCGGTTCTGACAATCATTCCAAATCCTTCGGCAATTTTCATGCTCTTGAGAACTCCAACCAGCCGTTTTCGTTCATCTTCCTCAACAATTTTGCGCGAAACCCCCCGGGTGTTGTTACCCGGCATGAGTACGCCGAACCGCCCGGGAAGAGATATATAGGTGGTGAGCATCGCCCCTTTGAGATTAATCGGGTCCTTGGTCACCTGGACAATCATCTCCTGGCCTTTTTTAATTAGGTTATACAAGGATTTGTTATTTTTTTCGACCTCCTGGAAATAATCCGGGTGTATTTCGTTTTTTTGCAAAAATCCGTTTTTTTCAGCCCCGTAATCCACAAATACGGCCTGCAAACTAGGTTCCACCCGGGTGACAACCCCTTTATATATATTCCCTTTCGTAGCTGCCTTAGCGGCTGTTTCGATGTGAAATTGTTCTAGTTTATTATCACAAACCATGGCGATACGGTTTTCTTCCGGATCTACTGCATTAATTAGAATTTTTCTGGTCATTCATGATCTCATTTTTCGTTATAATCGTTTCAATTCGGTATATCTGCAAGGCATTGCGTCAAATATTTTTAACGCACGGCAGATTTATATGTCTTGTAAGCCAACCACAACTTTTTTATCCGGTCATGGCAGCTTTTTTTTGTTTTAGAATGTCGAAATATGTCTGGATACGCTCCACATATCGAACCGGTTCCCAGCCCCGGGCATATCCGTATTTTGTCTGTTTATAGTATTTTGCTTTGGATAATAGAGGAAGTGTCGCCTTTAGTCCTTTCCAGGTAGTGGGGTCGTACCCTTTCTCCTTTGCCAGCCTCATGGCGTCTTTGACGTGCCCGTATCCGACATTGTAACTTGCCAGGGCAAACAACAGTCGCTGGGATTTATCTTCCATATAATCAAAGCGTTTGTACATTAAAGATAGATATTTAATCCCTGCGCGGACGCTTTGCTGAGGATCCCGGCGATTTTTAATGCCCATTTCCTTTGCGGTTGTTTGGGTGACCTGCATCAGTCCGCGAACATTGGTAGAACTCTTTGCATCCGGGTCAAAGTGGGATTCCTGATACACAATGGCTGCTATCAGGCGCCAGTCAAATCCGTATTTGGCGGATTCTTCCTTGATTATGTTTTTGTATTTGGGCAGCCGCGTTTCTATACGTTCATGGAATTTTTTCAGGTCATAGGCGTCGAAATTGTCGATATTGCCATAATATCTGGCTGTAATGCGTTTCAGGATGCCGGTGTTGGTGGCATATAGAAAGAATTTGTTGACCTGCTTGAGCATCTCACTATCGTTTTTCCGAACCGCCCAGGCCAGGGATTCGCGCTCCTGGATGGGAATGCCGATGCGTATATCCGGAAAAAACCGGCGGTTGAGCAGGGCGATATTGGAATCGGCAATGGTGAATGTGATCTCCCTGTCATGAACCATGGCGATCAGCTCTTCGGTGGGGGTGTTATTATGCAGTACATATTTCAGATTCACCCCCAAAGCCTTTATCTCTCCCAGCCTGTCATGATAGGAGGTCCCCCGCCTGACATGAAAAATTTTAAATGCCATGTCTTTAATGTCCTTGGGAGTAAAGATGAGGTTGTGGTGAATAATACGCTGCTGTACGGTCATGTAAGGAATGGAAAAATCCAGATATTCCAGGCGCGGCGCAGTAATGGAAAGCCCTGCGGCAATAAAATCACCTTTGCCTTGTTTAAGATAGGTGAACATGCTGCTCCAGCCGGGTGTTATGATATCAAGTTCTACATTCATGAATCGGGCAAACTCCCGGGCCAGATCATACTCAAACCCCGTGGGTTTGTTATTGTATATATAATAGGTGTTAACAGCCTTGCTGGTAATCAGACGCAGCTTGCCGTTTTTGCATATTTTTTCAACGGTGTTCAGTGTGCTTCCGATTTCCCGGCGATGCATCAACACACAAAACCGAACGCTCCCTAAGGTTACAATCGTTAGAGTTATAAGAATAAAATGTTTAGTTAAAAATGATTTCATTAATCCGTATCATCTGTTGCCGGCTGGATGGGGATAATTTCAAGGTTATTTACTTTTCTGTATCCACGGGGAAGCAGTTTTCCCCGTCGCCCCCTTGTACTTGTGTAATTCTGCTGGTTATCTGGTGTCAGCCGCAAGAAATGTTTGCCGGAATATATAACAAGCTTTGAATTTAAAGGCAATATTTTTAGAAACTTAAGCTTTTCAGGGGGATTGGGGCTTTTGCCGGAAGCCGAAATATGAATTATTTTATTGCCTTTGCCTTTTTTCAGGCGCGGCAGCTCGTTGACCGGGAAGATCAGCATCCTGCCGTCGGTGGTGATTGCGGCGACGTTGTCGGAATTGACATCCGATATGGGAAGTGGTGCCATTGGCTGGTCATTTGGGGATAAAGTGATTACTGCCTTTCCGTTTTTGAAATTGGTTAAAAAATCATTGAATTTGATGATATAACCATACCCATTGTCAGCAGCGTTGAGAAACAGGTCTTCATCTTCGGCGGCAATCATGGTGCAGATCGTTGCATCCGGGGCAAGGGTGAGATGCCCTGTGACGGGTTCCCCGTTTCCCCTGGCCGAGGGCAGGGCATGGGAGAACAGGGTATATGCCCGGCCCGAAGTATCAATGAGTACGATGGGTTTGTCGGATCGGGTGCGCAGATGGCACAGCAGATGATCCCCGGTTCTAAATTTTACATTTGCAGGATCAATCTCATGGCCCTTTGCTGTCCGTATCCATCCATTGGTGGACAGAATAATGGTGACAGGCTCTACTTCGATAATATCCGTAACCGAGAATGCTTCGGCATCCTTGCGTTTTTTGATGGGGGATCTGCGTTTATCTCCGAAGCTTTTGGCATCTTCTTCAATTTCTTTGATCATAAACGCCTTAAATGCCCGCGGTGAATTCAGGAGCTTATCAAGGTGCGCCTTTTCCTTGGAAAGTGCGGCCATTTCCTCGGTGATTTTAATTTCTTCCAGTTTGGCAAGCTGACGCAACCGGATTTCCAGAACCGCCTTAACCTGGATTTCGGACAAATTAAAGGTGTCCATGAGTTCTTTGGCTGGATCATCTGTCCTGCGTATGATTTCGATGACCTGATCAAGGTTGAGGAAAACGGTTTTAAATCCTTCCAGGATATGCAGCCGGCTGACAATTTTTTCCAGACGAAACCGAAATTTCTTTTCAATGGTTGTTTTTCTGAACGAAAGCCATTCGTTCAGGATTCCTTTTAGATTTTTTACCCCGGGCCGACCGTCAAGGCCGATCATATTCATGTTGATTGAAAAGGATTTTTCAAGATCCGTGGTGGCAAAAAGATGGTCTGCCAGGGCGTTAAGATCCACACGGTTTGACCGTGGCATCACCACTAACCGTGTCGGCTCTTCGTGGTCGGATTCATCCCGTAGATCCGACACCATGGGCAGCTTTTTTGCAGTGATCTGGGCGGCGATCTGCTCGTAGATTTTTTCAGTGGACGCATGATAGGGAAGGGCTGTGAATACGAGCTCCCCGTCTTCTATGATATACTGCGCCCGCATTTTTACGCGCCCCTTACCGTTTTCATAGATGTCGCCGATTTCTGTTGCAGGGGTTATGATTTCAGCGTGGGTGGGGAAATCAGGACCTTTAATAAATTTACACAAGTCTTTTGTGTCGGCATTTTCATTTTCAATGAGAAAGATCAAGGCCTTTGCCATTTCCCTTAAATTATGCGGCGGGATGGAGGTGGCCATACCCACGGCAATGCCGCTGGTGCCGTTAAGCAGAATATTGGGCAGACGCGCCGGCATCAGGGAGGGTTCTTCCAGGGTACCGTCAAAATTGGGAACCCACGCCACCGTGCCCTGTTCCAATTCATCCAAAAGAATTGTTGCATATCTGGACAGTCTTGATTCCGTATAGCGCATGGCTGCAAAGGACTTGGGATCATTGGGATCACCCCAGTTACCCTGCCCGTCCACCAGCGGATATCTTAAAGAAAACGGCTGGGCCATCAGGACCATGGCCTCGTAGCAGGCGGTATCCCCGTGGGGGTGAAATTTACCCAGGACATCGCCCACGGTCCTGGCCGATTTTTTGAATTTGGCCGTGGAAGACAGGCCCAGTTGGCTCATGGAATATATGATTCTGCGCTGGACAGGTTTGAGCCCGTCACCGATATGGGGCAGGGCCCGGTCCAGGATGACATACATAGAATAGTTCAGATATGCGTTTTGGGTGAACTCCTTGAAGGGCAGGCGTTCAAACTCTTCAACACGGGAACTTGGGGTCTGGATCATGCGTATTAAATCTCTTTGATTACTCCATGGGTTTCAATCCAGCGTTTCCGGTCCCGGGTCCTTTTTTTACTCAAAAGCATATCCATGACCTGGAACACATCATTCTTTTTTGATGTCCGGGGACTGTCTGCTGCCGGGGGATCAGGGAACCTTTCGCTTTCAGATGAGTCTGATGTCGATTTTTGGTTTTCCCGGGCCGGGGCGGTTTTTTGTTCGCCGGCACCTGGTTCATCCGTGATTGTCAGCTGGACCAGACGTCGGGAGTCCGGAGCTATGGTGGTCTCCCGCAGTTGGGCTGGGTTCATCTCCCCCAATCCCTTGAAACGCTGGACATTTATTTTTGCCGGTTTTTTCCGGCGGCTCAGCCGTTTAATGATGGCGCTTTTTTCTGAATCATCAAGGGCGTAAAACACCTCTTTTCCCATGTCGATCCGGTAAAGGGGCGGCATGGCCACAAACACATGTCCCTGCCGGACCACTTCCGGAAAGTGCCTTAAAAAAAGTGCGCACAACAGGGTCGCAATATGCAGGCCATCAGAGTCTGCATCGGCCAGGATACATAATTTATTGTAGCGCAGTCTGGAGATATCATCTGATCCCGGGACCACGCCCAGTACCTGGGAAATATCCCGGATCTCCTTGGATTCAAGTATGGCCGAAGAATTTAAATCCCAGGTATTCAAGATTTTTCCCCGCAGGGGCATAATGGCCTGAAAACGCCTGTCTCTGGCCTGCTTGGCCGAACCACCGGCAGAGTCGCCTTCCACAAAAAAAAGCTCCCGCTGTTTTTGGTCATCACTGGTACAGTCCGACAGTTTGGCCGGCAACGCGGCACCGCTGGTTCGGGTTTTCAAGGACACTTTTTTGCGTTTTCTTTCACGGCGTCTGGCATTTTCAATGGCGGCCCGGGCAAGGGCTTCGCCGAACGCCACGTTCTGGTTCAGCCACAGGCTGAACGCGTCCCGGACCTGGAGATTAACCAGGCTTGCACAATGCCGTGAAGAAAGACGTTCTTTGGTCTGGCCTGAAAACTGGGCCTCCACAAGTTTTACGGATAATACATATCCCACATTTTGCCAGATGTCTTCAGGGGTAAGAAACACCCCTTTCGGCAGAAGATTTCGAAATTTGCAGAATTCTTTAACAGACTCCAGCAAGCCGGATCTGAATCCGTTGACATGGGTACCCCCAAGTTTTGTGGGAATGAGATTAACATAACTTTCTTCAATATCAAGGGCCTCTTCCACCCCCCAGTTCACCGCCCATACGGCCTTTAAATCATCATTGTCGGCCGAGCCGGTGAACGGTTCCGGAAAAATGGTCTTAGTGCTGCGGATCATCTCTTGAAGGTATTGATCCAGGCCCTGGTCATAGTGCCAGGTGTCGGTTTCTCCGGTTTTTTCAACGGTAAAGGTGGTGGTCAGTCCCTGACAGAGTACCGCCTTGGATTTAAGCGCTGCCCGGATGGCAACCACATTGAATTGATCGGTATCAAAATAGGTTGGCGCCGGTTTAAACGTCAGCGTGGTTCCGGTCTTGGCGGCTGTGCCGATCTCTTCCAGGTCTTTTGTTTTAGCACCATTTTGAAATTCAATGGTGTATCGTTTTTTGTCCCGGCAAATATCAATGCTCAGATCAATAGACAGCGCATTGACCACAGAGACGCCTACCCCATGAAGCCCGCCGGAAAACGCATAATCCTTGTTTGAGAATTTGGCACCTGCATGCAGCTTGGTCATGATCAGTTCAACACCGGAAATACCTTCCTGGGGGTGTATGTCAACAGGCATTCCCCGGCCGTTGTCCGATACAGTGATTCTGTTGTCCTGGGTCAGGGTGACATCAATGCGTGTGGCAAAGCCCGCAATGGCCTCATCCACACTGTTGTCAATAACTTCAAAGGCCAGGTGATCCGGGCTTGATGTGTCCGTGTACATACCGGGTCTGCGCTTGACCGGGTCAAGGCCTTTGAGTACCTCTATGGACCGGGCATCATACCCTTGGTCTGCGGCCTTATCCTCTATTTTGCCATCAAATAAGTTCATAAAAAAATTCTGGTATGGTATACAATATTGAAACAATATTAAAGATTGTAACGAAATTTTAAATTGAACATAAATCATATACCAAATTCCAATTAAAATATAGGCGGCATCACATAAAAATTGGGGAACCATCTGAAATGTGGGGATTGGTACAGCAATATGGATGACTTTAATCCTGAATTCAATCATCATACCTTTGATGATTACTGGAAGACCCTTGATGAACAACAGCGTAGGACGCTGGTCCTTCAGGCACCAGCATTGCCTGGCTATCTTGGGCTTCTACCGATTTTAAGCGGTGTTTTTTCAAACCATTACCTTTTAAGGGAAGCGGGAAGGAAAAGTTTGTACGAGATCGCTTTTGTTATCCGGAAGAATATTGAAACACCGCTGGAGAATAAACCGTTAAAACAGGCGCAGGCCGATGCTTTTCAGGGCGCAGCGCTTATTTACCGCAAAATTTTTGCGCAAATGTCATTTTCAGATAAAAGTGTTCTTATCCAGGCGTTGATGAATATTGGCAGTATCGGCGCCTTTTTTGCCTTTAAGGCCGTTTACCTGGAACGGGTTTCCCAGGACGTAATAAAAAAATGTATCAGCGATCTGGATGACCGCCTTCGTTTGATTTTTGTTGATCAGTATCTGCAGGCAGACCCTGCCATCCGTATGCGTTTTGCAAATTTGTTTCGCTATGTACTTGCCGGTGTGAAGCAGCGCGAGGCTGTGACCTGGTATTATGCCGACCTGTTTGACCGGGAACGGGATGTTGATCCGTATTTAAATAATATTGACGCCCCGTTGCGAGACCCTGCTCTCATAGAAGACAATGAGCTGTTGTCCGTGGAACCTGAAGACAGGATTACCGGTCTTAAAGCCATGTCAATGATGCGATCAAAGCTGCCTTTACGGGTTTTTAAAAAAGCATTGACCCAACAAAACGTAAAAAAGATCAGGATGGCTGTGTACCATCTGATTGAAAACTCGTCCTTTGGACTGTACCCGGAGCTGTTCGAGGCGGTGTTTGAACGGTTTCAATATGCCGATACCAACGAGGCGATCAGCGCTTTTAAAGCCCTTGTTGTGAGCGGCAGACACCCCTTTCATCAGGTTATGAATATGGTCCGGCACACGTATCCTTCCCTTATTCCCATCATCCATATGGAAATTTCAGCCTTGTCCAGACTCTCATTTTTTGCGCTCCAGGACATTGCCTTGAATAAGGGGGCCTATCAGGGTGAAAACTATGATGTCAATCTATCATGTATTTTCGGCATGATCAAAAAACGTCCGGAACGGGTGGTCAGGATTTTAAAGGAAAACATAGAACTTTGCAGCTCGGACCGGATCAGGAAAGAAGTGGACAGGCTTATAGTAAAAACCCAGCGTCTGCTGCTCAAGGAACGCAAAAGCATTGTCGCGCCTTTCAAGGATATCCAGACGGAAATGCCCCAGAAAAAATCCATGGTCGCCTTTTTAAAATCCATGCTCAAGGATTCGGTCCAAAAAAAACTCAATGATCTACAGCAGCGGATTATTCCCCAGGATCTGAATTTCCGGAAAGCGCTTATCCGGGACCAGGATCTGTCCGGGATGGATTTGACTCGATCCATGCTTAATCTGACCCATGCACAGATTTTTAATACGTTGCTGACAGGTATTCATGTGTCAGGCGGTGTATGCTGGAATACCCTGTTTTATAATATGAATTTGGATGAAGCGGTATTTGATCTGACCTGTTTTGATAATGCCGTTTTTGTCAATGTCTCTGCCCAAAAGACAACATTCAACCAGTGCAGCTTTCAAAACGCCTCTTTTTATAATTGTAATTTCAACGGGGCAGACCTGAGCGATGCCCTGTTCATTAAGGCCGTTATCTCAAAATCTTATTTTAACGAAACAAATTTAACCTGTGCCGTTTTTGCCCACGCACGGCTATCCGGCATTTCCTTTGCCAATGCCTGCCTTCACATGGCGGATTTCACCAATGCCAGGGCCCGGTTTTGCCGGTTTGCATCACATTCAGCCATGGATGTGCGCGTCCGGAATCTGAATTATAATGACAGGACGTATCAACTCAGTTTCGATGACTTGCCGGCGATTGATCCCCGGATGACCAATGAAATAAATATACTTATTTTCTCTGAGTTTATTCATTTTGGACAAGCAAAGTTTTTTAAACAAAATAAATTAAGTCTTTTATTGGCTTTTGATATTTTTAAACCGGAACAGGCGAACTTTTTTCAGCTTTTACCTTTACTGATCCATGAAAATATTTCAATGCCGGAAACCGGCGAAATTTTATCATCAACGCCGTGTGGCGTGGCCGATTATCTGCCGTCAATGGAGACTGAACGAGTTGGCCGGCACTACCTGGGAAATGCCGATGTTATTGTCCGGCGGCATTCAAATCCCTCTATCTTTGCGATATATTCCATGGGAAGTGTTGGGTCGGTTGCCCAAACTGCGGCGTCTGACATTGACTACTGGATTTGTATAGATGAAAAACGGCTGGGGCGCCAGGCAACCGATCTTTTGCGTCAGAAACTTGATGGGTTGGAAAATATGGCCCTGGAACGGTTTAAAATTCAGGTCACCTTTTTTATTGTGGATATTTTTAAGGCGCGTGATAATGATTTTGGCGGGTCTTCCCAGGAAAGTTCAGGCTCAGCCCAGGCCCTGCTGCTCAAAGAGGAATTTTACCGGACCATGATCCATGTGGCCGGCAGACTGCCCTTGTGGACGGCGCTTCCTACCAGCATCAGCCGCCATTATTATAATCTGATCCATGACTGCATCAATCATTTGCCCGGGACTAAACGCTATATTGATCTGGGTGATATCCATGCCGTACCCCGTAATGAATATTTCGGCGCTTCTATCTGGCAAATGTTTAAATGGCTGAAAAGCCCTTTTAAATCAGTTATCAAGATGGCTTTACTGGAAAAATACATCAATACATATGACCGGGAACCCATGCTGTGCAATGAGTATAAAAACGAATGGATGAATTCAGGGACCCATCTAAAGCCGGGACAGAACGATTCCTATATTATTTTGCTCAATACCCTGATTCAATTTTATATGAAGTCAGGGGATACAGGTTCCATCAAGCTTTTGCTCACCTGTTTTTTTCTCAAGCTGGGGATTACAAAACAATCAGGGTTGAATTTCAGTGTTTTTGGCCTGCGACGCATCCTTTTAGAAAGGTGCCTTCGGGAATGGGGATGGACCCCGGAAAAGGTGTTTGAGATCGGTCGATTCAGATCCTGGCCTTATGCCGCCATTTACCGTCTTTCTTTGACCATTGAACAGTACATGATGACACGGTACACGGATCTTAAAAGCCGGTTCAGGGATGATTCCGGGCCGGCTATTTCTGAGCAGGACCGCAGGGTTCTTGAGCGCAAAGTAGATATCCAGTTCCAGGACAAGCCGGGTAAGATTAAAAGACTGCTTTTAATCTCAAGCGGGGACCGTCATTTCTCGCGGCTTTATCTAAGATACCTGGTCGCATCCGGGAAAAAATACGGTCAGTGGCAATTGATCCACAAACCATCTATTCAGGCCCGGATGGATGAAGAATCTATACTTACGGCGAGTTCTGTGGAGGAGATCGGGGCCTGGTTGATTCACAACCATCTTTATACAAACCACACTTTTTTGGGCATGTTGCCGAATTCCACGGAAGTTTCCCATGACAGCATTGAAAAACTTTACAGAAAAATGTATGATTTTTTTATCCTCGAATTGGCAAAGCCGGTTAGTTTTGATGCATTGAGCAGGAGGCCGTTCATTACAAGTTTGTTTGTTTCCGTCAATTTTTATGCGCAAAGACCCAGCGGCAAAATTTCAGATTTTACACTGGTCTACCTGAATTCCTGGGAAGAGATGTTTTTGCACACCACAAGGCTTGAAATGCCGGTGTCGGACCTTGAAACGGTTAAAAAACAGATTTGCACATGGCTTGATTTACAGAAACTGCCCACAAATACAGTTTTTCATCTCCCCAGAAGGGGCGCTTCAAGGTTGGCTTAGAACCGGCTTGAAGACTAAGGCCGCTTGTAAAAGTTGTCCACTATTTCAAGGGCCTGTTCCGGGGTGTCAACTAATGAAAATAGATCCATATCCACAGGTGAGATTAATTCGTTTACTGCAAGTGAATTCTCAATCCACGCCAGAAGTCCGCCCCAGAAGTCTTTGTTCATTAAAATAACAGGCATTTTTCGGATACGCCGGGTTTGAACCAGCGTCAGGGTTTCAAACATTTCATCCATTGTACCAAGTCCCCCCGGCATAATAATATAGGCTTGGGCATATTTAACAAACATGACCTTTCGGATAAAAAAATAATTAAAGTCTAAAGATCGGGTCATATAGGCATTACCCTCTTCTTCAAAAGGCAGATTGATTTTCAGCCCGACGGATTCCCCGTTCTGCTCTGATGCGCCCAGGTTTGCCGCTTCCATTATACCCGGCCCCCCACCTGTGATGATTGCATAACCACCGGCTGCAAAACAGGCGGCTGTCTTTCTTGCCGTTTCATAATCAGGATGGGCCCTGGTCGTTCTTGCAGAACCGAAAATAGAGACAGCCGGTCCCAGGTCATGAAGTCCGTCTATGCCGTCAACAAATTCGCCCATAATTTTAAACAGGCGCCATGATTCACCGGACTTGAAATCATCAATCGGGTACTGAATGGTCTTGGGGGTACTCATGTTCAACTGTTCCTTTCTTCTTACTCATTCTTACCTATCAGGTATAAATGATGAGAAATTCCTGCTTCATAAACTAAAACGGTTCAGAGTGCAAGTTCAGATCGCCCAACCCAACTGGCTAAAATATATTAAATGTGGTATATACTATTCACTTTATGACACCTGATCAAGTTGGTCGGTTTTTATTTTCACTTTATTATTTTTAATAACACAAAAAGAAAAAACTCATTTGAAATGAATATAAACTTGGATTTTCAATATTCAGTATTCCGGCAGACAGCGGTTGTCAATGCCTTGGGAATGCATGCGCGGCCCGCGGCATTGATTGCGGGGATGACCCAGGATGCCGTTGGTGATATCTGGTTGTCAGATGGAAAAAGCATTGTGGATGCCACAAGCGTTATCGAAATTTTATCCCTGTGTGCGGTTACAGGAACAAAGGTATCCATTTTTACGGAAAAGGAAGAAGATTCTGCCCTGGCAGATAAGATTAAAAATTTTTTTGATATCGGATTTGGAGAAAGTCAACTACCCCTCGGCTGAAGACCGAGGGGCTTGAAAAAGCCCCAAAGTTGACCAGTCTAAGTGCTTCGAGCTAAGTGCTTCGAGCACTACGTTAGATCGGAAACAGGTACCCTGGGGTGCTCGCCGGCTCCAGGTTCTACGGTAAGTGGTTAAACAGGTCTAAGGGGTTAAGCCGGTGCTGCTTGCGCCAAACCCGATCATAACATTGACGAGGCAAACATTACCTTGGAAACAAGAGGATTTTAAAATTGAGTGTATTTGTTCTGGATACAAACAAAAAGCCTCAGAATCCGGTGCATCCGGCAAAGGCAAGACTGCTTTTGACAGAAGGAAAAGCCGCAGTTTTCAGACAGTTCCCCTTCACAATCATTTTGAAAGAGACCGTTTTGGACTCTGACAAAATTCAACCGGACGACCAGGGGACTTTACAAAACGCATTGGCTTGATGCCGCCTGTGTCGGGAAAAGCACACCTGAAAAGATTTTTCAGATCGACAAAACCGTGTTGATTGTAAAGGCAGACGGTCATGGCTCAAGACAGATGTGCAGGGTAAACAAGTTCGGATTCCCCCGGACAACAGCAAAGTCAACTGAGAAAAAAGTCAAAGGCTTTCAGACGGGCGACATCGTCAAAGCGGTTGTCACTTCCGGCAAAAAGGTTGGAACGTACACCGGGCGCGTCGCTGTCAGAAAAAGCGGATCATTTAACATTAAAACAGTGGACAAAACAGTACAGGGCATTAGCTGGAAATATTGCAGGCTGCTTCATGCATCTGACGGTTATTCCTACAATACGACGTGCTAAGGTCCGGTGCATGGCTACTAAATTATTATAAGGAGGGCGGCAATTCCTCCCCTGAGCTAAAGACTCAGGGGTTTCCTTGCCGCATTTTATGAATAGAACCGTTATGGATCAAATTATTCTCAGGGGTATCAGCGGCTCTCCCGGTATCTGTATTGGAAAGGCTTATCTTGTTGATCGGGAGGGTGTTAACCTTATTAAACGCTATCCTGTAAGCCCGGATATGCTCCCCAATGAAATTGACCGGTTTAAAAGTGCTGTGGATAAAGCCAAAAAAGATAATGCCGACGCCATTGATTCGTTAGGGAATGATTTAAGCGAGAATTTGAATATCCTTGAAACCCATATGGTTTTGTTTAAGGATAAAATGCTTTACGGTAAAACCATTGATACCATTACCAATGAGCAAATCAATGCGGAGTGGGCGCTTCGCCGGGTGTCCAGGCGTATCAGCCGGATGTTTGATCAAATCAATGACCCATATCTTCGGGCCAGGGGTAATGATATTACTCAGGTCTCAGACAAGATAATGAATTATCTGGTGGGTGAAGCTGAAATTCGGATCAGCGAAATAAACAAGCGCGTTATCATTGTCGCCCATGACCTTTCCCCCGCAGATACCAGTCAGATCCAGCTTGAACATATCAAGGGTTTTGTAACAGACAGGGGGGGGAAAGACTCCCATACAAGTATCGTGGCAAAATCCCTTAAAATTCCCTCCGTGTTGGGACTTGGCAATGCCACGACAAATATCGATAATGATGATATCCTTATCCTAGATGGTTCCGCCGGGATTCTTATTATTAATCCGGATGAAGACACCCTGTTCCGATATGAAGAAAAGATGGCACGGTTTGAAGCGTATAGGGCTGACATTGAACGGGAGAGCCATCTGCCCGCGATTACTGCCGACGGGATCCCCATTAACCTTCTTGCCAATATAGAGCTGGTAGAAGAGGTGGTCTCTGCCAAGGACAATAAAGCGGATGGTATCGGACTGTTCAGAACGGAATTTTTATGTCTGGATTTAAATCGGTTCCCCACCGAAGATCAAATGCTGCAAAAATATGGAGAGCTTGTGGAATTAATGCAACCGGCGCCGGTGACCATCCGGACCCTGGATATTAACGGGGACAAATTTAATCCATATATAGATCCGGTGGAAGAGGCCAATCCTGCATTAGGTTTAAGGGCCGTCAGGTTTTGTCTGGAAAATGAAGGTATTTTTATTGCCCAGATTAAAGCCATTTTACGGGCTGCCGCTTTTGGTAATATTAAGCTTCTTATTCCCATGATTTCCTGTGTTGAGGAAATTATTCGCGTGAAATCATGTATTGACAAGGCGATACTTGAACTTGAGTCCGAAGACAAGATATTTAATAAAGATATTCCGTTGGGAATTATGATTGAGGTGCCTTCCGCCGTGATGATGGCCCGGGAACTTGCCGACCACGTTGATTTTTTCAGTATCGGCACCAATGATTTAATTCAATACTCCATGGCCATTGACCGGCGCAATCGCAGGGTAGCGCATCTTTACCAGGCGTTAAACCCTGCGGTATTGAAAATGATCCGTCTCACCGTAGATGCGGCAACCGAAAAAAATATTGATCTGTATATGTGCGGTGAAATGGCGGGTGACGCCATTAATATCCCTGTGCTTCTTGGATTGGGGTTGACCAATCTGTCAATGAACGCCGGTGCCATCCCTGTTATAAAGAAAATGATCCGCTCCATGAATGTTTCAAAAGCACGGAAAGATGTCCAGGTGATTCTTGGATTTCAAACGGTTCAGGAAATTGTTGATTATATCCAAACGGAATACCGGGATTTTTTGCCTTATAAGGATAACGAGGAATAAATCATGAACGCAAAATATACCAAACTGATTGCCACCAATAAAAAAGCCCGGCACAATTATCACATTGATGATGAATATGAGGCCGGCATTGTGCTGGTGGGTTCAGAAGTTAAAGCCATCAGAGAAGGCAGGGTCAGTTTCAAGGACTCTTACGCAGATATTAAGCGCGGAGAAGTTTTTTTGCGGCAGCTTCACATTTCTCCCTATACGTTTGCATACAATGCCAATCATGAATCCATGCGCACCCGGAAACTGTTGTTGCACAGTCACGAAATTAAAAAACTTGTCGGAAAAATAAAAGAACAGGGATATACCCTGGTACCTTTAAAAATTTATTTTAAAAATGATAAGATAAAGGTCCTGCTGGGCCTTGGTAAAGGCAAAAAGCTTTACGACAAAAGGGAAGCCATTAAGCAGCGGGATGTTAAGCGGGATATGGATCGTGAAAGAAAAAAATATTCCTGATTTTTTAAAAAAATATTGACTTAAACCTTCTTGTTGTTATATTAACTACAGTTCTTTGATCTTTTACAATTTGGGGGCGTAATGGTTTCGACGGATATTTTGACGTCCATGGTAGCATGTCGAGTGTTTGTCAACTCGTAAACTTGGCAAGTATAAATATAATCGCAGACGATTATAACTACGCTGTAGCTGCTTAAGGCGGCTTCCGTCCTCCTGACATCCTTCTTGCAGATTCAGGTCAGGGCGTCGACTTTGCAAGACCGCTTTTGAAATTTCCTGGGTTTCAAAAGTTAAATTTTTCAGGATATGCTGGGTTGTATCCCTCCTGAAGGAGACTTCCCGGTCAATTATAAAGTTCGGGATAAACATGTAGAAGCCTGGATTGATTGTTTTCGGACGCGGGTTCAACTCCCGCCGCCTCCACCATTAATTTTTAAAAAACCGATCCTGTTGCCGAGTCCGGCACGCGGGATCGGTTTTTTTGCCCGAATCCAAGATTTCATCCATGGGGAAGCCTTGCTTTTGCAGCTCTGTCAGAAGGTGGCCGTCTGCTGCTCCTATCCGGAACTCTTTCAAGATCTGGGCACTATGTAACCGGGTCTTTGTTTGGTATTCAAGGCTCTGGGGTGTTCTGTACAGCACCCGGGCATAATAGCTTGCGGCTGCCTCAAAGATCATCTGCCTTGGGGAGGTTGCCGCCCGTGAAGGCTTACCGCCCTTAGTCGGTTCGTGGAGTTCATAGCCGTGGCCAGCTCTGTCAACGCCTCATGTTCAGTGCAGCCTTTTTCCCTGGCCACAAAATCAATAATGCTTCCCCCTGCCTTGTCTCCACACTGAAAGCAGCTCCATGACCGGGTATCCGGGTAGATCATGAAGCAATCGTGCCCCCCGCAGAAAGGGCATTGGGCCAGGCTTAGTGTAGATCTTATCCATTCTCTCAAGAAAGATGAGGAATTGTAAACTTGCACGCAATATAAGGAAATCTGGCAGGCAATATCAGATTTTTAAAATCCTCCCATACCTTAGACAATATCCCTTTTACGGGTATATTTATAGCTATGACATGGGTTGTTACCTCAAATAAAAAGGTCAAAAAACAGGTTACGAAACTGCCCCGACGGATTAAGGCTGCTTTGTATGTCCTGGTTGCAGAAATTAAGGATCTGGGCCCTGTCCGTGGCAACTGGTCAAATTATAGCTCCCTGGGCAAAGGCCGCCACCATTGCCACCTAAAGAAGGTATGGGAAGAATTGATAAAGAGATCCGTATTGTGGAGGTTCAATATGTTGGGACACACGAAAAAGCCCCCTATTGAGTTAAGATTTATCGGGCCGCCGGAAAACAGGGAAAAGGCAATCAATGCCCTTCAAGCCCTTGGGTTTGCCGATGTGTCCGGACTAATCCCGGCAGGCGAATTGTTTGAAGATTTTAAAGAGGATTCCTTGCCCGGTCTTGCACTCCTGGGAGCCAGAACCAAAGAGGGGGTTACGCAAAAGCAGCTCTCAGAATTAACCGGCATTTCCCAGGCCCATATTTCCGAAATGGAAAACCATAAGCGCACCATTGGAAAGAAAAGAGCCCGGATCCTTGGGAAGGCCCTGAAGATCAGCTACAAAGTTTTTTTATGAGGGTGTGGTTAGTTCTCTTATGGCTTGTTCGTGCCTTAACTCTATAATATCTTTGGCAGCCTCCTTTAATGAAATCAATAATTCTTCCCTGGTGTACTCCTGGGCATTGGCTCCGGGAATTTCAGGAATCCAACCAACCCAAAATTCATCTTGCTTAATTATAATTGCTTTATAGGACATTTTTTCTCCGATGCATTTTTTGCTATACAAATAATATAGCTTACACTATTTTCTAAATAGCGGGGGGTTCTCCCAAAGCATAATATTCAGTTAAATATAGAGTATAGGAATTTCCATTTCCCAGCACCCAGCACCCAGTACCTAACAGCCCGCCCAAAGGGCGCTAATTTATTAACTAAAATATTATGCGCTCCTACTAAATCTCTGTCGGCCATAGACCCTTCTAAAAACATATATATTTTTTAACACTCGACTATCAAGTTTTTAATGCACTAAAAAAAATTAGGCTCATGTCGTGTTTCAGGGTCTTTTAAATGCGTATTTGATCCAACCATTTGAATTTATTTAAAATAAGGCGAGGGCTTACAATCTGTGGTTTTGGGTTTATTACCAATAATTTCAATATATTATGAATAACCACAAAAATAGGACCCCAAAACGCGACAAGAGCCAAATTTAAATGTTCTGCATTCACTCTCTTTTCGGAGAACCTGTCGGGCATGTGGTCCATTTTCTTTCTCAAACTCAATTCCAATGTACTGGAAGGCAATAAATTGGGCTAAAATTGGTTAAATCCGGAAAGAAAACTTGATTTTTTCATTTCATCTATATATCTTTAACCCTGTTTAACCTAATGTAGCCGGATTGTATCCCTGTGGGATGCTGTCCGGTTAAACAACTTGACAAGCCGCCACATTTAAAAATGACACGGCCCTCAAAGAATGATGGAGTCGAAAATGGAAGACAGATGGTTGTCCGTAGATGAAATTGGAGACTATCTCGGGATCAAGCGAGATACCGTATATAAGTGGATAAGCGAAAAAGGCATGCCCGCCCATAAAATCGGCCGTCTTTGGAAATTCAAAAAAGATGAAGTAGACCGATGGGTGCGCTCAGGCTGCGCTGCTGCAGGTAATGAGCAACATGATAAAAACAAAGCTGAGTAACGGAATCAGGAGTTTATAGATGACAAGTAACCAACAGCGCGCGGCACTGCAGCGCCGGATCTGGCAGATCGCCAATGATGTCCGAGGCGCAGTGGATGGCTGGGATTTTAAGCAATATGTACTCGGCACCCTGTTTTACCGCTTTATCAGTGAAAACTTTTCCAGCTACATCGAAGCCGGTGATGACAGCATCAACTATGCCGAGCTTTCAGATGACATTATCACCCCGGACATCAAAAATGATGCCGTTAAAACCAAGGGCTACTTCATCTACCCAAGCCAGCTGTTCGCCAATATTGCCAAAGGCGCCAACACCAATGAGAGCTTGAACACCGACCTGGCCGCCATATTTGCCGCCATTGAAAGCTCCGCCAATGGCTACCCGTCGGAGCGTGACATCAAAGGGTTGTTTGCCGATTTCGACACCACCAGCAACCGCCTCGGCAACACCGTCACCGATAAGAACACCCGTCTGGCTGCTGTACTCAAGGGGGTGGCCGGACTGGACTTTGGTGATTTTCAAGGCAACCATATTGACCTGTTCGGCGATGCCTACGAGTTTCTTATCTCAAACTACGCTGCCAATGCCGGTAAATCCGGAGGTGAATTTTTCACCCCGCAACACGTTTCCAAGCTGATTGCCCAGCTCGCCATGCACAGGCAGACCAGCGTCAATAAAATTTATGACCCGGCCTGCGGTTCCGGGTCCCTGCTGCTGCAATCCAAGAAACATTTTGACGCCCACATCATTGAAGAGGGCTTTTTCGGCCAGGAGATCAACCACACCACCTACAACCTGGCTAGGATGAACATGTTTTTGCACAATATCAACTACGACAAGTTCAATATCCAGCTGGGCAATACTTTGATCGACCCGCATTTCGGCGATGACAAACCCTTTGATGCCATTGTCTCCAATCCGCCCTATTCAGTGAAGTGGATAGGCGCAGACGACCCGACCCTGATTAACGATGACCGCTTTGCACCCGCCGGTGTACTCGCCCCCAAATCCAAGGCCGACTTTGCCTTTGTGCTGCACGCGCTCAGTTATCTTTCCAGCAAAGGCCGTGCGGCCATTGTCTGCTTTCCCGGTATTTTTTACCGGGGTGGTGCCGAAAAGAAAATCCGCCAGTATCTGGTGGATAACAACTATGTGGAGACCGTAATCGCCCTGGCACCCAACCTCTTTTTCGGCACCACCATTGCCGTCAACATTCTGGTGTTCTCCAAACACAAGAGCGACACCAGCACCCAGTTCATCAATGCCGGCGGCCTGTTCAAGAAAGAGACCAACAACAATGTGCTCACCGACAAGCACATCGAACAGATCATGCAGGTCTTCGACAGCAAAGCGCAGGTGGATCACTTTGCCCAATCCGTAGATAACGACCGGATAGCTGCCAACGACTACAATCTTTCCGTCAGCAGCTATGTGGAAGCCAAAGACAACCGCGAGGTGATTGATATTGCAAAGCTCAATGCCGAGCTGAAAACCACCGTCGCCAGGATTGACCAGTTACGCTCGGACATTGATACCATTGTTGCGGAGATTGAAGGAGGTAACCAAGACCAGTTGTTGAGTTTTGAAGAAGGGGAGGTGGAGTGGAAGACGTTGGGGGAGCTTGCCGATAATCTTGATTCAATGCGTAAACCGATTAAGAGTGGTTTAAGAATCCCTGGAAAAATACCATACTACGGAGCATCGGGTATTGTTGATTATGTTAAAGACTACATCTTTGATGGTGACTTTTTACTTGTGTCCGAAGACGGTGCAAATTTGCTGGCAAGAAATACACCAATAGCATTTAGTATTAGCGGAAAAAGTTGGGTGAATAATCACGCACACGTTCTTAAATTCGAGACATACGCTGAGCGTAGATATGTTGAATACTATTTAAACAGTATTGATTTAACGCCTTATATTTCAGGCGCAGCTCAGCCAAAGCTAAACAAAAAGAATCTGGAAAGCATCAGAATTCCGAATCCTTCACCTGAGAAAAAAACCCGCATCGTCGCTATTCTAGATAAATTCGACGCTCTCACCACCTCCCTCACCGAAGATCTGCCCCGCGAAATCGAACTGCGGAAGAAGCAGTATGAATATTACCGCGATCTGCTGTTGAGTTTTCCCAAGCCGAAGGATGCTTAATGGAACCACAGAATACACGGAACATTCAGAAAAAGAAAATTAATCCTTCTGTGTATTCCGTGTATTCCGTGGTTAAAAAAGAGATTTTATAATGATTGAATACACCAAGCCCATTGCGGAATCAAAAAACTTCATTATTTTAGACAAATACACCCAGGCGTGGCAGGTCTGTGAAAACGGTCAAGGCTATCAAACCGAATATGATTTAGAGCAGGAATTTATCCGTGACCTGCAAAATCAGGGGTATGACTATTTACCCGATCTGAACACTCCCGAAAAAATGCTGGTCAACGTGCGCGAACAGCTGCAGGGCTTAAATAAGGTGCAGTTTTCGCAAGCTGAATGGATGCGCTTTGTGGAAACCTATCTGGACACGCCCAGCGATACCATCATCGATAAAACCCGCAAGATCCATGATGACTATATCCACGACTTTGTCTTTGATGATGGGCATATCCAGAACATCTATCTCGTGGATAAGAAAACGATTGCCCGCAATAAAGTCCAGGTGATCAGGCAATTTGAGCAGACGGGTTCACATGCCAACCGCTACGATGTCACGGTGCTGGTCAATGGGTTGCCGCTGGTGCAGATTGAACTGAAAAAGCGCGGCGTGGCGATCCGTGAAGCCTTTAATCAGGTGCACCGCTACAGCAAGGAGAGCTTTAACAGCGAACATTCCCTGTATAAATATCTGCAGCTGTTTGTGATCTCAAACGGAACGGACAGCCGTTATTTTGCCAACACCACCCAGCGCAATAAAAACAGTTTTGATTTCACCATGCACTGGGCGAAGGCCGATAACAGCCTGATCAAAGATCTCAAAGATTTTACAGCCACCTTTTTCCAGAAAAAAACCCTCCTGAATGTGCTGCTGCATTATTCGGTGTTTGATGTCAGTAATACCCTGCTGGTGATGCGCCCGTATCAGATTGCGGCAACGGAACGTCTTTTGTGGAAGGTGAAAAGCTCCCATGAAGCAAAAAACTGGAGCAAACCCGAAAGCGGCGGCTTTATCTGGCACACCACCGGCTCCGGCAAGACTTTGACCAGCTTTAAAGCCGCGCGTCTGGCCACGGAACTGGATTTTATCGACAAGGTATTTTTTGTGGTGGACCGAAAAGACCTGGATTACCAGACCATGAAGGAGTATCAGCGCTTTTCGCCGGACAGCGTGAATGGCTCGGACAGCACGGCAGGTTTAAAGCGCAATCTGGATAAAGATGACAACAAGATCATTGTGACCACCATCCAGAAGCTGAATAACCTGATGAAAGGTGAAAGTGACCTTGCCGTCTACAACAGGCAGGTGGTGTTTATTTTTGATGAATGCCACCGCAGCCAGTTTGGTGAGGCACAGAAAAATCTGAAGAAAAAGTTCAGGAAGTTTTATCAGTTCGGCTTTACCGGCACACCTATTTTTCCGCAAAACGCACTGGGTGCAGAGACCACGGCCAGTGTGTTTGGCCGCGAGCTGCATTCGTATGTCATCACGGACGCCATTCGAGATGAAAAGGTCTTGAAGTTCAAGGTGGACTATAACGATGTTCGCCCGCAGTTTAAGGCGATTGAAAGCGAGCAGGATGAGAAAAAACTGAGTGCGGCGGAAAACAAACAGGCTCTGCTACACCCTGACCGCATCAGGGAAATCACGCAGTACATCCTGAATAACTTCCGGCAGAAAACGCACCGCCTGCAAGCCGGTGCCAAAGGTTTTAATGCCATGTTTGCCGTAAGCAGTGTGGATGCGGCCAAGCGCTATTACGAGTCGTTCAGGCAATTGCAAAAAGAGAGTGACAACCCACTGAAAGCAGCCACGATCTTTTCGTTTGCGGCCAATGAAGAGCAGGATGCGGTGGGTGACATTCCGGACGAGAGTTTTGATGTTTCAACCATGAACAGCAGCGCCAAGGCGTTTTTGAGCGCGGCCATTGCGGACTACAATGCGCTGTTTAAAACCAATTTCGGCGTGGACAGTAACGGCTTTCAAAACTATTACCGCGACCTTGCCAAACGCGTGAAAAGCCAGGAAATCGACCTGCTGATTGTGGTGGGAATGTTTCTGACCGGCTTTGATGCCCCGACGCTGAATACCTTGTTTGTCGATAAAAACTTACGCTACCACGGCCTGATGCAGGCCTATTCGCGCACCAACCGTATTTATGACGCCACCAAGACCTTTGGAAATATTGTCACCTTCCGTGATCTGGAGCAGGCGACCATTGATGCCATTACGCTCTTTGGCGATAAAAACACCAAAAACGTGGTATTGGAGAAAAGCTATAAAGAATACATGGAAGGCTTTACTGATGTGGTAACCGGGGAAGCCCGACGCGGCTATATGGAGGTGGTAACAGAATTACAGCAGCGCTTCCCCAACCCGGATGAGATTGAAAAAGAAGCGGATAAAAAAGCCTTTACAAAACTGTTTGGCGAATATTTGCGGGTGGAGAATGTGCTGCAAAACTACGATGAATTTGCCGGCCTGAAAGCCTTACAAAGCGTTGACATAACCGATGATGGAGCGGTTGAGGCGTTTAAAGCCCGGCATTATGTAACCGATGAAGATTTGCAGGCTATGCAGGAGATTGAGATACCTGCTGAGCGACAAATTCAGGATTACCGTTCCACATACAACGATATCCGCGACTGGCTGCGCCGTGAAAAAGCAGATGCAGAAAAAGCCGAGTCAAAAATCGATTGGGATGATGTGGTTTTTGAAGTGGATCTGCTTAAATCGCAAGAGATCAACCTTGACTACATTCTGGAGCTGATTTTTGAGCACCACAAGAAGACCGGAAGCAAAACCGAGCTGGTTGACGAGGTGCGCCGGGTGATTCGCGCCAGCCTCGGTAACCGCGCAAAAGAGAGTCTGCTGGTTGATTTTATTAACCAAACCGACTTTGATCAGATTGGCGATAAGGCCAGTGTGATTGATGCCTTTTTTACCTTTGCCCAGGCGGAGCAAAAACGAGAAGCGGAAGAATTAATCGGCTCTGAAGGTTTGAATGAAGATGCTGCAAAGCGCTATATCGTCACCTCGTTAAAGCGGGAGTTTGCCAGTGACAATGGCACAGAGCTCAATGCCATCCTGCCTAAGATGAGTCCGTTAAACCCGCAATATCTTCCCAAAAAGCAGAGTGTGTTTCAAAAGATAGCCGCTTTTGTTGAGAAGTTTAAGGGTGTGGGGGGGAAGGTTTAGGAATGAGTCTTAAATAACTTGCCCATTTTAAAACAAGCGACCATTGTAAGCCGTACGTTTGAAAATTCTAATTGGGCATCTTATTTCGTGCTCATTCCTAAGCGTCATTTTTATCCAGGAGGAGCGTTCAACTATATTTCTTTTCTTTTTTTAAACTTAATTTTTATTGATCATTTTGATAAACTAATTTTTTCTTTCAAAATATAATTCTCTCTGCTATAATTTTTTGATTTCTTTGAAAAGATATAGGGTTATGCTTTACAGACCTGAAGCATGTAAAATCTTTTGGGCTATGTGCATAAAACAA